>JBJFGE010000001.1:0-6172 GCA_051892435.1 Eubacterium sp.
CGTATTTCAAAAGCGGTCTGCCGAAATCAGGATATGACCATACGCTGTTTTTATCGAAATTTCGAGAATAATGAGAAAACCAAAAATCGTAATCCTTGCTTGTGTAGGAGCGGTATTCTGCAAACGGTCTGTCGTTGATTTTTATGATTTCCTTATCATCGAATGTAAGCCGTCCTATACCGCCATAGCTGTTTATGTTAAGCTCATACCCGAATGCCTTTACAGAACCATTAAATTTTTCTCCATTTTTCAAAGTAATGCAATTACTCGGTACAAGGCTCGCAAGTGTCTTTTGAGCCTGTGCTTTATGTTCAAAATTCAAATGACTTACAGCCCTGTCAACATACTCTCTTTGCTCGTGCCAGCTTTTTTCTATTGTGCTGTATGAACTTTCAAATTTCACCTTATTTATAATGTTTAAGATGTTGTACGGAAAGTCCCTAAACGGATGCTTGATAATGATTTTGTCCCGTTTTCTTGCCTTTTGAAAATCGGATTTCAAATAATTTTCATAATCGGCAAAATATGTTTTTGTATCCATACCGCAGGTGTGCTCTGCAACGCATAGAAGATTATCGGTAAAGCCGATATATTCATCCGTGCCGCTTTTCATTGAGCCGTCTGCAAGCCATTGTCTTTTGAGACGCATCAGCTCTCGCAATCCTGCAGATTTATATGGATCTGAGGCACTTCCGTGTATCCAAGTATCGCCGATTTCATTGTCGATAACAGGCAGTTTGTCCTTAACCTGCCATATTGCCTCGGCAAATTCATCAAGCGTACCTGCCTCCACCTCATACTCGGGAAATTCCTTTTGGATTTTATCAAGCTTTTCCATTACCCTTTTAGGTGACGGTGCACCGTGATTATCAAGTGTATGGTCAAAGTAGAGCACCTCATCAATCAAATCACATTTAAAGGCTCCGCCGTAATCTCCCGAATAAATGACAATCACTTCACTGTCACCGCATTTCCACAAAAAGCAATTGGGAACAACAGGTAATGCGGAGGCACCGTTTACACCGATATGCAAAAGCTTAATTCCGTGCTCTGACAAAAGAGGAACAAGTGCCTTTGTGTGACCGGGTACATCTGTCATTTTTGCACTGATTGTCTTTTTGCCTCTCATGTCATCAAGAGCGTCAACTACTGATAAGCCGTAGTCAAGGGTATCCTCATCCAACAACTCCGTATGCGTTGTAAAGGGCATTGCGTGAGGCACAATATCACCGTTTTTCAATGCCGCTTCAAGATTAGCTCTTTGCTCATGCGTTCCGTTTTCAAGCGCTTCCTTAATTATCCACGAGCCGGTTGTCCATACAAATGATTTCTTTTTTTCGGTATTAACCTGCCTTGCAAGGTCTATTGCACTTGGAATAAACGAGTCAATATATCTTCTTCTTATATTTTCGGCATAGTCGGTAAAGCCTAAATCTAAATGTGTTTTCGATACAACAATTACCTTTTTCATAAATCTATTTCTTCGCCTGTTCTAACATTGAATTTTAAATGCTTTTGTATTTCGTTTTCTTTATAGTCAATTTCCATAATATTGGGTTCTATGAACTCGGCACGACTGATCTTGTAGCTCTTTTTTGAGAAGGTGTCGAGCAATATTTCAAGCTGTTCTTCATTATACTCGTCTGTATCATCCGAAATAAACAACAGGCTACCGAAAATCGCATTGATTTTTGCAAGTAGCCTTCTTTGCTGAAGGCTTGTTTTTATATTGCGATCTCTTAAAAGGAACACATCAGGGTCATTCAGCCACACTCTGCCGTCAAGATGTCTGCGATATATTGCGTTACAAACAGCATGCACAGTTGAAACATCTTCCCTAATTGCATGCTTTTTCGGTTTCCAATTAAGTTCAATATCAGATCCGATTCGACAATAATCAACCTTGCCAAATGCCGGCATAAGCGGAACGCCACAGCCTAAAATGAGCTTGTCGCCGCAGCACTCACGGAGAAGGTCCATAGCATCGCACATTATTTCTCCTCGTGTTTTATTGTGCATAGGAAGAACACACGCGCCATAGAGGAAATCAAGCTTAACTAAATCATAGCCCCAATCATTCAGCACAACATCAAAAACATGCTTAATGTATTCTCTTGCTTGTGGGTTATAAATATCAAGTGAATAAAAGCCTCCCCAATTATGACCTGTTTTGTATGGCTTGCCATTCTCATCGGTAATGAACCAATCCTTATGATTTTTGAAAAGTTCAGATTTTCTCACGCCGGCAAAGGGTGCAAGCCACAAGCCTGCAAGCATACCCTTGGAATGAACAGTATCGGCAATACTTTTCATTCCGTCCGGAAATTTCTTTTTATCGGTTGAAAGCCAATCACCAACTGCTGTTTGGTAGCCATCATCAATCTGAAAGCAATCAATCTCAGCGTCAATTTTCGAAATGCTGTTTAAGTCACGCATAACATCATTTTGAGTTATACCGCCGTAGTAATTATACCAGGTTGTATAGCCGTTTCTTCTTTTGTTTTCAAGGCACTCAACACCGAGCAGAGCGAAATATTTGTCAAATACCTCGTCATATCCGCCGCATATATTGACAAATTGAGCAAGCTTTTTTTCACCCTCAAAGGTAACGCCCTCAAGCTCCTTGCCGAGAGTGACAAAACCGCCGTTTACATCAAAGGTTACAATCGTATAGCCGCATCTTTCGTCAAGAGAAGCAAACAAATCAATGCTGTCACCGTGTCTTACATAACCATAAGACCAACCATAAAAAATGCCCTGTTGTCTGGGATATTTATGAAACAGATTGTCACCGGATTTGTTCATTCCAATCAGTTTAATCGGACTTTTCATAATCATAAATTCGATAAGCTTTGATTGCTCACTCATTTTTTCATCAGGCGAGTATTCAAGGCTGTCAGTCCAACTTTGGTAGCCGTTGACGAAAATTTTGTCAGACGGCGAATATTTATAAGGCGTTTTTATACTGAAATCCTTTATTTTGAGAGGTACAAAAGCATTGATATATGCCGAAAATGAGTTATTATCATTTTGTGTTTTTATTATAAAGTGTTCTGTTTCAAGGCTCGAAGCCTTAAAAACCTCTCCGTTTACCTCGTAAATTATTCTAACCGATGCGTTCATTTCAGTTCCCCTCTATTGTTACAAAGCTATCGCTTTTTTTACCCCAACTGTCAACGGAATAAATCTTGTAGTTGTGTTTTTCTCCGTCCGATTTAAGCGAAAGAGTAACAGTATCACTCATGTTTTCCAAGCCGTTATAAAAGTCACTGAAAAACAGGAAGCTGTCATTATTGTCAACAACAACCTCATAAGAATGGACAAAGTCATCATCCTCACCGGCCGTAAATGTTAATTCGACGTTTTCGCCGTTTACGGTTGCTGTGCCTGTTGTATCGGTAATAACAGGAGCCAGGTTGTTCGATTTTCTGCTTTCAAAGCTGTATTTACCGTTATTTTCGTAAGGTAGCGGCAAAGTCCAAAGCATATTAGCCTTATGCTCCCTGCCGTTAGCATCTTCAAAGCTCATGCGGTGAATTTGAATTTCATCATCGGTAAATTCCATAATGTATCCCATTGGATTTTGGTCTGCATTTGGCGGAATTGTTCCGTTTTCCTTGCCTGTTTCAAGCTCTATATATGAAAGCGACTGAGTTTGAATTACGGTGTAGTCGCCCTGCCAAATTGTTCTTTCATCAAGCACAGAATAATGAGAATGGCCACCAAATAATACAACATTCGGGTATTTTGAAAGTACCTCATTAAGTGAGCTGTCGCCCCATTCATCACTGCCGTAGCAGGTATCCTTTGGCTGGTTATGAGTTGTAACAAATATCGGCTTGCCGTTTGAAGCCTTGCTTGCTGCATCAAGCTCCTTTTCAAGCCATCTAACCGTTAAAACATAATCACGCTTCATCATTCCGCAGTTTGGCGACGCACCGATAAAATGGTAACCATTGACAACATAATGAGTCCAGGGTGATTGGTTCATGGTTTTTTCAAATGCCTTAATATGATTTATTGCGGTTGCAGCATCCTTATTCCAAAAATCGTGGTTTCCCATAACTGTTTGAATTATCGGCTTATCATCACCGAAAACCTCGTTGATGGTGTTGTTATAGGTTTCAAAGGCAAAATATGTTCCTAAATCACCAATATCTCCGGCAAATAAAATCATATCAACATTGTTATTTTTCATAACAGTCAATGCGTCCCTAAGATGATTAACATACAAGTCACTATCCTCTAATGCTTCCTCGGTCGGCGGAAGCTGGGTGTCGGAAATAATGCCGACCTTGAAGTCTTCGTTTTGTGTTGTAAATTCCTTAACCTCGGTTTTACCGATAATGATTTTATCACCAAAGGCATACAGGGAGCCAACTCCAATGCCAAAGGCTAATACGATAACAAGTACTATTGATATAACGGCAATCATAATTCTTTTACCCTTTTTCATATTACTTTCCCTCTGTTTCCTGTGCTAATCTGTTTAACTCCTCAATTTCGCGTCTTTCCTTTTCCTCACGGAATGCCTTCAACTTGCCCTCCTGCGCCTTTTCATCAAATTTATAGAAGAACATTGGGATTGCCTGAAGCAAAAGTCCAATAGCGCCAAAGGCAGTAAGCATAAAGAAAATTACATTAAGGAGGGTTGTATAGTTTACTCCGCCCACAATGCTAGCCTGAGTTGTGCTTTCAATAAGAGGTTTTGTAAGATTATTCGTTATCTTTGTCATAACATCAGCATTGTATCCGAATGCGTCAACTATGTTAAGCATAAGAACATTGAAAACTGCTATTGCAATTTTATTAACAAGGCTTCTGAAAGAGAATACCGTTCCTTCAAGTCTTTTTCCTGTTCTCATTTCAATATCGTCAACAACGTCGGAGAACATTGCAACAAGAAGCACCGTCATAACACCAACCGGAATATTAGTGAAGAATCTTAAAATTGTATATGTAATTGCACCTGCAACAGTATTGTACGGTATAATCCAAACACCGACAATAAAGCAGATTATATCTGCAATAATTCCGAAGATTGATACTCCGATCCACAGAGTTTTCTTGTCCATCTTTTTGAGGAATACAGGTACAAGTGCCATTGAGAGCATATATGATATGCCGCTTCCTATTTGAAGAAGGGGGGTGAGAAGCCCCTCGCTTGTAAGTTGAATTGATATTCCAAATGTATTATAAATCCAATTACATAAATCGTCGATAGGTATAACGCCTGCACAATTCCACTTTGCAAAATATGGAAGGAACATCGCACCCATATTCACTATTGCCGAGAAAAATGCTGCAATTACAAGACAAACGAATTTTTTATCTCTGAAAACGATTTTTAATCCGTCAATGTATTTTTCTTTTTTAGGAGGTATATAAACCTTTTCCTTAAATCCAAAGGCAGAAAAGAACATTGGTATTCCGCCCAAAACAGCAAAGATAAGTGCCGCACCAAAATAGCCGGCTTTTTGGTTTTCTCTGCCCCAAAATCCTGCAATTGTAAAGAACAAAATCGACGGAAGCACAGTACCGAGTGAGCCTAAAATATTACTGAATGAAATGGCTTTAACTCTTTTTTTATCCTCAGGGAAAACAAGCGGAGTAAGTCCCTGATAAGGAATATCAAGTGCTGTGTAGCCTGTATAAAAAATCAAATATGCAATAATTGCAAAAACGAAATTGCCTTTTTGACCAAAATTAACCGGTGCAAACAGCAACGCTGTAACAATTACAACAGGGAATGACATCCAAAATACAAACGGTCTGCATTTTCCCATTTTTGTGTGAGTTTTGTCAACTATCATTCCCATAATCGGGTCGTTGATTGCATCCCAAATTCTCGTTGCCGACAGTACAATACTTGTCATTGCAAGCGACAGTCCAAGCACATCTGTAAAATACATATTCAGTGCTGTACCAATAACGCTGTTTATTGTGCTCATACCAAACGGTAATAGCGAAAACGCAAGTATTTCTCTCGTTATTTTGTTACTGAAAAATTCTTTTACCTTACTCATTTTCAGTATCCTCCGTTCTTTTGTAAAATCCGTTTTTATTAAATAAATACGCTAGCCCAAAAATGATATCATCAATGTAATTATTTCTAATCACATATTTTGGAATTGCATATTTAGGCAATCCTTTTACGGCAGTATCAAATATT
>JBJFGE010000002.1:0-1617 GCA_051892435.1 Eubacterium sp.
AAGTATGAGGGTGAAAAGCCGGATTCTTTTCCGACTCCGAAATGGAATATTAAGGACCATATTTCACTTATGGACAGACTGGGAATAGCTTTTTCTCTTATCAGTGTATCAAGCCCTAATTTGTCAAAAGCCGACAGGGAAACCGAAAAGGCTATGGTGCATCAAATAAATATTGAGGGAAAGGAATATGTTGACGAGTATCCAACAAGACTCGGCTTGTTTGCGGAATTGCCCCTTCCCCATGTTGACGATGCAATCGAAGAGGCAAAATTCGCACTTGAAGAATTATGTGCCGACGGCTTTGGGCTTTCAACACATTATGACGGCATTTATTTGGGTGACAGTACATACGATAGGCTTATGGAATTTTTTAATGACAGAGGTGTTGTCATTGCTATTCATCCTACCAAACCGTCAGGCTTACCCCACGGAATAAACAGAGATGTTCCAATTCCCGCTATGGAATTTTTTATGGATACCACAAGAACATTTATGTATATGGAAATGAATAATATTTTTGCACGTTTCCCGAACATAAAATGGATATTTCCCCACGCCGGTGCATTTTTATCTATTCTTTCCGACAGAGTTAACGGTTTTGCTGTACTTATGAAGCAGGACAGACCGGACCTTCCTCTTGATTTCAAAGCGGATATGAATCATGTATATTTTGACGTAGCCGGTTTCCCGTTACAAAAACAGCTTCACGCATTACTGAAGGATGTAAAAATTGACAATCTTGTATACGGTTCTGATACTCCGTATACACCAAATCTTGCCTGCGTTGCATTAAGCGGAGGGCTTGAAAAATTAAGTATGCTGTCAAAGGATGAAAAAAATAAAGTTTTTACCGAAAACGGTATCGCATTAGTACCGAGAATTGCAGATATACTTGGAATTGAAAGAAAGCAAAAAACCGTATGTTATGCTGATACACCTCTTAATGCTAAAGAAAAAATTTCCAGAGTGTTGCGTTCAACAGTATCCAAATTATACGGCTTGATTTTTCAATAACTTAATGTGCATATTAAAGCAACGAATTTTTATAAAATTTTTAGGAGGTTTGCAATGGATTATACTAAAAAACCGTTTTATCTTAAAGAAGAAGACTTGAAGTGGGTTGACGAAACCTTTTCATCAATGACATTAGATGAAAAGCTCAATCAGGTGTTTGTTGATATGCTTTGGAATAATCCTCCAAAAGAGGTTGAAAAAACTCAGCACGAATATCAGCTGGGAGGCTTCAGGTATAATAATATGTCACCTGAAAAGCTTTACGAGCAAAACTCTGCTATTCAGCGTTCAAGCAAAATTCCCGCACTTATTGCAGCAAATGTTGAGGCAGGAGGAAACGGAGCAGTATCCGGAGGAACAAAGATAGGTGACGGTATTGCCTGTGCCGCTACAAATGAAATTGAAAGTGCCTATTATATGGGATATTACGGATGCAAGGAGGCAAGGGCAGTTGGCTGTAACTGGACCTTTGCACCGGTTGTTGATGTTGACTTTAACTGGCGAAACTGTGTTATTCCCATTAGGTGCTTCGGCAACGATCCCCAAAGGGTTCTTGATATGGGACTTGCATATATGAAGGGTGCACACGAGGCAGGCGTTGCC
>JBJFGE010000003.1:0-25762 GCA_051892435.1 Eubacterium sp.
TCTGCTTCGGTACTAACGACCTTACTCAGATGACTTACGGCTTCAGCCGTGACGACGCAGGTAAGTTCCTTGATGCTTACTATGATGCAAAGATTTTCGAGAACGATCCATTTGCAAAGCTTGACCAGGACGGTGTCGGTCAGCTTATGAAGATGGCAGTTAAGAACGGTAAGGCTACTCGCCCAGAGCTTCACTGCGGTATCTGCGGTGAGCACGGCGGTGACCCAAGCTCAGTTGAGTTCTGCCATAAGATTGGTCTTGACTATGTATCTTGCTCACCATTCAGAGTTCCGATTGCACGTCTTGCTGCTGCACAGGCTGCAATCGCTGAGAAAAAATAAGCATAATTAATTTGTTTATGGGTGAAACCATTTATCAGCCATAAGGCAAAATTAAATATCAAATTTAGACCTTGTAGAAGCAATTCTGCAAGGTCTTTTTTACCCGCATAACATAGAAAAAGCCTTGTAAACACTGCGTTTTTGTCAATAAAACAGGAATTTTATTTACATTATTTGCGGCGGTGCTGTTGATAACGATTTTTACATCGTGGTTGATAAACAGCTTTGCACAATGACAAAATCTGAATAAACAGATATAATTAAAGGGATAGCTTCGGCTATCCCTTTTTTCGTTGAAATTTCCCATTATCTGTGTTATACTTAATATGAAAAATTGTTTATTTTTGGTATTTTGAGCTTGTTTTTTTGAGGGTGTTATTATGAATGCGAAAAGAATAATTAGTTTTTTGCTTTCCATACTTATAGTTGTATCATCAACTGCAGGAATGGAACTTTCTGCTTATGCACAAACCATTTTCGGATCTCAAAGTGAAAATGTTAGTTGGGAATTAAATAACGACACCGGCGAACTTGTTGTTTCAGGTACAGGCTATGTTGATGCTTTCAACGATGAGCTTGACAAAGCACTTGTAACCGGAGTTATTATAAATGAAGGAATTGAAGGTGTCAATGATAATGTCTTTAATGATTTTAGCTGTATAGAAAGTGTATCATTGCCTCTTAGCCTTAAATATATCGGTGTTTCTGCATTTAATGATTCATTGTCATACGCAACATATGCAGGCTCTAAAATTGATTTTTCAAATATCGATTTATCAAATTCAAACGATTCTTTATTAGGATGCATTGAATATCAAGAAGAGGATTATTTATTTGATGATAAATATATTACGATAAATGAAAATAGTTTATTTTCGGAATATGATTTATTCTTTGTCCCAAACAAAACTTGTAGATATGCTCCTATCATTGAAAATGATTATTATGACAATTGCAGTTACAGTATTTTTCTTGTTGATGAAGAAGCCAATACTCAGGAAGAGGTTTTATCAACAAATTTATATACAGATGATGGACAAAATAAAACTTGCTATGATCTTTATGCAGGGGAAAAATACAAAATAGTGCTAGAATATAACGATGGACAGCAGCTATTGATAAAAATGTCTGAGCGTATACCGATTTCTATTGATTATATGGATGTTATCAATGTGACAGATAGCATCAGCTATTATTATGAAGACGAGGATAGCATCGTTATTACCGGTATTGGTTCTATTGACAGGAATATAGCTAATGATATTTGTTATTTTATTGGTTATCAAAATATCATTGATGAGAACGATAAGCTGCATATTTTCGTAGATTCACAAATTGAAACAATAGAAGATGATGCATTTTCAGATTATAGCAATATTGAGTCGGTTCAGTTTGCCGAAGGAGTAAGCTCAATTGGTGACAGAGCTTTTGTAAGCAACTTCAATTTAATTAATGTTGTTATTCCTGATTCAATCAAGTATATTGGCGAAGATGCATTTAACCACTTGTATGGAATTTATGATGTTGATAAATACCCGATTTCGCTTGACTCCGGTTTTGTTAAGGATAGAAGCATTGTATTTTTGGGAGATAATCAAGATGCTGTTTTTTCTGATTGTATTTTAGGCATTGATTATACTATTTATGCTTATGAAGGTTCGAAGGCTGAAGAATATGCTTTATCTCAGCAAATATGGCAATATTATTCTGTTCCTCGGCCAAAAGATAATTCTGAGACAGAAGATATAACCGGTTATATCGGGATTTGCGGTGAAACAACATTCTACACCGTAACAACATATAATTCTTATTTGTCGAATTCGATGGAACATATAATATTCCACGGTAAAGGCAATATTGACAACGAATATCTTGGTTATTTTTCAGGAAATGAAACAGATGGGTATAATTATAGCATAGATTCACAAGGATATTGGCACGCTTCAAATGAATGGGAAAGCATAATTGGATTTGATGATGCCACTAAGTACATTGTATGCAAAAACGGCATTACACAAATCGACGAGTTTATTTTTAATAATGCTGACAACACTAATATTTTTTCTGTAATTAACAGTAGATGCAGAATATTCAGTTATCCAACAGAAGGGTCTTCTATGCTTTTGGGTAATCAGTGTGATTTTATAGGAAAGCCCAATTCTACGCTTGAAGAGCTTGCGGCTTATACAAATAACAATTTTTATTCAGATAGTAGTATTCTGCTTGCTTATACTCTTTCTAATTCTGTTGGGGAAACATTTACTTTCGGTATGTACCCTCAAACCAAAGTAGATGACGAAAATACTATTTCGCAGTTAGAAAATGAGCTTGAAAATCAAGGCTCGGAAATGACAACCATCTGCAAGCCGTTTGACTATACGAACAGTGTAGAAAGGACTGCTGTTACTAAATATGTCGATGTTCTATTTGAAGGCAATCTGTACAGAAAAATCACCCGTGAATTTACCGACTCAAACGAAAGCACCGAGTCAAATTGGTTTAAATGGGAAAGTATAGAGTGGCAATATATTAAGATCCGGGATTCTGAAACGATCCTTGCAATTGCAAAGAAATCTTTAGATGTTCATATCTATGACTGCGATTTAGTTGATAACGGTCGTGCATCTATTGATAATTGGCTAATGAGTTCATTCAAAGAAGATGCCTTTCCTGACAGTAAAAAAACATATATTAACTCATTGAGTTCAATTGATACATCAGTTTTCATACAAGACGATTCTTATGGAAATACAACTGCTAATATGTTATCCCTAATAAAAATAGGTGGGCTCTCTTGTACCTCAACAGATTATGCAAAGGCCTTGGGTATTTATTGCCATGCTTATGATGACTTATATGGGACACAAATACCCATATGTCAAGAGAATGAATATACCGACTCACCTTTTTGGACAAATGATGGTCAAATATGTGGTTGTAATGAGTATAGAAATAATATTGATGTTTCTTCTAATGTTTACGACTATGAGGATGTCGGTGTTAGACCATATATTTGCTTAAGCTATGAAGCTTTTAATGACTATAATGAATCGTGCTATTTTGATGCTAATATACAAGATGATTATGGAGATATCATATTTGAAAAAGGTACAAATCATAATTTTGTTAGAACAGACAATAGTACAGAATTAGAAGGACAAGAGGGTGTTATAGCTACCTATGAATGTACTAATTGCGGTCAATCTTATACTCAAATAATTAATGAAGATACGCATTACTATGCTTGTACTACGATTGAACCAACCTGCACTGAAAAAGGCTACAACGAATACGTTTGTTATTTTTGTGGCGACAGCTATACTGATGAAGCAATACCACCAACCGATCATAATTATGTTAATGGAGTATGTACTGTTTGCGGTCAAGAGGATGCAAACGCTTTTAAAACAGGCTCTTGTGGTGAAAATGTTACATATAAATTAAATAGAGTAACCGGTGAGCTTGTAATCAGTGGCTATGGTGATATGTATAACCGTGTTGATATATATGATTATCCTGATGAAATATTCAGTAAAGAAGATAAAGAACTCATAAACACTATTATTATTGAAAATGGTGTAACAAGCATCAGTGACGCTCTTTTTTGGAATTTCTCTTCTGTAACAAATATCCAAATTTCGGAAAGTGTAACTACAATCCCTTACAGGGCATTCTTAAAATGTAATAGCCTTGAGACGTTTGTTGTTGACGAAAGCAATCCTAAATACGCATCTCGAGAGGATGTTTTATTTGACAAAGAAAGCTTTGCAATTGTGTGCTATCCACCTGCAAAGCAAAACGAAACATATTTTATTCCTGAAGATGTTAAAGAAATAGGCATCGGTGCTTTTTGTGGATGCTCTTACTTGAGAAGCGTCGTAGTACCTGAAGGCGTAGAAAGTATTATACTTGGATTTGCATATGCCCAAAGCATAGAGTCTATCAATGTAGATAGCAACAATATGCACTATACATCACAGGATGGCATTTTGTACGACAAGGATATGACAAGCTTGATTCAATATCCTTTGTCAAAAGAAATATACAGCTTATCAATACCTGATGGAGTGGTTAGTATTCTTGACTATGCATTTGCAGAGTGTTATAGCCTTGCAAGCATATCAATTCCAAACAGTGTAACGAGCATTAGTGAATATGCATTTGATAATTGTTGTGGTCTAACCGATGTATATTACAGTTGCACTCAAGAGGATTGGAGCAATATCAATATTGGTATAGGAAATGAATGTTTAACTAGTGCAAACCTTCATTTTCACGAACATGTCTACACATCTGTTGTAACACCGCCAACCTGTACAGAGCAGGGATATACGACATATATCTGCGATAGTTGCGATTACAGCTATGTAGGTGATTACGTTGACCCTTGCCACACAATTGTTATTGACGAGGCTGTATCACCAACATGTACAAATGACGGCTTAACAGAGGGCAGTCATTGTTCAGCGTGTGATGAGGTGATAGTAGTTCAAGAGACAGTAGAAGCCCTTGGTCATGATTATCATTTGGATAAGAACTATGCGACATGTACAAATGCCGGATTTGCAATATACATTTGCTCAAGGTGTGCTGACCTTAAGGCTGAAGAGGTCGAAGCACTTGGACATGATTATGTTGCGACAGTCGTTCCGCCAACATGTATCAGCGAGGGATACACTGCTCATATATGCTCTCGTTGCAACGACACATATAGTGATAATTATGTTCCAATAGTTGACCATAGCTTTGGTGAATATGTTTACAATAATGACGGAACATGTTTGAGCGATGGAACGAAATCTGCAGTATGTTCTATGTGCGGTGAGGTTTCTACAATAGTAGCCGAAAACACAAAAACAGACCATACTTATGGCGAGTATATTTATAACAACGATGCAACATGTACTGCTGACGGTACAAAATCTCGTATTTGCTCAGTTTGTGGAAAAACTGAAACTATAACTGCCGAAGGTACAATGACAGAGCATGATTACGAAATAGCAATGGACTCTGCAACATGTACAGAAAGCGGATATATTGTAAAAAAATGTAAGAATTGTTCAAATCTTCTACCGGAGGTTTCACCTATTAAGCCACATCAATACAGCGTTATTGAGCATAAGGATTCAACACCGGATGAGCAGGGATATGATTTGTTTAAGTGTGATAACTGTGATGACAACTACAAGGAATTGTTGCCTTATGCTGCTGATAATTCAGCCCTCATTGCAGTAATTTTAATGGCAACAAAATTCGACGAAGCTGATTATTCCAGTGAATCATTTAGTGAATTCCAAGCAATGTACGAGGCTTGTACTGCACTTGTAGATGCAAATGTATCACAATCGGAAATTGATGCAGCCATAACTAATATTATAACTGCAATGACCAGTCTCGTACCGTATGCAGATATAACAGTATTCTCCAAGTATGCTAACCCAACTGTTATGTATAACGGAGAAGTGTACAGCGATGCTACGCCTTCTATTCTTTATGGTACAGAGGTAACTGTATCTGCACCGGAGATTGACGGTTACAAGTTTGACAGTTGGTTTGATACAATGTCAAAGCGAACACTTTCAACAGATAGTGAATATACCTTCTTCGTTTCAACAAATTTGGTGCTTGAGGCAAAGTATGTTCCTGTTACCTCTGCAACCTTAACGTTTGCAAATGAAAGTGGCCAAATTTCAAGCACGGTGACACAGACTACTGATGAATGGAATAATTTTGAAACACTCGACTCTATTTTGCCGAATGTGCCATACAGTTATGGTCATGTCAATGGTAGATGGGATTATGATAACGATGAGGTCCTTTCAAAGCTACAAGCAGGTGAAGACGTAACAATTATTGCAGTCTATGATGTTGATCGGGAAATAGAACAAAATACACCTGAAAACGATAGCGAGTTTGTGCCCGTTGGTAATTTAACATTTGACCATAATTGGGAGTATATGAAGGGTTCGTTTATCATGAATATTAATATTCCTGAGAAATGCAGAGTAAATTCTATTGGTATTGCATTCTATTATGGTAATAAGAATAGCTTTGATCCAACTCAAATGATATTAACGTTAAACAATAAAAGTACAGTTTCTCAGTTTAACACATCTTGTCTTGATGATGTTTATATCGTTAATACAACAACCGATAGTCACAACTGGGCAGCAGTCGGTTATGTTACCTACTTTGATGAAGAAGGCAAGCTTGTAACATACTATACAAACCAAGTAAATGTTGTTAACAACGAATGGATTAAATAATGTGAGGTGCTAAGATGAAAAAAATTGATAACATCATAATTTTTGCCTTGTTCTTTACAATTTTATTAGCATCAATAATTTCATTTGCTGCAGAAAATGATCTTGTTATTTGTGATCATAGCTATAAGTATTCAACTACAACTAATGGTGATTTTGTTTATATTTGTTCTAAATGTGATGGCGAAATAACAAAAACACCAAGTGAGCTTGAAACCCTATGGAATAACAATGTAATAAATCAAAATCCACAAGATGTTGAAGATGGATATTTTATTGACGTTGTTCCGGATGGAGTTATCAATTCAAAGGATTTTGCTAAAATTATTCATACAAAAAAGTGTGGATGATATTCGCTATATTACACTACAGGCTGCTATTAAGGACAAGAAGGCTTAATCGCAAATCTGAATAAACAGATATAATTAAAGGGATAGCTTCGGCTATCCCCTTTTTGATATTGAAATACTGTATTTTTTATGCTATATTCAATATGTATTATTTAATTAGTTTGATAAATATTTTTTGGTTAGGATGTTTCATTATGAAAGGGAAAAGAATAATTAGCTTATTACTGTCTTTAGCTATGATTATATCAATAACGACAGGTATTGATTTTTCAGTTTATGCGATTGGCAGCGAATAATGGTATCGCAGTAAGGATTTAAATACATTTGATGAAATATATGATGACGGTGAAAAAGGAAGATATAATATTAAGGATAGGTATATTCTTAATTGGGTTCGAGAACAGGATTTATATTTAGAAAGCTATCTTACTCCTAAAGAAATAAAGTATTATAAAAATAGAAATAACAGCAATTATATTGCTTATGAAGAGGATGATTACGAATCAGAAAAGCTGTTAAATTCTAAAATTGAAAAAATATGCGATGAATATATGAACGTTATTGTTGACAAAATCGGAGTGAATAACAATAATCTTTCCCGGGTTGAAAAGGTGTATCGAATATACACATACGTATTTTTATCAACTCAATATGTTTTAGATTTGGATTTTTTCGACGATCTTTCATTATTTTACCATAACGGATACTGTATGAATTTTTCATCTGCTATCAGCAAGCTTTGCGCAAAGGTCGGAGTTAATTGTGTATTAGTTGGAAGCTCAGACTTGAATCACCAATGGAATGAGATAGAGATATCGGGAAAAAGATATGTAATTGATTGCACCTTTGCTGATGATGGCTTTATGATTACACCGAAAGAATTTAATGAGCTTTGGGAGAAAAGTGTTTATACAGGTTCAGGAACAACATATAAAACAGACGATTGTAAAAGCAAATCGAATTATGCTACCGTTAAATATAATTTTAAAAATAAGCTTAAACAGAAAAAACAATTTTGGAAATCATCGAAGGATTTTGATGGAGATATTACTGTAATTCCCGCTTGTCACGGCTATTCTATTTCTTGGAAAAATGATAGCAAAGCAGATTATTACTTAGTTAGAAGAAGAATTTTTAATAAAAGCAATAAGAAAATTGCCGACGAATATTTGAAACTGGTTTTTCCGGGACAGAACGGAACAACCGTTTTTGTTGACGAATCGCCGTCACAGTATACCAATTATCGCTTCGAATACGAGGTTGTCAAGGAACGATTTGACTGTGTAACAGATGTTTACGGAACAGGACAATATGTAAAGCCTGTTGCGAATTATACCGGAAGTGAACATCAATGGGTGTATGTTCAGACAGTTAGAGTCCCAACTTCAGAAAGTCTTGGTGCAAATCTTTTTCAGTGTTTGACATGTCAAACAAAAATGATGGCGTATACGAGCAACACTATTTGCAGTGTGCATGATGTCATTCCTGTTGTGTATTCAAGTGAGGGCGTAGTTAAGGATACCTGTGCCAAATGTAATGCCGTTTTAGGAAATTCGAGAGCAATTATAAATACGCAATATCAGATATCTGATGAATATAAAAAGGATGCTGACGGAAACAGAATAAGTAAAAGTATTAAAAAAGCAAGCATAAAAAAATTAACAGCAGGCAAGAATACTTTTACAGTCGATTGGTCAAAGGTTAGCGGAATAAAAGGTTATCAAATTCAGTATTCAACATCAAAGAAATTCACTAAGGGAAAAACAAAGAGTATTACCATTTCAAAGCAAAATGCTGTTAAAAAAACAGTAAAAAAGCTTAACGGAGGTAAAAAATACTATGTTCGTATTAGAACTTATAAGACTGTAAACGGTAAGAAGGTGTATTCGAACTGGTCAAAAGTAAAATCCGTTAATGTAAAAAAATAAACGCTGATATTTAACATAAATCTCTATTGAGGTACAAGTTGCCATTAATGACGAAAAGAACTAAGAATAAAACAGCTTATAAAAAACTGCCTGTCGGTTTCCGATAGGCAGTTTTTATATTTTACCATTAAACACGTGATTGGTTTATTTGCTCGAACAAAAAGTCAAGCATTTGGGCATTGCTAATTGCATATGCCTTTCTGTTATATTTGTTAATTTGTTTTTGTTGACGTTTATATTTTTTTGAACCCTTCATTAAATTAGGATTTATTTTAGGAGAGTTAAGACCAAAAGGATGATACTTACGGTAGCAATCATGCCTGTGTATGTATGTGATTACACTTTTAAACGAGGAATTATCTGTTTTTTGTCGGTGATACGATGATTGAAATGAGTTGCCGACAGTTCCCGATTTGTTTTTATGGTACAGAGAAAATCCGTTAGATGCCTCGATAACTCTCCACATATCATATGGAGTTTTGATGTCAAGCCAACCGTTATTGTAATTAACTACCATATGCTTATCCTTGCAGTATTCTTTTAAAAATTTTTCTTCCTTTCGAGCCTTTTTTGCTACTTTTGAGCAATGTGCACAAGGGTGATATCCTGCGTCTATTGCCTGAGCAAGATAATCAAATGTTTTAATGTTATCGGGATTTGCACACTTTAAGTGTCCGCACCCTATGCTATGAACAACCTTACTTGAACTGTTTTCGCTATAATAATACATAAATAAACACCTACCTTTTAGTTGAATAAGCATAGTTCAATATTATTTGGTTGGTTTATAATGTGCAGTAAATACAAGAACTGTTTTCATAGAGTTTATTGACTCTTATTTCACTGATTAGCTTAATTGCACAATAACATAAATGTTATTCATTGTAAATATAGACAAAAGACAAAGTCCGATTTTACGGACAATAAGGTCAGAATTGCGGTTTAGCTTTAAATATATGTATACAAAAATATCAAAATTACTGTACCCGTCATATGATGTAGTAGTCTTTAAAAGACTAAAGGAGGAAAATTTTTGGGTATAGTTAGTTCAGACAAAACAATAAGCACTAACCAAATTGACTGCGACGGAAAGTTGAAGGTTACTCTGTCGCTTACGGCATCACCCGATATAAAGGAAAACCCTACGGATATAGCTTTGATACTTGACCGTTCGGGCAGTATGGCGGGAAAGCCACTGGAAAATATGAAAAATGGTGCAATGAAGTTCATTGATATAATTGATGAAGCAACAGACGGTTCAGCAGACGGAAATATCGGCGGTGGCAGTCATATCGGCATCGTAAGCTTTGCAGGTACAGCGGTGCAGGACACACAGCTTATAACATCTGTTGATACTTTAAAGGGCGTTGTTGAGTCTCTTACGGCAGGCGGTCGAACAAATCACTCCGACGCTTTCACAAAGGCACAGGCACTTTTTGATCCTGCCTCAACAAATCAAAAGGTAATGGTTATATTTACCGACGGAAACACTACTGAGGGACCGCCCGCAGCACCTTACGCACAGGCAGCAAAGGAAGCAGGTATAATCATTTATTGTATAGGCCTTGTAGGTCAGAACGGCGTAAATGTGGACCTTCTTAATGAATGGGCATCTGACCCTGATGATGCACACGTGGTAGTAACCCCTGACGATGATGACCTTGAAAGAATTTTTGCAGAGCTTGCAGAAAATATTTCAAATCCGGGTGCAACAGATATAACGGTTGACGAGGTTTTAAACGACGATTTTGAAATTGTTCTTATCGAAAATCCAAGTAAGGGCGATGTCACAGAAATTAATTCAACAACTCTTCAGTGGAAGATTGATTCCCTTGGAAAAACTGCAAACGAAACTGCAACTCTTGAATTTGAGATTCAGCATATCGCAGATACTCAGGGGGAAAAAGAGGTAAACAAGTCAATAACCTATAATGATAAGGAAAATAACAAGGTTGTATTCCCTAATCCAAAGGTAACTGTGAAGTGTAACGGAGATACCTCTGAAAAATGTCCCGATCCTGTTGAGATAGAAATTAACGGCTGTGAGGATTCGGTGGAGTTTGATGCAGGAGATTTGACCTTTGAGTCTCTGGGCAGAATTTTACAGCTTGACGTTAAGATTAAAAATGTGTGCCCTCGCAGAAGGGTAGCACTTGCAGTAGCTCTTACAGAGGTTGACGACAAAGGCTTTGAGCATCAGCGAGGACTTAAAACAATGACAATTCCAATGCATGAGGAATCAAGCTGCAAGGATGTTGTTGTGAGATGTATTAAGTTTGTACTGCCTGAGGATTTGGATGTGTCCGGCGGTTCAACAACATCAATTTGTAATAAGCGTAAATTCAAAGCACGACTCATCACACATTATATTGACAACGATTTCTTCTGTTGTGACGCAGTATTTTAAAAATAAGGTATAAAACAAAAAGCACCTTTCACTGTTTTGTGAAGGGTGCTTAACGTATTTTATTTTCTTTTTCAATACTGATTTCGTCGAAGATTTTAAGCAAATCCTCCACCACGGCATTTTCCTTTTTATTGTCCTCAATATTGATAACTGCATTTTCCCTTGGAGCATAACAAGTCCTCTGTGCCTGCTGAATAACCTATAATAAATTTATTCTGATTATTTTGGAATTAAGTAAATCGGCGGCGTCAGTATCGTGCATAACGGATATTACGGTTTTACCATTTGTGATTTCGTTGATAAGATTAACCGCTCGCAGAGTGTTATCGCTATCAAGTCCTGTGAATGGCTCGTCGAAAATATATATGTCTGCCTTTGACGACAATGCTCTTGCGATTGCCGCTCTTCGAGCCATACCTCCGCTTAGCTGAGAGGGATATTTGTCCCTTGCCTCACTTATACCAAGCTGTGACAAAATATAATCAAGTCTGTCACATTTGCCGAAAAGTGTAATGTTTTCCTCCACGGTTTTAAAGGGGATAAGTCTGTTTTCCTGAAACACAACGGAAAAATTTTTATCTGTGCAAATTACAGTTCCTTTTTCTGCCTTTTCAAGTCCGAGAATCAAGCGAAGAATTGTTGTTTTTCCAACTCCCGACTCGCCGTAAAGGCAAATTTTTTCGCCGTCGTTGACAGTTAAATTAAAATCCTTTAGCACCTGCTTTTCCTTGTATGAAAAGGAAACGTTTTTAAATTCTATCATCGCTTTTGTTCCCTCCATACAAGCTTTAAAAGATTTTCAAGAAGAATGCTTAAAATGACAACCATCAGTGTTACCGCGAAAACCTGCTCGTAGTTAATGCTTGTTTTGGCCGCAGAAAGAAGAGCGCCCATTGTTCCTGTGGGGCTTGTAATAATTTCCGCTGCCACACCTGCTTTCCAAGCAATTCCCAAGCCGGTGATACACCCTGTTCTAAGCTGGGGCGATATTGAGGGAAGCTTTATTTTAAGTGCAGTTTCAGCCCTTGACATACCGTAGACCCTTGCCATTTCAATGAGCTTATCGTCAACAGAGGACAGTCCTGCGTCCACGTGGCTCCAAATTATAGGCATTACCATTAGAAAGGAAATGAAGGACGGCAAAAATTTTGACGGTATCCAAAGCCATGCAACAATGATGAATGCCGCCACGGGAACCGATTTTACCAAATGAAGAATGGGGGAGGAAAGGCTCTTGAAAATTCCCGAATGTGACGCAAAAATTCCTCCTGCAATTCCCACGATTACCGCCGACAGAAAGCCTAAAACGATATGAGAAAGAGTTGCGAAAACCACTGCCCAAAATTCAGCATTCCTGCAGTTTTCAAAAAATACTCTTAACGTATCGGCAGGAAGCGGGATTTTAAGCATTAGGCTTTTATTTGCAATAAGGGCACCCACGTGCCACAGGATTATCCAGAAAATAATTGAGCCCACCGCAAGGGCGGGCTTCTTAATTTTATTTTTCATAAATTATTCGTACCAGAAGTTATCATCGGGCATTGCACCGCCGATTGATTTCGGATTAGCGGTATAAAGCACATTCAAATAGCCTGTAAGCTGTTCCTTCATTTCACTTCCTGTTACAAAGCAAATGTTGCAGTTGGGAATTGCAGCCTTTGCGATAGCCGCCGATGCTACTATTCCGTACTGCTCACACAATGCGGCTGTACCGTCAATGTCCTGTGTTACTGCGTTAATTGACTGCTCGTAATCAGCAAGGAAAGCCTTAACTGCCTCGGGATGCTCCTCCAAAAATGCTGTGCGTACTACAACACAGCCCATCATAAGAGCAGAATCAGGGGCAACCTTTTCCCATTCGTCTGTTAAGTCAAGGCTTTGAGTTGAGCCTTCATATTTTGCGTTAATTGTTGTTGCAACAGGCTGAGGTGCGATTATAACTGCGTCAGGCTCAGTTGCCCATACGGGAACAAGCTCGCTACCCTCTGCCTTGTACTCGATTTTAACGTCGTTTTCGGGGTCAATTCCGTTTTCGGTTAAAAGGAAATTGATTATGTACTGAGGGTTAGCACCCTGACCTGTGGTATAAATTGTTCTGCCCTTTAAATCGGCAAGAGTGTTAATTTCTGCTCCTGTGTTATTGAGCACATACAAAACGCCCATTGTGTTTACTGCGATAATCTTTACACCGCCCTGTGTCTTGTTATAGAGACTTGAGGCAAGATTTGTTGCAACAGCGGCAATGTCAGCCTCGCCGTTTGAGATTTTTGAAACAACCTCGTCAGGTGTTGCAGTAACTGTAAAGTTATAGTTTTCTAAGCCCTCGCCGTTATCTGCCTTGCTCATCATTTGAACAGCACCGATACCTGTGGGACCGCTGAGAACATATGCGTTTACGTCAATTTTTTCTACGGGTGCAGTTGTTTCGGTTGTGCTTTCAGTCTCAGATGCAGTGCACGCCGCAAAAGAGAAGACCATAATTACTGCTAAAAATACGCTTAATACCTTTTTCATTTCATTTCACCTTTATAATTAAATTATTTCTTTCGATAAGACCGCTTTTGCTTAACTCATCCATTGCTCTGTAAAGACTTGTCCGTCCTATTGAGGTAAGCCTTGCAAGAGAGGTCATATCGGTAATTCTGACAGTATTGCTTTCATCAGCGTTGTTGCATAAATACAGATAAAGCTTGGCTGATGCCCCTTTGCAGGTGTAAAGCTTAATTTTCTGATTAAGATATCTTATTCTGCCTGAAAGGAAGGTTATGTAATTTATCGAGACTTGCGGATATTTTGTAAAAATATCCTTTAATTCGGCTTCGCTGATGAATTGCACCCTGCATTCGCTTTTGGTAATTATTTCACTGATGTATTTTTCACCGGCACCAAACATTGATGCCGCACCGAAAATATCACCTTGGGAAAAGCTTCTTTTAATAACATTGTCTGCAACGGCTTGAGCACTTCCGCTTAAAAAGACACCCATAGCATTTTCAAAGGATTTAGCGTCATAAATCGTCTGCCCCTTTGAATAGCTTTTACTTTCGGGTAAAGACGATATAATGTCTGCTTTATCCTTTTCGTTTAAGCCGTCAAACAGAAATAAATCCTGAAGATTATACATATTCATCACCTTTGTGTTCCAAATGGAACACTTTTATTATATAGTGATTGATGATAATTGTCAAGATATTCAAAAAAATAAATACCCGTTGTTGTAACGGGTATTTATGAAAAGTGGGTTAAATATTATATTTCTTTCTCGGAGTGTAGGAGGTATGCAGGTCGTGATGAGCCTTCTTTCCTCCGAAGCCGTCGTACCATTCGCTGTAAAGGGTTTTGATAACAGGTGATTCGTGGGACATACGAAGCGTCATTGATTTATCCTGGTCGTAAAGAGCCTTTGCACGAAGTGCCTTTAAATCAACTGTATCTCGAACATACTGTGGCTGAATTGGCTGACCGCCGCCGTTTACACATCCGCCGGGACAGCCCATAATTTCAATAAAGGTCCAGCCGTTTGGATTTCCTGCTTTAAGCTGGTCCATAACAACCTTTGCGGCAGCAGCACCTGAAGCAACTGCAAGCTTAACCTCTTTTCCGTCAAGCTCAACTGTTGCCTGTTTAAGTCCCATTGTGCCTCTGACAGCCTCAAGCTCAACAGGCTCGGTAGCTCCGTTAAGCCAAGCGTTAGCTGTTCTAACAGCCGCCTCCATAACACCGCCTGTTGCACCGAAAATAACTGCGGCACCTGTATCATCACCGAGAGGACTGTCAAATTCCTCATCGGGAAGTCTTGAAAAGTTAATACCAAGTCTGTTAAACATTCTGCTGATTTCTCTTGTTGTTAAAGCGATATCAACATCGGGTACACCTGCGGCAGACTGGTCATCTCTGCCGATTTCAAATTTCTTAGCCGTGCAGGGCATAACAGATACGCTGACAATATTTTTTGGGTCAATGCCCATTTTCTGTGCGTAATATGTTTTGATTACAGCGCCTGCCATTTGCTGAGGTGACTTGCAGGTTGAGAGATGCTCAAGCAAATCGGGATAATAAAACTCACAGAATTTTACCCAACCGGGTGAGCAGGAGGTAATCATCGGCAGAGTTCCGCCGTTTTTGATACGCTCAACAAGCTCGTTTGCCTCCTCAACGATTGTAAGGTCGGCGGCGAAATCTGTATCAAACACCTTGTCAAAGCCAAGTCTACGTAATGCGGCAACCATTTTGCCCTCAACATTTGTGCCGATAGGCATACCGAAGCATTCGCCGATGGTTGCACGAATTGACGGAGCAGTCTGAACAACAACATACTTTTCGGGGTCAGCAAGTGCTGCCCAAACCTTGTAGGTGTCGTCCTTTTCGGTAAGTGCACCTGTGGGGCAGACAACAGTACATTGACCGCAGGAAATACAAGGTGTTTCGTTAAGGGGAAGTCTAAAGGGCTGACCGATAGAGGTATCCATACCACGATCATTTGCACCGATAACGCTTACATACTGCTGTTGACAGGCGGCAACACATCTGCGACAAAGGATACATTTGTTGTTATCTCTGATAAGATGAGGTGTGCTTGTATCCTTTTCATAATGCGGCTTTTCGCCGTCAAATCTTGAATGGTCAACACCGTAGTCAAAGCAAAGCTTTTGAAGCTCGCAGTTAGTTGAACGGTTGCAGGAAAGACAATGCTTATCGTGAACAGATAGGATAAGCTCAAGAGTTGTCCTTCTGTATTTTTGAATTTTATCTGTGTTTGTCAAAACCTCCATACCCTCTGAAACAGGATAAACGCAGGAGGTAACGATTTTAAAGCCTCTGCCCTCGTTTGCCTCAACGATACACATACGGCAGGCACCGATTTCGTTGATATCCTTCATATAGCAGAGAGTAGGAATTTCAATACCTGTATGACGGGCAGCGTCTAAAATAGTAGAGCCCTTTGGTGCTTTTACAGGTATGCCGTTGATTTTTAAATTAACCATTTCCATAATTAAGGCCCTCCTTTTTACTGCTTGCTGATAGCGTTAAATCGACAGTTAGCCATACAAGCTCCGCATTTAACGCAGTTGTCAGGTAGAATTTCATATGATGAAAGCTTATGATTAGGTGCAATATAGTCGGTTGCAACGATTGTACCCGGCGGACAGTTTCTTGCACACATACCGCAGCCGATACACTTGTCCTTATCAATTACATATGTAAGCAGGTCCTTACATACTCCTGCAGGACACTTCTTATTCTGAACGTGAGCGATATATTCATCACGGAAGAAATTAAGAGTTGCAAGAACAGGGTTAGGTGCTGTCTGCCCCAGTCCGCACTGAGCATTTGCTTTGATATAGTAGCAAAGCTCCTCAAGCTTATCAATATCCTCCATAGTGCCGTTGCCCTTTGTGATTTTTTCAAGCATTTCAAGGAGTCGCTTTGTTCCTACACGGCAGGGAGTACATTTTCCGCAGGACTCGTCAACCGTAAATTCAAGGAAGAATTTAGCGATATCAACCATACAGGTGTCCTCGTCCATAACGATAAGTCCGCCTGAACCCATCATACAGCCGATAGCCGTAAGGTTGTCATAGTCGATTTCGGTATCAATAAGGGATGCAGGAATACAACCGCCTGAAGGTCCGCCTGTCTGTGCGGCTTTAAATCTCTTTCCGTCAGGTATTCCTCCGCCGATGTCCTCAATAATCTGACGCAGAGTAGTGCCCATAGGTACCTCAACAAGACCTGTATGCTTGATTTTTCCACCCAGAGCAAATACCTTTGTTCCCTTTGATTTTTCAGTTCCGATAGAAGAAAACCACTCTGCACCGTTAAGAATAATTTGAGGTATGTTTGCAAAGGTTTCAACGTTGTTTTCAACTGTCGGGGAATTATACAAGCCCTTAACAGCAGGATATGGCGGACGTGGACGAGGCTCTCCTCGATTACCCTCAATAGAGGTCATAAGAGCGGTTTCCTCACCGCATACAAATGCACCTGCACCAAGTCTGATTTCAATATCAAAATCAAAGCCTGAGCTGAAAATGTTTTTACCTAAAAGTCCGTGTTCACGGGCTTGATTAATTGCAATTTGAAGACGGCTTACGGCAATTGGATATTCTGCACGGACGTAAACAAAGCCCTTTGTAGCACCGATTGCATATCCTGCAATAGCCATTGCCTCTATAACGCAATGGGGGTCGCCCTCAAGAACGGAACGGTCCATAAATGCACCCGGGTCGCCCTCGTCGGCGTTGCAAACTACATATTTTTGCTTTGCCTTGTTAGGTGCACATAAAGCCCACTTAAAGCCTGTGGGGAAGCCACCGCCGCCTCTGCCGCGAAGTCCGGAATCGGAAACGCATTTAATTACATCGTCGGGGGACATAGTTGTCAATGCTTTGTTAAGTGCCTGATAACCGTCTCTTGCTATGTATTCGTTAATATCCTCAGGATTAATAACACCGCAGTTTCTCAAAACAATACGGTCCTGTGAACGATAAAAGGCGGTTTCCTTTAATGTTACATATTTAGGATTTTTCGGCTTAACCTTGCCTGTGTCGGCATAGACAAGTCTTTCAACAATATGACCCTTTAAAAGATGTGACTCAACAATTTCCTCAACATCCTCAGGGGTTACTCTGCTGTAAAATGTTCCGTCGGGATAAACGATTACAACAGGACCGAGGGCACAAAGACCGAAGCAGCCTGTCTGAACAATTTGAATTTCATCCTCAAGACCGAAGGCTTTAATACTCTTTTTGAAAGCCTCCTGAATTTTTACACTTCCTGAAGAGGTACATCCTGTACCGCCACAAATCATTACGTGTGAACGAATCATACCTTATACCTCCTCCGGCTCTTCAATCAAGAGAAATTCCTCTATGATTTTTCCGCCCTTAATATGTTCTTCTACAATACGCTCTGCCATTTCAGCAGTAACTTTGGAATATTTTGCTGTTTTTACACCGTTTTCAACAATTTTTACAACAGGGTTATGACCAACCTTGCTGACTCTTGCCTCTTGTGTAATTATTACCTTGCCGCTCAATCCCTCGTCCTCGATTTTCTTAACGAGTACCTTTAAAATGTCACGTGCACCGGCAACTAATCCGCTGTTGCCCATTCCCACAACAATACGTGTTTCATAATTATCTGTGCGTATGGCAACGCTACTTTTATATTTCTCTTTAATGGCATTAAGCTCATCTACTGATTTCATTTTCATTCTCCTTTCAATTATCTGTTAGTCCTGATATTTTGCGAGAATACCGTCAATATCATCAGCTGTAAGCCTGCCGTAAACGTCATCATTTACTGTTAAAACAGGACCTAAACCGCAGGCACCTATACAGCGACAGGCAGTAATTGAATATTTGCCGTCAGATGTACATTCGTCAACACCTATTCCCAATTTTTCCGTCAGTGCATCTAAAAGAGTTTGAGCACCCTTTACGTAGCAGGCAGTTCCCATACAAACGGAAATATTGTATTTTCCCTTTGGAGCCAATGAAAACTGTGCATAAAAGGTGGCTACGCCGTAAACCTTTTCAAGCGGAACGTCCATACCCTCGGCGATCATATTTTGAACTTCCATGGGAAGATATCCGTAAATATCCTGTGCCTCCTGCATAACTGACATCAGTCGACTTTTGTCGTGCTTGTTGGCATCAATGACAGCCATAAGCTTTTCTTCCTGCTCCTTGGTGCCGTTGAAAGGAAGCTTGCTGATTTTCTTTTGCATAAATGTTATACCTCCTATAAAGAGATTGTTATAAAATTACCCCTTATTTGTCCGTAAAAATATACGTACACCTCATAATAACACATCTTTGACAAAAAATAAACAAATTATTTAAAATAAATCTAATTTTTTTATCTACTTTTGTGAAAGTTAAGCGAAAGTATTTTGTTTCTGAAAAATAATGGTAGAAACTAATAAGTAGGGCTTGGTAGACTGAGCCTTCACGCAGACGAGAAGATAGGCGATATAATGATGAACACTATTTCCCGACAGAAAATAGTTTTATAAATTAGAGTTTATAGAGATGTTGTTGAATGAAGCAACCGTAGGGGCGACCAGTGGTCGCCCGCTTATAACGGGCTTGCACTGCAAGCCCCTACGAAATTTTGCTACAGTAACACACTGATAAATCCTAATTTGCAAACAAAAAGCACCCTTACGGGTGCAATGGTGGAGTAGGAGAAGCCAAGTCAGATAATGGCTCTGTTTCGGATAATTTCAGTTTATTTGTCTTTTGTAATGATTAACCTACTCATAATATATTATTAATGTAATAATGATGCTTATATGTTTAACGATATTATATCCTCAGCATCCGGAACTTGCTCTTTGATTCGCTTTAATTCTCCAAACACTCTTTGCTTGCCATAATCTGTTTTATACCAATTATCCTTTGAAACATTAAAGCCGTCAAAGGTAACCACCTTAAAATCAACATTAGGAAAATACAATTGATAGAACAATAGGCAACGCCTTGCATGAAATGATTTGCAAACAATGATTGCCGACTTTATATTTAGCTTTTTCTCATCAACAACCTGCCTTGCAAATTCTGCGTTCTGCTTTGTATATTCGGAACGAGACTCACCGTAAATATCTGTTTCGGTAACACCGTTTTTGATAAGTATATCTTTGTAGAAATCGAATTCAGTTTCATATTCAGGCAAAGGAAAGCTATCACGCTTAATGCTATACTTACCACCGATGATTATATTTTCAGAATAACCATCTTTATATAATTTTGCAGCAAGCTCTGCCGCATTTGGCAGAGAGCCACCAACAATAAAAATCGCATCAACCTCGCAAGGCTCATCACTTACAAATATGTAGTTCGTAATATCGTTAATATCGGTCATTTTTATTTTCTAACACTTTCTAAATAATATTTCATTGCAAACCTTCCGTTTTTCTTTGCTTTGGTCTCTTTGATTTTTAACACATCCTCAAAAGTGCTTCCCTGTGCAACAGCAATAGCCTCGACAACCTCAAGAATATCTGCAAGCTCTTCAATATCATTGCTCTTAATATACTCTTTTGTTTCCTCTTTGAGTTTTTTATTTAGGGCGGTTTTGTACTCGTTATCATTAAGCACTTTGTACTTTGGCTTTTGATTATTTGCAATGCAAATGTCAGGAATATTATCCCTAACCAATTTCTTATATAGCACTTTCATATTACCTTTCTCTTTTCTAATTCTGCAAGAAGATATGGCTGAATTGTTGGGTAAGTCCAGTTAGTCGGTAAATCATCAGTGATGATTATTTTTTCTATTTCGCTGTCAATATTTCCAAAAGAATATATATCGGCATAACATAACAAGCCAAATGTTTCTTCACCATTGAAATTGCTTTTTTCCGTAACAGAATAAACACAGACAGGCTTTAAGCTGAAATCAATTGCACCTGTCTCTTCAATGAGTTCTCGCTTTGCTGTGTCAATAATGTTTTCGTTAGGCTCACGATGACCGCCCGGAACCTCTAAAGTATCTCTGTCCCTATGCTTGCAGAAAACCCATTTTCCGTTTGTTTTTGTAACAATAACAGCGAATTTTAATAAGTTATCTTCAATATTCTCATAAAACTTAACGCTCATAAATGTTTCTCTTTTTTGGTTAATGTATTCGTATTATAAAACAACTTAGTTTTTACACTATTGTACCATAAATTTACATAATATCAAACTGCAATTTATTTTTCATTATTCAATATTCATTCTTCATTACGAAAATCCGATTTAATGAATGATGAATAATAAAAAATGAATAATAAAGACAAAAATCCGCCCTCTAACAAGGACGGATTTTTGTCCTGGTGGAGATGGTGGTAATCGCTCGGCTTGCTTCCGCGCTCGCCGACACGCCGCGCCTAAAAACAGTCCCCCGGACTGTTTTCTTAACGGCTGTTTCGATTACATCATATATAAAACAAAAAAAGCACACTGTGGTGCTTTTTGTTTTATGGTGGAGATGGTGGTAATCGAAACCACGTCCAAAGCTATCTTGCCAAGGGCTCTACGGGTGTAGTTTATCTTTTAGGTAATCCCCTCAGCTGACTGCGGTAAACAGCCTTCAGCCTACGGTATTCTCTGATTCCTGACGAAAGCCGAGACATTCTTTCGTTCATGTTCGCCACTAAGTCGACGCCCTATCCTCAGCCGTGGCACTCTGAGGCAGAACGCAAGCTGCTAATTAAGCAGCAAGAGCAACTGAATTATTTTTGTCAGTTAATTTTAAAGTGTTACTTTTAAAGCGGTGCAACTCCGCTACCCGCTGACCAAGGTTCAACAACCCTGTCGAAATCCTTTCATCCCCATATATAAAATCGCATTAGCGATAATTTTCCTTTAATGTTCTTTCAATCTGCCTGTCTGAGTCCTTTTTCGCCTGAACGGCACGCTTATCATAAAGCTTTTTACCCTTGCAAAGACCGATTTCAAGCTTTGCCCTGCCATTTATAATATAAAGCGACAAGGGGATTATTGAAAGTCCCTGCTGTTGACTTTCTCCAAACAGCTTCATAATTTCTCTTTTATGAAGAAGAAGTCTTTTCTTCCTCATAGGGTCACGGTTAAATCTGTTACCCATTTCATAGGGAGAAATGTGCATACCGATTGCGAACATTTCTCCGTCATCAACAGAGCAAAAGCTGTCCTTTAGATTAACTCTACCGTTTCTGACTGATTTAATCTCAGTACCGAAAAGCTCTATCCCTGCTTCGTATGTTTCAAGCACAAAGTAGTCGTGATAGGCTTTTTTATTATTTGCAATAACTTGCTTTTCATTCTTATCCAAGTCTATCACTCCAATCGTTAAATAAGACTTCTGCCCTCCAAGGCTCTTGAAAGAGTAACCTCATCGGCATATTCCAAATCAGCCCCAACAGGTACACCGTAGGCAAGTCTGCTGACAGTTATTCCCATAGGTTTAAGCAGTCGGCTGATGTACATTGCGGTAGCCTCGCCTTCAACAGTCGGGTTAGTTGCCATAATGACCTCCTCAACCGTATTGTCGCTAAGCCTTGCCACAAGCTCCTTAATTCTGATATTGTCAGGACCGATATTATCCATCGGAGAAATTGCACCGTGCAAAACGTGATATGTACCGTTATATTCGTGGGTACGTTCAATAGCGGCAACATCACGGGGGTCCTCAACAACGCAGATTACGCTTTTATCCCTTGTGTTGCTTTTGCAGATAGGGCAAAGCTCATCATCAGCAAGGTTACAGCAGATTTTACACTGCTTGATTTTAGTATGAGCGTCAACTATCGCCTGTGAAAAATCCCTTGCCTCGTTTTCCTCAAGACCGAGGATGTAAAAGGCAAGCCTTTGGGCAGTCTTATGACCTATACCGGGCATTCGCTCAAAATGGTCTATTAAATTTTGAAGCGGAGCTAAATTTGCCATAATAATTCCCATAGTCTTTCCGGCTACAAACAGTAGAACTGAAAAATTCCTAACGCCGTTATTGTAGCCGGATAAGGCGTATAATGGGAATTTAGCCATCTCAAAATTATGCCGCAGGCAAATTTTAAGGGCAATACAATCGGGTTAGTGTGATTTTTCACACTAACCTCGTTGCTTAATTTTTGTTTATTTTATGCTTTTTGTTTTAAAAAATCAATAGCTTTATAATGGAAATATATTATAACTACCCTTTGTTTTATGAAATCTGTTGTCTTTTTACTGTTCTGTTTCTTATAAGATTAGCAGACCAACCGATTATGCTTAATGAAACGGTTGACAGAATAGCTGATGCAATTTTTAGGACAGTATTGATTTCGTCAAGGCTTTGCGATTTATAAAAAATATGCTGAAAAATAACAACAAGACCGGAATAGTTAATATTAAGCAAGAAAAAATCAAAGATTTCCGCTAAAGCCGCAAGCACTAATAACTCAATAACTAAAATAATATAGTTGGATTTATTGAATTTAAAAAATAGGCTTAAAGCGAAGAAAATAAGTAACGAGCAGCAAAAGTAAAAAACAAATATATGATAGTTGTCTATGTAGTCTTCTGCAAGCTCATAATAGTGTATAATACCAAATAATAATGAAACGTAATAGATTAAAAGTGTGGAAATGTTAGTTATGATTACGGCTAATGTCGTTTTGAAAAATTCTTTAATCATAAGAAAACACCTCACCGATGTGTTATTGTAACAAACATATTGTAGGGGCGATTATCAATCGCCCGCATACAAAATTTATACTATTAAAGTCCGGGGATATTAAGACCGCCTGTTACCTTTTCCATTTCTCTTTCTGCTTCCTCGTCAATCTGACGCATTGCCTCATTGAATGCAGCAACAAGCATATCCTCCAGCATTTCTACGTCATCGGGGTCAACAACCTCGGGGTTAAGACCGATTGACTTGATTTTATGGTCACCTGTAGCGGTGATTTCAACCATACCGCCGCCTGATGTTACAACGTATTCCTTTTCCTCAAGCTCTGCCTTTTTTGCCTCGATATTCTCCTGCATTTTCTGTGCCTGACGGAGCATGCTCTGCATATCCTGTGGGCCACCGCCCATACCCTGTGGAAGTCTTGCTTTCATAATTTACAATTCTCCTATTTTATTCAAAATTTATTTTCACATTATCTTGAGCCTGATTAATCAGGTCCTCAAGTAAATCACGCTTTTGTGCCTGCTCGGATTTATTTTTGAAAATTCCAAGCTTATAGGTTTTGCCCGTTACCTCATAAAGTGCCTGCTTGATTGCTTTAGCTGAGGTTGGAACTTTAAGAAATTCTCTGACAGAGGGATTTGCACTGTCGATAAGGAAATATTCTCCTCTGACGTATCCTTTCGCACCGATTAAAACACCGTAAAGAGCAATGGCATTTTTGTGGATAACGTCCATAAAATCGTCCCAAGCGTCAAACTCCGTCTGAACAGCGGTGTCACTTGTTGCAGATGACGGAGCAGGTGCAGTAGCTTCCGGAGATGGAGCAGGGGAAAAAACGGGAGCTTCTGCCGAATTCACGGGAGTTGATTCTTCCCAAGGAGGTAAATCCTCATTTTCAATCTGTTCTGTCATTATAGGGGCAGGCTTTTCTTCTGTCTTAACGTCCCTTTCTTCAACTGTCGGTTTACTTTCGGTTACAGCCTCAGTAGGCTTTGCATCAGTCTGAGCCACAGTCTGCTGAGCGGGAATTCCTCGTTTTACAGCTCTTTCAAGCTGAGAAATTCTCTCAATAACCGCTTCCTGTGAAACGTCAAGCTTAGGCTCGCACAGCTTAACAAAAGCCATTTCAAGCTCAATTCTTGCTGTTGCCCCTGTTTTTATTTTTGTCAATGTATCCTGAAATAAATCAAGGGCATATATAACATTCTCAAGAGTAAAATTCTTTGCACTCTCGCAGATGGTATCGTATTCATCATCGGTACAGATGATAAGACCTCTGCTGTTTTTAACTGTTTTTACAACAAGGTAATTTCTGAAATGGTTAATCATTTCCACGCAAAGACGTTCCATATCAAAGCTGTTTTGATAAAGCTGTGATATAACGGTCATTGCCGCAGAACTGTTTTTTTTATAAATACACTCGGAAAGCTGATAAAGAGCTTCTCTGCCTGCAAGTCCCGCCACCTCTGCCACAAGAGAGGAATCAATATTTTTACTTCTGCTTGAGCACTGGTCAAGAATTGAAAGACCGTCACGCAAAGCACCGTCGGCAATTCTTGCAATGAGAACGGCGGCATCGTCGGTAAGAGTCAGTCCCTCAAGACCTGCAACCTCTTTAAGCCGTACAGACATGGTTTCAGGCTGAATACGCTTAAAATCAAAACGCTGACAGCGAGAAAGAATAGTTGCGGGAAGCTTATGAACCTCAGTGGTTGCAAGGATAAAAATAACGTGGGCAGGGGGTTCCTCAAGAGTTTTCAGCAGGGCGTTAAAAGCTCCTGTTGAAAGCATATGAACCTCGTCGATAATATAAACTCTGTAACGTCCTCTTGAAGGTGTATAATTTGCCTCTTCACGCAGGTCACGGATATTGTCGACACCGTTGTTTGAAGCGGCATCAATTTCCACAACATCGTATATTGTGCCGCTATCAAGACCCTTGCACACCTCACACTCGTTACAGGGTTCACCGTCAATACTGTGCTCACAGTTTACAGCCTTAGCAAGAATTTTAGCACAGGTAGTTTTTCCTGTTCCTCTTGAGCCTGTAAAAAGATATGCGTGAGAAATCCTGTTTTCCTTTATTTCATTTTTAAGGGTAGAAGTAACGTGGTCCTGACCGTAAACATCGGCAAAGACCTTAGGTCTGTATTTTCTGTACAATACCTGATACAAAACAAAATTCCCCCTTAATATATACAAAAACTAAATTAAAGAATTAAAAGGCAGAAGCTCTTATTCCATAATGTAACGCACAGACTTGTCTGCGGCACACAGAATAATCCACTTATTGCTGCTCGGTTCCCCGCCTGACAAGGTTCGTAGCATCC
>JBJFGE010000004.1:0-210535 GCA_051892435.1 Eubacterium sp.
TTTGGCCTACTATAAGAGGCAGAAAGGTTTATGATTCCGAAACAGGTAAGGAAATCTTTAAAAAGTGGGTTCAGATATTTAAAAAGTACAGAGATGTGTTAAACGGCATTACAGTTCATTTTATGCCACCACGTATTAATCCCGAAAGGCCTGACCGAACAACCTGTATTGACGCTATTATGAACCAGCTCCCATATGGTGATAACAGAGGCTTTGTAATGTTCTTTAACCAGACTGACAGTGAGATAACTCAGGAAATTACCCTGCCTGTATACTACACAGGACTTACAGACCTATCAGAGCCGCCTGCACCGTTTGAAAATACAAAGAATTGTGATGTTAGATATCCTCTTTACGGTGAGGAAATCGCACCTCTTGTAATCAAAGCACGTGACGGTTCAAGCAGGACCTATATAACAGATGAAAAGGTTGTTGACAAGCCTATTCCGCCTTTGCCTGATGCAGAGCTTACCGACAGCGAAATCTGTATTTCAAAGGAGGATAAGGAGCCTGTTAATTATAAAATTGATACTAACGGAAATGTTGAAATGAAAATCACACTGCCGGCAATGTCATATCAGTGGTTTGTATTACGAGAAGCAGAGAAAGGAAATACAAAGCAATGAAAAATTTTATTAAGGTCGGAGTTATCGGATTAGGTCAGAGAGGTATGCAGCTAATTGAACCTATGCTGAAAATGGACGACGTTCAGGTAGTGGCAGTAAGTGATACGTACGAGGATAGAGTTGAAAATGCCGCAAAGGTAGTTTTTGATGCAGGCTTTGACGAGCCCTTCAAAACAACGGACTATCAGGAGGTACTTAACCTTGATACCCTTGACGCCGTTGTTATTGCAACCTCATGGGAGCGCCATATTGAAATTGCCATCGAGGCTATGAAAAAAGGAATTTTCACAGCTATGGAGGTTGGCGGAACATACAATCTTCAGGAATGCTTTGATTTAGTTCAGGCTTATGAGGATACAAAAACACCGTTTTTCTTCTTGGAAAACTGTTGTTACGGACAAAAGGAGCTAATGTGTCTTAATATGGCACGTCAGGGCGTTTTCGGTGAGATTGTTCATTGCGACGGTGCATATAAGCACGATTTAAGAAACGAGGTTTCCTTCGGTAAGGAAAACAGGCATTATCGCCTTTCTCACTACAAGGAGCATAACTGCGAGAATTATCCTACCCACGATTTAGGACCGATAGCAAAAATTCTCGGCATTAACCGTGGAAACCGTATGCTCCGTCTTGTATCCGTTGCCAGCAAGGCATGCGGACTTCACGAATATATCAAGGAGCATAAATCAGACGATGAAGAGCTGATGAATACTGAATTTAAGCAGGGCGATATTGTAACGACTATTATTACCTGCGAAAACGGCGAAACAATTACCCTTACTCTTGATACAACGCTTCCTCGTATATACAGCCGTAATTTCACAGTTCACGGAACAAAGGGTATGTATCAGGAGGACGGCGACTATGTTTTTCTTGAAAAGGATATAACAGGGGACATTGCCGAAATTGATATGGACCCGCAAAAAATCTGGAAAAACAGAGAAAAATATGCCGAAAAATACGATAACGATTTGTGGAAGCATAAGTCAAAGGGTATGATTGAAAGCGGTCACGGCGGAATGGATTATCTTGTTTTGCGTTCTATGATAAATGCCGCTAAGGGTGAAACCCTGCCTGCTATCGACGTATACGATGCGGCTTCGTGGATGTGCATTACCGCTCTGTCTGAAAAGTCAATTCAAAACGGCAACATTCCTGTTGAAATTCCCGATTTTACAAACGGCAAATATAAAAACAGAACTGATAAATCTATAGGTAAATATGCTCTTGATTAAGGAGACAGCCATATGAAAAGCTTTAAAAAATTATTTTGCATACTCCTTGCAGTGTTGATGACAGGTGCGATAACCTCCTGTTCGTCAAAGAATACATTTGAAAAAATGCAGGTAGAGCCTGTTAATCTCAGTGAGCCACAGCAAAGGGAAAAAGAAAAAAGGCAGGGAGATATTTTCGTCTCTCCAAACGGCAGTGACGAAAACACCGGAACTGAGGGAAAGCCTGTTAAAACCGTTCAAAAAGCCTTGGAGCTTGCAAAAAGTCTTGATAAAGAGGAAAAGGTAATATCATTTGAAAGCGGTGAATACTCCGTTTCTGCTTTAACACTGACAAGTGATTACAATAATATTGTGCTTTATGCAGAGGACGAGGTTATTTTCAACGGAGGTGTTACCCTTAACACATCTGATTTTGTCACATATAAAGACAATATTAGAATGCTTGACTTAAAGAAGTACGGTGTTACTCAGGAGCAAATGGGACAAGTCAGGGCCTTCGGTCAGTTTAATACTGCTGAAAAATATGACGAGGCAGGAAGCATATATTGTGAGCTTTTCTGCGACGGAGAGAGAATGACACTTTCCCGTTACCCTAACGAGGGCGAATATTTAAAAACAGGAGAAATCATTGACAATGGCGATTCAAGGGAAACGTATACAAGTAGCGGAACTCAGCAAAATCCTGAATGGGAGAATATGAAAAATCCCCGTGGCGGAACATTTGCTGTTGATAAAGATGTTTCAAATCGTATGAATGGCTGGAAAAACAGCGACGATATATGGCTTTTCGGCTATTTCCAATATGACTGGGCAGATTCTACTACTCCTCTTGAAGCCTTTGATGAAAGCAGTATTACAACAAGATATGCAAGTGTTTACGGTTTCAAAAAGGATATGCCGTATTATTTCTTCAATGTTTTTGAGGAGCTTGACGCTGAGAGAGAATGGTATATTGACAAAGAAAATCTAACTCTTTATTTCATTCCCCCTGCTGATTTTGAAGGTGAAACCATTGAGCTTTCTCTCGAAACCGAAGATTTGATTACTCTTGACGGTGCTGAAAATATCACCCTTGACGGCATTACCTTATGCGGTACAAGAGCAGGAGCAGTCAAAGGAACAGGTAACGGCATAACTATTGAAAACTGCTTAATAAAAAATGTAGGTGAAACTGCTGTTGAGCTTGAGGGTGAAAATATCCTTGTTGAAAGTAATACAATAACCGCCACGGGTAAGGCAGGAGTTGTCCTTACAGGCGGAGACAGAGATACTCTTAAATCCTCTGAAAATGTTGTTACAAATAACTTGATTTATGATTGGTCGCAGGTTTATCAAACTTATCAGGCGGCAGTTGCACTTCACGGTGTAGGCGGCGTTTGCTCTCATAATGAGATTTATGATTCTCCCCATGAGGCGATAACCTATTCAGGTAATAACCACACCATTGAATATAATATCATTCACGATGTAGTACTCAAGTCATCTGATGCAGGTGCAATTTATTCAGGACGAAGCTGGAGCCAGTACGGCACTGTTATTAGATATAACTGCATTTATAACATCGGCTCAGAGGAATTTTCACCAAGCGGGATCTATTTTGATGATGCACTTTCAGGTCAGGAGGCTTACGGCAACCTGCTTGTAAATATCCCCGGATGTGGCTTTCTTCTCGGTGGCGGTCGTGACTTAACTATTAAAAATAATGTTATCGTAAATGCGGGCACACCGATTGCTTATGACGACAGAGCCATTGCAGGAATTGAGGATGGCGGTTGGTTTTCCCACGCAAATATTGCCGGAGAAGGGCTTTGGGCAACTCTAACCGAGGTTGACGTTAATTCAAATGTATGGAAGGAATCCTTCCCTCAGCTTTCACAGTTAAGCAATGATTTTGATAATACCGATGACCCTGCCTTTGCGGCTAATCCTGCAAACAGTGTTGTTGAAAACAACTTAATAATACATAAAAAAAAGAATATAGGTGACATTGCAAAGCGTGTTAAAAAATACAGCACCGTAGAAAATAACACAATATATAAATTCAGTGACAACCCATATTCCACCAATGATTACAGCAAGGATGTTTCAGTTGACGGCTTTGAAGCATTACCAACAAGCGAAATGGGCAGAACATATAATTAACTATAAAGCGAGTAAAAAATGAAAATAGGAAATTTTAATGAACTGTATAATCATTCATACAGTGAAGAACGTAAATATGTTGCACCTAAAGAGCCTGAGGTTTTAGAATCTCTTGAACACTTTAAGGATAATAAATTCGGCATAATGTTTCACTGGGGAGCATATTCACAGTGGGGAATTGTGGAATCCTGGGCACTTCCCGATGCGGATCACAGTTGGGCTTGGAACGACGTGGACAAGGATTTGACAGGTGAGCAGTTTAAGCAGGAGTATTGGGATTTGATAAAGACCTTTAATCCCGTACGCTTTCGTCCTGAGGAATGGGCAAAAACTGCCAAGGATGCCGGCTTTAAATATGTTCTTTTCACTACAAAGCATCACGACGGCTTTTGTATGTGGGATACTAAATATTCAAATTACAAAATCACCTCTCCCGAATGTCCTTTCAGTAAAAATCCCCGGGCGGATATATGCAAGCATCTTTTCAACGCATTTCGTGACGAGGGACTAAAGGTACATGCTTATTTTTCAAAGCCCGATTGGCACAGCGAATATTATTGGGCAAAGGGATTTTCAAAAAATGAATATATGACAAGAAATCCAAGCTATAAAACATTTCTTCATCCTAAGCTTTGGAATAAATTTTGTGAATACACAAAAAATCAAATGCTTGAGCTTGTGAAAAATTACGGAAGAATAGAGTGCCTTTGGCTTGACGGCGGACAGGTTAATCCCTTTAATATGCAGAATATTCATTTAAGCAAAATTATGAAAGAGGCAAGAGAAATACAACCGTGGCTTATGGTGGCAGACAGAACCGTTGGCGGAAGAAATGAGAATTTTATAACTCCCGAACAGACTGTTCCCGACCACCCCATTAGAGTTCCTTGGGAAAGCTGTGTAACCCTTGGAACAAGCTTTTCATTCAAATATGACGATGATTATAAGGATGCAAAAACGGTTATTCATCTTCTTTGTGATATTGTGGCAAAGGGCGGAAATCTTGCTTTGAATATAGGTCCAAGACCTGACGGCAGACTGCCTCACAGGGTTTATCCGATTTTTGCAGATATCGGCAAATGGCTTAAAAAAAACGGCTATGCAATTTACGAAACACGTCCTGCTGCACCGTATAGGAAAGAGAATTTCGCCTATACAGGAAAGGGCGACGAGGTATATGCAATATATCTGCCTGACAACAGAGAAAATACTCTGCCGAATAAATTAACTCTCTACTGTTGTGAAAAGATTAAACGTGTTATTTTTAATTCAAAGGATATTGATTTTACCCAAAACGGAAATTGGATAAGCGTTTTAATACCTGAAAATTATGAAAAAGAGCCTGCATATGTTCTGACTATGCAAAAGTGAAGTTAAATAAAACAACACCTGTTCAGTTTTAGATTCTGAATAGGTGTTGTTATTTTTATAATCAATCTATGTTGTTTTTTAGTAATGATGCACCGATAAGATTACTGTCACCGCCATAATAGGTTTTAACTACTGACGGCTTTCTTCTGCTTTCGTCGATTTTAAAAAATTCATCTAAATGCTCTTTTATTTTATCAACGATATAATTACTTGCAGATATTCCTCCGCCTAAAGCAATGCATTCAGGGTCATACATCAAATATGCATACCTGCATTTAAGAGCAACGGCTTTTGCGTAGCTGTCGATTAATTCTATGGCCTTTGCGTCGTTTTTTAAAGCCTTTTGCTCAAGCAAAAGCATATTCCCGCTGTAAAGTGATTGGTCGTATTCTTTTGTAAGAGCAATACTGTTAGCCATTTTGTCATATTGATAAGTATTGCCGTCGTAATATTCAGGCATCATAAACATAGAACCTGCCTGATTTGTTGCTCCCTTATATAATTTTCCGTTAATCATAACGGCACAGCCAAGAGATGAGCCAAGGGCAAACAGCACGGCATTTTCGCATTTTTTTAATACGCCGGACTCCTTTTCAGCCAGCAAAGCACAGCGGGCATCATTTTCAATATAAACGGGACAGTTGTATTCTTCAGCAAGGAATTCAGTCAAATTATTTTGCGATGTGCTTCTTATGGTTTCATAACCGATAGACCTTCCCTTTTCGTCCCAAAAGCCACCGCTTGAAATTCCTATATATTCCACAGGACAGCTTATAACGCTGTTAATATTGTCAATAATCTGCTGAAAATTCTCGGTAGTTTCCCACTTTCCCTTACTGATAAACCTGCCCTTATCTATATGGGCATATTTTGTATATGTTCCGCCTATGTCAAGTGTAAAAATCATATCTATCACCTAATATACGCTTTAATTGTTGCAAGCCTTATTCCCTTGGTTTTTTTCGTTGGTCTTATGATGAAATCGCCTACATTTGCAGGGACGATAAAGGTTTCTGCGTAGTGAACAATATATGGCTCAAAGGAATCATCAGTGCTTATAACCTCTGCCTCCTCGCCTTCAACAAGATTAAGTACGCAAACACTGCCGTTTGCTTTGTGATAAACTTCGTCGGTAAACCAATGACGTATTGTTTCAATAGGCTCATTGATATGAAGTCCTGTCTTTTCCGATTTGTATGTATCAGTTTCTTCAACAGGCTCAAATTTATCAATAAGATTATCCTTAACCCATTTTGTATCACGAGAATAATTTATTACCCTACTGCCGTGCTTAATATTAATCGGACGTGGCTTTCCGTCAAGTCCAAGCCTACCCCAATCCCACAGCTTGAATGTAAATATATAAGGAGTACTTGAAATTTCAAGCACCATTGTGTTTGAGCCTGAGCAATGGAGCGTTCCGCCGGGGATTAAGAAATGATCATGCTTCTTAGCACTCCATTTATTCACATATTTTTCAACATCCATTTTGCCTGTTTCCTGTGCATCATTAAGTGCACCGATAAATTCATCGGGATTAACACCCTCCTTTGCACCCAAATAAACACAGCTGTTCTCACCGTTATCAAGAATATAGTAGCTTTCATCCTGAGTATACTGCATATTGAAATGCTCACGGATATACTGAGTTGTAGGGTGCACCTGAAGAGAGAGATTACCGCCCTCCATTGTGTCAAGAAAATCAAAACGAATAGGAAATTCGTTGCCAAAGCGTGCCTGAACACGTTCGCCGAGAAGTTTGTCTGCTTTGTGAAATACTATGTCAATAGCAGGCATTTCCATTTTTACTCCGTCAAAGTCAAATAAAACGCTGTTCTCCTCGGGAACACAGTCAAAGCACCAAGCGAAGTTTTTTTGAGATTTGTCAAGTCCGCAAACCTCCTTCATCCACTGACCGCCCCAAACGCCCGGGTCAAAATAAGGGACAACTCTAAAGGGCGTCTGAACTGCCTTTTCCAAAGCATTGTCATAATTCTCCTTTGAAACCATTTTAGGATTTTCGGAAGAATTTGTATCCATAAAGAAATGGAAATTATTATGATTTTCGATTTTATGCTTGTCTGCAAGTCGCCATTCAACGAAATATCCTCTTTTGAATTTTGTTAAAGGGTCCATATCATAGTTGTCGCAATTCCAATTAGGAGCACCCTTGCGAAATCTCAACTGACTTTCCCATCTTGCTACTGAGCAGTGAACATTAAATCCGCTTTGCCATACAAGCATTGCCCCAACGCCGATTACGAGAATTCTGCCTGTACTTTGCTCTATTTCATTTTTCATTTCCTGTATTTTTTCGTCAATGAAATAATCGCCCAAATAATCAGTGGTCATTACACCGAAAATTCTGTCGTCGGTTAAATCCTTCTGCATTTTTGCAGTTAATTCATCACCGTAATAAGCACAGGTATCAGTATATAAAATTTTATCAAACAAGTCACCAATACCGTTTACTATACTCTTAATATCAACTATAGGATAGCAATCAAGAACAATTATGCGTTCATCACTGCTCTTTATTGCATTTTTTATATTCTCATAGCCTGCATATGCTTTTCCCGGAGCCTCTATAAAGGGGTATTTGTCATAATTGTGATATTTGGTATTCATATATTCTGTGTACTCCTCAAATCCATCTTGTATTCATATCGCTTACTGTCATACTTACAGACTGAATACTCAATCAATTTATCATTTACATATGCTTTTCTTTTCATAACCATTACTGCGTCACCTGATGAAAGATTTAGCATTTCCCTTGTTTTCCTGTCGGCAGCCTGTGCTGTAATCGTTTGCTGAACATAATCAATTTTTATGCCGTATTCATCTTCAAGCTTACTGTAAAGGGAAGAATAATATTGATTACTGTCATAGGGCAACCCCAGGCTTTCAGGAAGATATGTTGTAAAAAAGCCAACGGGTACTCCGTTAATACACCGTACCCTTTCAAGCACTGCAAAATATGTTGACTTGCTTTGATTAAAAAGCTCTGCAACATATCCCGAAACATTTTTTCTCTCAATATGGGCATAGCTTGTAGAGGGAACTATACCCTTTTCCTTCATTTCATCAGTAAAGCCTGAAATTTTCAGTAGCGGCTCTTTGATTTTTTCCTGGGTAACTATTGTTCCCTTTCCCTTTATTCTTTTTATTTTTCCTAAATCGTTAAGCCTTGCTAATGCACCTCTGATTGTAATTCTGCTAACGGCATAGATATCGCAAAGCTGATATTCGTTTGGCAAAATATCTCCCACTGAATATTTTCCGTTTTCAATATCTTCTTCTATTTTTCGGCTTATTTCAAGCCAAAGAGGAACTGAATTATCCATATACTACCCTTTTTGTATAAAATTTAAAAATCTGCGTTTTGAGCTTTTTGCAAGACTTGAATCTTCATTTGCAAAATAATCATCATTATGATTTACTGTTACAATATTGCTCTTTAACTTATCGCCCCTAACATCAACAGCTACAACAGAATAATCATAGCTATTGCCCAGCCGAACGCCGTAATCACGATAGGAGGTTATATAATTATCAGTGGTTTTTGAAATTAATTCACCGTTACGATAAATTTCATAGTGACTTATAGGAACTGTTGCAAGGACAGGAGTCCAAAACAGCTCTATTCTTTCCTTTCCGCGAGGAACGGCATAAAGCACAGGACTTTCAAAAATAACTGAATTTTCAACTGCATCAACAACAGGGATTGCCTTTTCCGAAAGCTCGCCCTTTGCACCTGCTCCTACTGCTCTTACGCAATAGGTATAATCACCGCAAATGCCCTTTGTCACCTGACTGTCAAACAAGGCATTATATTTTGTTGAGCCTACAAAATACATTTTATCATTCTTGATACGAAACACCTCATAGTACAAAGCATTTTCGGTATTTCCCCAAGAAACAATAACACCCTGCTGTGAGGTTTTGCCCTTTGTCAGCTCCTTTACTCGCTCTTTTTGATAATGCTCACATCTTGGAACGTTAACCTGTGTACATACGGCTTTAACGTTTTCAACCCTTGAAATGACTTTGCCTGTCTTAATTCTAAAGGTTTTCACCTCATAGGGTTTAAGCGAAAATCTGATTGTACTGTCTTTAATTTCTTTGCCGATATCATTTTCGATAACATCTGTTTCGACATATGATGAAAAGCTTTCGCAAATATCAACGGTAATATCCTCGGTTTTCTTTCCGGCGATTTCATTAAAGCGAACAATCATACCGTTACCGTTTGCCTCAGACGGCTTTACCGTGGAGAGAATAACGTTATCTCGGTTAATTGTTATATACGATTTTTTGTCACATTTATCATCTGTTGCTTCTTTTGCAATTGCATTAAATACTGCCTGCAAAGGAGCAAAACAACTCCAAGCAGACTGATTAATTCTACCGATTGACTTTCCCTTTCCTGTGAAAAGAGAATATGAAAATTCAGTCAACCCGGGTTGGTCGCCCTGGAAATTTGTTTGCCACATATTGTTCATTACATAGCTGAAAATATAAGGCTTTTTTGACTTGTAATCAAAGGACCATTTTCCTGTTCTGCGTTCACCGAACTGTAAAAGCGAAGCATTAATAAGAGCAAGGGTCATACTGTAATCATCACTTTTATCGTACACATTAACCCATTTGTTTGCTGTGTACCAATCTCTTGATGTGCCGTAAACCTGCTCTCCCTCAGATGCATTTCCTATAGGCAAATCATAGCGGATTTCATAATCTGCATTTGCTTTAAAAGGAAATGTATAAAACACCTCCTCATTATCTGTCAGCTTAGGTAATGGGGATTTAAGCACCTTATTATTAATATCAATGCGTGGAATATCATCGTACAGAGTTATTGTCTGACATATGCTTCCTGCACGAAATGTTCCTGTATTCACCTGAATTTTTGCTCCCAATGGGGTTTGCATAATATTAATGCTCGTGTTTTCCTTTAATGGCTGATAAAGATTCCATTTCCACGAGGAGAATTTTGCACCCATATTCTTAAAAGGAATTGCGAAATCATCATAATACTGATACTGATTCCATTTAATATCAGCAGTGTTGTCAACAATTTCTCTGTTGCCGTTTTGCTTATCAATAATACTTTTAACCGTACCGTCATCGTTCATTGTAAGCTTGTAAAACGGATTTTCAACACATTCTTTATTAGCGGTAGTTTTTGCTTTAAAGGCAGGACCTTCCTTAGCAGGAACAAGTGAAAACAGCCTATAGCCTAAAGCAGGTACATTTTTAGCAACAAATGTAAGCTTATTGTTCTGTAATTCATATGGCAGGCTTTCACCATCGCTGATTAATTCAAAAGCCTTTGGAGCATTATCATCAAGCCTAACAGCTACAATATCTGTTCTGCTTTGATTTAACGAATTATATACAAATATGCTATTGTCCCTATAACACGTGTTTTCGGCAAGGGTTTTAAGGGTGTTATCTAAAACTTTTCCCGCTAATGCATTTGCACCGAGAGCATTTGTACGCTTCCATTCAAACATCTGATGATATTCATCACAATCCTTGTAGGTGTTATAGCCCCAGGTATGCTCATTATAGACAAATGTTCTTTCCATTGCTTCATTTATATCGTCATATGGATAATCGGCACTATGGCACAATGATGCAATACTTGCCATTGCTTCAGCCATAGGAACAAGTGTACCGTTTTTCTTGTTTATGCCGGATTCAAAGGCAGTAGTACCCCAGCCGTCATTCCACCAGTTTTCCTCTGTGCCTGTTTCAACAGGAATAATACTGCCGTATTCCTTTTCAACGTCCTCAAAGAATTTCTCGGGAAAAGCAGATGTTATTCTCGGATAAGCATATCCCTGAGACTGCCACTTTTTATTAAGCTCATTTGCAATGATAATCTGCTTTTCAAGAGGAGGCTTGTTATCACCGAACGGGATTAACGGCAGAGGGAATTTGTCATAGGGATAGGCACGTCTTACTGTTCGTTTTTCAAGCGTATCTATTAGCTTGAATATTTCTTTTTCAGCTAATTTAGAATCTCCCTTTTCCGGATGAAAATAGTTTCCGCCAAAGCCATAATTTTCGCCGTAGCTTTTTCCGTTAAATACTAAGATTTTAGATTCAGCATCAAATCCCTGCATATAGAATAAATCATATTCACGCACCTTATTATACGGAGATCGGTCCGGATTCATTGAATGGATTGCATATTTTATTCCTGCAGAATTTAAAACATCAATATAGCTCTTTGAAATTGCAGGATTGTCAAACATTCTTATAGTATTGTCTGACGGTAGGTCATAGCGGTCCTTTAAATTTCTGTTTGTAAGATAAGGCAGGCGTGCAATTTCCTCTGTGCCTGAGTTTTCCACGGCATTATTAAAGCGACCTGCACCAACTGCAAAATCACCGCTTTTTACCAATTTAACAAAGGCTTCTATTTCGTCGGCATTTTTCTCTTTGGCATAGTTATTGCTGAACATCCAAGAGGATTCCACCGCATATTTGTACTTTTCCCTGTCATCAGCTCTGTTGTGAGATTTTTTATTATATTCCTGTGCGGTATCGATAAAGCTTGTGTAAAGGGCAGGTAAAGTTTCAGCATAATCCGTATAACCTAAATCCGTATGCATTGTTTGAGATATATAAAATTCCCAATGACGACTTCTCTGCCAATTTCTGTTTTCATACACTCCGATAGGCTTTCCCTCACAGCTACTGTATTTAAACAGTTCGATTTTCAAGCAGGCTGTTTCATTTGGCTTTAATATTTCGTTTGTATCCTTGACAGATATTGTTTTTTCAGAAATCCCAAAAGGAATTTTTCCGATATATACCGTATACGGTTTAATATTTTCTAAAGTGATTTTTCCCCAAGCATCAATTCCTCGGCTGTTGCTTTTCAGCTTAATAACAACCTTTTGAAATCCGTCCTTTGTGATATAAGGAGTTTGCTTAGCATCTTTAATGTCAACCAAATATTCCATAAAGCCTCCAAAAATCGCAATAGCAATATGTTATAACATACTAATTTTATCATTAATATATAAATTATACAACACAAATTCACCTTTTCAAAAAATACATAACATAGCCATCTCCATGTTATAACATATTCACTCATTGACTTAATTTGCTTTAGTGTGTATAATAAATAAAAACAAACATTTTTTCGGTTGTGCATTATTATGAAGAAATCCTATAAAATTTTAATAACCGTTACACTGCTTATATTTGCTATAATCGGGCTTGTATGCTTAGTCGGTTTCACTATCGGCAATCGTTTCGGTTTCCTTCATTTACTCATCTTTATAGGTATTAGCATAATTATCAGCTTTCTGTCAATATTGTTTATAAACGGTAAAGAATTTACAGAGTCAAAAAATTTTACTGAACCGTTTATAGTGCTTATTATTGCATTTACGGTAACATTCGCTGCAATGTATAGCGGTATAAATAAGCTCAGTGCAGATAATGAAGTAATAACCTATGATACAACGGTTGAATATACAAGCAATGCTAAGCAATTACATACTGCTGTTGGCTTTTTAGATAGAAGTGGAAATATGCAGGAGGTTTGGGATTTCAACCAATTTTGGTTTGATGATGAGTCTTGCCCTGAGGAAGGGGCAACAATCACTGTTGAAGAACGGCAAGGAGGATTTGGATATCCTGTTTTCAAAATGACACGTGTCAATGGGCGAATTGAAAGATAAGCATAGTTTATCAATCGTAGCTTTCACAAGACTATGAAACAAGAAAAGGTGCAGAAAATCTGCACCTTTTATATTTTTTGCTTCCTTTACATTCCTTGTTTTCCTGCGGTTTTGAAATGAAGCTCTCGCATACCCTCTACCTCATCACAGATAGGTTTAAGATTACAGCTTGAGCAATCAAAATTCACATTGTTCATTATATGATTCAGGGTTTCTGTTATTGAATGATTTTTAACTGCAAGTGTTTCAAGCTGTTTATAATCAACGCTTTGTTCTGTGATAAAAAAGATATGAACCGCTTTAACAGCAGGATTTGATTTATATTTATCAATAAGAAGATTTCCGATTTTTTCAAAGGATATGCCTGTATTAACGGCAGATTTTGAAATTCTTACAACCTCCTTATGACTTCTTGAAGATGTCCTAATCATATAGCCCTTTGGGAAGAAATGATACTTAACATATTCAATTTTTCTGATTAGGTCATATGCCTTTTGCTCGTCGTCAACATCGTCAATGGAGATAACGGAAATTCTTGCAAATTTTCTGTCACCGCTGATTTCTGAAAGGTCATCGCCGATTACAGTTATTTCATCTTCAAAATTCTTTGAAGTAACAAGATTAAAGCCTACACCGTCAAGCTCATATGCCGATTCTCTCTGCATTACAAGCTCATTTTGACCTAAATCCTGCCATATATTTGCGGCATTATAGGAATAACTATTACAACTAAACCGAGAAACAGAATTATAAAAATCATCGATTAAATTATCAAAAAAATTCATTAAAGCTTTTTATCTCTTTTCATATTATCATAATGCTTTTGAAGCCAAAAATAGATTTTATTTACAAGCTTCATATCAAGGTTAAACCAATAAATAGTAAAGGTTACGCCGAAAAGAGCAAGAACAACTGCCAAAAGCTTTTTTAATACTTTAAAAAACGTCATAGCTCTTCTCCTTAATATGCTTTTGCAAGTCCCTTTTGTCTTGCGTATTCGGCAGCACCTAAAGCACCCATAAGCTGTGGGTCGGTGTCAAGCTCAACAACCTTGATTTTAAGCACCTTTTCGATAGCCTTTTTAAGACCGTCATTCTTTGCACATCCGCCTGTAAGGGTGATGCTGTCTGTTGCACCTGCTTTTTTAGCCATAACAAAGCATCTTTTTGCAACAGCAAGCTGAATACCTGCTGCGATTTCATCCATAGGCTTGCCCTCACCTACAAGAGAAATAACCTCACTTTCTGCGAAAACAGTACACTGTGCAGTAATTGGAATTGTGTTTTTAGCACTAAGTGAAAGCTTTGAAAATTCCGGCAAGGACATCTCAAAGGCATTTGCCATAGCCTCGTAAAATCTACCTGTACCTGCTGCACATTTATCATTCATAGCAAAATTCTTAACAGTACCGTCGGTATCTATTGAAATTCCCTTAACGTCCTGTCCGCCTATATCGATAATTGCCTTAACGCTTGGATTTGTTACATGAACGCCCATTGCATGACAGCTTATCTCCGAAATATTTTCATCGGCAAAAGGCACTTTATTTCTGCCGTAGCCTGTACCGATAAGATATGTAAGCTCCTCTGCTGAATTCAAGCCGTCAACCTTGCCGATTGCATCGTTTAAAGCAATCTCAGCAGACTGAACAGGATTGATTTTACTTCTGTTTGTAACATCGGAAACGATTTTTCCGTTTTCGTCAAGAATAATACATTTTGTGTAGGTTGAGCCTACATCACATCCGCCAAAGTATTTCATATAAATTCCTCCTTATCCTTTTTATTACCAAGCCATATCGTCTTCAAAATCAACAAGTGTCGGGTCAACAGGCTCTTCCTGAAGAACGGTTTGCATATACTTATTAACCTGCTCACGCATATCTCGACGTGAAATCGTTCTCGGATCCATAAGATCCTGCTTAACCCAAATGAAATTAACATTTTTTTCTCTTGCCTGGTCATCAAAAATGCCGTTTAGTCCGTCCATTCCCTTACAGGAAATTTGGTCGTACATAATTACCGTATCGGCATTATATTCCTCAACAATTCTCCAAAGCTCGTCAACAACATGTCTATAGCCGCCCTTGGTGTGCTTACGCATAATTGAACGCTGATAGGTTTTTGCCAAATCTTTGAGAGATTGCTCTTTATCCTCATCATCAATTTCGAGATACGAAATCATCGTTTCCATATCCATTACAACATTGATACCCCAGCAATTTTCAAGCCAGTTTGCAAAGCTTGTATAATAGTTTGCAGGACAGGACCAAACAATAGCTCGATGACGCATCTCTTTTGAAGCAGGAGTTTTCTTTTCATATGCTTTCATCATAATCTTGTTGACTTTTTCATCAACTTTAAGGAATTTTTCATTTGAACCACCTGACAGATTGAAATAAAAAATTCTGTATAGCCAAAAGCATGCACCTGTCATCTGCGGATATGGGGTTTTGTTTACATCCCATTTTTGAAGCTCATATTCAAGCTGCTTGTTATAGTCCTTCATTCTTGAAAAATAAGCATCCCAATCAAATTTTTCGCCTGTTTGGTCTTCAATAAATTTAATAAGAGACTTAATTTCATCAACAGCATATTCCTGAACATCATCTTCTCCGTAACGAAGCGGTACTCCAAAATAGTGTGACGGCAATTTAAGTCGTCTTTCAAGGAATGAGGTATTCATAATTGAGCCGTCACAAGGCATATTTGTTGAAATTAAGCAACAACCCATTTTAGGATAATCGTCATCAACAGCTACGCCTGCCTCTGCACTTGGTAAAGGACAAACGTCGGCGGGAACACCGTAAGCCTCAACACTTTCAAGATAAGGCGGTGTAATTTGCTGGTCAACCATTGATGCAAGAAAAATAGGAATTGTCTGTAATGGCATTGGAATAAGATTCGGAAAGCCTAAAAACACTTCATTTGGTACAATCTCATCCATAAGAACGATCTTTTTTGAAAGCTTATTGTTTGGATTGATTTTTTCATCTGCACGGAAAGAAATGTTGATAAGATTTGTAGTATGCTTAACAATCATATTGTAATGCAAATGAGCCATACGAAGCTGAGGACCTCTTAATCCTGCAACATGACGATCGATAAAAGCAGGGGCAGAAAGATATGACGCCATCCAGCGATAATTCCACAATCCCTTGACTGTTGAAACCGGAGCCTTGCCCACCATTACAATCATATCTTTCCATGTAATCAGCCATCTATAATAGTCATAGGCTGTGTCCTTTACACCTCTCCATTCACGGTGTTTAAGGAGAGCTTTATTATCCTTTGTATATAAATCGCCAAGACCTTCAGGCTTTTTAAACATATCAACAGTATAATCTTTAAATTTTACTGTCTTTTCCTTTATATCGCTTAGTTTGATTTTAAGCATCATTTTTCGCCTGCCTTTCCTTTGCAATCTTTTTGATTTCAAGACTTTCAACAAATGCCTGAACTCTTGTTCTCAGCTGGCCTGAAGCGGAGGCAGTATATTGCCTGTCAACAGAGGCAGATGGAACACCGTAATCATCGTTCATCACCTTTGATGCAAGGGCACGTTCATATCCCCAATACTCGCAGAATTTCAACTGCTCGTAAAGTACACCGTCTGCGTGGTATTCCTCCACAAGCTCCTTAACATAATCACGCCTGCCCTGTACCTTTTCCTGACTCATATAGCGAGGGCACTGACTGGTTTTCATATAGTGATAGCAAATCTGAGTTAATATGTCCTCGCCCTCAACAATCTCAATTTCCTGTCTTCCGGGGAGAGCACCGAAGCAGTATCTGTCAGCAACAACTAATGCTCCGCTTTCTTCAATCAGCTTTGTAAATTCAGGGTCATCCATTTCAGAGCCCACAACAACAATCTTTGCTCTGTAATTTTTCTTTTCATCTGGAACTCTTGTTTTAAGCTCCTCGGCTGTTTCACGAAGCTTATCTAAAATAAGGTATTTCGGACAGCAGTATGTTACAAGATTTAATATGTGATATTCATATCCTGTAATACGTGGGTTTTCTTCCTTTCTGTATTCCCCTATTTCTGTCATAAGACGGCAAACCTCGTTATGCTCCTCGACAGCCTTAATCAAAGCCTCGTCAGATGTATCAACGCCGTAAACCTCTGTGAGCTTATCAAGGACCTTCAGCCTTGCCTGCTTTGCATAATGTTTAACGGTATGAGACTCAACCTTAAAGGGTATATCCATAAAGGATACAAAAAATCTATCGTCATTGACAAGTTTTAAAACCTCAAAATGCTCATAGGCTCTGTTCATTTCGGAGCAGGACTCAGATGCCAAAAGTGCGTTTAAGAAATTATAACCGCCCTCAATTCCTCTTTCCACAAGAGCCTTTGAATATCCGCATAAAAAGGGACTCATATAGTATGTAGCAATGTCAAGAGAGCCTGTTCTCGGTGCTCTTAATCTTACTGAAAAGCAGTCACCGCAGTTGAGCAAAACCTCAGGCACGTGATAGCAGGTATAACCCATTGCAAGCTTACCCTCAGCCTTTGCCTGCTTAACAAGGTCGTTATTTGCTTCCTGAAGCAAATTTTCAAACTCGTAAAGGTATTTTAAATCTTTCATAGTCCCTCCTAAATTATTTCGATTTTTTCAAGTGCCTGTTTAACACCGCATACTATGTTTGCATCTTCAGGCAAATTCATAATGTTTTTACCCTCAATGTCAAATACTGCCAAACTGGAATCTGACGGTATATAAGACAAAACAGGAACTTCATTAATATCAATAAACTTAATGACGCTTTCATCAGGTATTCTATTGACTATTGCACCGATTTTCTCATACATAACAAGCTCGTCTGCAACACTTTTAATGGTGGAGATTACCTGCGTTCCCTTCTTGCTGGCGTCTGTAATGAGCAAAAGATGAGTAACCTTTTCCATAACACGACGGTTAATCTGTTCAATTCCTGCCTCGCCGTCAATAACAACATAGTCAAAATCATTTGAAATCAGGCTGATAACCTCTTTGAGATAGGAATTAATTTTACAGTAACAGCCTGCACTTTCAGGTCTGCCAACGGCAATAAAGGCAAAGCCCTCATTCTCAACAAGAGCATCAAATATTTTATATCTTGCATCGCCTAAAAGCTCAATAGCCGCCTTTGTCTGACCGTCCTCAACGGTTTCAACAATTTCCTTTCTGATGTCGTCTATAGTCATCTTAACATCAATTCCAAGTGCAGTTGAAAGACCGACAGCAGGGTCGGCATCTATTGCAAGAATACGCTTGTCGGGATATTTTTCCACAAGAAGCTTTACAATAGTTGCACAAACAGATGTCTTACCAACACCGCCTTTTCCTGCAACTGCAATAATTTTCGCTTTCTTCTCCATTTTGAAACCTCATTTTGCAAAGATTGTTAATTTTTTACCAATTTTGATTATATCAAATTTTTTATATCATATCAATAAAATTTTTAATAATAGTTTATTTTACAGTCACAGATTTTATACTGCTCCATGAAGAGTATACCTTTACCTTTTTGCCGTTTATTTTCGACAGCTTATATGTACGTATTCTTATGTAATATTTCTTTTTTGATTTGAGCTTTGTGACTTTAAGTGAGGTTGTTTTGTTTTTATTTACAGTAACGGTTTTCTTATTTTTCTTAAACTTTTTATCCGTCGAATACTGAATTTGATATCCCGTTATACCGCTAACCTTTTTCCAATACAGCTTAAAGCATTTCTTACCCTTGTTAATTTTCTTAATAGAAGCCTTTTTTTGCTTTTTGTTTATCCATTCCCCATTAATTTTAACAGGATTTGTTGTTTTCTTGGCTGCGGTTGCAGTTTCCGGTAAAACACTTTGAACTGACTGCGTAGGTGCTTCACTGCAATTTGCTTCGGTATACATAACCGTTTCGGTTAAAGGGGTTAAATTCTCCGAGTAATCAGGCTGATTAATTACAGTTGTTGAAATTAACGTATTAGTTGTACTATCATCAGTTGTTGAGCTTTCCCCGCAGATATCATCCGCCAAAGCCATTGTCAATCCCCTTTCATATCCTATATAATCAGGATTTACAGCACCGCATATACTGCAATATTCATCATTTATTCCAAAGCTGTGACCCTTTGGATTAGTAAATTCATCGGTAAAGGCTTCATCGCATCTTACACACTTGTACACAGTGTAGCCGTTTTCTGTACAGGTAGGCTCTACAACCAACAACTCATAGCAATGACCCTTTGGAGCAATTTTCTCCTGCTCCGCCAGCACCTTTTTACAAACGGAGCAATGCTTTCCCGCTGTCATTCCCGCATCAGTGCAGGTTGCCTCAACAGCTTCATCAATAATTTCCGTATGTCCCTTAGCGGGAATTATTTTTTCTGCTTCAAAAACCTTTCCGCATCTCTCACAATAGCTACCATTTACAAAGCCGTCCGAAGTGCAGTCGGCTTCTTTAAATTCACAAACTGCTACAGAATGTCCCAAAGCGGAAATATAGTTGTCAGAATAAGAGCATTCACATTTTTTACAGATGTATGTTGTATACCCTTCTTCTTCGCAGGTAGGCTCAGTTATTTTTTCAAGATAACTATGCCCTGTTGCAGGTATATCAACATTTATTTCATTGTTACATACTGTACACCTGTATATTCCTAATCCGTTCATTTCACATTTTGCAGAAGTTACCACTATTATTTTTCCGTATTTATGACCTGTAGGATTTGTATAATTTCCTATTTCACTGTAATTGCAAGCGTTGCATACATATTGAGTGTATCCTTGCTCGGTACAGCTTGGTTTAACAGTATTTTCAGAAAAATCATGTCCCAAAGCAGAAACGAAATCTGTTATAACAGTTTCTTCGCAGACGGCACATTTCCCCGTTGTGTACCCTTCAGTTGTGCATGAGGGAGACACCACATTTTTTGAAGTCAATACGTGCCCTTCTGCAGGAACAAAATTTGTTTTTTCCTCATACGGACAATTCAGGCATTGGATATACAAAAAGCCCGCCTCTGTACAGGTGGGCTCTACTTCTACGTATGTCAGTTTATGCTCCGTGCAGTAGACATTTTCATCTGCACAGGCTAAAATACCGAGACAAAAGCATAAAACAAGAACGCTAAAGCTCAACATAATAACACTTTTTTTCATTTATACTTTCCTCTTACATCTAATTTTCTGCGTACAAAACTAAAAATAAATGTTTGAAAACATTTTGTTAATTCTGACACACAGCGGTTTATTCTGTGGGCAATCCAAGTTAAAATCGGATGCTAAAATTTCTTTAGCACAATTTTGGGTAAGGTGCAATATTTCAATATCATTTACCATATCGGCAATTTTTAAATCAGGCAGTCCGTGCTGACGGTTACCGAAGAAATCACCGGGTCCTCTTGCTTTCAAATCCTCGTCTGCAATTTTAAAACCGTCAGAATACCTTTTCATTGTCAAAAGCCTTTCTCTTGACGCTTCGCTCTTGTTGTCAGAAACAAGAATACAGTAGCTTTTTTCACTGCCTCTGCCTATTCTTCCCCTTAGCTGATGAAGCTGTGACAGACCAAATCGGTCTGCATTTTCTATTACCATAACAGTTGCATTGGGGACATCAACTCCAACCTCCACAACCGTCGTTGCTACAAGTATCTGAACGTCTCCATGAACAAAGGCTTTCATAACATTATCCTTTTGCTTCGGCTTCATTTTACCGTGAAGAAGTCCTAAATTATAGCCCTTAAATGCTCCTTGTGACAGCTCCTCTGCAAACTGCTCTGCCGACTTAACATCAAGCTCATTTTCCTCAACAGCAGGGCAAACTATGTAGCACTGCTCTCCCCTGTCAACAGCATCTCGGACAAATTTATAAATTCTGTTGTCATAGCTTGAATTTACAACGTCTGTTCTTATCTCCTGCCTGCCGGGCGGAAGCTCATCAATAATGCTGATATCCAAATCACCGTAAAGAATAAGTCCGAGAGTTCTCGGAATAGGCGTTGCACTCATTACTATGGTATGAACATCAGTGCCTTTTTCCGCAAGTGCCGCCCTCTGCTTAACACCGAATCGGTGCTGTTCGTCAGTTATTACAAGACCTAAATTTTTAAACTCAACATCATTTTGTATCAATGCGTGAGTACCGATTAATAAATCTATTCCACCGTCAATAAGACGTGCTTTTATTTCCCTTTTCTGCTTTGCAGGAACAGAGCCTGTCAAAAGCTCAACTCTGATTCCCACAGGAGAAAGCATCTTATTAAGGCTTTCAAAATGCTGGGTTGCAAGAATTTCAGTAGGAGCCATAAGAGCCGCTTGATATCCGTTTTTTACAGCAGTATAAATCACGCCTGCTCCGACAGCTGTTTTGCCTGAGCCTACATCACCCTGTACAAGCCTGCTCATAGGGTAATCACCCTGCATATCCTTTATGCAATCTGCCATTGCTCTTTTCTGTGCCCCTGTCATCTCAAAGGGCAAAAGAGTCATAAATTCTTTTGTAAAATCGTTTTTGATTTTTACGCTTGTTTCCTGCTTTTTATTTCCCTTTAATTTAAGAAATCCAAGCTGTAAAACAAGTAGCTCGTCAAAAATCAGTCTGTTTCTTGCAGGTGATATATCCTCTTCCTTTTTGGGAAAATGGATATCCCTTATTGCCTTATCAAGAGAAATAAGATTGTATTCTTTCAGTATGTCATCGCTTAATATTTCAGGTATTTCGTCGATTTCATCAAGAGCGGTTTTGACCGCCTTTGAAATTGCTTTTGAATTAAGCCTTTCTCTTGCGGGATAGATAGGATGAATAGTGTCGGTAGCAGTAATTTTTTCTATCTGCGGAGAGGACATAGAGGCAGTTGTAAAATTCTTTTCAATTTTTCCGAAAAGCACATAATCCTCATAAACTCTAAGTGAGCCTGCAAGATATTTATTGTTAAAAATAGTTACGGCAATTACATTTTCACCGTCGGAAAATCTGCATTTGTAAAGTGTCAAGCCCTTACGTATCATACTTTCCTTAACAGGAGTAATCATTGTGGCTTTAACAGAAACCGTTTCGCCGTTTTCTGCTTCGGCAACAGTCTTTGTATTAGTCCAATCCTCATATTTTCTCGGATAAAAATGCAAAAGGGAATCAACGTCAAAGATGCCGAGACTGTTAAACAGCTCGGCTCTTTTTTCGCCAATACCCTTGATATATTTTATACCACTATTAAGATTTAACATTGCTTACTCCACAGAAATGATAAAGTAGTATATAGGCTGACCGCCGTCTACTACACTGATTTCAATATCACTGCCGTATTTTGCACTGAGCTTTTCCTCAACCTTTACGGCATCTTCCTCGCTTACACCCTCACCGTAAATGATTGTAACAAGTGAATGCTCATTCCTTTTAAATATTTTATCAGCCGATTTAAAGGCAATATCTGTAATATCATCACCGATAAATTTAATTTTACCGTTACAGAGACCCATAATCTCGCCCTGCTTAACAGCCTTACCCTCAACCTCACTGTCACGTGCCGCAAATGTTACCTGTGCAGTTTCTACTGCATTTGCAGCATCCATCATATTCATTTGATTTTCGTCAGCACTAACGGTTTCATCAAAGCTGAGCATAGCAGATATTCCCTGCGGAATTGTCTTTGTCTGAAGAACCCTTACCTCTCTGTCAGATGCAAGAGGTGCTGCCTGCTCTGCTGCCATTATGATATTCTTATTATTAGGAAGAACAAAAACAGTCTTTGCAGGAGTACTCATTACTGCGTTTAAAATATCATCAGTTGACGGGTTCATTGTCTGACCGCCGCTGACAACAACGTCTGCTCCTATATCTGAAAACAGCTCTGTTAATCCCTCACCTGCACATACTGCAACAAAGCCGTACTCATTTTCAGGCTTTTGTACAGACGGAGTTATAACCTCTCCGCCGTCCTTTACACCTACCTCGGCATTTGCGTGCTGATATCTCATATTGTCAATTTTAATATTGATAAGCTGGCCGTATTTAAGTGCCGCCTGAATAACATTTCCCGGCTCGTTTGAATGAACGTGAACCTTTATAATATCGCTGTCGTCGACGACTACAACACAGTCGCCTATTGACTCAAGATATGCTCTTAATTTAAGAGGGTCCTTTTCCTTAGAGCTGCTTGATTTTTCAATGAGAAATTCTGAGCAGTAGCCGAATTCAATATCGTCAGATGCATTTGCCACAGTTGATTTTGACGGTGTAGAAACAGGAGTTACTCCGCTTCCGTCAAGAGGCTGAACGATAACTCCGTTATGCCATACGCTTTCCATTCCCTCAAAAACAAGGATAAGTCCCTGACCGCCTGCGTCAACAACTCCCGCCTTTTTAAGTACAGGCAAAAGCTCAGGCGTCTTTGCCAGTGCTTCCTTTGCTGCTTGAAGTGCCGCAAAGGCAACCTCTAACGGCTCGTCTTGAATTTCCGCCATTTTCTGAGCGGCCTCGCTTGCCTCTCTGACAACGGTTAAAATTGTACCCTCAGTAGGCTTCATTACAGCCTTATATGCAGCTTCCACGCCCTCTTTAAAGGCGTTTGCAATATCCTGTGCACCGGCTTCGGTAATGCCCTTAAAGCCCTTTGAAAAGCCTCTGAAAATAAGGGAAAGAATTACACCTGAATTACCTCTTGCACCTCTCAAGAGTGCAGATGCACAGCGGGAAGATGCCTCGTCAATAGTGCAGTCATCAGGTAAAGCCGCCATTTCCTTTGCTGCGGCTGTAATTGTCATACTCATATTTGTACCTGTATCACCGTCGGGAACAGGAAAAACATTGAGTGCGTCAACGGCCTGTCTGCTGTTTGAAATATTATTGGCGGCCGATATAATTGAGTCGCGGAACATTAAACCAGTAATCATTTAACTTCTCCTAATGTATTAGTTAAGTGCATCAACATAAACATTAACCTTTGAAACCTGTAAATCAGTAGCCTCCTCCACGGTATAGCGAACTTTATTTACAATGCTTTCAACTATTGCGTTTATATTAACTCCGTAAGATACGGAAATATGCAAATCTATGGTCAGCTTATCATTGTCGCTTTTAACAACAACGCCCTGGTCAAGATTATCCTTTGAGCCCTTATTTTTGATTACAGACTTGATACTCTGATAGGGATTTGAATTAACCATTCCCGTAACGCCAAAGCAACTCTGTGCTGCTCTGCCGACAAGATTTGCGAAATAATTATTCGTTATTTCAATATATCCATTTGGATTTTCAATCTTAATCATAAATTTTTCTCCTTAGTCAGATTTAACTTTCTCTTCGTATTACCATCCATTATAAATTAAATTATATTCTAAATCAAGAAATAAAATTCCAAGTTTCGATGTTTGAGAAGAAATTTCCGTAATATCCCTGCATATCACCATTCATTGCCTTGGAATAGCAAATCATACCTTTCTTATAAACAAGAGGTATAAATGGCATTTCCTCATTAAATGCAAGAATGAAATTTCCCAAATCGGCATCGCCTGATAAGTAGTCACTGTAAAGATTGTCGCATTTAATATTCTTATCATCAATACCGTATCTGACTCCGCCCTTTTTGTCAAAAAAAGGATACAGACTCATATCATCCGACAGCTTAACCTCACCGATATACAAATCAAATTCAACATTTTTAATTCTACGAGTGTATTCCTTTGTCTCCTCGGTTTCAATTTCAACTGTAAATCCTACAGCCTCCAGCTGAGATTTTAAAAGCTTAGCCACAGCAATACGGTTGTTATTCTTATTCACTAAAACAGTAAGCTTCAAATCCTTTGCTTCGACTCCGCTTTGGGTGATTGCCTGCTTAGCAGTGGCAGTGTCAGCGGTATCAGAAAAGATTTTGATATTCTGTGCAATTTTTCCCGCAGGATTAAACGGCGATGACGCTACTGTTGCATATCCGGAATAGGCACTGTCGGAAAAGGTTTTCCTGTCAGCTGCTAATGAAATTGCCTTTCTTATCTGGGCGTTCGCTGTTATTCCTGCCATTGAATTTACGCCTATATAAACGAGATTATTCATATTAACAAGCTTTTTTGCACATGACATTCGCTTCGCTACAGATGAGCTTAAATCTCTGAAGGCATAGGAAATATTGCCGATATTTACAGCATTATCAATAGAGTCAGCCGCCGCAATGTTCACAAGATTTATTGTTGTGATATACGGGTCAAAGCTATCTGTAACATTTGCCGTAAGCACTGTTTTTCCCGATGAGGACTGCTCATATTTATATCTGCCGCTTCCTACAGGAAAACCATTTTCATCATCCTTTGTTGAAGCAATGGGAAATGTAAGAAGATTTACTGCATAAGGATTTTCCCTATCAAGATAGAATATCACGGAGTTTCCGCTTGCACTTACATAGTCTATATACTGCAATGAATTTTTATATGCAGGTGACTTCTTTGCCGCATTAAATGAATAAACAACATCATCAGTATCAAGGACCGAACCGTCGGAAAATTTAATCTGCGGGTTAATATCCACCTTAATAGTTTCATCGTCAGTAAACTCATAGCCTGTCGCAATATTCGGCGTAGGCTCATAATTCTCATCAAGGTCAAAAAGCGACTCAAAAACAAGAGAAGATAAAACCTGGTTATTCTGAGTTTTTGCCTTGAACGGATCAAGGCTGTCGCCCTGAGTATAGCTTAGCTTAAAGGTTGTATTATCCGTAACCTTAGCGGCAGAGGTCTCAGCAACCTCTGTAGGCGTTTCATTATTTCCCTCGGCAGAGGTACAGCCTGTCAGGCAGGCAACAAGCATTACTGCCGTTAGAAAAAGAGCAATATATCTTTTTGCCATTTCTACCTCCTGATAAGCGTGGTGTTCACGGTTTTTCCCGATGCGTTATCAATTTCAAACAAACATCCCTCAAGAACGCATGGACCGTCGTTGTTGACAAACCTAACCGGCAATCCCGTTCTGAGCTTATATATTGCACATTCAGGGTCAACTCCGAGTACACTGTAATAAGGTCCTGTCATTCCTATATCGCTAACATAACCTGTACCGTTTGGGAGAATTTGATTGTCACTTGTCTGAACGTGAGTATGTGTTCCGTAAATAGCAGACACCCTACCGTCAAGATAAAATCCCATTGCCCTTTTCTCTGCGGTTGCCTCTGCATGAAAATCAATAATTATATTATTCACGCCCTGAGCCTTTATTTCATCAATAACACGGTCAATAACAGAAAAAGGATTTTCAATAGGGTCAAGATAAACTGCACCCTGTAAATTCACTACCGCAAGTGTAAAGCTCCCTTTATCAACTATTTCATAATATTTTCCCGGAGCTGAAGAATGATAATTTGCAGGTCTGATAACAGGATGGTCCTCATCAAGATAGTCGCAAATTTCCGTACGCTTTAAGCTATGATTGCCTAAGGTTACAACATCTGCTCCGCTGTCAAGAATATGCTCTGCACTTTGAGGAATAACTCCATTTCCCACAGCGGAATTTTCACCGTTTACAACTACTATATCTGCGTCTGATTCTTTTTTTAATTTTGGCAGCTCCTGCCTTAAATATTCGCAACCCTGCTTTGAAACAACGTCGCCGATTGTTAATATCTTCAAAATTACACCGTTTCTATATAAACTGTTTTAAATTCCTTAGAAATTAATTATACAATAACTTGTAAGTAAAAACAAGAAATTGACACAAAATTAATACTGTGTTAAAATTATCCCCATACAAAAGATTTTTCAGGTATAATTTTATACGGTTAGTATATAGATTCAGAAATGCTTTGGAGGTTAGATAAATGAGATTATGTATTTTCGGTGCAGCAAGTAACGAAATTGACAGTAAGTATATATCAACGGTTGAAGATTTAGCCGAGAAATTAGCAAAAAGAGGACACAATCTTGTATTCGGTGCAGGCGGCTGCGGACTTATGGGCGCGGCGGCACGAGGCTTTAGAAAGGGCGGAGGAAACATCATCGGCGTTATTCCCGAGTTCTTTAAAGATGCTGATATCGAAACAATTTATAATGACTGCGACGAGTTAATTTACACAGACAGTATGAGGGAAAGAAAGGCTAAAATGGAGGAAAAAGCAGATGCCTTTATCATTGTTCCCGGAGGTATCGGAACATTTGAAGAAATGTTTGAGGTACTGACACTGAAACAGCTCGGAAGGCATAACAAGCCTATTGTTATTTACAATATTGACGGCTATTACGATGCAATGGAGACCTTGCTTCAGCGTTCTGTTGAAGAGGGATTTGTACGTGAAAACTGTAATTATCTTTATCAGTATTTTACAAACGATAAAGATTTAATTGACTATATTGAGAAAAATATTCAGTATCATTTTTCAATCGAGGATTTGAAAAACGGATAAATTTTCAATCTGATAAGCTTAAATAAACAAAAATCGGCAGACCTTATGTCTGCCGATTTTTATACTATTTGTATTATTATCGTGCTTTTGTTTCAATCTCTTCTGTTATCCTTGAAACAAATTCTTCAATAGTTGAAGCGCCCTCGTCACCGTTTTTACGTGAACGGACTGAAATCGTGTTAGCCTCTATATCCTTATCGCCCGCAAGAATCATATAAGGTACCTTTTCAAGCTGAGCAGAACGAATCTTAAATCCGATTTTCTCGCTTCTGTCGTCAATCTCACAACGAATACCCTTTGTCTCAAGAGCCTTTTTAACATCGTAAAGATAGTCGAGATGTCTGTCCGCAATAGGAAGAAGCTTAACCTGAACAGGAGCAAGCCAAGTCGGGAATGCACCTGCATATTTCTCGATAAGCAGTGCAAGGGTTCTTTCATAGCATCCGATTGATGTTCTGTGAATGATATATGGATTCTTCTTCTGTCCGTCACGGTCAGTATATTCCATACCGAACTTTTCCGCGAGCATTTGGTCAATCTGAATTGTGATAAGAGTATCTTCCTTACCGTAAACGTTCTTAATCTGAATATCAAGCTTAGGTCCGTAGAAAGCAGCCTCGCCGATACCGATTTTGTAATCAAGTCCAAGGTCGTCAAGAATATTCTTCATAACGCCCTGTGCCTCGTCCCACTGCTCTTCTGTACCGATGTACTTTTCCCTGTTGTTAGGGTCCCACTGCGAGAAGCGATATGTTAAATCCTCTTTAAGACCGATAGTTTCCATCATATAGTTCGTTAATTCCAGACAAGCCTTAAATTCTTCTTCAAGCTGGTCGGGACGACACATAAGATGTCCCTCTGAAATAGTAAACTGACGTACACGAATAAGACCGTGCATTTCACCGCTTGCTTCATTTCTGAAAAGTGTTGAGGTTTCGTCATATCTTAACGGAAGATCACGATATGAACGAGGTCTGTTAAGATATGCTTGGTACTGGAACGGGCAAGTCATTGGACGCAGAGCAAATACCTCCTTATCCTTTTCAGGGTCGCCCATAATGAACATACCATCCTGGTAGTGATCCCAGTGACCTGAAATCTTGTAAAGGTCAGATTTTGCCATAAGAGGTGTCTTAGTAAGCTGCCAGCCTCTCTTAGCCTCCTCGTCCTCTACCCAACGCTGAAGAGTTTGAATAATCTTTGTACCCTTTGGCAAAAGAATCGGCAAGCCCTGACCGATATAATCTACAGTTGTGAAAAGCTCAAGCTCTCTGCCCAGCTTATTATGGTCACGACGTTTTGCCTCCTCAAGAGCCTCTAAATGCTCATCAAGCATTGAAGCCTTTGGAAAAGCAACACCATATACACGGCAAAGCATTTTATTCTTCTCGTCACCACGCCAATATGCACCTGTGCACTGTGTAAGCTTAAATGCCTTAACAACCTTCATATCCATAAGGTGAGGACCTGCACAAAGCTCAGTAAATTCACCCTGCTTGTAGAAGCTAATCGGTTCACCCTTTTCAGCATGCTCATTGATAAGCTCAATCTTGTAAGGCTCGTTTTTCTCCTCCATAAGCTTAACTGCCTCGTCAACAGGAAGCTCAAAACGCTCTATCTCCAAGCCCTCTTTGACGATATTTTTCATTTCCTTTTCAATTTTCTCCAAATCCTCGGGAGAAAAAGGAGTTTCAACATCAAAGTCGTAATAAAAGCCGTTTTCAATAGCAGGACCTATTGTCAGCTTAACGTTAGGATAAAGTCTCTTAATTGCCTGTGCCATAATGTGAGATGCAGTATGATTAAAGGTCTTTTTACCGTCCTCGTCATCAAAGGTAAGAACCTCAAATTCGCAGTCCTCATCAACAACTGTTCTCAGGTCCTTCACAGCACCGTTTATCTTACAGCTACAGGCATTTCTGTAAAGTCCCATTGAGATATCCTTAGTGATATCTGCCGCAGTAATAGAAGAAGCATATTCCTTAATTGAGCCGTCTTTTAATGTAATTTTCATAGTCAATCCCTCCAAAAATAAAAAATCACCCTGCAAAAACAGGGTGAATAAAAATCCACGGTTCCACCTGAATTGTGCACACAAAATATGCACCGCTCATTGCTCGTAACGGGAGCTACCGTCCTGTATTAAAGGAACTCAAAGGCGGTAATTTACAATTCTGCTGTGTGCTCTCACCCACCGCACACTCTCTGAAAACAGTTGATTATAAATCGTGTCCTTGTCATCGTTTTAGACCGATATTTGTTGTTTGAATAGTATTTTATCACTCATTAACGCTGATGTCAACATTTTTGTCATTGGAAATATTGGATAACTCCGGGATGTCGGAAGTACTTTTTTGCATAACTGAATGTATATTTTCTTAATAAAAAAACTTGACATATACAAGATATAGGTGTATATTAATATAGATGTTTTACATATTGTTGTGCATTTTTATGCATAATGTAAAGCTGATTTTGCATCGTAAACTGTACCTTTTCTGATGGTAAATTTTTCGATTTCTGATTAGATTTTTGAAGAAATTAAACTAAAAAAGAAGGAGGTGCTGTTGACTATGAGTAGTGTTATTATTCCGATTGTTGTCGGCATAATTTGTGCAATTGTTTTTAGCATACTTGGGTTTGTTCTCGGTGGAGAGCACCGCAGAAAGACAAGCGAAAAAGAAATTGGCTCTGCAACCCAAGAGGCAACAAGAATTATAAACAATGCTTTAACAGAGGCTGAGGCTACTAAAAAGGCAAGGCTTGTTGAGGCAAAGGACGAAATTCACAAGCTCCGTTCCGATGCGGATAAGGAAATCCGAGAAAGAAGGAGCGAGGTTCAAAAGCAGGAAAATCGTCTTAACCAAAGAGAAGAATATCTCGACAAAAAAGCAGATTCACTTGAACAAAAAACTGAAAATTTAGCCGTTAAGCAGAAAGAGCTTGACGACAAGCTACTCGAAATCGATGGCATCAAGAAAAGCCAGTTTGATATGCTGGAGCGTATTTCAGGACTTACTAAAGAGGAGGCTAAGGAACAGCTCCTTGCCGATTTAAGCGAACAGCTTGATACTGAAAAAAGTAAGCGTATTTTGGAATATGAGCAGATGGTTCGTGACCAGAGTGACGTTATGGCAAAGGAAATCATCAGCACTGCTATCCAGCGTTGTGCAGCAGACCACACAGCTGAAACAACCGTTTCCGTTGTCGCTCTTCCAAACGATGATATGAAGGGCAGAATTATAGGACGTGAGGGCAGAAACATCCGTTCTATTGAAACAATCACAGGTACAGAGCTTATCATTGACGATACCCCTGAGGCTATCACAATCAGCTCCTTTGACCCTGTAAGAAGAGAAATTGCAAGACTTACTCTTGAGCGTCTCATTCAGGACGGACGTATCCATCCGACTAAGATTGAGGAGTGCTTTGAAAAGAGCACTAAAGAGGTCAACGCAATCATTAAGCAGGAGGGCGAAAAGGCTGTTCTTTCTGCAAACTGCGGTCAAATTCATCCTGAGCTTGTTAAGCTCCTCGGTAAGCTTAGATATCGTACATCTTACGGTCAAAATGTTCTTAAACACAGCCTTGAGGTATCATACATCGCAGGTCTTATGGCAGCTGAGCTTGGTGCAGATGAAAAGCAGGCTCGCCGTGCAGGTCTTCTCCACGATATCGGTAAGGCTCTTGACCATGAGATGGAGGGCTCTCATATAGCTCTCGGTGTTGAATGGGCAAGAAAATACAAGGAAAACGAAGCAGTTGTTCACGCTATTGCCGCTCACCACGGTGAGATTGAGTGCAAGACGGTGGTTGCATGCCTTGTTCAGGCTGCCGACGCTGTTTCCGCATCAAGACCCGGTGCACGACGTGAAAACATTGAAAACTACATCAAGAGACTTCAGCAGCTTGAGGAAATTTCCACAAGCTTTAACGGAGTCGAAAGAGCTTATGCAATTCAGGCAGGACGTGAAGTCAGAGTTATGGTTAAGCCGGAAGTCATCAATGACGAAAGAATGCCACTTGTTGCCCGAGAAATTGCAAAGAAAATTGAAAGCGAAATGGAATATCCCGGACAGATTAAAGTCAATATTATCCGTGAATCCAGAGCTTCCGACTACGCAAAATAACATAAACTGTATAAAGTCCTGTGCAAACACACAGGACTTTTTTCAATAATGCGAAAGGAATTTCATTATGATTAAACACATCGTTTGCTTTAAATTGAAAAACAATTCTGCCGAGGAATGTAAAAAAGCCGCAGAAGTTTTGAGGTCTATGGAGGGTAATGTTTCTCTCTTGAGAGAAATAGAGGTTGGCGTTGATTTCCTCCACTCTAACCGTTCCTACGACGTAATTCTTCAGGTAATGCTTGACGACGAAAAAGCACTTGATGATTATCAAAAAGACGAATATCACTGCTCGGTTGTTAAAGAGCATATGCACAAGGTGGCAGAAACCTCTGTTGCAATCGACTATTATCTGTGATTTAATTTATGACAAGCAGGTTGTTTATTCAACCTGCTTTCTATATTATTTATCAGTTATATATAAATATGTTACTTATTTTTTGTTTATTATATTAATTGACAATCAATGGTTTGGTTGTTATAATTATGTTTGGACAGTTATCGGGGAAAATGCTTAAATCGGCATAGAATTTTCAATTGTGCCGATATTTTCATCCCTCAAGTAAAAACTTCGGAGGATACTATGGAAGAAAACAGAGAAATAGAAATAGATTTAAGATCAATTTTTTCCACTTTACGAAAAAAGATTGTGTTTATGATTCTTATTGCACTTATTTGCGGAGCTGTTGCCGGCTGTTACACTAATTTTTTTATTCAGCCAAAATACACTGCAACGGTTACACTTTGCGCATATAACGACAATAATCGCATAGGTACTGATGGTAGTATTACAAGCAGTGAAATTGATGCTTCGCAAAACCTTGTTAATACTTATCTTGAAATTATCAAGAGCAATACTTTTCTCGAAAAGGTTGCTGACAATCTTGATTATGAAATAACACCGGGAACTATTAAGAGTATGATTTCCTGTGGCCAGGTTGAAGATACTTTTATATTCAAGGTTCAGGTTGCGAGCACAAACGCAGCCCAAGCAGCAGAAATAGCAAATACTATTGCTGAAATATGCCCTGATGAAATTGTAAGAATAGTAAATGCAGGTAGTGTTCAGATTGTTGACTTGGCAACCCAGCCTACTTCACCGTCGTCACCAAACCTGAAAAAAATAATCTGCATTGCTCTTATGGCAGGCTTTATTGCTTCCTTTGCAATATTCTTCCTCAAAGAAATATTTGACACAAGCATTAATAACGAAAAAGACCTTGAAAAGGAATTTGATATTCCTGTTCTCGGAACTATACCAAGATTGCTTCCTGTTGATAACAGCGATAGCAGTAAAAGCTCAGTTGCAAATTCGCAATCTGCCTTTAGTTCACTATTGAAAAAGCAGGAGGAAAACAAAAATGAGGTTGAATAACAAAAAGTCATCAGACAAGAAGGATAAATCAAAAAACAATAACAGAGGCTTCAGCAAGGATGACCAGAAAAAAATTTTATGTGCGAATTCCCCATTTGTTGTTAAAGAAGCTTATAACGCCATAAGAACAAATCTTTTGTTTATTCAGCAGGGTGAAAAATGTCCCGTATTTGTTGTAACAAGTCCTTTAGCAAATAACGGTAAATCAATCAATTCAATTAACCTTGCAGTTTCCTTTGCTCAAATGGGAAAAAGAACTCTTCTCATTGACGCAGATATGAGAAACCCCACACTTCACAGAATGTTCTCTATCCCGGTTAAAAACGGTCTTTCGGAGATTCTTGCAGGATTAACAGACAGCATTACGGTTTCTAAAACAGATATAGAAAATCTTTCAGTGCTTACCGCAGGAAAAATTCCGCCAAACCCTGCTGAGCTTTTATCCTCGGCAAGAATGGATAAGCTCCTGCAGTTTGTTAAAGAACATTATGACTGCGTATTTATTGATACACCGCCTGTAAACCTCGTAACAGATGCAACATCATTTGTTTCAAAGGCAACAGGATATATCATCATCGTAAAATCCGGAGCAACCGATGTTCAGGAGGTACGAGCAGCTGTATCGTCTCTTGAGCACATTGACGCAAACATTGTAGGATTTCTGCTTAACGATGTTTCCGCTCAGGGCAAAAATTACTACTCTTATTACAAGAGCAGATACTACAGATACGGTAAATACGGAAGGTACGGTTACTATAACTATAACAACTACCACTATTACAGATAAGGAATGTTTATCAAATGAGCAAACGCAGAAGAATTCAAAAGCTATTTGAATTTATTGTAGGGGTGTGTTCTCTGGCTATGGCACAGATAATCACCTTCATATTGTTTCACTTTGGAATAGTCGTTTCAAAAAAAATTGTGAATTATGAAATATCAAATTGGACAGAATACACTGCAATCCTGACCATTTCTTTTCTTGTTGTATTCATCTGCTTTTCTTCTCCTATTAATTTGCTCAAGCGAAGCAAGCCTATGGAATTTGCATCAACCCTAAGAAACTGTGCTCTTACATACGGTCTCTTTGCGGCAATGCTTATTCTTACAAAAAACAGCATTATTGATTCAAGATATCAGTTCCTTGGAAGCTTTATTCTCTATGTTATTTTCTCTTTAGCAGGCAGATTTGCACTGAAAAAGATTTTACTTCATAGAATTTCCGAAAGTAAGCTTGCCACAATGACAGGAATAATAACCACAAAGGACAGAGCTGAAAAATTTATACCAAAGCTTCAGACCGACTGGTCAAAAAACATCAAAGCAATTGCATTAGCCGACGCTGTTATTGAAAGCGGAAAATACAAATGCAGGAAAAAAAATAACAGAGGATACGAAGAGGTCAGTCAAGTCTGCGGAGTTCCTGTAGTTTCTAACCTTGAAAATGTTGTAGGTTGGATAAGAACTGCTTCTCTTGATGAGGTTTATATAAATCTACCTTTAGACGAAAACTACGATATTTCAAGGCTTATTGAAGAGCTTGAGGATATGGGTATAGTCGCAATAGTAAACATTCCGTCAATGGAAAAAATTGTTGAAGACAGTAAGTTTGATAATTTCAACTGTATTGTTAAGTCAGGTTATCCGATGGTTGTCTTTTCACCAATTGTGGAAAACAGCACTCAAATGTTCTTTAAACGTGTCCTTGATATAATCGGAGGTCTTATCGGCACAATAGTATCGTTGCCTATTATTCTGTTGACAGCGATACCTCTCAAATTAGAATCACCCGGTCCTTTGATTTTCAAGCAACAAAGAGTAGGTAAAAACGGCAGATTATTCAATATCTATAAGCTTCGTTCAATGTATGTTGACGCAGACAAAAGAAAAAAAGAGCTTATGGAGAAAAACAAAATGGACGGTCATATGTTTAAAATGGACGATGACCCGAGAATTACAAAGGTTGGTAAGTTTATTAGAAAATACAGCATTGATGAGCTTCCGCAATTTTGGAATGTTCTCAAAGGTGATATGAGCCTTGTAGGAACAAGACCGCCTACCATTGATGAATTTGAAAAATATGAAAGCCACCACAAAAGGCGTCTTTCAATGAAACCCGGTATTACGGGAAATTGGCAGGTATCAGGCAGATCAAACATTCAGGATTTTGAAGAGGTTGTTAAGCTTGACTGCGAATACATAGATAATTGGTCATTGGGACTTGACATAAAGATATTATTTAAGACAGTGGGCGTTGTTCTCACCCATAAGGGTGCGGAATAAAGCCTCATAGGTGACAAAAAATGAGAATTGCAATGATGGGACATAAAAGAATACCCTCCCGTGAGGGCGGTATTGAAATAGTTGTTGACGAGCTGTCAACAAGACTTGTCTGTCTTGGAAACAATGTCACCGCATATAACCGAAAGGGTCATCACGTTTCGGGAAAAAATTTTGAAAGCAATGCTAAGCTTAAAGAATACAACGGCATAAAGCTTAAATCTGTTTTTACCGTTGAAAATAAAAAGCTTAATGCAATTATATACAGCTTTTTAGCAGCACTTAGAGCGAGCCTTGGAAGATATGATATCGTACATATTCACGCAGAGGGTCCCGCTTCAATGAGCTTTCTGCCAAAGCTTTTCGGGAAAAAAGTTATTGTAACAATCCACGGTCTTGACTGGCAAAGGTCAAAATGGGGCGGATTTGCAACAAAATTTTTACAATTCGGTGAAAAATGTGCCGCAAAATATGCCGATGAAATAATAGTTCTGTCAAAAAATGTTCAAAACTATTTTCTTGAGAAATACGGCAGAAAAACTCACTATATCCCCAACGGTGTCGAAAAGCCCGAATTAAAGGGAGATAAAGAAATCAAAGAAAAATTCGGTCTTGAAAAGGACGGTTACATCCTCTTTCTCGGAAGAATTGTTCCAGAGAAATTTCCCGACGGTCTTATTGAGGCATACAAGAAGCTTAACACAGATAAAAAGCTTGTCATAGCAGGTGGTTCAAGCCACACAGACGGCTATGTTGATGAAGTTAAAGGCTTGGCAAACGGAAATGAAAATATAATTTTTACCGATTTTGTTCAGGGCGAAATACTCCAGGAGCTTTATTCAAATGCATATATCTATTGCCTGCCGAGTAATCTTGAGGGTATGCCTATAAGTCTGCTTGAGGCTATGAGCTATTCAAACTGCTGTCTTACCTCCGATATACCTGAATGTACAGAGGTCTGTGAGGATAAGGCTGTTTATTTTAAAAAAGGCGATATCAATGATTTGACAGAAAAGCTTGAAGCACTGTTAAATGACATTGAAAAAGTCAAAGAATACAAAAGTCAGGCAAGAGATTTCATATGCGATAAATATAGCTGGGATAAAACTGTAGAACAAACTTTCAAACTGTATAACGGTGAATAAAATGAAAATTTTAATGGTAAACAAATTTCTGTACCCTGCAGGTGGAACAGAAACATATATGTTCAAGCTTGGCAGTCAACTACAGGCTATGGGCAATGAGGTTGAATATTTTGGAATGTACCACGATGATAACTGCGTTGGTAATGATGAAAATATGTACACCGAAAATATGGATTTTCATAATTCAGGTGCATTGAAGAAAATTAAATTGTCTATCAAAACCGTTTATTCAAAAGAAGCACGTAAAAAGATGAGAAAGGTGCTTGATAGCTTTCAGCCTGATGTTGTTCACCTAAATAATTTTAACTTTCAGCTTACACCGTCAATTATTTATGCTGTTCATGATTATGAAAAGAAAAATAACCGAAAGGTCAAAATAATATATACTGCACACGATTATCAGCTCGTATGTCCAAATCATATGATGCGTAATCCTAAAAGCAGTGAAAACTGTGATAAATGCAAATACGGTGACTATAAAAATTGCACCAAAGGAAGATGTATTCACTCTTCTCTTTTAAAAAGTGCATTGGGTAGCATTGAGGGTTATTTATACAAATCACTTAATACATATTCATTCATAGATAAAGTAATTTGCTGTTCGGAATTTATGGAAAATCAAATCAAGTGCAATTCCGCTCTGAAGGATAAAACTGTTGTTCTTCACAACTTTGCAGACAAAGAGCCTAACGAAAGTGCAGAAAAAAAGAATTATGTTCTGTATTTCGGCAGATTCAGCGAAGAAAAAGGCATAAAAACTCTTTGCCAAAGTGCAGAAAAATTAAAGAATATCCGCTTTGTTTTCGCAGGAAGCGGTGAGCTCAGCGAAACAGTTAATTCAATGCCTAACATAGATAATGTCGGATTTAAAACAGGTAAAGAGCTTAACGAGCTTATTGAGAATGCTATGTTTTCTGTCTATCCGTCTGAATGGTACGAAAACTGTCCTTTCTCTATTATAGAAAGCATTACTTTGAAAACTCCGGTAATCGCTTCAGATATCGGCGGTATCCCCGAGCTTATCGAGAATAACGTTAACGGTCTTTTATTCGAAAGCGGTAATTGTAACGACTTGTCGGATAAAATAGAATACTTGTGGAACAATAAAGAACTCTGCAAAAAAATGTCTGAGAATTGCTTAAAAAATAATTTCTTGAGCTTAGACGAATATGCTCAAGAATATTTAAAAATTGTCGGAGATATTATATGAACAGTACCAAAAAATACTATAGCGAATTAAATATTTTCAGAGCATTAATAATAGTTTGGGTAGTCATAGGTCACTCACTTGACAGTGAATTGGGAGGATTTTTTTCTCAGCTTTTCAAATCTTATGCCTACTCATTTCATATGAACGCATTTTTTGTTTTAAGTGGATTTCTATTTGCGTCTAAATTGGGGAAAACAAAAAAAGTTAAAGATAAAGCAATTCTTGTAAAAGACAGATTTTTAAGACTTATTATCCCTTATCTGTTTTTTACAGTTGTTTCATATGTTTTAAAGCTCTTTCTTGAAGGATACGCTTACAATAGCCTTGAGAAAAATCCTAAGACCTTATTATTCGACATACTTACAGGAATCAACAATCCAAACGGAGGCATTTGGTTTTTACATACTTTGTTTGTAATTTCAGTTATTTTTGTAATTATTAATTTTCTTCCGGATTGGGTGGTTTTTGTTTTTTCTTTAGGATTAAAATGTTTAACTTTATTTCTTGATTTCGATACCCCCGTTATACTCAATATTTGTTTACATTCTGTATTTTTCAGTGCGGGAGTACTGCTGTATAAAAATTATGACAAAATCACAGAAAAGTTTAATGCTGTATTTTTAAAGAATGTAAACTCTGACAACAAACAACCTACTGCACTTTATATTTTCACATTGATTTTGGTTACTGCTTCAGTAGTTCTTTGTTATTTTCTGTTAAAATGCAATGACTCATATTTGAGCAATATTTATAAATTAATTGTATGTATTTTCAATATTGCAACATGGTATTTTGTTGCACAAAGCCTTAACAACACAAACAGAATAAAAAAATTGCTTATGTGTGTTGGCAACTATGGAATGGATATCTATATGATTGGATATTATGTTCAGATTACTTTAAGAGTTATACTTCTTTCAATGCTGGGTGTTCCTTATGTAATTTACAGCATTATCATTTTCATTTTAGGGCTTGTACTTCCAATACCAATTTCAAAATACATTGTAAGAAAATTCAAAATTACCAGAGCTTTAGTTTTGGGTGATTTTAAAAAATAAAAACGCTGAGTTATATCAGCATTCTAAGGTGTGAGTTTATGTCCAAAAAACTTAACGGAACAGTAATCGTTACATACAGATGCAATGCAAGATGCAATATGTGTAACAGATACAAAAAGCCATCAAAGCCAGAAGAGGAATTAACTGTTGACACAATAAAAAAACTTCCTGAGATGTATTTCACAAACATCACAGGCGGTGAGCCCTTTATCCGTGAGGATTTAAAGGATATCGTAAGAGAGCTTTACAAAAAAAGCGACCGTATTGTTATTTCTACTAACGGCTTTTTTACCGACAGAATTATTGACCTTTGCAATGAATTTCCTAACGTAGGTATAAGAATTTCCATTGAGGGTCTTGAAGAAACAAATAATAGAATCAGAGGTCTTGACGATGGCTTTAACAAGGGATATACCACCCTTAAAAAGCTTGTTGAAATGAATCATCCTGATGTCGGCTTCGGTATGACGGTTCAGGACGCTAACGCCAAGGACCTTGTACCTCTTTACAAATTAAGTGATGAAATGAATATGGAATTTGCTACTGCATCTCTCCATAATTCCTTCTATTTTGTTGAAGCGAAAAACATAATCAAGGACAGACCGATGGTGGCTCAGGAATTTGAAAACCTTGTAAACGAGCTTTTGAAATCAAATTCACCTAAAAAATGGTTTAGAGCTTATTTTAATCATGGTCTTATCAATTACATATACGGTCAGAAAAGACTTCTTCCCTGTGATATGGCATTTGACACCTTCTTTATTGACCCTTACGGCGACGTAATGCCATGTAACGGAACAAAGGAAAAAGAGATTATGGGTAACCTTAACGAAAGTGACTGGGATACCCTGTGGAACAGTCAGCAGGCTGAAAAGGTAAGACAGAAGGTACGTCATTGTGACAGACAGTGCTGGATGATTGGCTCTGTTTCCCCTGCTATGCACAAGTACATTTGGGTTCCTGCTGCTTGGGTAATCAAGCATAAGTTCTTGAGATTTTTCAAGGATAAAAAATACTCAATGTATGAAAACAAAATCTGCCGTGACCTTCGTGACGGCAAGGTTACCAAGGAAGAGCTTGACAAGCTTTCCACCTGTGATATGAATGCGGTTGTAAACGACGGTCTTTCTGATATTTCAAGAGAACAATTAAAGAATAAATCAGGCGAAGAAATTGTGGATGCAGATATTGCTATGCAATTAAAATAAATCATAATTTGGAGAACAATATGAATATTCTTTTATCCGCATATAGTGTAAATCCATATCGAGGTTCAGAGGATGCTGTAGGCTGGAACTGGACAGTTACGCTAAGTAAAAAGCTGCCTGACAGCACTATTTATCTTCTTACAAAAAAATATAATGAAAAAGATACTGCAAGAGGAATAAAAGAATTCGGTCTTCCCAATGTAAAGCTTATTATTACAGACGTTCCGGATTATCTTAATTGGTTTAGAGAAAAGCATTCTGCTTTTCATCATATGTATTATATTCTTTGGCAAAAATACGCATACAAATGGGCTAAAAACAGCGGTATCCATTTTGACATAGTTCATCATGTTTCAATGGGAAACTACAGAATTACCGGCAGTATGTACAAGCTTGAAAATACATATTCAATTTTCGGTCCTGTCGGTGGCGGTCAAACTACACCGGCTTCTCTTCGATGCTACTACAACAGTCAAAAATTTTATGAAAAATACCGTGATGCTGTAAATAAAATTTTTGCAAGCCTTCCATCATACAAAAAGCAGTTGAAATCATTTGATAAAATTTATGCTGTTAATGATGAAACAAAAAAGGCTATGGAAGATGCATCAGGCAGAACATGCAATAAGCTCTGCGATATAGCTATTTCACAAGAGCTTGCAAATCTTGACGTTGACCATAAAAACAACGATACGGTTGAAATTATTTATCTCGGAAGATTTATTGAGCTCAAAGGAATTATGCTTTTAATTGATGTAATAAAAAATATATCTTCAACAAAAAAATTTCATGTATCTCTTTACGGAAGCGGTGAGCTTAAAAACGAAATGGCGGCGAAAATTGCCGAATACGGATTAGAGGACAAAGTAACAATAGTCGGAAATGTTAGACACACAGAGGTATCTAAAATTTATAAAAACGCCGATATTTTTGCACATCCTACCTTTAGAGATAGCAGCGGTGCGGTATTTGTTGAGGCAATGGCTCACAAGCTTCCTATCGTTGCTCTTAATCAAAGCATTTCCCGCGATTTGAATAAAAACAAATGCGGTTTATTTGTTAATACTCAGCAAGGCAAAGATGAAATAATAAATGAATTCGCAAGCAATCTAAAAACACTTATTGAAAGCTATGATTTAAGATGTGAGCTTGGAGAAAACGGTTATAAATATGCAAACCGAGAGCTTACTCTTGATAATAAATTCAACACAATTTACGGTGATATAATAAAGGTGAAGGAATGAAGGTTCTTATTGTCAACCCTATCATTTATACAAGCGAAACAAGGGATATAAAAAAGGTCGATACAATAAAGGACACAATGATATATGACTTGTGCTTAGCCTTTAAAAAAGCAGGCCACCACATTACTCTCGCCTGTGCTGAGGATTATAAGCCCATAAAAGATGAGGAGTATCCTTTTGACATTCAGTGGTTTAAAACAAAGGTGAAAAAGATATTGCCTCCTAATGTTATACCTTTTTGTCCTGACTTAAAAAAATATGTGTCAAAAAACAGCTTTGACCTGATAATAACAAGCGAGGTATTTTCTCTAAATTCCCTTATGCTGTCAATTCACAGCAAGAAAAATCTCATTGTTTGGCATGAGCTTGCAAAGCACAATAACATAATGCACCAAATACCTTCAAAGCTTTGGTACAATATTATTGCAAGGATATTTTTTAAAAATACAAAAATCGTTGCAAGGAGCATTGACGCAAAGAATTTTATTTCGCAGTTTTGCGATAATGTCAGCGACACCATTATTGACCACGGTGTAAATCTCGATAAATTCACATTTGAAGTTCAAAAGGAAAACTGCTTTGCTGTAAGCTCTCAGTTAATAGCAAGAAAGCGTATAGATAAGACAATTGATGCGTTTAATGCGTATGTCAAAAAATATGACTCATCTGCTATGCTTTACATTATGGGTGATGGAGAAGAACGTGCAACACTTGAAAATCAGGTAAAAAAGCTGGGTATTGAAAGCAATATCGTTTTCACAGGAAAGCTTCATCATGACAAGCTTATTGAGATACTAAAAAAATCAAAGGCACTTTTGATTTACACACAGAAAGACAATAATATGGTTTCTGTTGTTGAGTCAATAGCAGTTGCAACACCTGTAATTACGACCTCTGTTCCATATAATGCAAGATACATAAAGGCAAATTCTCTGGGTATTGTAAACGATTGCTGGAACGAAAACGACATATACAAGGTTGCAGAAGATAAAAATTATATAGAAAACTGCGTCAATTACAGAAATTGTATATCAACAGATTATAAGATTGAACAATTTTTAGATGTATACCGGGGTATAAAATGACTTTAAAAGATAAAATTCTCAAGGTTTTTGAAGGATGGTCCTTTTACGAAAAGGCACGGCTGTATTATTGGAGATTACGTAATAAAAAGAAGCAAGCAGTAATTGATAATGCCGCAAAGGAGCGTGCCAAGGGCAAGGTTGACGAAAGATACGAAAGGCTTAAAGGCTTAAAGAATTCATATGCCGGAAAACGTTGCTTCATAGTTGCCACAGGTCCAAGTCTTACCTATGATGATTTAAACAAACTCAATGGCGAAATCACCTTTGGTATGAACTCAATAATAAAAACCTTTGATAAAACCGATTGGCGTCCAACCTTTTACGGTATTCAGGACAGAGATGTTTACGGTGCAATGGAAGAGCTTATTAAGTGCACCTACGAAAACAGCGATAATGTTTTCGTTGCCGACATTCTTTCGGATTATTTTGATGTTCCAAAGTCTTTTATTAGATTTCCGTACGACGGTGAATATCATTTATATAACGGTAAGCCATATATTCCTAATGCAAAATTCAGCGACAATGCATATTCAATTGTGTATGACGGCTATTCTATTACATATTCCCTTATTGAAATTGCAGTATATATGGGATTTACGGAGATTTATCTGTTAGGTTGCGACTGTAGCTATCCAAAGGGACAAAAAAATCACTTTGTAGAAAGCGGATTTGTGGACAAACGTGCCTCACTCAATCCTATTAGAATGAGAACAGGATTTGCCTGTGCAAAAGAATACGCAGAAAAGCATAATATCAAAATCTATAACGCCACAAGAGGCGGAGAGCTTGAAACATTCACAAGAGTTAATCTTGATGAAATAATATAAAGGAGTACATATGAACAAATGTGAAAACAGGATTGAATGGCTTGATAACGCAAAAGGGTTAGCAATAATTCTTGTTGTGGTTGGGCATCTAATTCAAACAATTTGTCCTGACTTGCAGTTGCTTTTTAAATTTATTTATTCCTTTCATATGCCTGTTTTCTTTATTATTAGCGGTTATTTTATCGAAAAGAGCAGCAAAAACAAAAGTTTTTTAGAATTTGCAAATAATAAAGCAAAACAACTGATGCTTCCTTATCTTTTCTTTGTTATTTTAACTGCAATATATGATTTGCTGACTTCATTGCTAACATCTGATTTAGATAACACAATAAATCAGTTCACTGAAAATTTGTTATCAACACTCCTGATACAAAATGATTCGTATTTTATTAATCTGTGGTTCTTGCCATGCCTTTTTTCTGCAATGGTTTTGATTAAAATTATATATCAAATAACCAATAATGAATGGATTAGAACAGCAATTTGCTGTATCGGTGCGATTTCAATACTGTTATTAAAAAATAAATTTTCAATTTGCTTACCTTTATGTATGGATAACGCTTTTGTTGCACTACCATATCTACATTTAGGTCATTTAACACAAAAAAGTAATGTAATTCAGAAGCTACAAGAAAAGCATTCAGCTTGTTTAGGCGTTTGTGTCTTAAGTTTCATTATACTTATTTGTACTAATATCTTTATTTTCAAAAATACTCCTAATGATTATGCAGATTCGTTTAGAGCACTTCGTTTTTATAGCCCGTTTTCACTTATAACTGCTATATCGGGAAGTGCTTCGATAATTCTGCTTGGCGTTTTACTTAATAATAGCAAAATCCTTAATAATGTAGGACAAAAAAGCAACTTAATTTACGGATTGCACTTTTTATTCTTGGGAATAATCGGTAAAATTTGTTCGTTAATTCCAAAAACTATCGTCACAGAAATCTTAGAGCTTGCGGTTGCAACAATTATTGTTATATCCTCCATCATGTTTATATCTTTCATTATGGACAAAATAATTTACAGAATAAACGAAAGGAAAAAAAGAAGTGAAAACAGTAGCAATAGTACCTATGAAGTTAAATAATACAAGGCTCCCTCAAAAGAACACAAAGCCTTTCACAAATGGTAAGCCTCTTTGCACTTATATCCTTAACACATTGCTTCAAATAGATAAAATAGATGAGGTATATGTTTATTGCAGTAATGAGGCAATTAAAGAGTTTTTACCTCAGGGTGTTACATACTTAAAAAGAGATAAATCTCTTGACTCCGATACAACAAAAATGAATGAGGTGCTTAAAGCATTTGCTAAGGATGTACCTGCTGACATTTATGTAATGACTCATACTACGGCCCCTTTCATTTCAAAGGAAAGCATAGAAAAAGGAATAGAGGCAGTTGCAAGCGGTATGAACGATTCGGCTTTTGCTGCAAAAAAGCTTCAGGATTTCCTGTGGGAAAACGGCCGTCCGTTTAATTACGACCTTGAAAATATACCGAGAACTCAGGATTTACCTCCCCTTTATGAGGAAACAAGCGGATTCTATATTTATGATTCAAGCGTCATAAACGACCTTGGAAGAAGAATAGGACAAACGCCTCATATTGTTGAGGTTAATGAAATAGAGGCAATAGATATCGACGAAAAAGAAGATTTTGAAATTGCCGATGCTATATTTAATTATATGTACAAAGAAAAAGAGGAATAAAATGAAACCATCTCTTCAAAGTTTTCGTGAAAAAATTTCAAATAAAGAGCCTGTTTTCGGTATATTTATGAAAACGGGAGACCCTATGTTTGTTGAGGCTGCAGGTATAGGTGGCTTTGACTATGTAATTCTTGATACGGAACATGGACCTGTTTCTATTGAAAATCAGCAGAATAATATCCGTGCCGCTGAAGCAAGAGGAACAGTTCCGATAATTCGACTGCCTGACAGAGATGAAAACACCATAGGAAAAGCTCTTGATATAGGTGCTTACGGTATTCAGGTTCCTCAGATAAAGACTGCCCAAGAAGCAGAAAAGGTTGTAAAGTACTCTAAATTCTACCCTTACGGTATGCGAGGCGTATGTCGTTTTGTAAGAGCAGCAGATTACTCTAATATGGACAGATATGAGTATTTTGAAAGCACTAAGGATTTACTTATCATTCTTCAGCTTGAAGGTGTAGAGGCGATAGAAAACCTTGATGAAATACTTGAGGTTGACGGGGTTGATATCCTCTTTATCGGCCCTTATGATTTATCTCAATCACTTGGTATTCCCGGACAGGTCAACAATAAAATTGTTGTTGATGAAATGAAAAACATTGTTGAAAAAGCAAAAAAGAAAAATAAGGTTATAGGAACCTTTGTTGACACGCCGGAAGATTTAAAGATGTGGCGTGAACTCGGGCTTCAATATCTAAGCTACTCTGTTGACATCGGCATTTTCATGGATGCCTGTAAGAATATTAATGAAAAATTCAGAACTAACTAAACCGGAGTTTTATATTTAATGGACAGATTTAAATTTAAAATATATCCCCGAGAACTGCTATTCTCTTTCTTTCTGATTATGCTTCCGGCAAGTTTATTGCTTGAGATGAACTTCAATATTTCTATTGCGGCATATACTGATGAAATTTTATGTATAATTTGTATTTTATATCTTTTATACCTATCTTTTAAAAAAGGCATTAAAGGAAATGATTTAACATTTATTATAATTCTGATGCTTTGCACAGTTTGGGGACTAATAGGAAATGCTTTTTCAAAGCTCATTACTAACTGGTTTCCAATAATCGTAGATGTTCTTTGTCTCTTTAAAATGTTTGCAACATATCTTATTTACAAAGAAGTAGCAAGATACGATAAAAAACACAAGATAATTGATTATATAACCAATATCGCTAAGTTTTTTATCATATCAGGTGCAGCATGCGGAACAATATCACTTTTTGTTGATATCGGTATGTCAGGTGAAAGGAGATACGGTATCCCATCTTTTAATTTTATATTCCCAAATAACGGTTCACGATTTGCCTACGTTGTTGCTTGTTGCCTTCTTATTGTTCTTATAAGTGAAAAAAGGCCAAAAAAGGTGAAAATTTACGAATTCTTATCTATATTAAGTATGATATATACAACAAAGGGTGTTGTGTATATAGTTGTGGCGTGTTATATAGTTTTGACATTAATGTGGAGGAAAAGGGATAAATTCACACCTCAAAATGTATTTTTCCTTTCTATAGCAGGTATTATTGTTTCGAATTTCCAGATTCAAACATATTTAAAAGATGAAACTTCTCCAAGAATGACTTTAATTAAATACGGATTTGTAACCGCTAATAAATACTTCCCTTTCGGTTCAGGCTTCGCTACATACGGCTCTGACATGGCTGCACGATATTATTCAAAATTGTATGAGCAATACGGCTTCAATAATATGTATGGTATGTCTCAGAGTGAGGGTCTGTTCCTTAATGATTGTTATATGGGAATGGTATTCGGTCAATTCGGATATATCGGTACACTTCTTTTTTCTATATTAATTATAATAATGTTTAAATCAATCAATAAAATAAATCTTGGAAAAAAAGTAAAAGCCCTTGCAATATCTATTTTTATAGGACTTATAATCAGCAGTATCGGAACTGCAATAATTAAATCCAGCATAGGCGTATTTGTATTTGCAATACTTGGTATAGTATGCGGATATTCCAAAAGAAACGAAATTATTTCTGAACAAAAACAAGATGAAATTTATATCTAATTTAAAAAATAAATATTTGTCAATGAGCGTAGGTGTAAAGGCAGCATTATGGTTTACTATTTGCAATTTCCTGCAAAAATGTATTGCCATGATAACGATGCCTATTTTTACCCGCTTGCTTACTACTGAGCAATACGGAGTATTTACACTTTACCAATCATGGTATTCGATAGTAAGTATTATTGTAACGCTTAACATAGCCGGAAGCGTGGTAAATAACGGTATGGTCAAATACGAAACTCGCAGAAATGAATTTATTTCTGCCATGCAGGGACTTTCATTTACCGTTACAATGTTCTTTTTTGTAATATATCTTTTTTCAATGGATTTTTGGAATAAGATCTTTGACCTTTCATCTATATTCGTACTGACAATGTTTGTACAGCTACTGTTTGAACCTGCGTATTTGCTGTGGTCACAGCGTCAGCGGTATGAATACAAGTATAAAAGTCTTGTGGCAGTAACAATAACTGTTTCCGCTATGAGTCCCATTTTAGGTGTAATCGCAGTAATATCAACAGATTATAAGGCCGAAGCAAGAGTTATATCCTTTGCACTTGTTCAAGTCTGTGCAGGATTGATATTTTTCATTATCCAAACTATCAGAGGAAAAAAGCTGTTTGTAAAGGATTTTTGGAAGTTTGCACTTTCCTTCAATCTTCCTCTTATTCCTCACTATCTTTCTCAATTTGTTCTCGGTCAGGCTGACCGAATTATGATTGGCAAAATGATAGGTAAAAGTGAGGCCGCAATTTATGGTGTCACGTATAATTTGGCCTCGGTTTTGACACTTTTTGTTAATGCTATCAACAGTTCCTTTGTGCCCTATTTATATGAGAATTTAAAGAAAAAGGAATATAAAGGGATTAGAAAAACAGCCACAACTCTGTGTCTTTTTATGGCAGTAATAATTTGCCTGTTTATGCTTCTTGGTCCTGAGGCAATTATGCTGTTTTCTACAAGCGAGTATTCGAAAGCAAAGTGGGTTTTTCCACCTGTTGCAGCATCTGTATTTTTCACATTTGTTTATACACTTTATATAAATATCGAGTTTTACTTTGAAAAAACAAAATATGTTATGTTTGTTTCAATAATCGGTGCAGTATTAAATATAGGTTTAAACTATATCTTTATCAACAAATTTGGATTTATTGCAGCAGGATATACTACCGTATTTTGTTATATTCTTTTTGCATTAGGTCATTTCTTCCTATGTAAGCTATTATCTAAGAAAAGAAACATAAAAGAAAATATTTTTGATTCAAAAAAAATATTTGCACTATCTGTTTTAGTAATTATATTTATGCTTGTTTCTGTACTGCTTTATAAATTTAACATCGTTAGGTATGTACTATTAGGCATTGCCGTAATTATCTCATTAATTAATTACAAAAAGATAATTCAATTTGTGAAGAATATCCTTGCAAAGCAATAAGGAGTTTTGTTTTATATTAAATGAAAAAAATAATTCACACGCTATTTATTAATTTTAGATATTTCTTTTTACATTACTTTTGCCCTCCCTTGCTTATTGCATTAATAATATTCGGCATAGTACTGTTTATTAAATATAAAAAAGAAAAAGCTAATAATTTTTTTGTAATCTCAGTAAACAAAAAAACTCTGAATTCATTTGTATTCATATTCTACATAGTTTTTATATTCCAATCTACTGTCTTTGACAGGCTGATCACAAATCAACGACACGAACCTTTAAGCAATGTTTTCGGCGGATGGACTATTGTTGAAACTCAGTATTTTTATGATTTATCTGTAATTTGGAATATAATAATGTTTTTACCTGTAGCAATTTTTGTGTTTTTGTATTTTCATTTATACGGTAAAAAATTCAATCACTTCAAGCTGTTTTTGAATTCGACAATCATTGCACTTGTAAATTCTGTTTTAATTGAGACAATGCAGCTGATATTCCACGTAGGTACATTTCAAATATCGGACCTTGTTTATAATACACTGGGAGGATTTTTAGGCAGTCTGATATTTGTTTTAGCAGTAAAAATAAGAGACAAAAAAAGACGCAAACCAAATGATTAAAGGTTTGCGTCTTTAATTATTTTTCTATTACCAATAGCCCAAAACATGCTGCATAACAAGGCTTACACCTGTAATTGCAACCCAGCAGGCAAAGCCCATAGCAATAGGCTTTCCGCCTTTTTTGACAAGCGTGACAATGTTTGTGTTAAATCCGATAGCACACATTGCCATTGCTATGAAAAATTTTGCAAGCCATTTTGCACCCTTTACAAAATATGTGTTATACATTTCCGTAAAAGCACCTGCCGGCAAAAGTGCAACGACTGTAGTTATAAGAGATGCAGCAACAAAGTAAAGTATAAACCAAGGGAAAATGCTTTTCATTGATATTTTTGCACCTTCTCCGCCCTCTTTCTTCGCCTTTCTTGTTCTTACAACTGCAAGCACAAGCGTAATAGGAATAATAGCAAGAGTTCGTGTTAGCTTAACAGTAGTTGCCTGTGCAAGAACCAAGCCGTTGGTAGCTTTCATACTGTCCCAAGCGGATGCGGCAGCAGTTACTGAAGATGTATCGTTTACTGCTGTACCTGCAAAAAGTGCAAAGCCGTCGTTTGTAAGACCGATTGCGTTTCCGAATGTCGGAAAAATCAAAGCCGCAATTACATTAAACAGGAAGATGACGGAAATTGACTGTGCAATTTCCTCGTCGTCTGCATCAATAACAGGAGCAGTTGCGGCAATAGCAGAGCCACCGCATATCGACGAACCAACGCCTACAAGGATTGAAACCTTTTTATCCACCTTTAAAAGCTTACACATCAAAGCAGCAACAATGAGCGATGTTGCAATTGTTGCAATAATTACTGGAAGGCTTTTTCCGCCAACGGAAAGCACCGTTTTAATATTTAAAGTAAATCCTAAAATAATTACTGCCCACTGTAAAATTTTCTTTGAGGTAAAGGTTATTCCCTCTTTGACCTTTTCATTTATTGAAAACTTTGGAAAGATCAAGGCAACAATCATTCCTATTACGATTGAAAAAACAGGCGCACCTATTACTTCGAATGAGAAGCTGCCGATATTTATTTCAGCAAGCAGGGTTGATATTCCTGCAACTAATATGCAGGGCAAAATTCCTAAAATCTTATTTTTGATACCTTTCATAAAATATCCTTCCTTTAATACGTCTGTATGAGTTTAAAATCCTGTGATTTGAGAACAGACAATAAATCATCATTTGACTGAATTTTTCTGTCAGTAATAATACCGCCTCGAGCGAGATTTTTAATGGTATGAAAATCCGAACCTGATACAATAAGCTTATTATTTTCCTTTGCCCAGCGGTAAGCATCATCATTCATTCTTTTTTTAGTCTTGCCGTTATAAACCTCTACACCGTCAATATAATCAGGGTTACAACGCCTTATGCCCTCTCTAAATGGATGAGCCTGATATACAAGATAGCCTTTTTCCTTTGCTATTTTAAAGACCGTCTTTTCCCATACATTCATAAGATTTCCTGCACTGTAAAGAAAATTCTCATCAATTCCGTAAATCAAATAGTCATTTGCTGTAAAATAGTGGCGAAGCTCTATACCAAGTAAAACGGTAAAATCATCTCCTGCTGCTTTTTTCATTCGCCGATATCCACTCAAATAAAAATCTATCTGCTTTTGAGGACACCAATTAGGTGTAAAGGTCATAGGGCTGTAATGGTCTGTTACAACAATGCCGTTGTAGCCCTTTTCTTTATAAAGTTTTACAATTTCTTCCGGTTCTACTCTGCCACAACGTGAAACACATCCTGTGTGGCAGTGAAGTTCATATTTATATTCCATAGTGTTAAGAATAACACAAAGTCAGAATTTTATCAACTGTATAAATTTATTTTTTTAATACTGACAAAAATACTATTACCAAAGCAGAAAACTGAGATGTATACACATTGATGCAAAAAATCCCGATGAAAAAACCATCGGGATTTTATTATTTCTTTTTCGGTGCCGGCTTTTTCTGCACCTTTTCCTCATAGACCTTAGTTACATCACCCACATCGCCCTGAGCAATAATTTGACCGTGTTCAAGCAAAATCGCCCTATCACATATTGCTTTAACCTGCTCAATGCTGTGAGAAACGAAAAGAACAGTAACACCCTTATCAAACATCGACTTAATTTTAGCCAGGCTCTTTTTCTTAAAGCCTGCGTCACCTACTGACAAAACCTCGTCAAGAATAAGAATATCCGGCTCTACTGCAGTAGCAATTGAAAATCCGAGACGTGCCTTCATACCGCTGGAATAATTCTTAACGGGTACATTTATGAAATCTCCAAGCTCTGAAAATTCAATTATTTCATCATACTTTGACTTGATATATTCTCTGTCATAGCCGAGAATCGCACCGTAAAGGAAAATGTTTTCCTTACCTGAATAGTTGCCGTCAAAGCCTGCACCAAGTTCAAGCAGAGGGGCAATAACACCTCTCTTTTTAACCTTTCCCTCTGTAGGCTTGTACACTCCAACTATCGTCTTTAAAAGGGTACTTTTTCCTGCACCGTTAAGTCCCATAATAGCAAGATGCTCGCCTTTTTTTACTTCAAAGCTGATATTTTTTAATGCATCAAATTTATTGTACTGAAGCTTTCTTGTTAAAAGCTTGATTACATATTCTTTAAGATTGTCCACCTTTTCTTTATTAAGAACGAAGGACATTGTGACATTGTCTACTGAAATAGCAACGTCTTTATCCATAAAAGCACCGCCTTTTATTTTTCATCATGTTTCATTTTCCATACAATTGTTATAAATATCAATGAAATCAAAAGAAGTATTCCGCCAAAAAAAGCTACAGCACTGATTGAACCATTTACATAGCTCATAAATGCCTGTCTGAGATAAAGCGGAAAAATATCTACACTCTTTACCCTCGATATTATTATTACAATCAATGAAAGGAATAACTCAAAAAATCCTGCTGACATAAAGCTTATGCCAATTGCTCTAACGCTTCTGTATCTCTTTGCTCCGACAAAATAAATAATCACAGCTAAAATAGCACTGAATATTCCAAGCAAAACAGATACAACCGTTGAAGCAACAGAGCCTACATTTGCTATTGTTTCAATATATGAAGCACCAGGAATACTTATCCTTTCGCTTGCATAATTTGAAATTCTCTGTGCTATATCCTGAGAAGCATTCTCATCATAGGCATAATCTGTATTTTTTATCTGCTGTTTTATTTCCTTATCAATATCAGATCTTAATCCGTCAAAGGACATAGAAACAGTATCAGATGTTATTCCTACCTTAACCTTTAAAATACTGTTAATGTAGTTTTCAGCAAGCTCCTGCGTCTTTTCCTGAGTAATTACGTTACTAAGATTATCATCGGGTATACCGTTTTTAACAAAACAGTCAGACGCATAAGCTATTATATCCTCTCTGTATGAATTAACATAAGAAAAGGAAGTCAGCTTTCCTTCCATATAGGAAGCATTAGTGAATACAACCTTAGAACAAACGGAAAGGCTAAACAATATCATAAGTACACAAAGCACAAATGACAGAAACGCCCTTACTCTGATATTGGCTTTTGTATCGTGGGAGTGTCCGCTCATATCAGTTACCCTCCCTGTCTATTTTATCAGCAAAAACATAATAGCACTTACCTGTATTTTCTGAAAAATCCGAAAATGAGGAATAAAGCACTAAATCATTATTTATACCCTCAAGTCTCATTTCGCTGCTTTCATAAAAAGCATCATCAACCTTATACGTTACTTCTCTGTCAGCAGTTGTAACTGTGATTACATCGCCCTTTTCCAGATATTTAAGCGGTCCGAAATAAGTCTCGTCATATCCCGCAACAATAGCCGTACCATTTTCAGTAAAAAAACATCCTTTTCTTGCCAAGGCTACTCCGTATCTTGCCGAAACACGATTAAGTCCAACATATACGGATGTATTAAGTCCCCTGCTTTCACAGGTTATATTTGCAACGCAATCACCATATTCAGAGCTTTCTTTGCTGTAGGGCACTATTTCTGAATTTTCTTTAACAGAAATATCTCCGTTCTGCATATTTGCTACTGATTCAACCTTATGTACAAGGGCAGTAACAGGCTTTAAAGCACCGAAAATCACGCCTATGGTCACAGCAAGTAAAATTATTAAAAATACAATGTTGGTCAGCACATAGTCCTTCACAATATTTTTCGATTTCTTTATGTGCTTTTTCCTATTTTCATTTTTCTCACTCATATGTTTTTCCTCGGACTTAGTCCTCAAAAACTGCACCCTTCGAGCCGCTTGTTACGTGCTGTGCATACCTCTTCAAATAACCTGAAAGCTCTTGAACAGGGGGCTGCCACTTTGCTTTTCTTTCAGCAAGAATCTCGTCTGAAACATTAACTCTGAGAACTCTTGCGGGAATATCGATTTCAATTTCGTCTCCGTCCTCAACAAGTGCGATTGTTCCGCCCATTGCAGCCTCAGGGCTAACGTGACCGATAGAAGCACCTCTTGTTGCACCTGAAAAACGACCGTCTGTAAGAAGTGCAACAGATGAGCCGAGACCCATACCGATAATAGCAGATGTTGGCGAAAGCATCTCCCTCATACCCGGTCCGCCCTTAGGTCCTTCGTAACGGATAACAACAACATCACCTGCAACAACCTTACCGTTTGTAATAGCCTCAATTGCCTCTTCTTCGCTGTTATAGCACTTTGCAGGACCTTTATGCTGCATCATTTCCGGAGCAACTGCACCCTTCTTAACAACAGAACCTTCCTCAGCAAGATTACCTGTAAGAACGGCAATGCCGCCATCAGCTGAAAACGGATTTTCAAGAGTACGGATAATCTCTCCGTCAGCATCGGGAGCCTGTGCAATTCTGTCTGCAACGGTTCCGTTTACCGTAAGAGCATCTGTATTAATCATACCGCCCTTTGCAAGCTCCTTCATAACTGCCTGAATACCGCCTACATCGTTAAGGTCTGTAATAAATACAGAGGATGCAGGGTTAAGCTTGCAAATCTGAGGAGTCTTTCTGCCGTAAGCGTCAAGGTCGTTAAGGTTGATATCGTGACCTGCCGCATGGGCAATAGCAGTAAGATGGAGAATTGTATTTGTTGAGCAGCCGATAGCCATATCTGTACGCATAGCATTTTCGATTGCTTTTTCTGTAATAATGTCAGATGGCTTAATATCCTCTTTAAGAAGAGTCATAACTCTTTCACCTGCCATTTTAGCAAGGCGAAGTCTTGCACTCATAACTGCAGGGATTGTTCCTGAACCGGGAAGTGACATACCTATAGTCTCTGTTAAGCAGTTCATTGAATTTGCAGTATACATACCCGAACAGGAGCCACAGGTAGGACAGGCAGTAAATGCACAGGATTCAAGATTTTCGTCACTCATTTTACCGACTGCGTTAGCACCTACGTACTCAAACTGCTCGGAAAGACCGATTCTGTTTACAGTTTCAGTACTCTTACCCGGAAGCATAGGACCGCCGCTGATAAAAATACAAGGCAAATTAAGTCTGCAGGCAGCAAGAAGCATACCGGGAACAATCTTATCACAGTTAGGAATAAATACGATTGCATCAAGAGGATGAGCAGTAAGCATTACCTCAATAGAATCGGCAATAAGCTCTCTTGAGCAAAGAGAATATTTCATTCCTCTGTGGTTCATTGCGATACCGTCGCATACGCCGATTGTGTTAAACTCAAATGGAACACCGCCGGCATTTCTTATACCTGCCTTAACCTGCTCCGCAATTTTATCAAGGTGCATATGACCCGGAATATAGTCGCTTTTTGAATTAACAACAGCTACAAAGGGTCTGCCCATTTCAAGCTCGTCAATACCAAGTGCTCTCAACAGAGAACGGTGAGGAGCTCTTGACGGACCCTTCTTAATTAAATCTGATCTCATTTTCATTACCTTCTTTTATGTAAAATGCTAATATACTAAATTAGTTCCTTATATTATACTAATTTTTAATTAGATAGTCAATACCACCTAAATTTTGTTTACATTATTTAAAAAGGCAATTCCTTTCGGAATTGCCTTTTAGATAGTTATTGTTCATTCGGTAGTGGCTTCATTGTAGGGAACAGCAGAACATCTCTGATTGAGTAGCTGTCCGTAAGGAGCATAACAAGTCTGTCAATACCGATGCCGAGACCGCCTGTCGGAGGCATACCGTACTCAAGAGCCGTAACGAAATCATTATCTATCATATTAGCCTCATCGTCGCCTGCTTCACGAAGCTTCATCTGAGCCTCAAATCTACCCTGCTGGTCGATTGGGTCATTAAGCTCTGAGTAAGCGTTACCGTATTCACCGCCGAGAATAAACAGCTCAAATCTCTCTGTAAGCACAGGACAATCGGGTTTTCTCTTAGTAAGAGGAGAAATCTCAACAGGATAATCCATAATAAATGTAGGCTGAATAAGATTTTCTTCAACAAATTCTTCAAAGAATGAGTTAAGAATATCACCCCATGTTGCCTTGCCGTTTTCTATTTCAATACCCTTTTGCTTTGCAATTTCAACAGCCTTTTCGTTATCAGACATAAATTCTGCAAAGTCAACACCGCTGTATTTCTTAACAGCCTCAATCATAGTCAAACGTGCAAAAGGAGTTTCAAGGTCGATTTCAGTACCGTTAAAGACGATATGAAGGCTGTCGCAAACCTCGTTAGCAGCATTTCTTATAATATTCTCGGCAATATCCATCATACCGTGATAATCGGTATAAGCCTGATAAAGCTCAATACAGGTGAACTCAGGATTATGCCTAACGTCCATACCCTCATTTCTGAAGTTTCTGCCGATTTCATAAACTCTTTCCATACCGCCAACGATAAGCCTTTTAAGATAAAGCTCTGTAGCGATACGGAGATACATATCCATATCAAGAGTGTTATGGTGAGTAATAAACGGTCTTGCGGAAGCACCGCCCGGAATATTGTTAAGGATAGGTGTTTCAACCTCAATAAAGCCTAAATTATCAAGATATGACCTAATTGAAGAAATAATCTTTGACCTCTTAATAAATGTATCCTTAACATCGGGGTTCATTATCATATCAAGATAACGCTTTCTATAACGTGTATCTGTATCGGTAAGACCGTGGAATTTCTCCGGAAGAGGTAAAAGAGATTTTGAAAGAAGAGTAATCTTTTTAGCGTGGACGGAAATTTCACCTGTTCTGGTCTTGAAAACAAAACCGTCAACCTGAACTATGTCGCCCAAATCCCATTTCTTAAACTCTTTATATTCTTCCTCGCCTATATCATTCATACGAACGTATGACTGAATTTTACCCGACCTGTCCTGAATATCTATAAAATTAGCCTTGCCCATATCACGCCAGGTCATAATTCTTCCGCAGATTGAAACATTCTTTTCCTCAAGCTCCTCAAAATTGTCAATAATCTGTTGTGCAGAATGAGTCTGAGTTGCAAGAGTAATTTCAAAAGGGTCCTTGCCCTGAGTCTGAAGCTCTTTAAGCTTATTAATTCTAATCTGCTTCTGCTCATTTTCCGAAAGGACAACCTCTGCCATCTGCATAGGAGCGGCATTTGCATTATTGCCTATCTGCTCGATAACTGCAAGAGCGTCCTCCTCGCTGTCTGCTGTACCCTCAAGGGCAACAGCACCTGTCTGAAGAAACAGGGTATACTTAACCTTATCCCCGTCAGATTCAACGAGATATTTAGGATTTGTCTTTTCTTCATCATTTGCAAGAGTATTTTGTACCTTCATTTTACTGTTTTTCTTAACAGCCTTAACCCCTCTCTTGCACAAATCCTCTTTTTCAAAAACAGGACTCTTACCTACTGACTTATCATCTATAAAAAATTCAAATGTGAAAGTGCCGTCACCCTGCTTGGTGATTTCAAACTTTCCTGCCATATAAACGTACCTCTTAATTTATCAGTCTATCTTCTTAATCTTGTATTCAAGGCTTCCGATAGGAGCCTCAACGACTACTGTGTCTCCCTTTTTAGCACCCATAAGGGCCTTACCTACAGGACTTTCATCGGAAATTTTGCCGTTTGACGGGTCTGACTGTGCAAAGCCCACAATCTCATAAACGGCCTCAACCTTATCACTAAGTCTTACAACAGTTACCTTTGAACCCATGCTAACTGCGTTTTTATCAGTGCTGTCAATAATAACTGCGTGCTCAAGCTGATACTCAAGCTCACTGATACGAGCCTCAATTTTAGCCTGCTCTGACTTAGCCTCATCATATTCACTGTTTTCAGAAAGGTCACCGTATGAACGTGCAACCTTAAGTTTTTCTGCTATATCAATTCTGCCTTCGGTTTTTAAAGAGTCAAGCTCTCTTTCTAACTCTTCTTTACCTTCTGCTGTCATTTTGAAAGTTTTTGTTGCCATAAAAACCTCTCCTTGTCATTTTTTAATCATTTTATTATATATTATAATATGCACCCTGTCAAGAAAAACGTAAAAGAGATAAATTAGTATTTATAGGTGTGTTAATTAAACAAACATTCGTAGAGGCCTGTATTGCAGGCCCGTTTTAAGCGGGCGACCACCGGTCGCCCCTACGGTCGTTTTATTCAACAATATCTCTATGAGTACTAATTTGTAAAATCAATATCCGAGACTTTCGTTTACAATTATTACTTTAATTCTATCCTTATGTCTTTGCTGTGCAGACACAACATAGTTACAGCAAACTCTCGATGAGCTTGCACATCCGTCGCAGATAAAAGGGTTTTCCTTAGAAAGTGAAACACATTTGCCTGTTTTTCTGCAAGGGGTATCAAGATTTAATCTAACTGTGTTAGGAGGAGCCGCCTTGCATTTCACTCTTTCAATAGCCTCATTTATGTCCTTAACTATCTTATTTACGCCTACAACCATAATAACCTGCTTAGGTCCGTAAACAATGCAGGCAACTCTGTTTGAATTACCGTCAACGTTGTAAAGCTCACCGTTTTCGGTTACGGCATTTGAAGAGCAGAAAAATGTATCGCAGCCAAAGGCACGGATATATGCCTGTCTTAATTCCTCTCCCTGAAGTCCCGTTCTGTCAATAAAATCATAATCACCTGATTTTAAAAGGTTCATAACTCCTGCTTCTTTTAAGGATTCCGAACCACCATTTGATACGCTTTCGCCTTTATTTATCAGGGCTTTTATAAGAGGAACAACCTCTTCCTTTGTTTCAACAAAATAGGGCTTAATATTGTTCTTCTCAAGGTTTTTCATTGTTTTTTCAATTACGGGATTAATAGTCATTTATATCCTCCTTGTTATCATAGGCTGTGTCCTCTTCTATTTCAGCCTTTGCTGTTGTTGTTTTATCGGAATCGTCGCCAATCATTCCCTCATTTGGAATATCACCTTCGGCAATAAGTCCGTATTTTATTTTTATCATAAGTATTCTTGCAACAGAATCCTCAATCTGTGAAAGCTCTATTCTGCCATCCTCAACTGCCGCCGCAATGGCACGTGCCTGAATACCTACATCCGTGGCACAAATCATATCGTTTCCTGCCATAATTGCCTGAACGGCTACCTCACCCTTGTCGCCGCCTACGTATTCTCTGACACCACTCATACCAAGACCGTCGCAGACAATTATGCCCTCAAATCCCATATCCTCTCTGATATAATTATGGAGTTTTTTTGAAAGAGAAGCAGGTACTCCCTTATCAAAATCATCAATGATATTGTGGGACACCATTATAAACGGAACATCCGCCTCAACCGCCGCTTTGAACGGTAGCAAATCTCTTTCCTCAAATGATTCCCAGCTCCTTGAATCAACGCTTGAATTTGTATGAGTATTTGAATTATTGCCGTATCCGGGAAAATGCTTTACACAGGAAAGAAAATTATTTTCGTTCATTGTTGTAACAACATTTGTTATGTACTCGCTTACGGCCTCAGGGTCAGTTGAAAAGGCTCTGCCGTAAATATAGTCAGAGCGTGAATAGGGCACATCTGCAACAGGGGCAAGAACAGTATTAATTCCCAAATCGGTCATAAACTCGCTTTTATCCTTTGCGTCGTCAATAACAGCCTGCCAGCCACCGCTTTGGTAAAGCCTAATACCTGACTTAAAGGGCTCACTTCTGTACTGACTGTACTGCGAAACTCTGTTTACTCCTCCGCCCTCTTCGTCAACTGCCATAAATGCAGGAATTTTAGCAACCTCTTGATATTCTGCTATTTCCTGTCTTGTTTCTTCGGGAGTGGAATTTTCAAAATTTCTTGAGAAAAGAATATACCCGCCAAACTGCCATCTTTCCATTTTTGACAAAGGCTCTTCCTTTGGTATGTAGTAAAGAAGCATTTGGTCAACCTTTTCAAAAAGGGTCATATTCTCAATAATTTTTCTCGCTTGTAGCTCTACAGGGTCAGTGTACTTATCCTCAAGAGATGTTGTTGAAACAATTTCTTTTGTTGTTTCTTCCTCTGCTTCGTTTTTTTTGTTTTGAACAAGAGTAACATCGAAAATTATTACTCCGATAAGAAAAACCGCCAATATAGAGATAACTATTTTTGCACCTTTTTTCATTTTCTATCAAACCTTGTTCCAATATTTTCTGTCAAGTGAACGATACTGTAAAGCCTCCGCAACATGAGAAATTTCAATGTTCTCTGCACCGTCAAGATCAGCAATAGTTCTTGCAATACGCAAAATTTTATCATAGGCTCTTGCAGAAAGACCTAACTTTTCAAAGCTTGCTTTTAACAGAGCATTTGCATCATCTGAAAGAACACAAAATTCCTTTGTCATTTTAGGCGTCATTTTGGCATTACAGCTTACATTTGTACCTTTAAAGCGTTTTTGCTGAATGGCTCTTGCTTTGTTTACTCTGTCTTTAATTTGTTCACTTTTTTCCTCGTTTCCCTTACCTGACAGCTGTTCATATTCAACAGGAGCAACCTCTATATGAATGTCAATTCTGTCAAGAATAGGCCCTGAAATCTTGTCCATATACCTTTTCTTTGCAGCGTCTGTACAAGAACATTCCTTAGTAGGATGCCCGTAAAAGCCACAGGGACAGGGATTCATAGCAGCAATAAGCATTATATTTGACGGATAGGAAACAGAGCCTGCCGTTCTTGCAATATTCACTATACCGTCCTCTAACGGCTGTCGCATAGACTCCTTTGCACGTCTGTCAAACTCAGGGAACTCGTCCATAAATATGACCCCGTTATGGGCAAGGCTGATTTCTCCCGGCTTTGGCGACGAACCGCCTCCTGTAAGCGCCTGGGCTGAAACAGTATGATGAGGTGAACGAAAGGGTCTTTTATCAATTATAGCCTGACCGTTTGGAATATTTCCTGCAATAGAGTAAATCTTTGTTGTTTCAAGCTTTTCATCAAAGCTCATATCAGGCAAAATAGTAGGAATTCTCTTTGCAAGCATTGATTTGCCTGAGCCGGGAGGTCCTATCATCAAGCAGTTATGACCGCCTGCTGCTGCAATCTCCAACGCCCTTTTAGCCTCACTCTGTCCCTTTACATCTGAAAAATCCACATCATATGTAATTTCTCTGTCAATAAGATTTTCGCTTTTTGCGGGAGTAATAGCCTTTTCTCCCGAAATATGCTGCATAACCTCAAAAATATTTTTAGCAGGCAAGGCCTCAATTCCATCAAGAACACCGCCCTCAAGAGCGTTGTCGAAGGGAATAAACACAGATTTTATACCCTTATTTTTTGCTTCAATAAGCATAGGCAAAACACCGTTTACCTTTCTTATCTCACCGTCAAGGGAAAGCTCACCGATATAGGCATACGCCTCGGTATCGCCTTTAATTTGTCCCGATGCTTTCAGAATTGACACAAAAACAGGTAAATCATAAAGAGCTCCCTCTTTCTTTATATCGGCAGGGGCAATATTAACAGTTATTCTTGAAACAGGAAATTCAAGATGGCAGTTTTTCATAGATGCCCTTACTCTTTCTCTGCTTTCCTTTACAACTGCGTCATGCAAGCCGACTATATCAAATCTCGGCAGGCCTCGGCTGATATCACACTCAACCGTAACCTCAAAAGCATTTAATCCGAAAATCCCAAGACTTTTAACCTTTGCAAACATATTCATCACCAAAATTTTATTCTCCGTTTGATTATATCATTTTAGTTTCTTGTTGACAATATATTTTAATAGGTTTAAAATGTTAATTGTAAAAATATGATAATTGATTAAGGATGTGCTTTTATGGATATTACCGCACTTTACAACGAATGGCTGGAAAAGGCAACTGCCGACCCTGACCTCAAGAAAGAGCTTGAAGAAATCAAGGGCAAGGACGATGAAATCCTCGATAGATTTTACCGTTCTCTTGAATTCGGTACAGCAGGACTTAGGGGTGTTATCGGTGCCGGAACAAACAGAATGAACTACTATACGGTAGGCAGAGCAACGCAGGGACTTTCTGATTTTCTTAACAAGCATTTTGAAAGTCCTTCAATAGCAATCGGATATGATTCAAGAATAAAGTCCGAATATCTTTCGATAGAGGCTGCAAAGGTTCTTGCCGCTAACGGAATAAAGGTTTATCTTTATGAGGAGCTTCAGCCTACTCCCTGTCTTTCCTTTGCTATAAGACATTTTAAAACATCAAGCGGTATTATCTTAACCGCTTCTCATAACCCTGCAAAATATAACGGCTATAAATGCTATAACGAAAACGGCTATCAAATGACAGACGAAGAGGCTGAAGAAACCTACGGATATATTCAAAAGGTTGACTATTTCACCGGAATTAAAACTATGGATTTTGATGAGGCAGTTGAAAAGGGCCTTATAGAATTTATGGGTGATGATATTATTGACGCATTTCTTGATGAGGTTGTTAAGCAATGCGTTAATTCTGGGATTTGCGAAAAGGCTGACCTTAGCGTAATCTACACTCCTCTAAACGGAACAGGCAATAAACCGGTTAGAAAAATTCTTGATAGAATAGGCGTTAAAAACGTTTATGTTGTACCTGAGCAGGAAAATCCCGACGGTAATTTCCCAACCTGCCCTTATCCTAATCCCGAAATCAAGCAGGCATTTGAATGTGCTTTGAAAATGGCAGAAAATGTTGAAGCAGATTTGCTTCTTGCAACTGACCCCGACTGCGACAGAGTAGGAATTGCTGTTCGTAACAATGATGGCGAATATCAGCTTATGACAGGCAATGAGGTAGGTGCTATGCTTCTTAACTATCTCCTTTCCTGCAAAAAGGAGCAAGGTACTCTCGCACCAAGCTCTATTGCTGTTAAGTCCTTCGTGTCAACAGATTTAGCAGAGGTTATTGCTAAAAAATACAACTGCACATTTAAAAATCTTCTCACAGGCTTTAAGTATATCGGCGAGCTTATAACTCAGCTTGAAGCTCAGGGCAAGGCAGAGGATTTTGTTATGGGATTTGAAGAGTCCTACGGTTATCTTGCAGGTACTCACGCAAGAGATAAGGACGCCGTTGTTGCATCAATGCTTATATGCGAAATGGCGGCGTACTACAAGGCTCATGGTAAAACTCTTATTGATGTTATGAACGGACTTTACGATGAGTTTGGCTATTACCTCAATATTGTTAAGAGCTACACCTTTGAGGGTGCCAGCGGTATGGAGAAAATGGCAGAAATTATGGACAGTCTGCGTAATAACGCTCCAAAATCAATTGCTGATTATAAGGTGACAAAAATCGACGATTACAAAACCTCTGTTTCAACAAACACAGAAACAGGCAAAACAGAAGAAATAACATTGCCGAAATCAAATGTACTTGCTTATGCTCTTACAGACGGAAACAAGCTTATAGTTCGTCCTTCGGGAACAGAACCGAAAATTAAAGCGTACGTTACAGCAGTAGGTAAAGACAAAAAATCAGCTGAAACAATTGCAGATAAGCTTTTGGCCGAGGCTGACAATTTGATGAAATAATAAACAGGAGATATAAAAATGCAACAAAAGTGGGTAAAGATTACCGCAATTATCCTTGCGGCTCTTATGGCTGTCAGCGGTCTGGGAGTAGGACTTGTAGCTTTGATAAATTAAAAAAACGATTAGAAAATATTTTTAATTTATTTTTCTGCTAACGCAGGGTTTTTCATTTCTTTCGTGTTGCGAAAGAAACGAAACAAAGAAAGCAAATTAGGGGGAAGTATCAAAGATGCCCATTCCCCCTAATAACCCCCTCTGCTGTGTCGGCACGCACACGTTGCGTACTGTGCCGAGGGAACATATAAAACATAATAAGCAAAAAGAAAAGGCGCTCTCCGAGGAGAACGTCTTTTCTTTTAAGGGGTAAAATTTATGTGAAAACGCAAATTAATTAAATGGCTGTTTCCAGCCTGCAGAGATTAATCAGTCCACAGAAACCTTTGAACCGATATTTCTTCTGCCCTGTCCTACTGCAACGGGAACCGAATTTTTCAGTATTGCGCCTTTAAGCATAAAGAACGCCACTTCCTTGCTGATTTTTTCGTAATCAACATTGAAGATTTTTGCTGAAACGTATTTGTTGAATAAATTTATGAGAGGTCCCATACAAAAGGCTGTAATAATAGTTCCTAATCCGATGTTACGTACATTTGAAATGTCACCCTGAAGCAGAGATGTTAAGCCTCCGCTTATAACAAGTCCTATGAGAACAACTGTTACATCCGTTATAACTCTTACCCATTTATGCTCAAGCTTAATACCTCTGCTAAGCATAAATCCCAAAGCGTCATAAGGACCTACTCCCACGTTTGCAGTAAAGAACAATGAACAAGCAAAGCACAGAGTAATTATACCTGCTGCGAGAAGGGGTACACGCAAAGCCAAGGTATAATGCTCTTTAACCATAGGTTCAAATATATTCTGGAAAAATTCACAGATATATCCGCATCCGACCATATTGAAAACCGTACCGATACCTACCAAGCCTCTGTGAGCCACTATGATAACATAGAGAAGTATCACAAAATTAACTATAAGCTGATAAGTACCAAAGCCAAGTCCTATGGTGCTTGCCACGTTCATATTCATAGAGGTGAAAGGATCAACACCGAAGCCTGAAACAGAGAACAGCGAAATACCAAAACCCATCACAACGATACTGATAAGGGAGAGAACCACTCTTTTCACCATATGGTGCTGAGCAAACATATCTTTTATGTATCCGTAGGCTTCTGAACGAAAACGTTTGATTTTCATTGGCTGCTCTGTATGCCTCCTGTGTGTCTCATTTCCTCTCTTTGACAACATTATATTCTTGTACTTCAAAAAGTCAACTTTTTTGTGCAAGTTTCTCCTTATGTAACACTTTGCACAAAAAAGTACGAAAGTTTTTGTGCAAAGTCAACAAATTATCATTCCATTTGCTTACCAAGGAAAGCAGCCGCAACCTGTACCAGCTTTATATCTGTTTCAGTGGGTAGTGTATGCTCCTCATCTTCAATAAGAGCAACTGCTCCACTGACATCTCCACCGTACATAATAGGATATACAACATTAGCCTTTCTTGAAAAGCCTTCAATAGCACTCATGCTCGGTATGGTATCGCTTGCAATGTGTATTGCCCTGTTTTCCATAAGCTCCTCAAGGCTTTTTGTCACCCTGCGTTCAAGTATCTCTCTTTTACTGATACCCGAAGCGGCTATAACGTGGTCGTTATCCATAATCGCAATGGGCAGACCGCCGTTTTTATGCAGTACTTCTGCATACTGATTTGCAAAGTTTGAAAGCTCTCCGATAGGAGAATATTTCTTGAAAATAACCTCACCCTCTGCATCAGTAAAGATTTCAAGTGGGTCGCCCTCTTTTATTCTGAAAGAACGTCTGATTTCCTTTGGAATAACAATTCTTCCCAAGTCGTCTATTCTTCTTACTATTCCTGTGGCCTTCATTGCCGTCACTCCTCAATTATTGTAAATGTATCTGTAATATTTTGCACATTTTAACTATCGCTATACTACAAATTATCTGAGATTTTTTGGAAATAAATCGCAGATTAATATAAAGTCTTTAATATTTTGTTTACACACCGTCAATTATCCTGTAACTACCGTTGTTTAAAATAAGCAATGGTGATATGATGAAGAGGTTTTTTAAATTACTGTTTTTAATATCAGGAACATTTTTGCTGTTTGTTTTTTTAACTCCCATTGTAGCAAATATTTTTAACATAGGAAATATTGTAGGAATACTGATATCACTTTGTCTCTTAATTTCAGGTGCATTTTTTGACCGCATTATTTTATTGATAAAGAAATTATGTTCAAAAAAATCAGGAAAAATCTTTTTCTCTGTTTTTTCAGCATCGACAATAGCTGTAATGCTTTGCTTTGCCATAGCTCTCGGTGCAGTAATTTCCTATTCCTCAAGCAATGCAGAAAAAGAGCAAACTGTAATTGTTCTCGGCTGTGCCGTAAATAAAAATAAGCCAAGTGCTATGCTCACCTCCCGTGTAAATGCTGCCTGCAAATATATGAGAAGCAACAAGGATGCAGTTGCCATTCTGTCCGGCGGAAAGGGTGAGGGCGAATACATTTCAGAGGCAGAATGTATGTATGACCTTATGATTCAAATGGGAATTGAAAAGGAAAGGCTTTATATTGAGGACCAAAGCACAAATACTAATGAAAATATCAAAAATTCTCTTGAAATAATAGAAGAAAACGGATTAAGTAAAGATATCGCCATAGTATCCTCTGACTATCACCTAAAAAGAGCAACAATGATTGCTGAGAAAAACGGAATTAAAAATCCGAAAAGAATCAGTGCATCATCGGGATTTTTCTCAATTCCTACATTTTATGTAAGAGATGCTTTAGGCGTAATAAAAGAATTTGTAATAGGATAAAACTATGAAAATAATAGCACACATATACAACGACCTCCCGGAAAAATTCGGAATTCCACGACAGAGCGGAATAGTGAAAGAGCTTACGGGAACGATTATTTTTGAAAAGGAATACAGAATTAAAGAAGCACTGGAGGGAATAGAAGATTTTTCTCACCTGTGGCTGATATGGCAATTTTCCGAAAACCTCCGTGACAGCTGGTCTCCTACCGTCAGACCTCCCAGACTTGGCGGAGAAAAGCGAAAGGGTGTTTTTGCAACAAGGTCACCCTTCAGACCTAATCCCATTGGCTTATCCTGCGTTAAGCTTGAGGAAGTAAGACACACCGATAAATACGGTACTGTTCTTATTGTAAGCGGAATTGACCTAATGAACGGCACACCCATATATGACATAAAGCCGTATATTGCCTACTGCGACAGTGTCCCTGACGCTTCAGAGGGATTTGCAAAAGACGTTAAGGACTATGAGCTGATAGTGAATATCGACAGCATTATGCTTAATAAAATCCCAAAAGAAAAGCAAAATGCAGTAATTGAAATTCTCAAGCAGGACCCAAGACCTGCTTATCATAACGACCCCGAAAGAATTTACGGCGTAAAATATGCCGACTTTGACATAAAATTCAAAGTCGACGGAGATGTTCTTACTGTTGTTGACATAGTTAAATTTGAACCGTGAAGGAATATCCCTCTTTTTTAACCTCATCAATAACGTCAGGCAGGATATTTGCATTCGTTTGGCTGACTGCGTGAAGAAGCATAATTTCACCGGGATGGATATAGGTTGTGATTTCATTATAAGCCTCTGTTTCATCGGGTGGATTTTGAGTATCCCAATCCGCATACGCAAATGACCAAAATACACTTTTATATCCTAACTCTTTTGCAAGAGCAAGAGTATCCTCACTGAACTCACCTTTTGGAAATCTGAACAAGGTCATTTCATAATTAAACTGCTTTTTCATATAATTGTGAAGATACATTATTTCTTCTGTTGCTACATCACGTCCCACCTCATCCATTGTATAGTGGCGGTAGGTATGGTTACCGATAATATGGCCCTCATCAATCATTCTTTTGATTAAGTCAGGATTATCCTGTGCAAAATCGTAGGTTACAAAGAAAATGGCCTTGACCTTTTTCTCCTTTAGAGTGTCGAGAATTGACGGTGTATATCCGTTTTCATATCCCTCGTCAAAGGTTAGGCAAACCTTCTTTTTATCATTAAGGATAAATGATGCATCTAAATTCTCATACTGACTTTGAAGCATAACAGGGTCTGTTGGCTGCTGATGATTTTCGGCTCTGCCGGGTCCCCAAACTACCTTTTCCGTATTATACGTTTGAGAAAGAACTGCATCAGGCTGGACTGTTGTTTGAGCAACATTTGTCTTACCCTGCTGTGTTGTGCTTTCACCTAACATCTCTGTGGTGCTTTCTGACACAGAAGAAGTTGTATTTTGAGTTGAATTTGTTTTGTTATTTGAGTTGTTTGCACTGCAACCACATAGAAGTCCAACACAAACAAGTGATAATATTAGTTTTTTCATATAAAATCCTCCTACGCTTATTTTTTGTAGGGGGGATTTTTATATTACTGTAAGAAATTGAAAAAATTAAACAAAATCCAAAATCTGCAATAATGACAAGGTAATATATATTTGATATAATGTAATATAGATAGGAACAGGTGATTAAAATGAAAAACTTAATTGACTATATTGACGAATTCGGAAATTTTAAATTCTCTCAAAAGCCTTTTAATGAAATTGACAATCTAATATTTTCTCAGCTTGCTTATACGGAATTCAAAGGAATTGTGGGATATGATAACAGTATAACTCTTTCAGAAGCGGCAAAAAGATTTTTTGCAATATATAATGATGACGATATAAAAGAGCTTATAGGAATCAGTGCAAAGTCTGCACAGCTTTTAAAAAAATGCTCCCAGTTTGAACGATACAGAGGTGTCATCCTATGCCACTATATCAACAATGTAAACGAGGAAATCGACAAACAGTTTTCGGCAGTTCATTTTATCCTCGACAACAATATCGACGTTGTTGCTTACAGAGGAACTGACGTCACTGTTACGGGAGTGAAGGAATCTGCAATGCTGTCCTATATGTTCCCTGTTCCGGCACAGATTGAGGCACTTTATTATTTTCAGGAAACCTGTATGAAGCATAAGGAGGACATAATTCTCTGCGGTCACTCAAAGGGAGGAAACCTGGCAATTTTTGCAGCAGTAAACTGCTCAAACTCTTTAAAGAAAAGAATTATTGCCGTTTATGAGGACGATGCACCGGGATTTCCGAAATACTTTTTTGACAGATATGACTATCAGCAGATAAAGGATAAGATTTATCTTTTCACGCCGCAGTGCTCAATAATCGGCAGAATGCTTTATCACGATGCAAATCCAAATATAATTCACAGCTCTGCCTCAGGGCTTAAACAGCATCAGGCATCAAGCTGGGATATAAAGTATGACAGCTTTGTAAGAGCGGAAAGCTATGATACCTTTTCGGATTTTATAAATGATTATCTCGACAATCTCCTTGACTACGTTTCAGACGAAGAGCTGGAATTATTTTTCGATACCCTTGAATATGTGGCACTCAATATGGGAATAGAAGATTTTTACGATATAAAAGAAATAGATATCCGAAGAGTTTTTTCCGTTATTGATTCATTTGGAAAGATTGAAGAAGGCCAAAAAGAAAAATTCAAACAAATTTTAAAAAAGGTATCTGCCGACTTTGCAAAGGAATATTTTTCAGAAAAGGCACAGAAATATTTTGATCGCTTTGAAAAACTCGGTCAAATGAAGGAAAATATACAAAAGGATGTATAATTCCAATATTTTTATGCTTTGACAATTAAATCACATTGAATGTTTCACTCATTTATGGTATAGTAAATGAGAATGACGTACAATTTTGAGGGGGTTTAGATTTAATGAAGCTTAAATCATTTAAAAAAGGCGTTCATCCCTTTGATGGCAAAGAGCTTTCAGCAGGCTGTGAAATTAAAAGAATTGATGCCTGTGACACTCTTGTCTATCTTGTGTCACAGCACATCGGTGCTCCTGCAAAGCCTGTTGTTGCCGTAGGTGACAGAGTTCTCAAAGGTCAGGTAATAGCCGAAGCTGACGGTTTTGTTTCCGTACCTGTTCACAGTGCCGTATCAGGTACTGTAAAGGCTATTGAAAAAAGGCTTACTTTAGACGGTAGCCGTAAGGATTGCGTCGTTATCGAAAACGATAAGGAATATGAGGCTGTTGACGGATTTGGAAAGGAAAGAGATATCAACAGTCTTTCTGCAGATGAAATTATCAGCATTATTAAAGAGTCAGGCATTGTCGGTCTTGGTGGTGCAGGCTTTCCTACAGCTGTTAAGCTTTCACCTAAAAACATTGATAATATTGACACTTTAATCATCAACGGTTCGGAATGTGAGCCTTATCTCACCTCTGATTACCGTATTATGCTTGAAAAATCCGATGAGCTTGTAATGGGTGTTAGGGCAGCTTTAAAGTTATTCCCTAAGGCAAAGGCTATAATCGGTATCGAGGACAACAAAGAGGATGACTTCAAGCTTCTTACCGAAAAAACTAACGCAGATGACGATATTTCTGTTTACGAGCTTAAAACGAAATATCCACAGGGCGGTGAAAGACAGTTAATCTACGCCGTTACAGGAAGAAAGATAAATTCAAAAATGCTTCCTGCCGATATGGGATGTATCGTTATTAATGTTGCTACCTGCTATGCAATTTACGAGGCAGTATATAAGAGTATGCCCCTTATCCATAGGGTTATGACAATTACAGGCGAGGCGGCAAATTCTCCCTGCAATCTTGATGTTCCTATAGGTATGAGCTACAGCGAGGTTCTTGATGCCGCAGGCGGTGCGTCTGAGGATACTGTAAAGCTTCTTTCAGGCGGTCCTATGATGGGCTTTGCACTGAGCACTCTTGACGTGCCCGTCGTTAAAACATCAGCATCAATCGTCGCTTTTTCAACTGACGATGTTGCGACTCTTAAAACCTCTGCATGTATTCACTGCGGAAAATGTGTAGGTGCCTGTCCTGAAATGCTTGTTCCGCAGATGATGGCAAAGGCTGTTAAATCAAATAATTTCGATAGTTTTGCTAAGCTTGGCGGTATGGAATGTATTGAATGCGGATGTTGCACCTATGTGTGCCCTGCTAAAATACCGCTTACGCAATTATTTAAACACGGAAAAGCGACAGTACGCTCTAATGCGTCAAAGGGTTAAGGAGGTGTATGGATATGTATAACGTTTCGGTTTCTCCTCACATCAGAGAGCAAAGCACCACAAAGTCAATTATGAGAGATGTGGCTTTTGCCCTTCTGCCCACACTTGCCTTCGGCGTATATCATTTCGGTATTAAAGCACTGATAGTTATTGCTGTCAGCGTAGTTACCTGCGTAGTATGTGAGCTTCTTTTTGAGCTGATTTCAAAAAAGCCTATTACTGTATTTGACTGGAGTGCAGTTGTAACAGGTCTTATACTTGCCATAAATCTCCCTGCAACAGCACCTTGGTGGATGGTTGTTCTCGGCGGAGCATTTGCAATAATCGTTGTAAAAATGATGTTCGGCGGTATCGGTCAAAACTTTATGAACCCCGCCCTTGCGGCAAGATGCTTTTTGCTGATTTCCTTCACATCAAGAATGAACGATTTTACAACCGTTGACGGTGTTTCCTCTGCAACTCCCCTGGCATTATTAAAAGGCGGAGAAACATCTGATTTGCTTACATTATTCTTAGGCTATCACGCAGGATGTATCGGCGAGGTATCTGCTCTTGCAATACTTATCGGCGGTCTTTACCTTATTATTAAAAAGGTTATTTCAGTAAGAATTCCTCTTACATACATTGGTTCAACACTTGTATTTATTCTTGTAATAAACGCTGTTTCAGGCGGTGACACCTCTGTAAATTATCTTATGTGCCAGCTTCTTTCAGGCGGACTTCTGGCAGGCGCATTCTTTATGGCAACCGATTATGCCACAAGTCCTATTACACCAAAGGGACAGCTTCTTTACGGCGTTGTTCTCGGTTTGATGACTGCTCTCTTCAGAACTCTCGGAGCATCTGCTGAGGGTGTATCTTACGCAATCATTATAGGAAACCTTCTTGTTCCTCTTATTGAAAAAATTACAGTTCCAAAGCCTTTCGGCTGTGAAAAATCAAAAGGAGGCAGAGAATAATGGCAGAAAAGAAAAAGAAATCACCTATTCTTGTTAATACTCTTGTACTTCTTATAGTAACCTTTGTTGCCGTGCTTTTGCTGGCAGTAGTAAACCAGATTACAAGAGAGCCTATCGCTCAGGCTGAAATAAACGCAAGAGCGGAAATATATAAGGTAGTTTATCCCGATGCAGAGAATTTTACAGAGGCTGAAGATACAGAGGCTCTGCTTGAAAATTCAGCCGAGTTTCTTGCAAGCGAAGGCTATAACGGATGTTCAATAAACGATTTTCTCATTGTTGAGGACTCATCAAAGGCAGTAAAAGGATATGTTATTGCTGCCACATCACCAAACGGCTACGGCGGTGATATTCAGGTTGCCTTAGGTATTACCGCAGACGGAAAAATCACAGGCTTTGACGTTGTATCAAACAGCGAAACAGCAGGTCTTGGCTCAAGATGTACAGAGCCTGAATTCAAGGACCAGTTTGCAGGAAAGACTGCATCTGCTCTCGAATATACAAAATCAGGTGCAACTGCCGATAACGAAATTGATGCTATCAGCGGTGCAACAATCACAACAAATGCCGTAACAGAGGCGGCAAACTGTGCTATTGTATTTTACCAAGAAAACTTCGGCGGCGGCGTTGAAGAAAAGGAAGAGGCCGACCCGATGGAGAAGGCTTTTCCCGAGGCTGATTTAAGCAGTCTTGTTGACGTTGAGGTAAAAGGCGTGGAAATCGAAAATTACACCGTTAATGAGGTTAAACAGGTTGCTGACCAAGGATATATCATTATCGTAACCGCACATAACGGCTATGACGGAGATTTACAGATTGCTTTAGGTATCGGAAACGACGATACAATCAAAGGCTTTGCAACAGTTGTCTGCAATGAAACTCCACCTCTCGGCGGTCAGTGCACAAGCGATGAATTTGCTCAGATGTTTGCCGATATGAAGCTTGGCAATGTATCTCACGTACCGTCAGGTGCAGATAAAGCAAATAATGAAATCGATGCTATCAGCGGTGCGACAATTACTACAGACGCAGTTTTAACAGCAGTCAACGGTGCTATTGACTACTATAACGCAGAGTTGAAAGGAGAGTGAGACATATGAAAGCAATTTTAGAAAGACTTTATAACGGCATTATAAAGGAAAACCCAACATTCGTCCTTATGCTCGGCATGTGCCCCACTCTTGCAGTAACAACAAGTGCTAAAAACGGTCTTGGAATGGGACTTGCCACAATGGTTGTTCTCATTATGTCAAATCTTCTTATTTCCTTGCTTAGAAAAATTATACCAAACGGCGTAAGAGTTCCTGTTTATATCATTATTATCGCTTCATTTGTAACTATCGTTGAAATGCTTATGCACGCATACGTTACATCCCTCTACGAAAGCCTTGGAATTTATATTCCGCTTATTGTCGTAAACTGTATAATTTTAGGCAGAGCCGAAACATACGCATCAAAGAATGGCCCTATACTTTCAATGTTTGACGGTCTCGGTATCGGCTTAGGCTTCACATTAGGTCTTACTGTTATTGGACTTGTAAGAGAGCTTATCGGTGCAGGTACAATATTCGGTGCTCAGGTGCTTCCTGAAAGCTACGAGCCTGTTTCAATATTCGTAATGGCTCCCGGTGCATTCTTTGTACTTGCTATTCTCTGTGCTATCCAAAACAAATTCAAGCTCAAGGGTGCTAACCGTCACGTAAAGGGTAACGGCGGTTGCAGCGGTAACTGTGCTGACTGCCCTTCTGCAGCTGCTGAAAAGGAGGAGAACTAATATGGTTAAAACTTTATTTCTTGTACTTCTCACGACAGCTTTGATTAACAATGTTGTTCTCAGCCAGTTTCTCGGTATCTGTCCTTTTCTAGGTGTTTCAAGAAACGTCAAAACTGCGGCAGGTATGGGCGGTGCTGTAATATTCGTTATAACTATTGCTTCGGCAGTAACAAATTTGCTTTACACCTACGTTCTTGAAAAGCTGAATCTTACTTATCTTAAAACTATTGCATTTATCATAGTTATTGCATTTCTTGTTCAGCTTGTTGAGCTGTTTCTCAAGAAAGCTTCACCTGCTTTGTATAAATCTTTAGGTGTATATCTTCCCCTTATTACAACAAACTGTGCAGTACTCGGTGTTGCACTTACAAATGTTCAAAGCTCAAATGACTTTGTAACAAGCCTTGTGGCAGGTCTCGGAACTGCTATAGGCTTTACCATTGCTATAGTGATTATGGCAGGAGTACGTGAAAAGACTGAAAGCAACGACTTTCCCGAATCTTTTAAAGGAACACCTGCTGTTCTTCTTACCGCTTGCCTGATGTCTATTGCCTTCTATGGCTTTACTGCTTTCGCATAAGGAGGAATTGTTATGAATATTAATGAAATTATAATTGCAGTAGCAGTTCTTTGCGTTATTGCTCTTATTGTGGGTATCGTTTTAAGCATTGCGGAAAAGGTATTTCACGTTGAGGTTAATGAAACTGAGGTTAAAATCAGAGAGGCACTTCCGGGAAGCAACTGCGGCGGATGCGGTTATGCAGGATGCGACGACTGTGCAAAGGCTATCGCAAACGGTAGTGCTCCTGTTTCTGCCTGTCCCGTAGGCAGAGAGCCTGTGGCAAAGCAGATTGCTCAGATAATGGGACAAGAGGTTGGTGCTATGGAACGCCGTGTAGCATACGTTAAGTGCGACGGCAACTGCGAAAAAAGAGAAGCCGACTATAACTACTTTGGTGTTGACAGCTGTGTTTACGCATCAAAAATGCCCGGCTCAAGCCAGTATGCATGTAAGTTCGGTTGCCTTGGGTTCGGCTCTTGTGCAAAGGTTTGCGACCAGAGAGCTATCAGAATTATTGACAGAAAGGCAGTTGTTGACGAGGAGCTTTGCATTGCCTGCGGTAAATGCGTAAAAATCTGTCCTCATCATCTTATTGAGCTTGTTCCTGCCGACTCTAAGTACAGAGTTCAGTGCTCATCTCTCGCAAGAGGTAAAGAGGTTCGTGATGCTTGTACTGCCGGCTGTATCGGATGCTCAATATGTGCTAAAAACTGTCCAAATGATGCAATAGTTTTTGAAAACAACATTGCTAAAATTGATTATTCAAAATGTACAAAATGCGGTCTTTGTGCCGAAAAATGTCCGAGAAAAATTATCAAGATTTACGAATAATACCGAAACCGTCTCCTTCATTTTAGGAGGCGGTTTTTTACTTTGATAATTTTTTAACAATTTTTTTGATAAAATATTGACAATCATTCCTTTTTAAGATATTATATATCCGTACATTTGGCATATACTTTATATGTCGGATAATAAATTTATATCTAAGAGAGGATTTTTTTTATGAACAAAATGAAAAAGATTATTGCAGTAGGCCTTGCTTCTGTTCTCGCTGTTTCATTTGCTGCTTGCAGCAACGGCGGTGACGCAGCTGAGGAAACAACTGCTGCAGGCGAAGCAGCTGCCGCTGCAGCAAAGACGGGTTACTCAGTTATCAGTTCAATTTCCGATGTTGAGGATACCACACTCACTATTGACTCTGTTTGTGCAGCAGTTCTCGTTGACGCTGACGGTAAAATCATTGATGTTAAAATTGATGAAGCACAGACAAAGCCTGACCTTGCTACAAACGACGGTACAGTTGACGAAGCAGGTCTCAGAACAAAGCTTGAGAAACTTGAAGACTACGGTATGAAGGGCGTATCTCCAATCGGCAAGGAATGGTACGAGCAGATCGACGCTTTTGAAGCTTGGGCAAAGGGTAAGACTGCTGACGAAGTTACTGCAGGTGTAGGCGAAGACGGTTATGCTTCAGACGCTGATCTCAAGGCAGGCTGTACAATCCACGTTTCTGACATCGCAACAGCTGTTGCTAACGCTGTAAACAATGCTCAGGACCTTGGTGCATCAGCTACAGATACTCTTAAACTTGACATCAATACAGAGAAGTATTATGAAAGCAACGAAACAAATCTTCAGTACGATTCAAGCTACGCTATCGTAACACTTGATGCTGAGGGCAAGGTTACTTCTTGCTTAATCGACGCTACACAGGCTAAGTGCACAATGGAGGACGGTAAGTTCACAGTTGAAGCAGGTTCTTTCCCGACAAAGAAGGAGCTTCAGGACGAGTACGGTATGAAGGGCATTTCTCCAATCGGTAAAGAGTGGTACGAGCAGGCTGAGGCTTTCGAGGCTTGGGCAAAGGGCAAGACTGCTGACGAAATCACTGCAGGTATCGGCGAAGACGGTTATCCTTCAGACGCTGATCTTAAAGCAGGTTGTACAATCCACGCTTCTGCTATCGCTCAGAACGTTGCTGACGCTATCAACGCTTAATTAACAAGTATTACTAAGAAAAGAGAGCCTTTGGGCTCTCTTTTTTGTTGCAAGTTTATACTGTTTCTGTTATAATTGATATGCTATGAAAAATACTATAAAGAAAATATTTTGCCTTTTACTTTGTGTGGCTTTAGTGTTTACTTTTTGCTCTTGCAGCGGCAATAATTTGCTTAGTAAAAAACAACGCTTTCAGACAAGCTTTCTTGACCTGTTTGATACAGCATCAACAATCATTGCCTATGACAGCAGCCAGAAAAAGTTTGACGAGCATTATGAGCAATTCCACGATATGCTTGAGGAGTATGATAAGCTTTATGATATCTACAAATCATATGACGGAGTTACTAATCTTTACACGGTAAACAAAGAGGCAAAAAACGGTCCTGTTAAGGTTGACAAAAGAATAATAGATATGCTTGAATACGGCAAATATGCTTATGAGATTAGCGGCGGCAAAACAAATATTTGCTTCGGCTCTGTTCTCAAGTTATGGCACGATTGCAGAGAAGCGGCGGAAAACGACCCTGAAAACGCTACGCTGCCAAACAGTGATAAACTTATTGAAGCGGCAAAGCATACTGATATCAACAGCCTTGTTATAGACAGTGAGAACAATACAGTTTATTTTTCAGACCCTGAGCTTCAGCTTGATGTCGGCGCTATTGCAAAGGGCTATGCCGTGCAGGAGGTCTGCAAATGGGCAGAGGAAAATTTATGGACCTCTGCGGCAATCAGTATAGGCGGTAATGTAACTACCATAGGCTTCAAAAACGATGACGGCAGTACCCTTTGGAATATCGGAATTGAAAATCCTGACACAGAAGCTGACGATTATTTAGAAAATGTCGGTATCAGCAATTTGTCTGTCGTTACAAGCGGTGACTATCAGAGATACTATACTGTAAACGGAGAAAAATACTGCCATATCATCAATCCCGAGACCCTTTACCCTGCTGAATATATGGCATCTGTTTCTGTAATATGCGATGATTCTGCATTAGGTGACGCTCTTTCAACCACTCTGTTCAATATGACTATTGAGGACGGTAAACGTCTTGTCGACAGTATGGACAATGTTGAGGCAGTATGGGTTGACAAGGACTTTAACAAGGTTTTCAGTAATGGCTTTGAGCAATATATTGTGAAATAATATTTTTCAAGAGAGGCAATAAATATGAAAAAATCAGCACACTTCAATCCTAAATCACTTAACTGGATTGTTTCACTTATTATAATTATCATCCTTTGCGTTGGCGTAATTTTCGGCTCAAAGGCTCTTTATGATTTTGCAAACAAAAAGTACAATGAGCCTGTTGAGGTTAATTTCACTATTGCTTCAACAAAGGATGCGGATATTTCAAGCACAAATGCCGATAGCTACAGCGTTAAATCTCTGCAGGAAGCATACGACGATGCAGGAAATCTTGTGGCATACATTGTTGAATGTGAAACTATCGGCTATAATCAGGAAAGTCCTATTGAAATGACAGCAGTTATTTCAGCAGACGGTCAGCTTGTATGCGGTATTGACATCTTGAAGCAGAATGAGACAGAATATCTCGGTGTTAGAATTGCAGGAGATGATTTCAAAAAGCAGTTTGACGGAAGATATCTTCCCGTAGTAGCATCTTCAAGTACTGAAAAAGGCTCAAAAATTGATGTAATCGCTAATTCGACAATATCATCACAGGCAGTTATTGACGGCGTAAACAATGCTCAGTCTTTTGTAAATGACAATTTTGCAAAGGTCGCTGAATAATGAAAAAGGCTGATTTTATTATTATCGGAGCAGTAGTTATCGTGGCGGCTGTGATGCTGATATTCCTTTACGGCTCAAGCAGTAATTTCGGCTCATACGTGCAAATTGAAATTGACGGAAAAATAACTGAAACCTTGCCGCTTGACGTAGATACAGAAAAGAAAATTGCAACTGAAAACGGCGGCACAAACACTCTCGTAATCAAAGACGGTGAGGCAAAAATGGTTGAGGCTAACTGCCCTGACGGAATTTGCAAAAATCACAAGGCAATAAACCGAAACGGCGAATCTATAATTTGTCTGCCACACAAGGTTGTTATTTCCGTAGTGGATAATAACAGCGATGACGAGATTGATGCGGTGGCATAGCTATGAAGAATACTAAAGTAAAAAATGTTGCACTGTTTGGTATGATGGTTGCGTTGGCTTTCACATTCAGCTATCTTGAAAGCCTGATACCCTTTAACTTTGGCATACCGGGTGTTAAGCTTGGACTTGCTAATCTGGTGGTAGTTGTGGCACTTTACATTATGAAGCCGTATCAGGCACTCGCAATAGCAGTAATAAGAATTTTCCTTGCAGGACTTACCTTCGGTAACGTCTACAGCTTGGCATACAGCCTTTGCGGCGGTCTTTTGAGCTTTGCGGTAATGTTTCTCGTAAAAAAGACAAAGCTCTCTATTATAGGCGTAAGTATGCTTGGAGGAATATGTCACAATATCGGTCAAATAATAGTTGCAGCGATTTTAATGCACACGACAAAAATCGTATATTACCTACCTGTACTTCTTATCGCAGGTCTTATAACAGGACTTCTTATGGGCATTGTTTCAAGGCTCACTGTTGACAGATTTAAGAAAATAAGTAAAACATACAAATAATATTGCAAATACACCGCCAACAAATCGTATAAATAAACAAAACAGCAGTGATAAAATTCACTGCTGCTTTTAGTTTACAAAATTATTTATTGAGGATAAAGTTATTATTCGGATTCATAATCTGATTATTGCTTCTGGCAAATTCAAGTGCCGTAAAGCAGTTTTTCTCCTGAGGCTCGAAATAGCTTTCCTCCATTTTGTATAGGAGCTCCTTTTCATCCTCAGGCTCAGACGGATTATATGTGTAAATATAACCGTAAAAGGCTTGTCCGTAATGGGAGTACATATTGTAATACACTTTTGTATTAAAATAGTTTCCGCCCCAATGGGACTCAGATATGGTTATCGCTCCGCTTTCGCTGATATCCTCAACTACGGCAACATGATTTGACCAACAGGCGACTGCACCCAGCTTCGGCTCACTTCCGTATTCATAGTAACCGTTATACTTATTAATGAACCACCAGCTTCCTGCGTTACCCTTGCTGATTTTAGGAGCTTCGCCGTTGAGCTCGTATATTCTGCCGTAGGCATAGGCTACACAGTTTGGCATACCATAGCCTGATTGAGCATATGCGTTAAGCTCTCTTGTATAGTAAGGCTCACCGCTTGGAGCTGTAAGTCTTGGTTCATAGCTATTTTCATTTGCAAATACTGCTGTGGGAAAGGCTGTTGCAGCGATAATGATAAAAGCTAATGCAATTATGCCGCTTCTCAATATCCGTTTCATATATTAGTCTCCTTTTTCAGTAACGGGGAGTATTTTAACATATGGAATACACTGTAATCTATGGCAAAGTACTACAAGATTTTTGTAACCTTTTTGTAACACTTATGCGAATTTACCAAAATTTTTGCAAAATGCTTGACAAAAAATCGATTTTTTGTAGACACTTGTTCATTATTGTACAACTTATTAATTAAAATTTTCTACAATCACTTTTCCATTTCACCAATTAAAATTATGTAATAAATCACCTATCATTGCAAAAAATATAACAGGTGATTTTTATGATGTTTTTAAAGGCGTTTATTGTTGGTGGCCTTATCTGTGTAGTAGGTCAGCTTCTTATTGATTATACAAAATTAACTCCTGCAAGAATACTTGTTTTGTTTGTCTGTGTAGGTGTACTTTTAGGCGGTCTCGGAATTTATCAAAATCTTATAGATTTTGCAGGTGCCGGTGCAACTGTTCCTTTAACCGGATTTGGTGCAGCCTTGGCTAAGGGCGTTAAGGAGGCAATACAAAAGGATGGCTTTCTCGGTGTCATAACAGGCGGCTTTCAGGCTTGTGCCGCAGGTGTTACAGTGGCAATGCTCAGCGGACTTGTTGTTGCCCTTGTTTGCAGACCCAAGGACAAATGAAATACGCTTTATGTTAAGGTTTGGCATGCTCCCTGCCAAACCTTACTTTATTTATATGTTTGTATAAAATAGCTAAATAATCGGTATCTTTTTTTACACTGTGATTGGTTGAAAATCTCATAAATATAATGTAAAATTATATTAATAAGAACCAATCAGGAGCGTGATACTATGGAAAAGCCAATTTACACAATAACTTCAGAAAGAAATGACAGAGTATTCATCCACGCTATGCCCGGTCACTTTATTTCGTCGTCAAATCATCTCAATTTCTATATCGGCACATCGGATATAAAGCATAACCACGATGTTTCAGTGGATGCCGCTATGCTTATGGCAAGCTATTACGCTGAAAGAGGTATTGAGGCTGACACGGTTTTATGCCTTTATGAAACACAGGCTTTAGGTGCTTATCTTGCACATGAGCTTTCAAGACCTAATATGCTCAATCCAAACCCTGACAATACTATTTACACCCTTGGACCTGAATATGATGCACAGGGAAATATTATTTTCAGAGATAATTTGAGAAAGCTTATTACAGGCAGAAGAGTTATAATATTGATTTCCTGCATAACCAGTGGTAAAACAGTTCAAAGAGCAATGGAAAGTGTAAGCTATTACGGTGGAACTGTTGTTGGAATTACATCAATTTTTTCAGCCACAAAAAGCATAGACGGTGTTGAGGTAAATACAATTTTCACCTCCGATGATATTCCCGGATATCAGTCATATCCGTCACACGATTGCCCTCTTTGCAGAGACAGCTTACCTGTTGATGCAATAGCAAACGGCTACGGCTATTCCCTTTTGTAAAATTTTCTTGACAAAAGAATTTTATTTGCTATAATAGTAATACAAATAAATAGTACCCAAACAAAAACTGTGAAGCAGAAAAAGACCTTATAATTGTGTTTCAGAGAGTCGGCGGTAGGTGTAAGCCGATACTGATTATACGGTGCATAGCTCTCTGCGGAGTTGCTGTTCTGAATAGTAATTAATAGGGACAGACGTGTGGCTGCGTTATCGGCAAAGGCATTGATTGATGCTAAAGGGCAGTATTTACTGCTGAAATAGGGTGGTACCGCGTGATATTTACGCCCCTATACTATATGTGTAGGGGCTTTTTTATGTCCCTGCGAAATTGAAAGGAGACGTTTTTTATGAATAAGGGTTACGAAAAATACACACCGTTCAAGCCAATTAACATTCCTGACAGAACCTGGCCTGACAACACAATTACAAAGGCTCCTATTTGGTGCTCTGTTGATTTGAGAGACGGAAATCAGGCACTTGTTGATCCAATGAATCTTCAGGAAAAGTTGGAGCTTTTCAGCACTCTTATCAACATCGGTGTTAAGGAAATTGAGGTTGGTTTCCCATCCGCAAGCGAAACAGAATATGAAATTCTGCGTACACTTATCGATGGCAACTATATTCCCGATGACGTTACAATTCAGGTTCTTGTCCAAGCAAGAGAGCATTTGATAAAAAAGACCTTTGAAGCAATCAGGGGTGCAAAAAATGTTATCGTTCATTTTTACAATTCGACATCTACTCTTCAGCGTAAGGTAGTTTTTAACACCGATATGCAGGGAGTTATTGATATCGCCGTAAAGGGTGCGAAGCTTATCTATGAGCTGACCGAGGAGCAGAAAAAGACAAATCCCGAAACCAACATTCGTTTCGAGTACAGCCCCGAAAGCTTTACGGGAACTGAGATGGACAACGCTGTTGAAATTTGCAAGCGTGTTATGGAGGAGCTTCATATCACAAAGGAGAATCCTATTATCCTTAATTTGCCCTCAACTGTTGAGGGTTCAACTCCTAACGGCTATGCTGACCAGATTGAATATTTCTGCCGTCATTTGCCAAACCGTGAAGCCGCTATAATTTCACTTCATCCTCATAATGACAGAGGCGAAGGCGTTGCCGCAACAGAGCTTGCTCTTATGGCAGGTGCAGACAGAGTTGAGGGAACACTTTTCGGCAACGGTGAAAGAACAGGTAACGTTGACCTTGTTACATTAGCACTTAATATGTGGACTCAGGGAGTAGACCCTCAGCTTGACTTCAGCGATATAAATAAAATCAGAGACGTTTATGAGAGAACCACAAAAATGAAGGTTCCTCCACGTCACCCATATGCAGGCGAGCTTGTATTTACAGCATTTTCAGGCTCTCATCAGGACGCTATCAACAAGGGTAAAATGTATATGGAAAAGACTCACTCTGATAAGTGGGAAATTCCGTATCTTCCTATTGACCCTGCCGATGTGGGCAGAGAATACGAGCCGATTATCCGTATCAATTCTCAGAGCGGTAAAGGCGGTACTGCATTTATCCTTGCCAACGACTACGGTATTAAAATGCCTAAGGCTATGCATCCTGAATTCGGTGCAGTTGTTCAGAAAGCCTGCGACGAAAAGGGTAAAGAGCTTCAGCCTAACGAGGTATTCGACCTGTTCCAGAAGGAATACAGAAATGTATGCGGTCCTTACAGACTTACAAAATATAAAATTACAGAGGAAAAGAACGAGGATTCAACTCTTACAAGTGTTCATTTCACAGGTGCAATAAAGTACAAAGACGAAGCCCCTGTTGAAATTGAAGGCACAAGCAACGGTCCTATCGGTGCTTTCTGTCAGGCAATGAATACAATCGGTCTTGGAAACTATGAATTCATAGACTACAGCGAGCATGCTATTTCAGTGGGCTCTGACTCAAAGGCTATCAGCTATATTCACCTTAAAAATCCACAGGGCAAGGACGTTTTCGGTATCGGTGTAAGCCACAATATCAGCTATGCTTCAATGAAGGGTATTATCTGTGCTATCAACCGTGACCAGCCGGACACTATGCGTGATGACACAATGCCCGGTATATTTGATGTTTGCTGATGGAAACGTTAAGGATAGTATTATCAGTTTTATCTATTGTTATCGTAATAACGCTATTAGTATTATGCGTAAAGCTTTTTTCCTTAGTAAAAAGCAACGAAGATAAAACCGTAGAGGAAATTGCATACAAAATCAATAAAATAACAACTGCTTTGGCTATTGTTTCAATAATAGAATCGGCTTTGCTTATCGTGAATATAATTATCAGATAGTATTTATAAGGTGAAGAAATGAAAAATAATTGGAACGCTGAAAATTACACGGATAATTTTCAGTTTGTACATAAATACGGCGAAGGCGTACTTGATTTACTCACCGTTCCAGAGGGTAGCTTTGTGGTTGATTTAGGCTGCGGAAACGGTGTATTAACCGAAAAGCTTGTTCAAAAGGGCTATAAAGCAATAGGTATTGACGCATCTGAAAAAATGCTTGAGGTTGCTGAAAAAGCACATCCCGATTTGAAATTTATGCTTGGTGACGCCTGTGAATTTAAGCTTGAAGAAAAGGCAGACGCTATATTCTCAAACGCTGTTTTTCACTGGATAGATAACCACGAAAGGCTTATTGAAAATATATCCGACAACTTAAAAGCAGGCGGAGAGCTTGTATTTGAATTTGGCGGAAAGGGTTGTGCAGAAGCAGTACATATTGCTCTCGAAAAATCCTTTTCAAGCTACGGCTTAACATATAAAAACGGCTTTAATTTTAAATCAATCGGCGAATTTGCACCGTTGCTTGAACGTCACGGCTTTAGGGTTGAATACGCAATGCTTTATGACAGACCGACGGAGCAAATCGGTGAAAACGGACTTGAAAGCTGGATAAATATGTTTATCAATTCCGCCTTTGACGGTGTAGACATAAAAACAAAAAACGGCATAATTAAAAATACCGAAAAGCTTTGCATGGATAAGCTTTACAAAAACAGTAAATGGTACATTGACTATGTCAGAATATGTATGAAGGCTGTTAAAGAATAATTATGGAGGAAGATATGAAAAATTACAAAATTACAGTATTAAGGGGTGACGGAATCGGCCCTGAAATCGTTGACGAATGTATCAAGGTGCTTGATAAGGCAGGGGAAAAATTCGGTTTTTCCTTTGATTACAATTATCAGCTTTTAGGCGGTTGTGCCATTGATGAGGCAGGTGTGCCTTATCCACAGGAAACTGCCGATGCCTGCAAGGCAAGTGACGCTGTACTTTTAGGTGCTGTAGGCGGTCCTAAATGGGACAGTCAGCCGGGCAACAATAGACCTGAAAAGGGACTTCTTGCCATTCGTGAGGATTTGGGACTTTTTGCAAATCTCCGACCTGCTAAAATCTTTGCTCCCCTTAAATCTGCATCTCCTATCAAGGAAGAGATTATCGGCGATGGCCTTGATATCCTTATCGTAAGAGAGCTTACAGGCGGTATATATTTCGGTGACAGAGGAACATATGAGGAAAACGGCGTTGTAGGTGCTTATGACACAGAACGCTATACATATCCTGAAATCAAGAGAATTGTAAAAGCAGGCTTTGAATACGCTATGAAGCGTGATAAAAAGCTCACCTGCGTTGACAAGGCAAATGTTCTTGACTCCTCAAGGCTTTGGAGAAAGGTTATGGAGGAAACAGCAAAGGATTATCCTGAGGTTGAGGTTTCATATATGTATGTTGATAATTGTGCAATGCAGTTAGTACGTAACCCCAATCAGTTTGACACTATCGTAACATCAAACATCTTCGGTGATATTCTTTCCGATGAGGCATCTATGATTTCAGGCTCAATCGGTATGCTTGCATCTGCATCTCTTGCAGAGGGCACCTTCGGTCTTTACGAGCCTATCCACGGCTCTGCTCCCGACATTGCAGGTCAGGGCAAGGCTAACCCCCTTGCAACAATTCTTTCAGGTGCAATGATGCTCAGATACACCTTCGGTGAGAGCGAAGCCGCAGATGCTATTGAAAAGGCAGTTGACACAGCTCTTACAAAGGCAAGAACTCCTGATATTTTCGAGGAGGGCTTTGAGGCAGTAAACACATCTCAGATGGGCGACCTTGTAGCATCTCTTATCTAATCTAAGGAAAAATTTATGAAGAAGTATCTATCATTTTTTATCGCTCTTTTACTTATGGCTTCAGTACCCTTTTCAGCCTTTGCGCAGGACTATTATCAGCCTTTTGATAAAGGCACACAAGGCTCTCAGCTTTACAGAATACCTGCAATTTATACACTAAATGACGGAAGTGTTATTGCGGCGGCTGATATGAGATATGACCACGGAGCAGATTCGCCAAATAATCTTGATACCCTTGTAGCCCGTTCAAATGACGGTTACTCACAATGGGAGTATAACAAAATCAACTATTTTGACGATTACGCAGACAGCATAACAGCTGTTGAAAGTGCATCCTTTATCGACTCTGCAATCGGTCAGTCAAAGAAAACAGGCAGAGTATTTATTGTTACAGACGCCTATCCTGCTGACGGTGGTGTAAATAATTCAGCCAACGGTAGCGGATATGTTGAGGTAAACGGAGAACAGTACCCTGCCCTTTGCAAAAAAGGCGAAACGGAATTCAACTACTACGCAGGCGAATTTGTAAACGGTTATGCCAAGGTGATGAGCCTTAAAGATAATAGCGAAACCGAATATATGATTGACAGTGAGTTTAATCTTTACTCAAACGGTGAACTTGCCCTTATGAAGCAAAATGGCAGTGATGGAAATGTTCAGCAGAATGTTTTTTACAAGGATGCTGATTTCACTATTCTCTGCACAAGCTATTTATGGCTTCGTTACAGCGACGATAACGGCAAAAGCTGGAGCGAGCCTGTAATTCTTAATCCCCAGGTAAAAACCGAAAATGACGGATTTTTAGGCGTATGTCCCGGAAGAATGTTTGTCACCGATTATAACGGTAAGGAACGAATTATCTTTACTGTCTATGACCATAGTGAAAAAGGCAAGGAGCACGCTGTTACGATTTACAGCGACGATAACGGTGAAAGCTGGAGCAGAGGCGAATTTGTAAAAAATTCCTTTGCCGCAGGTAAAACAAGTGAAAGCCAGATTGTTGAGCTAAACGACGGAGTTCTTCGTATGTTTTGCAGAAACAATAACGACTTTGTTGTAAGCTGTGACAGCACTGACGGCGGTGTTACCTGGAGCAAGGCAAGGTGTAATGAGGAGCTTCCTGCAAGAGGAAACTGTATGCTCTCATTCATAAACACCTCGAAAAAAATTGACGGTAAAGGTGTAATTCTCGGCTCATTCCCATCAAATCCCGAGGAGAGAGCCGACGGAGTAATAAAGGTCGGTACAATTGAAGCAGATAATTCAATCAGCTGGATTTCAACCTATCATATGACCGACGGTTCCTTTGCCTACTCCTGCCTTACAGAGCTTGCAGACGGAAACATCGGCTGTCTTTATGAAGATGAAGGCACCCATATTGCATACAAAATACTTTCCCTTGACGAAAACGGAAACATAAGCGAAATAAATTCCGATAATGTTGATTTCAAGGAAAAGGATGCGCAAGGCGGAATAAAAGTCTTTTTCAAAAATCTTAAAATTAAACTCCAAAAGCTATTTAAGCTTTTCTAAAAAAATAAGCGACAGTCTTTGACTGTCGCTTTTATTTTGCTGTATCAAGCTTTCGTAGGGGCTTGCACTGCAAGCCCGATTATATGCGGGCGATTAATAATCGCCCCTACGATTATTTTATACAATCGGATATATATTATTGTGTTTATTCATCATCACTTGAGAGCTTGAGCACAGCAAGAAACGCCTCCTGCGGTACTTCAACCTGACCGAACTGACGCATACGTTTCTTACCCTCTTTTTGCTTTTCAAGAAGCTTTTTCTTTCTTGTAACATCACCGCCGTAGCACTTTGCAAGCACGTCCTTACGCAAAGCCTTTACGGTTTCTCTTGCGATAACCTTACCGCCGATAGCCACCTGAATAGGAATTTCAAACAGATGTCTTGGAATATGCTTTTTAAGCTGTTCAGCAATTTTTCTTGCTCTTGCATATGCCTTTTCCCTATGGATAATAAAGGAAAGTGCATCAATTACATCACCGTTGAGAAGAACATCAACCTTGCACAAATCGCTTTTGCGGTATTCATAAATCTCATAATCGAATGAGGCATAGCCTCTTGTTCTTGATTTTAGGGCATCAAAGAAATCATAAATAATTTCGTTAAGAGGCATTTCATAATGAATATCAACTCTATCCGGAGTTATATAATTCATATCCTTGAAAATACCACGCCTGTCCTGACACATATCCATAACAGTTCCGACAAATTCGCTGGGCACATATATATGAGCATTTGCAAATGGCTCTTCGCAGTAGTCAATATATGCAGGGTCGGGATAATTGGTAGGATTATCAATTTCAACCATAGTTCCGTCAGTTAAATGAATTTTATAAATAACACTCGGAACAGTTGTTATAAGGTCAAGATTATATTCTCTTTCAAGACGTTCTTCAATAATTTCAAGATGAAGAAGTCCGAGAAAACCGCATCTAAATCCAAATCCAAGAGCACCTGATGTCTCAGGCTCATATGAAAGAGACGCATCATTAAGCTGTAGCTTTTCAAGGGCGTCACGAAGATTTTCATAATCCGCACCGTCAGCAGGATAAACTCCGCAGAACACCATAGGATTAACCTTACGGTATCCCGGCAAAGCCTCCTTGGCAGGATTCGTAGCAAGTGTAACGGTATCGCCCACTCTTGCCTCGCTTACGGTTTTGATTGAAGCGGTGATATATCCAACCTCGCCTGCACAAAGGCAATCCGTCTTTTCAAGGGAAGTGGCACGCATATATCCAACCTCAACAACGTTGAACTGGGCACCTGTTGCCATCATTCTCATTGTGTCCCCTGCTTTAATTTTGCCGTCCATAAGTCTGACGTAAACGATAACGCCTCGGTAAGAATCGTAAACAGAGTCAAATATTAAAGCCTTTAACGGTTTATTATCATCTCCGGTGGGAGCTTTTATTTCATTGACGATATATTCAAGGACCTCTTCAACATTTTCGCCTGTTTTAGCGCTTATTCTCGGAGCATCCATACAAGGTATGCCGATAACCTCCTCAACCTCATTTGCGACTCTTTCGGGGTCTGCAGCAGGCAAATCAATTTTATTTATAATAGGAAGAATATCAAGGTCGTGGTCAAGGGCAAGATAAGTATTTGCAAGGGTCTGTGCCTCAACTCCCTGGGAAGCATCAACAATAAGTATTGCACCCTCACATGCCGCAAGAGAACGTGATACCTCATAGTTAAAATCCACGTGACCGGGAGTATCAATCAGATTAAATTCGTAAAGCTCACCGTTTTTTGCAGTGTAGTCAAGCTTAACTGCGTGAGCCTTTATTGTAATTCCTCTCTCTCTTTCAAGATCCATATCGTCAAGTATCTGCTCCTGCATATCTCTTGACGCAACAGAGCTTGTCAGCTCCAGCAGTCTATCTGCAAGAGTTGACTTCCCGTGGTCAATATGGGCAATTATCGAGAAATTCCTTATATGTTCTTTATCTACCGCCAAGAGTAATCCTCCGCTATTTCTTATCGTTTTCTTCTTTTATCTCTTTTTTGAGTGATTTAATACTATTGAAGATAAATTTTCTGCTGTATATAAATTTATGAAACAATCTTTTTACATAATAAAATAAAAGCAAATAGGGCTTTTTTTCAAGGATAGGATAAACCTGCATCATAAATTTTCTGTTTGGGAAAATTTTTGACATATAATATCCTGCAATACCTGTTTTTCCGCTTTTTGTAACATATTCGTCATAATATACCTTTGCTCCGCCCTGACCGCTTCCATATATACCAAAGGACATAACGTCATTAAGGAATGCTATCTGCTTCTTTGTAAAGTCCGTGCCGTCAAAAACAGAATAAGAAAGCTCTCTAACCTCTTCTTCAAATGAGGTCAAATTCATTTTTTCAAGCTTAAAATCCACATATTTTCTGTCAAAGGTTTTACCGAAATGCTCCAAAAGAACATAAATGTCCGCCAAAAACCTAATTCCGAATCCGCCTAAAATATAGTGCTTGTACATATGAGCAACAGTATGTAGGTACAAATCCTCGTCACTCATATGATACATATACGGTTTTTTGCTATCAGGCTGTGCATTATCCCAAACATCTGAAAAATCAGGATAAAAGGTATGCTCATTAAAAAAAAGATCTCTGTGAAATTCAAAGGTGTAAAATGGTTTCTTTGAAAAATCGTCTGAATTTTCACCGCAGGAATATAAATTGTATCCCCTGCCACTCATAATCTCAATAAGGCTGTCACGTTTACTGTAATCATAAAGGATATCGAAATCGCTCATTTGTCTCATTTTCTGCAATGGGTAATAATCTCTGATAACGCTACCCTTTAAGAGCATAAATTTGATTCCGCTTACTTCAAGGTCCTTTTCAATCTCCTCAAGCTCCGTTTTCATTGCCAGCATACGAATAAGCTCATTTTGAGAATAAAGCTGAAGCTCCTCTGCAACCTCAGCCGGAACAGAAGTCAAATCAATGATAGGTACTATCACAGCATAAACCTGCTGCTTTTTTGAAAGCTTTGCAAGCTCTTTCCAATCCATTCCCTCAGGAGCTTTCGGTGGTTTTTCCTGCTTTATTGCACAACGCAAAAGAGTTACAAGATATTCACTTTCCAAAGATGAATAAGTCATAATCAGTCCTCAATAAGATTTTTACTTTTAAGCATTTCAAGCAAAGCCTTAACATCTGTACGTACAGTTGCCTCATCAACCTCATACTTGTCAAGCATTGCATTTACAATACTGTCCTCAGTCTGCTCTGTCTTTAAAAGATCGAATATAAAAGCCGCCGTAGGATTATTTTTGATAAGTCCGTTAAAATCCTTCGCAGCCTTTCCGGTGGCAATAGCAAAGCTTTCACCGTCTATGGAATTTGTGACAATACCGTCTTTAAGCTTCATAGTAACCTCTCCTAAAAACAAAAATTAAATATCCTTGTTTTCGCTTTATGTTATACTTTTTTATTGTATCAAAAAAATTATAGAAACACAATATATTTTACTTTATTTTTTCAAGTCTTACCACTGACTCGACGTGAGGAGTTCTCGGGAACATATCAACGGCACTTACTTTTTTTGTCTCGTAATTTTTATCCTTAAATATTTCCAAATCTCTTGCAAGGGTTGCACTATCGCAGGAGACATAAACTATTTTTTCGGGAGAAAGCTCCGCCACCGTATCAATAAGTGCCTTATCGCAGCCCTTTCTCGGTGGATCGAGTATAATGACATCGGGCTTTATGCCTTCATTTTTAAGTATCCGGGCACCCTTTGGTGCATCTGCACATATAAATCTTGCATTCTCAACAGAGTTTATCTTGGCATTTTCTTTAGCATTTTCTATTGCTTCAGGTATAATCTCAATTCCTATAAGCTGTTTCACCTTATCAGCCATTGTGAGACCGATTGTGCCCACTCCGCAGTAAAGATCTAAAAGAATCTCTCCGCCCTTTAAATCGGCAAATTCAGCCGCCTTGCTATAAAGCCTTTCGCATTGATTATGATTTACCTGATAAAACGAATTAGGGGAAATGATAAAACGCTTTCCTAAAAGCTCATCGTAAATCGTGTCGCTACCCCAAATTGTGACTGTTTTTTCACCTAAAATCACATTTGTATTCTTCTTGTTAATGTTGAGAACTACCGATTTTAGTCCATTAACATTTTCTTTAAGCAGAGAAATCAAAAGCTCTTTATCAGGTATGCTGTCCCCGTTAATAACGGCACAAGCCATTACCTCACCTGTGGAAAATCCCTTACGAAAATAAATATGGCGAAGGAGTCCTTTTCCTGTATTTTCTTCAAAGGAGGTAACATTTGCTTTTTCTACCCACAAGGAAAATGCCTTAATTCCCTGCTCAAACTCTTCCGGCTGGAGTCTGCAATCCGCACAAGGAATAATCCTATGACTTTTATAGGCATAAAAGCCTGCAAAAAGCTCACCGTCGCAGATTGAAACAGGATACTGTGCTTTATTTCTGTAACCGTTTAATTCATCTGCCCCGATTATTTCACTAACCTTGATATCAAGATGACCTATTCTTTCAAGGGCATCCTGTACCCTGCTTTTCTTATATTTCAATTCTTCTCTGTAGGTCATATTTCTAAAGGAACAGCCACCGCATTTTTGTGAATAAGGACAGTCGCTTTCAATTCTCTCAGGACCGGCCAAAATTATTTTATCAATAATACCAATCGCATAATTTTTTGACCTTTTTATAATATGGGCAATTATTCTATCACCGGGCACAGTTCCTCTAACAAAAACCGCCATACCGTCATATCTGCCAACACCGCTACCCTCAGATGTTACAGCGTCTATAACTAATTCAATTTTATCGTTTTTCGCTAAATTCAACTAAATCACCGTTTATATGATAACATATATAAAGTAAAATATAAAGCGAAATTTAAAAGATATGTAATGCGTAAAAGGGACGTTCATTTCGCCCCCATAAAATACGCATATAAGACTGCAAACCGTAGAAAATAATTAATACAGCTTAAAAATAAAAATTATCAAGCCATATAAAAATGACGATGCAACACCGTAAACGATAACAGGTCCTGCGATAGTAAACATCTGCGACGCCGTGCCTAAAACAAATCCCTCATGCTGAAATTCAAGGGCAGGAGAAACCACTGAATTTGCAAAGCCCGTAATCGGAACAATCGTTCCCGCACCTGCGTGACGTGCAATTTTATCAAAAACACCTATACCAGTCAGTATGGCAGTAAGAATAATCAATGCTGACGATGTACCTGCCTGTGCCTCTTTTTCATTTAACCCCGCATTTTGAAGCAATGTTAAAATCACCTGACCCAAAAGGCAAATCGCTCCTCCAAACAAAAATGCTTTAATACAATTCAAAAGCTTTGGCGAATTAGGACTTGCTTTATCTGTCATTTTGCTGTAATCGTCTTTGCTGATGCTCATAAAATCACTCTCCGTTTATAATGTTTACAATATTATAATAATTATTCTCTTGACATTTATGATTATATCCTGTAATATTAAAATATACAAATTGTAATTTGGAGGCAATTTTATGCATCTTATTGAAGTACGTGATGTGTATAAAATATATAACCCCGGTGAAAACCAGGTTAACGCTCTTGACGGTGTTTCTATCACAATTGATGAAGGCGAATTCGTAGCAATTATCGGTCAGTCAGGCTCAGGTAAATCTACACTTATGAATATGCTTGGACTCCTCGATACTCCTACAAGCGGTGAATACTACATAAACGGTAACTTGGTTGACGATTTGACTGACGATGAAATGAGCGTCATCAGAAATGAGCAAATTGGATTTATCTTCCAAGGCTTTAACCTTATTCCATCTCTTTCTGCTCTTGAGAATGTTGAACTTCCCCTTGTATATAGAGGAATGCCAAAAAATGAACGAAGACAGATATCTGTTGATGCACTTCAAAGAGTAGGTCTTGAACAGCGTATGCACCATCTTCCCGCTGAAATGTCAGGCGGACAGCAGCAGCGTGTAGCCGTTGCAAGAGCTATTGCCGCAAGACCACCTGTTATTCTTGCCGACGAGCCTACAGGTAACCTTGATACTAAATCCACAAAAGAGGTTATGGCAATTCTCCACGAACTAAAGGACGAGGGCAGAACAGTAATAGTTATCACCCACGATAATGAAATTGCTGAGGAAGCAGAACGTGTTATCCGTGTCCGTGACGGAAAGGTTGTTGAGGACTATATCAATCCCGGTTACGAGGGAAAATACGGAAGAGAGTCAAAGAAGAACAATAAAAATCCTATTGACGAGGGATAAATTCAAAAAATTAAGGCTGTGAAGAAAGCAAAATGCTTTCTTCACAGCCGTTTTTTATTTTTAGAATAATTCTTTTTTTAGTTCAATACTATCTGCCTCTGTGATTTCTCTTATCACTCTGCAGGGATTACCTGCTGCAAAGGAATTAGGCGGAATATCTCTTGTAACCACACTGCCTGCACCGATAACACATCCCTCACCTATAGTAACTCCTCCCGTTACCGTAACATTACTTGCTATCCAGCAGTTTTTTTCAATGGTAATTGGCTTTGCGTATTCGTAATCATAAAGAGTGCCGTCTTCCCTCTTTCTAATGTTTCTGTCCTGATATCTCATAGGGTGAACAGGCGTAACCAAGGAAACATTAGGTCCGATAAGAACATTATCACCGATTCTTACAGGGCAAATATCAAGAACAGTGAAATTGAAATTCACGAAAGCATTTTCTCCGAATGAGGTAAAAACGCCGTAATCAAAATATACAGGTCCCTGAATATAAACGCCTTCTTTTCTGTCAGGAACAAGCTTTGAAAGTATTTCTTCCCTTTTTTCTTCTTCCTCGTCAAAGGTTTGATTATACATTATGTTAAGCCTGTGAGCCTGATTTCTAAGCTCTTCAAGCTCCTTGTCGCTGGGGTCATATAGCTTTCCGCTAATCATTTTTTCTTTTTCTGTCATAATATTCCCCTATTTTTCACCTTTCATAGCCTTATATCCTATTGCAACTGTCCAAACATAGGCACAGGTTTTAGGTATCATCAGCATTCCCATAGCAGGTATCGTATCTGCAAATAAAACTACAGGCAGATAACAGGCGAAGCTGAGCACTACAGTAAGCCACAAAAACTTAAATGACTTATCCTTTTTTGTTTTTGCACTGCGATAAAAGAGAACAATAATCAGTATTCCGAGAATTGTAAAGGGTATATTTCTGTAAATTCCCCAAGAAAGCGGAGCATTTGCACTTGTCCACGCATTTTGAGGGAACAGACATAACGCAACTCTCAAAGCTGCTAAAATCCAAACGGAAGCTGTTATACCGTTTTTATTCTTGATTTCATAGCGAGAACGCCATACGTAATAAAGCAGAACGTAAAAGGCGGTCATTGTAACCGACGTAATCAGCTTGCCTATTCCAAGGGCGACAGTATAATTTTCAAGTCCCGTTGTACAAAGTGCAACGGCACGTGGTACAAGGTGAAAGGCATCACCGCATCCAAGGGTCACCGCCATAATTCCATAGAGAAGATATTGCTTTCTACCCTTACTGCCACGTATCATAGCAATTCCGAGTGTAATAACAGTCACAAGATAAACAATATCAAAAATTGTTTCAAAAATAGCCTGCATATTTTATCTCCTTAATGTTCTTGAATTAAGTATACTGTATTTCTAAAGGAGTGTCAAATCAATGAAATCCACAAAAAAGCAACCTTTCGTTTACTATTAAAAAGCTTTTACTGCTTAATTAAAAACAGTAAAAGCTTTTTGCATGGCGGAGACGGAGGGATTCGAACCCTCGGGGGATTGCTCCCTAACTGATTTCGAGTCAGCCCCGTTATGACCACTTCGATACGTCTCCGTATTTAATAACTGTCTAACAGTATATAATATATCATTAATATCTGAAACGGGGCGCCCCGTTATGTCCTGTTGCGGTGTCCCAAAATTTTCGCTACCGCAAAATTTTGACCGCTGCCACTCCTTTTTGTTCGCTTCATCTGCCACCGGCAGCACTCACAAACGTCCCCACTTCGATACGTCTCCGTATTTAATAACTGTCTAACAGTATATAATATATCATTAATATCTGAAACGGGGCGCCCCGTTATGTCCTGTTGCGGTGTCCCAAAATTTTCGCTACCGCAAAATTTTGACCGCTGCCACTCCTTTTTGTTCGCTTCATCTGCCACCGGCAGCGCTCACAAACGTCCCCACTTCGATACGTCTCCGTATATAACATCATATGTCTTTAAATACGCAAGTAATTTTATCATTTTATAAAGCTTTTGTCAACGTATTGAAAGAAAGAATAAATTGTGATAGAATTATATTATTACAAGCTTTGGAGAAAAAATATGATTGCAATTATTGATTACGGTGCGGGTAATCTTTCAAGCGTAAAAAAGGCGCTGGACTATCTTGGTGCCGAAAGTGAAATCACTCAGGACAGCGACAAAATTTTATCTGCCTCCCACGTTATTCTACCCGGTGTCGGCTCATTTGAAGACGCTATGGACTCTATGAGAGAGCGTGGTCTTGTTGACACAGTTAAAGAGGCTGCAAAAACAAAGCCTTTTCTCGGCATTTGTTTAGGATTACAGCTACTTTTTGAAAGCAGTGAGGAAAGTCCCGGTGCAGAGGGATTAGGTATTCTCAAGGGCAAAATTGTTTCTATTCCTAAGGATAACGGATTAAAGGTTCCTCATATCGGCTGGAATTCTGTCAGCTTAAAACAGCGCGATGGCATTTTCAACAATATTGACGATGAAAGCTATTTTTACTTTGTACATTCCTTTTATTTAAAGGATGCAGACGAGGATGTTGTAGCCGCCACTACCGAATATGGTGTTACCATTCAATGTGCAGTTCAAAGGGACAACCTTTGTGCTACACAGTTTCATCCCGAGAAAAGCAGTAAAGCAGGCTTGCAGATACTTAAAAATTTTATCGGGGAGGGCAAATAATTATGTACGCTAAAAGAATTATTCCCTGCCTCGACGTTAAAAACGGACGAGTTGTTAAGGGCGTTTCATTTGTAGATTTAATTGATGCAGGCGACCCTGTTGAATGTGCAGCGGCATATGACAGACAGGGTGCTGACGAGCTTGTGCTTCTTGACATAACGGCTACTCATGAGGGCAGAAGCACCATGCTTGACGTTGTAAAAAGAGTTGCCGAGACGGTGTTTATTCCGTTTACCGTAGGTGGCGGTATAAAAACTGTTGACGATTTCAAGGAGCTTCTCAGGGCAGGTGCGGATAAAATTTCCGTAAACTCTGCGGCTGTAAGAAATCCCGATTTGATTAACGAGGCGGCATACAAATTCGGCTCTCAATGTGTAGTTTGTGCTATTGACGCTAAAAGGACAGACAACGGTAGCTGGGAGGTTTACCTCAACGGCGGAAGAATACCTACAGGAATTGATGCTGTTAAATGGGCAAGAGAAGCAGAAAAACGCGGAGCTGGCGAAATTCTTCTTACCTCTATGGACTGTGACGGTCAAAAAACAGGATATGACATTGAGCTGACAAGAGCTGTAAGTGAAAATGCAGGCATACCTGTTATCGCCTCAGGGGGAGCAGGCAAAGCAGAGCATTTTTACGACGCATTCACCGAGGGAAAGGCAGACGCAGTTTTAGCGGCAAGCCTATTCCATTTCAATGAGCTTCCTATTCCTGAATTAAAAAAATATTTAAGAGAAAAAAATATATCTGTGAGAATTTAAGTTGAAAAACGGAGGGGTAATATGGCACTTGGTGCACTTTTTATTCTTGAAATTGTTATTGTATTTTCATTCATTATTACATCAGCTTTTATGTTCCTTCCTAAAAAAGAAGAAGCAGTACACAAAATTTTCTTTGCTTTATCGGTAATGCTGGGTGTTCTTGTAACGGCAATAAATGCCACTTCACTACCGTCAAATTACACCACTCAGATTATCATCGCTTGGATGGGACTGATTCCTGCGGCAATAGGAGTTATTATTTCCGTTGCTAAGGGTAAGCCTAATGCGTTGTCAAAAATCCTTGCGATGCTGACAACACTTATTGGTGCAGCAGGATACCTGTTTTTGATGTAAAAAGCCTAAAGCAAACCCACTTGAATTAATTTTCAAGTGGGTTTTTTACCTTTTACGGCTTTATTTTAACCGATAACCTCATTCTTTAACAATACAAAATTGTTTTATGTATAATAAATACAAAAGGAGGAATAAGATAAAGTTCAAATTAATTATTGACACGAAAAATGAAGAAGAGGTACTTGCAAGAGTTCACAAAAAAAACAAGTGTCATCAGCGAAATTGAAGCACTTGTAAATTCAGTTGACAGTACCGCTGAAATCATCGGCTACTGTGATGGAGACATTAAAATTTTATCAATAGAGGAAATTGAATGTATATGTGTTGAAAATGACAAAACTTACGCTTATTGTACTGACTCAAAGCAGTACCGAGTCAAAGGCAGACTTTATGAGGTGGAAAAATTATTACCGCCTAATTTTATTAAAATCAACAAATCAGCTATTGCCAACAAAAAACAAATCCAAAGATTTAAAGCTCAAATTTCAGGTGCAGTTGATATTGACTTTAAAAGCGGTAAAACCGAATACGTGTCAAGAAGATGCTTTAAAGAATCAAAAAGGAGATTAGGCTTATGAAAAATTTATTAAAGAATTTTGCAAAAGAGGATTTATTGCCGCAGGAGGCGGACCTCTTGTTTAAGCTATAATCTATATGTTTTTGCAAAACAGCAGTGTAATTTCAACATTAACAGTAGGCGAGGTTATAAAGGGGATTTTATCTTCGCTTATTTTAGCCTTTATTGCTTCGGGTATAAGTGCAATATATCTTGAAGAACGTTTGCCTATCGGCATTGCTGCAATCATACAGCTGATCGTTTTGTATTTTGATTATCTGCTGATATACCTGCTCAACGGCTGGTTGATGACAAAGAATATTGTTTTTTTCACCGTTATTTTTGTTATAGGATTTGCAATTATATGGTTTATTATCTATAAAATAATTTCTTCAAATGTCAAAAAAATGAATAAAATAATCGAACAATAAAAAGGACAGTCAATCAAATGTCCTTTTTTCTGTACCATAATCAGAAAATGATTTACAAAATTACATATTAATACTATGATAAAGTCAGAAAGGGGTTGTAGTTATGAACGAAGATCAATTATTTTCAATGGAGCTTGATGAAGGACTTCACGGATTAAGCAGTGGTTCGGGAGGACTGTTCAATTCCGTCAAAGGCATTCTCATTTTTGGTACAGTTCTATTTTTTGTAACAATGACTTTTTTGCACAATGTCCTTGATATTTCAGTTATTTGCTCTGTGCTTTTCATTGGATTCTTAACCTTCTTTTTTATTAACCTATCTGACAACAAAAAAGGCGTATTTACTGCAATTTTCATTATTGGTATTCTTCTGCTAATAACAGCAATAGTCCTGTCTGTCACCTGCAATGATTTAATTCGGGAGGTTCTGTACAGGCAGTCATTGGATCGTGAGCTTGCAAGACTAACAGGTCATCATTATGAATACTCTTCATATCAAGATTCAAGTGAAGTTGCTATTATGACATTTATCTTTATGCTTTATCCTACTTCATTAGTTTATATCATTGTATCTACTGCAAAACTAATTAAATTTAAACTTCAAAAAAGGCATTAAAAAAAGGACAGTCGTTTGACTGTCCTTTTGATTTTTCAGTAATTAAATTACTTAAGCTCAACCTTAGCGCCTGCTTCTTCAAGCTTAGCCTTGAGAGCCTCAGCGTCAGCTGTTGGAACTGCTTCCTTAACAGTTGCAGGAGCACCGTCAACGATTTCCTTAGCTTCTTTAAGGCCAAGACCTGTAGCCTCACGAACAGCCTTGATAACCTGAATCTTGTTTCCTCCAACGTCTGCGAGAACTACATCAAATTCTGTCTTCTCGTCTGCAGCTGCTGCACCGCCCTCTGCAGGTGCTGCTACTGCTACTGCTGCTGCAGCGCTTACGCCGAATTCTTCTTCTACTGCTGATACGAGCTCTGAAAGCTCAAGAACTGTGAGAGCTTTAAGCTCTTCAACAATTGCTGTAACTTTTTCTGATGCCATTTTATTTTCCTCCGTAAAAATATTTAAAATAAGTTAATTTTGATTTAATTATTCAGCTGTTTCTTCAGCCGGTGCTTCTGCTTCTGCAGGAGCTTCTTCTGCTACCGGAGCCTCTTCTGCTGCCGGAGCCTCTTCAGCTACGGGAGCTTCCTCTGCAGGAGCTTCCTCTGCTTTTTCTTCAGCAGGCTCGCAAGCCTCAACTCCGCCCTTGTCAACGATTGCCTGAACTGCACGGGCAAAAGCTGCGATAGGAGCATTGAATACGCTGCAAACTGTAGCAAGGAGAACTTCTCTTGATGGAAGCTTTGCAAGAGCTACAAGCTTTTCCATTGAGATAATCTCTCCGTCAAGATAACCGCTCTTAAGTGAGAAATTATCATGAGTGTCAGCGAACTTCTGAAGAATACGTGCTGATGCTACATAGTCATCAACTGATGTTGCGATAGCTGTTGTTCCTTCAAGAACAGACTCAATACCCTCAAGACCTGCGTCCTGAGCTGCTCTTCCGAGGATAGAGTTCTTAACTACAGTGTACTCAACGCCTGCTTCACGAAGCTCTCTACGAAGCTTTGTGTCATCCTCAACATTGATACCCTTGTAATCAACAACTACACCTGCACAAGAATTTTTGATTCTTTCTGAAAGGTCAGCAACCATCTGCTTTTTCTTTTCAAGAACTGCTGTACTTGGCATTAATTCTACCTCCATAATTATTTGCCGTATTACTACGGACTTGAAGGCTGTTTAGCTAATAACAAAAAGTGCATCCCGAAAACCTCGGAATGCACGTAACAAACAAAATAACAAAGTTATCTGAATGTTCATTCCTCGGCAGGCGGTAAACTTACGCCATATGGCACCTGCTGTCTTTGGCTGAACAGCGAATGTATTTTAACACAGGGACACGCCCTTGTCAATACCTTATTAAAAATTATTCAGCTGTAGTAGAAGCAGTACCTACCTTGCTAGGATTAATTTTGATACCCGGGCCCATTGTTGAAGCCACTGCTACTGACTTAATATACTGACCCTTTGATGTTGCCGGCTTAGCCTTGATGACAGCATCAAGAAGAGCGTTGAAGTTTTCAAGAAGCTTGTCAGTACCAAATGAAGCCTTACCAATCGGGCAGTGAATAATATTTGTTTTATCAAGACGGTACTCAATTTTACCTGCCTTAGCGTCCTGAACAGCCTTAGCAACGTCCATTGTAACTGTACCTGCCTTTGGTGAAGGCATAAGACCTCTTGGTCCGAGAACCTTACCGAGACGGCCAACGAAGCCCATCATATCAGGAGATGCGATAGCAACGTCGAAATCCATCCAGCCGCCCTGAATCTTCTGAACAAGGTCAGCGTCACCTACGAAATCAGCACCTGCTTCTTCAGCGGCTTTAGCAAGATCGCCCTTTGCAAATACTGCAACCTTAACGTCCTTACCTGTACCGTTTGGAAGAATAACTGCGCCTCTAACCTGCTGGTCAGCATGACGTGAGTCAACACCGAGACGGATATGAGCCTCGATAGTCTCATCAAACTTTGCTGTAGCAGTCTTTACTGAAAGCTCAAGAGCTTCAGCTGAATCATATAAATTTGAACGGTCAATAAGCTTTGCACCGTCTGTATATTTCTTTCCGTGTTTCATAATTTAATACCTCCAGTGGTTAATCGGATACTTCCTCCCACAAGGGAATTAGTCTTCTACTACTATACCCATGCTGCGTGCTGTGCCGGCGATCATTGACATTGCGGCTTCAAGAGATGCTGCATTAAGGTCAGGCATCTTTGTCTCTGCAATCTTCTGAACGTCAGCCTTTGAAATTGTAGCAACCTTGTTCTTGTTAGGAACACCTGATGCTTTGTCAATTCCGCAAGCCTTCTTGATAAGAACTGCTGCAGGCGGTGTCTTTGTAATGAATGTAAATGAACGGTCCTCATATACTGTGATTACAACAGGAATGATAAGACCGGCGTCATTCTTAGTTCTCTCGTTGAACTCTTTTGTGAATGACATAATGTTTACGCCGTGCTGACCGAGTGCAGGACCAACAGGCGGTGCCGGAGTAGCTTTGCCGGCAGGAATCTGAAGTTTAATTAAACCTACTACCTTCTGTGCCATAATTAATTTCCTCCTAATATTGTGGTAAATGGCGAAGCCTTTGCTTCTCCCACCATTATTCGCAGACAGGCAAGGCCTGCAAACAATGATAATAAGCAGATATACTGCGAATTACTGAATTAATCTTCTTTGACCTTTTCAAGCTGGTCAAGCTCAAATTCGACAGTGTTTTCCCTGCCGAACATTGAAACGGTTACGGATACGCTGTTATTTTCAAGGTCGATTTCATCAACAACACCTGAGAAGCCCTCAAGAGGACCGTCAACAACATTAACCATATCGCCAACCTCATACGAAACATGAACGCTGACTCTCTCAAGGCTGTTATTTCTTACCTCTTCATCTGTAAGCGGCTGAGGCTCTCCCTCAGGACCTACAAAGCCTGTACATCCTCTTGTGTTACGGACTACATACCAGCTTTCATCGGTCATAACCATTTTTATGAAAACATAGCCGGGCATAAGCTTTCTCTGATATTCCTTCTCAGTGCCGTCTGCCTTGAGCTCCTTAACTGTTTCAGTAGGAATAGCAACCTCGTGGATAAGGTCGTGGAGGTTACGGTTCTCTACAACTATTTTTATGTCGCTTGCCACCTTATTTTCATATCCTGAAAAGGTGTGAGCAACATACCATTTTGCTTCTTCCATACAAGCCTCCCGAATAAAAGTATAGTTTTTATAAGCCTACTAACAATTATTCAGCAGCTTCTGTTTCAGCCTCTGTCTCAGCTTCTGTTGCATCTGTTTCAGCCTCTGTCTCAGCTTCTGTTGCTTCCTCAAGAGCAGCCTCTGTAGTAGCCTCGCCCTCTTCCGAAACAGATGTGGTGGTTTTTGCATCTTCTGCAAGATTCTTAATTCCCTTCATACCGAGAGAAAGAAGTGAATCTACGCCGTAAATACAAATACCTACGATGAAAACAACAACGAGAACGATAATGGTGTTTTTAAGTACGTCTTTACCGTTTGCCCAAACAACCTTTTTGCCCTCTGCTTTAACGCTCTTGAAGAATGATGCAATGGATTTAAAAGGATTTTTCCTTGACTTCTTCTTTGCTTTAGACTTATTTGCTTTATCAGCCTTTTTATCTTCAGTCTTTTCAGCATTCTTTGAAGTCTTCTTTTCTTCAGCCATTAGCTTCTCCTCCTATTACTTTGTCTCTCTGTGGAGAGTATGCTTTTTGCAGAAAGGACAATACTTATTCATTTCCAATCTGTCAGGTGTGTTCTTCTTATTTTTCATTGTGTTGTAATTGCGCTGTTTGCATTCAGTGCAAGCTAAGGTAATCTTAACTCTCATAAATAGCACCTCCGTTTAAATTTCGATAATTAATCTCCCTCGTTCGCCACGCAAAGCGAAGCAGGCAAAAAAATAAGGCCCTGCGGCACTTTCAACCTACTACGAGGTATAGTTAATATACCACATAGTCAAGTGATAGTCAAGCATTTTTTTATAAAAAGTTTGCATTTAGAGATGTTTTATATTATTATAATGTAAGCAATCAAAAGATAGCAGAATATATTGTGCAGGATGATAGAGATGACCACAATTGTTATAGGCGGCGGTGCAAGCGGACTTGCCTGTGCCGTTAGGTTAAAACTGAATATTTCAGACTCCGATGTAATCGTTCTCGACAGAATGGACACAGTGGGCAGAAAAATTCTTGCCACGGGAAACGGCAGATGCAATTTTTCAAACATTAATGCAGAACACTGCAACGAGGTTCTTGACTTTTTTCACGGCTTGGGACTGATTGAAAGAGCAGACGAGGAAGGCAGACTTTACCCATACTCAAATCAGGCATCAACCATTCTTGAAGCACTGACTGAAAATTGCAAAAGATTTGGTGTTGAAATTATAACAGATTGCACTGTTACGGGAATAGACAGTGATTTATGCGTGACAACAGACAGTGGAATTTATATGGCTGACAATATTGTCATTGCCACAGGCGGTAAGGCACAGAAAAATCTCGGCTCAGACGGAAGCGGATATTCTCTGCTTAAATCCATCGGTCACAAAATTACTCCTCTCTCTCCTGCACTTGTTCAGCTGACCTCATCAAGCAAATATCCAAGAGCTCTTAAAGGTCAAAGAGCAAAATGCAATATGTCAATTCTCCTTGACGGTGAGGAGGTATGCAGTCAATTCGGCGAGGTGCTTTTCACAGACTATGGACTTTCAGGCATTGTAACAATGAACCTTTCAGAAGCAGTCAGTGCAAACTTTTCTTCAGGAAGCCCTAAAAAATGCATCGCATCTCTTGATTTGATACCCGATATGACAGAGCAGGAAATATTAGATTATCTTAATCGTTTTAAAAGCCTAAACGGTATTCTCGGAAGAAAGATGTCAAATATAATAGAAAAGCAATCAGCAGGCGATTTGGAAAGAACGGCTCATATTGCGAAAAACTGGCAATTAATATTAACAGGCACTAAAGGCTATGATTTTGCACAGATTACAAAGGGCGGTGCCGACTTAAAGGAATTTGACGGCTTTCAGTCTAAAAAGGTCAGCGGAGTTTATGCCTGCGGAGAGGTTCTTGACAGGCAGTTCCCCTGCGGAGGCTTCAACCTTAATTTCGCTTTTTACAGCGGTATAAAAGCTGCAGACCAAATTTCAGAAAAATATATTAACTGCAAACAGGTATAAGATATGATAAGAATTAACGAAATAAAATTATCTCTTGACGAGAACGAGTCACTATTAAAAAGCAAGGCGGCTAAAATTCTCAAAATAAATGAAAAATATATAGACTCCTATACTATTTATAAAAAGAGCGTCGACGCAAGAAAAAAGGACGACGTTCATTTTACTTATTCGGTAGATGTAATTATCAGCCTTGACGAAAATCAAATTGTACAAAAGTGCAAATCAAACAAGGTTCAGATTGTTAAGCCATATAAATATGAAATACCCGAAAACAAAAGAGTAAGCAATTTCAGGCCCATTGTTGTAGGCTTCGGCCCTGCGGGTATGTTTGCAGGTCTTATCCTTGCACAGGCAGGGTTAAAGCCTATTGTCCTCGAAAGAGGAAAGGATGTAGACTCCAGACAAAGAGACGTAAATAAATTTTGGAAAACAAAAGAGCTTAACGAGGAGTCAAATGTGCAGTTCGGTGAGGGAGGAGCAGGTACATTTTCCGATGGAAAGCTGACTACGGGAATTAAAAGTCCGTATATCAAAAAGGTTCTTGAGGAGCTTTACGAGGCAGGTGCTCCAGAAGAAATTTTGTACTCGTCAAAGCCTCATATCGGTACAGACAGGCTGACGGTTGTAGTTAAAAATATCCGCAAAAAAATCGAATCCTTAGGCGGTGAGGTTAGGCTTGAATGTAAGCTTGAAAAAATCATCAAGGCTAACGGCTTTGTACACGGCATAACATATTCAAAAAACGGTGAAATTTTCGATATGGAATGTGACAGCGTTATTATGGCAATCGGTCACAGTGCAAGAGATACCGTTGAAATGATGTACAATATGGGCGTTGAAATTATACAAAAGCCGTTTTCCGTAGGTGCAAGAATCGAGCATCCTCAAAGGCTGATTAACGAGGCACAGTACGGAAAATTTGCAAATCATCCAAGGCTTGGTGCCGCAGATTACAAGCTTGCATGTCACGGTTTACACGAAAGAGGTGCGTACACATTTTGTATGTGTCCGGGCGGTACGGTTGTTGCCGCCGCCAGCGAAAAGGAAGGCGTTATAGTAAACGGTATGAGCTCCCTTGCACGTGACGGAGAAAATGCAAATTCAGCCTTGCTTGTAGGAATTGAGCCAAAGGATTTCCCGTCTGACCACCCACTTGCAGGAATATATTACCAGCGTGAAATTGAGCATAACGCATATGTGCTTGCAGGAAGAGATTACAGTGCTCCTGCACAGCTTGTAGGCGATTTCCTCAATGGTATTGAAAGCAAGGCACTTGGAAGCGTAAAGCCAACCTGTCCCACAGGTGTTACCCTGACAAATCTTGACGAATGTCTGCCCCAAAAGGTTTCCGCCACAATGAAATCCGCAATAGTTGAAATGGATAAAAAGCTCAAAGGCTTTAATCTTTATGACGCAGTTCTAACCGCTCCGGAAACAAGGTCATCAAGCTCCGTCAGAATTTTGAGAGATGAATTTATGCAGTGCAACATCAGAGGTGTTTATCCTTGCGGAGAGGGTGCAGGATATGCAGGGGGTATAGTATCCGCCGCAGTTGACGGAATAAAATGTGCCCACGCAGTCCTTGACGATGAGCATTAATTACGAGGTAGCAAGCAAATGAGGATGAAGAGAAAGAAAAATCTCGACGAAAGAATTAGTGCATCGTCGGATTATCTTATATGTATGAAAAACGACTCCTTGAATTACAAGGATGCCGTTAATGAAGACCATTTAATTAACTTTAAGGAAATTTTTAAAAATGAAAATCCTGTTTATCTTGAAATAGGCAGTGGCAAGGGACAATTCGGCTGTACCTTTGCAAAGGAAAATCCCGATAAAAACATTCTGTGTGTTGAGAGAAATAGAAATGTACTTATCCTCGCCATTGACTCAGCAAGAGAAATGGGACTCGATAACATTATGTTTCTTTGCGGAACGGCTGAATACCTGCCGTCATACATAGAAAATCAGTCTGTTGAGATGATTTTTTTGAATTTCTCCTGTCCTTTTCCAAAGCATCGCCACGTTGCCCACAGGCTGACTAATCCACGTTTTCTTGAAATATACAAAAAGATACTCAAGCCTGACGGCGTTATCTGCCAAAAGACAGATAATATGCACTTTTTTGAATATTCAATTGAGGCATTCTCCTCCTGTGGTTTTAAGCTTTCGAATATTTCTCTTGATTTGCACAACAGTGATTTTGAGGGAAATATCGTTACGGAATATGAGGAAAAGTTTTCTTCTCAGGGCTTTCCCATCTACCGCCTTGAAGCACGGCTGTGAAATGCCAAACCCGAATTTATAAAATAAAAAGCACCTGTGACATTTTGTATCACAAGTGCTTTTTCTATATATTATCACATCAAATCCGCCAATGAATCAGAGAATTCGGTGGGGTTTTTCAGATCAAGGCCTGCAATAAGTCTTGCTGAATTATAGAGCAGCTTTGCATACTTTGCAACTGTTTCATCGTCGGCAGACTGAAGCTTTTCTGCTATCGGATGATTTGAGTTAATTTCAAGAACAAGCTGTGCCTTTACGCCTTGATTTGAGCCGGGCATTGAATTAAGCACCTTTTCCATTTCAAGTGAAACATAGCCCTCTGCCGAAAGGCTGACAGGGTGTGAACCAAGCTTGTTTGAAAGCTTAACAGCAGTTACCTCACCGTCAAGAGCGTTCTTCATCTTTTCAAGCAGGTCCTTTGAGTCCTCGTTCTTCTTGTTGATTGCTTCCTTTTCTGCATCGGTGCTAAGGTCAAGGTCATCCTTGCAGATATTTACAAAGTGCTTGCCCTCATATTCCATAAGCATTTGAATTGCAAATTCATCCACCTCATCTGTGAAGTAAAGCACCTCATATCCCTTTTCCTTAACTGCCTCTGTTTGAGGAAGAAATGCGATTTTCTGAGCATTTTCTCCGCAGGCATAGTAAATATCGTTCTGGCTATCTGCCATTCTTCCGACATATTCCTTTAGAGTAGTTGGCTTATCGTCAGCAGAGGTTTCAAACAAGAGCAAATCCTTTAAGCCGTCTTTTTCCATACCATAGTTGGCATAGACACCGTATTTAAGCTGGAGTCCAAAGGTTTTGAAAAACTTTTCATATTTTTCACGGTCGTTATTAAGCATTTTTGCAAGCTCATTTTTAATCTTTTTATCAATAGCCTTTGCAATAATTCTAACCTGATGGTCCTGCTGTAAAGTTTCACGGCTGATGTTAAGAGAAAGGTCAGCACTGTCAACAATACCCTTTACAAAGCTGAAATAATCAGGAAGCAAATCACTGCATTTATCCATAATTAAAACGCCGTTTGAATAAAGCTGTAAGCCCTTTTCATATTCCTTAGAATAGAAATCGTATGGTGCGTTTTCCGGAACAAACATAAGGGCGTCAAAGGTAGCCTGTCCCTCTGTTTTAGTATGAATTACTGCAAGCGGGTCGCTGTAATCGTTAAACTTATTTTTATAAAATTCGTTATAATCCTCAGACTTAATTTCGCTCTTTGACTTTCTCCAAAGAGGTATCATTGAGTTAAGAGTTTCGGTAGTTATCTCTGTGATATATTCACCCTCATTTTCAGGGTCCGGAACCTGATGGCTCATTTCCATCTGAATCGGATAGCGAATATAGTCACTGTATTTCTTAACAAGCTCATCTATTGTATACTCTTCAAGATAATCGGAATAGTGCTCATTTTCTGTGTCCTCTTTAATATGAAGAGTAATTATAGTTCCTGCATTTTCCTTGTCACATTCTTCGATTGTGTAGCCGTCAACACCTGTTGACACCCATTTATGTGCCTTGTCGTCGCCGAATGCCTTTGACACAACCTCAACCTTATCGGCAACCATAAAGGAAGAATAAAAGCCTACACCAAACTGACCGATTACGGAAATATCCTCTGCATTTTCACTATCGGCATTTTCCTTTTTAAAATTAAGAGAACCGCTTTTTGCGATTGTGCCGAGGTTATTTTCAAGCTCCTCCTCAGTCATACCGATACCATTATCGGAAATTGTAATTGTTCTGTTTTCCTTGTCAATGTCAATATTAATTTTGAAATCGTCTTTTAACATCTTAACACTATCGTCTGTAAGTGATTTAAAATACAGCTTGTCAATAGCATCGCTGGCGTTAGAAATAAGCTCACGGAGGAAAATTTCCTTATGGGTATAAATAGAATTAATCATCATATCCAGCAGTTTCTTTGACTCTGCCTTAAATTGTTTTTTTCTCATATCTTTCACCTTGTTTCTTAAATTAGCACTCTCTATTCCCGAGTGCTAATTTATATTATAGCCAATATTTTCCCGTTGTCAATAGCTTAATAAAAAATTCACAAAGGCTTAATGAATATTGACCTTTTTATGTTTGTATAGTAAAATAAGACAGAAAGCGAGGGACTCACTTATGGAAACGACAAACACTAATAAAAAACAAATTAACAAGCATTTAAAGAGATTTCTTATTCTTGTGTCAATAATTGCCGTTATTGCAATTATTATGACTGCACTCGGTAATTACAAGTCAAATCCCGCAGATATCAACACCTATGAAACAGACAATCCATACATATTAGAGGAAACAGACATTTCAGGTCATAGAAGCGGCGGTGGTATAGCTCCCGAGGAAACAATGATGGCTTTCAAAAACTGTGCCGAAAATACCGATTTTTCTATTGATGTTTTTGAATTTGACCTGCACATAACAAAGGATAATCAACTTGTTCTTCTCCACGATGACACCCTTGACCGCACATCTGACAGCGAAACTGTTTTCGGTGAAAAGGAAGTGCGTCCCGAAAATAAAACATACGATGAGCTGCGTCAGCTTAATATGGGTGCAAAATTTGAAACCGACAGCGGTGAAATGCCATATGCAAATCTCAAAGCCGACGAGGTTCCCGACGATTTAAAAATACTCAAGGTTGAAGACGTGCTTGACTACCTTATGTCACAGGGAGATTATAAATACATTATAGAAATTAAGAACAAAGGCGACTTAGGTAAAAAGGGCGTCGATATTCTTTACAAAATTCTTGAAGAAAAAGGCATAATTGACAAGGTTATTTTCGGTACATTTCATAAAGAGGTCAGTGCATACGTTGACGAAAATTATCCTCTTTTGGCAAGAAGCACATCTATTCCGGAGGTACTTAGCTTTTGGAAAGCAGCACTTACTGACAGCGATACCTACGAGCCACCCTGCAGTGTTCTGCAAATCCCATACTGTGCACCGTATAAGAATGTAGGACTTAACATCGGCACAGCCAAGGTAATTAACTACGCTCACAAGCATAATATGGCAGTTCAATATTGGACGGTAAATGACGAGGATGATATGGAATACCTAATCAGCATCGGTGCTGACTGTATTATGACAGATTACCCTGATAAGCTCTATAATATAAAGAACAATCAATCTGAAAATTAATAACTGCATAGCTTAAACATCTTTTAACGCTCATCTCTTCAAGCCTTTATGTAAATATGCCAACAGAGATGCTAATACAAAAGAAAAATTAAAGTCCGATTTTATAACAAAAAAGACTGTCGATATCAACTGATATCGACAGCCTTTTATTTTAAAACATTTTGCTTAGCTTTGCGTAATCCTTAGCATTAATATAACCATCACCCGTTACGTCAACAACTGAATCATAATTGCTGTCGCCTGATTTAGCGTTGATTAACGTCTTAAAGCTTACCGTATAGCTGTTTTCACATACACTACATGAAACAGTTACCATATCACCGTCAAATGCTGTTATAGCATAAGTATGGTTATCTTTCCATATCGGATACACGCTCATATCAGCCGTTACATCCTCTATGCTTTCACTCCAGTAGTCAATAGCCTTACACTGAGGCAACTCTGTAATCTCAGGTGCTGTAGCCGTTCCTCCGGAGGAAACAAGACTCTTACCTATCCTTTCAGACAAATCGTCAGCGGTGTAGAAATCAACCTGATAAAAATCTCTTGTAACATCAATATGAACACCCATATTTTCGCTTGTTTCAAGAAGTGGATAGCAGGAATAATCAATACCGTTTTCTATTTCAGACACATCGTATGCGGTGAACTTGCTGTAATCGAAGCCTGAACCGTCATCATAAATGTCAAGAGAACAAGATACAAAATTATCCTCATTTAATCCGCTGTTAGGGAAATTAACGATAATAGCATTCTCCTGAATTGTGGCAGGAAGGGTTATAGTCTGCTCACCTATCATATAATCCGTAACCTCTCCGAGCAATGTATTTTGACTCAAGTCAAGGGAGGTTAGCATATTCTGAGAGCAGTTAAGTGTTGTCAGCTTTGTATTTTTTGTCAAATCAAGGGACTTGATATTATTCTGGTCGCATCTGAAATCCTCAAGATTGGTCAGCTGCGTAACATCAATTTCCGAGAGGTTGTTAGCATAGCAATGAAGCATTGTCAGCTTGACATTTCCCGAGAATGACATACTTGACAAATTGTTATCAGAGCAGTTAAGAAGCTCAAGCATTGGATTAAACTCAAGTGAAAGCTCAGTCAGGTTATTACCTTGACAGGAAAGAGATTTCAAATTAAGCAAAACCATAACATCAAGCTTTTCAAGTCCGATACCGCCACAACGGAGAATTTGAAGATTTGCAAAATTCTCAATTCCTTTTAAATTTTTAATTGACTCGGTCTCCTCGTCAATCATACCTGTAACCGACATATACGTTACATTTCTTTCATCCGCGTTCAAATATCCATCGCCATTATCATCGTAATTTTCAGAAATTACACGACGGAAGGTGACATCAGGAAAATTAGTCTCATTAATTGCAACTAAATCATCAGCATACGCCACTATTCCTGCCAATGAGCCTGTCGCAAGCACAAGAGCAAGGAGAACGGACAAAAGCTTTTTCGAAAATCTTTTCATATTCCGACCTCCTTATGCTTTTGTAATAGTCAAATCAACAGAAGCGGAAACGGTTGTTCCGTCTGTATTTGTTACAGTACAGGTAATAGTTGTTTGATTCGATGAACGAAGCTTTCCTAATGTTGTAAGCGAAATCACACCGCTGTCGCTGACAGTTATATATGATTCAGATGAGACATAGCTTACAGACTGAATCGCATTTGCATTTGCCGGTGTGGGAACATAACCTATTGTCAAATTAAGGTTACTGTAGTTTCCGCCACAGGAATATGTAAATGCCGAACTGCTGATGGCTGTATTATTTGCAGTAATAGATATTGATGTAGCAGTAATAATTTCATCAATTACTGACAAGGTGTAGCTATTCGTTGTAACTCTGTCATAGTCATCGGTAACACTTACCTTAACAACAAGGCTACCATTATCTGCTGTCTTTGTAATAATAAGGCTGCTTCCTACTGCTTCTGTCTCAACACCACTCTTATTTGAAGTACCGATTTCTACGGACTTATACATTGCACCGTCATTGAGCTTAACATCAAGAACTGCGACACCCGACTCTTCATCAGCCTGAACAAAACCGCCGTCTTCAATAATATCTTCGTTCTGCATAAGAGTAATCTCAGGAGCAATAAAGTCGTGACCGTCAAGATTTGTCATTGCCTCTGTCAAGGCTGCACAAGCAGTATCAATCTCATCCTGTGTAGCATAAACGTTGTTATAAACTGTTACAGCGTCATCATATGCCGTTTTAAATGCCATACCATAGTCGTAAGCATAGTCGGTATATGTGATGGCTGATGCGGTGTCGATTGCAGCCTTCAAAGCGGCTGTATCCCAGGTCGTATAAGCATTAATGGTTGCTGTATAACCACCGTCAAGGGCAGTTACGGTAATTGTTGCACTACCCTGTGAAATAAAGGTTACAACACCGTAATTATCAACAGTTGCTACATCCGTATTATCAGATTCGTAGATACAATCCTTAACAATAGCTGTAGAAACAGTTGAGTTATTCGTATTACTAATTGTAGGTGAAAGAGTAACTATTTGAGCAGGAGCTCCAAACACTCTTTCCTCGCTGAAGCTTATTCCTGTTGCTCCGTATCTTACGAAAGAAACATAAGCAGAATCAGTAAAGCTTTCACCGTTTATATTTTCTACTGTACAGGTTATCTTTGTAACGCCTGCCGAGCCACCGACATTAGTAATAACGCCGTTTTCATCAACTGTAATATTAGAATTTGATGACTCCCATTTTACAGAAGTATAAATTGAATTTTCAGGAATAACCTTCGGAACAAGAGTAATTGTTCTGTTACCCAAAAGTGAATCTGTATAACGGATAAAGCCTTCGTTTACAGTAGAAACCTTTGCATTTTCCTCATAGCCTATGACAACGCCTTCAGTTGCAATATAAAGCTTGAGAGAATTATATGCATCAACAAGCTTTTGCTCCATAGCATTAGCCTCAGCCTGAGTAGCCTTGCCCTCGTTTACCATAGTCTGTGCCTCAGCTACACAAGCGCTGAGAACATCAAGGCTTTCCTCTGTATAGGTATGTGAATCCTTAACCGACTGAATAAGATTGTAATATTCCGTCTGCTTTGATGCAAGGGAGCTGAAATCAGTCTGAACCTCTACAGAAACGGTATCTGTGTAACCGCCGTCAAGAGTTTTACCTGTTATGGTTGCAGTGCCCTTTTCAACAGGAGTAACTACGCCGTTTGCATCAACGGTTGCAACATCCTCGTTTGAAGAGCTCCAAATTACGTTAGTAAACTCTCCACTTCCTGACAAGCTGTAGGTGAGCTGATAAGGTGATGCAGTTGCAAGCATAATCTTTGATGACTCGCTGATATCAAAGCCTGTGCAGGTTTTGTCTGACATTACTACGAAAATGCTTCTTGAAACTGTTCTGTCGTATTTGTCAGTAATAACAACAGTAAGCTTTGCCCAAGCACCTGATGACCTTTCACCCGGTGTAAGCTTGATTGTGTCACCGCTTGTTGAGGTATCCATATCCTTTGACTCTGTTACGCTCCAGCTAACCGACTTATACATAGAATTTGAAGTGTTAGGAGAAGGAGAAAGACTTACATCATTATAATCATTATAATTAGAATATGATGATGACAAATCAATGGAAAGGGCATCATTTGAGCCGATTGTTCCACTCTTTACCTGAGAAGCAGAGCCTACCAAAGGTCTCTTATATGTTGTATACGAAATATCAACCGTTTGAGCAAGGGTAAACGGATACTGTATCATAACTTCGTAAGCATTTACGAGATTATTTGCCGCTGTATCAATCTGCTCCTGACTGAGTGTATTATCAGTCATTGCAACGTTTGCCGCCTCATAAGCAGATTTGAATGCCATACCGTAATCATATTCGTAGTTCTTATAGTCCACATTCTTGTAATCATCGAGTGCTTTCATAAGAGCCGTTCTGTCTCCCATTGAAGATACAGTACATTCAGCGAATATTCCGGCATCATAGGAAACGGCACGCACTGTTGTTGCACCTGCACTTACAAAGGTTACAAGACCGTTTTCGTCTACTGTTGCAATATCCAGATTATCTGACTCCCAGAAATAATCCTGAATACTTGCGGCACCGATATGAGTAAGTGATGTACCTGTTGGATATACAGTACAGGTAAGCTGATGAGTTTCACCGATTTCTCCTGAAATGCTGGTCTCTGAAAGCTCGAGAGACGTTACAGGATAACGGGAGAATGATACCCAAACCGAGTCGCTGAAAGCATTTCCAAAATGGTCTGTTACCGTACAGGTAATCATTCCGTAACAGCTTGCATTGATGGTAGGTGAACACTTACCGTCGGTTGTTACAGAAATATCTGTTGTCGATGACTCCCATTTAACCGACTCATATGAACCGTTATTCGGATAAAGTCTTACGTTAAGGTCGAGAACAGCATTCTTATAGCTGATACCCTCCTTGAGATAGCTTAAATCATACTGATAGAATTCCTTTGTTGGCTCACCGTCAAGGTAAAGCTCAACTCTCTGAATATAATTATACTTCTTCAGGGAGTTGTAGGAATTCTCAAGCTTAGTATACATTGCGTCTACTTCGTTTTGAGAATATCCGCCCTTGTCTATCATGGCCTGAGCTTCACTCATTGCTGACTGGAAATTCTGCCATGTATCGGGATAATAGTTTATCTCATTAAGTGAAAGGTCGGTATACTGCTGAACAAGAAGACTAAGCTTTGTATAGTTAGTTACAACATTAACAGCACATTGTGCAGTATAACCTCCGTCATATGTTGTACAGTAAACAGTACAGTCACCGCCCTCAACAAAGGTTACAACACCGCTTTGATCAACTGTTGCAATTTCCTCATTGTCGGAATACCAGTATACGTCTGTACAGCTTGCACCGCCTACTACACCAACCGGCTTAGGATAAACCGTCGCCTTTAGTGTCTGAGTTTCGCCGATTTTACCTCCATAAATACTATCTGTATCAAGAGTTACACCTGTTGCAGGAGTACGTGCAAAGGCAATGTAAACACTATCTGACGTCTCCGTACCCATATAGTCTTTAACAGTACAGGTAATCATCGCAGAACAAGGGTCGTTTGAGGTAGGATTACATCTTCCGTTCTTGTCAACACTGATAGAATCATTTGAAGATGTCCACTCAATTTCGCTATACATTGCGTTCGACGGAATAACCTTATAGTCAAAATCGTAGCTTTGCTTTGTATAATTTGCTGTAGAGCCAACATCTACAGTAACATAATCATCTGAAAGCTGAGTCTTATTTGTTCCGAGAATATCAATACTTGCAATTCCTACAAAACCACCGAGTCTATAGAAAGCAAATAATAGCTCCTTTGCGTATGTATCGCAGGTAGTCTGAGATGCCAAGGGCTGGTCATAAAGAACAGTATAAGCAAGGTCAAGCTTTCTCATATATTGATTGTACTGTGTTCTGTTTTCGCTTGTACGCTTTATAACCGTTTTATCGCAGAGAGCAACGATATTTCTCAAATATGTTTTATCGGGATATACGGTTACTTCAACTGTATCGACAATACCGCCGTCGGCTGATACGCAATAAAGAGTTGCAGTACCTACATCAACGCCTGTAACGGTTGCGTCTCTGTTGTCGTTTCTTTTTGTTTCAACAGTGAATATGGATTCATCACTTGAATACCAGTTACACTTGTAGCAGGCGTAGGCTGTTCCTGTCCAGCTACCGTCGAATCCCATTGTGTGGGTTGCATCAGTCTGATATCCTCTTGTGACCTCTATTTTGTCCTCGTTTATTTCGTTACTCGTTGCATAGTTTCTTGTAACGCAGAAGGTAACTACATTTGAAACAACCTCTCCGTCCGCAGAAACCGCGTATATATTAAACGTATCTGCAACCTCATGGTTTGCATTTTGCTCTACTGTTGCAGTATGGGTATCGTCGCTGACTTCAGTGCTGTAGTAGCCGTTATCTACTACCCATGTTATATTCTGATTTGTAGCATTTGATGGATAAATTGATGCAGTGAAGATACCACCGTTAAGATAGTATGCCTCTCCTACACCCTTATGAACGGTAGCATAGGTATAATCCTGTCCGTTTATAGTAATGGTATTTACCTTATTAAGAGTTCCGTTTGAGGTTGCACCTGTAGCGGCTATTTCTATTTTTTCAATAGGAATACCGTTTTGAACCTCAAAGGTACTGATTATTGAAGAAATCTCGTAAAAGCTACCGTCGGAGATATAATATCCCGTCTGTGCCTTTACCGCTATGGTACAATAACCGCCGTCTGTTGCTGTATAGTGACCTGCTGATGTTATTGTGCCTATTCCGTCAGTGGCAGGAGTTTGGGAATCTGCCCAAAGGTATGTAGGATTTCCATCCTCATCCTCGCCGTCCTCAATACCCCAGGTGATATACAAATTATCGGAATCAGCAACACGCTGTGGATATACGGTATAGGTGTAGTCGGCTTCCATATACCTCTCAACACTGCTTGGTCCCACTATTTCTACATCGGACAGATACTTACCCGTTTTACCTGTAACTGTTATCCCGTAGGACCTTTCAACATTATTTGTCTGCGATACAGCATAAATGGTACATGTTTGAGATGAAAGGCTGCCAAGTGAACCTCCTGCATCACGTCCTGTAATAATTCCTGTTTCGGGATCAACACTTGCGATTTCAGGATTTGATGACCTCCAAACAATATCGCTTCTATCACCTATTGACGGTTCAACGTCTGTAATTTCAAGTTGAATCTGTGAGCCCTCTTTAACCTTATTAGCACCTGTGATTTTAAAATCCTCAATAGGCTTAGGCTCGACTACAGTAAAAGTAATTGTGTCATTGTATACAAACTGAAGAACAAGGTTTCCGATAATTTCAACTGCTGTTGCGGTAAGCTGAACAGGGTCAGCCACATCGCCGGCAATATCCTTGATTGCAAAGCACAAATCAAGAAGACCTGCAAGAACTGTTCTGTTCATATCAATACCTACGTAATCAATAAGTATTCCTGCAAGCTTATCGGTATTTATTGTTCCCGTATTTTCAAGCTCATAGAAATAGTTTACAAGCTTTAATATACCTTGAATAATTTCCTCCGTATCGGGAGAAACCATAATCGTTACAGTTCCTGTATTTTTAAATGTTACAAGACCACTGTCATTTACGGTGGCAACAACCTTACCCTGCTCAAATACAGATGTACTCTTTACAGAATATACAACTCCGTAATGAAGTCTTAATGGTGTTGTAACAGCATAAAGCTGTACAGTTGAGCCTACTGCAACAGTAGTATTAATCTGTGATTTATTTGTGATATGAGTTCCGTTCGGCAGGAAGTTCGCATACCATTCCTCACATTTAAGAACACAAATATTAACAAAATCGTCGTCAAGAAGAGTTCCGTCTGAAGCATAAAGCTGACAGTGAATATTTGAATTGATATTGTCAAGATAATAGCGAAGCGAATCAATAAGCTCTCCCTCATAAGAATCTACCCATCCGGCAATAGGAGAATCCGAACCGAAGGCAGCCTCAACTATATCAATGATTTCCTCAGTATCCATTGAATCAAGGTCTACATAATCATTGAAAAGAGCCTTTTCAAGAACAGACGCTATAGCACTTCCTACAAGAGGAATAGTTTTTACCTCATTATCAATCCAAGTCTGAACAACAGCACCCTTTGATGAGTCGAATGCCTTTACAACACCGTCTTGGTCAACGTCAACAAGCGTAGGTGTTTCGCTATACCATTTAATATATCCATTGTCAGGCATAGCAGTATCAATAAGCTTATATGTGAGATTAAGCTTATCACCCTCGTGCATATACTCAACATAGGTCTGCTTTTCATCATCAGGAACCGTATCGTCAATATAGGTCGGCACGATAGTATTCGTGTCCTTATAGAAAAGCTCAAGGTCATAGTAACCCTCTACACCGTCACCTGCGAAAGCACTGAAAGCAGGCAAACTTCCGGTAAATGCAATAAGGACGGAAAGAAGTATACTAATCAATTTTTTACTGTTCTTCTTCATAAGAATCGCTCCTAATTATTTTTCACAAAATAATATGAATAAATTATACAATTTGTTGTTTTTAATTATACTATTAATTTAATTATACTCTGTTTACACGACATTTTCAACAAGTTATGTTCAGGAATGTTCACCAAACTTATACTTTAATTTTTGTACATTATTTACAAAAAAACAGACCGCATTCACATACGGTCTGTTTTGACAATTTTCAGTTTACTGATTTTCACTATTTGTGCCCTGATCATCCGACGTATAATAATTCACTTCGTTATCATCGAAAGGCTTTTCTTCGGCATATTCTCCTGAAACTCCATCGCCCTGAGGCTTAGCATAAGAGTAATTTGCATTTGTAAAATTCTCTGTTTCAGGCTCAGCTTGATTTGGCTGATAATAGTAATTATTCTGAGTATCGCTCTGCCGGGTGTAATAATTCTGTCCTGCTGAATAGTTAGGATTATAGTAGTTTTCCTGATTATTTGAGGAGGAATACTTTCTCATACGCTCCTCAGCTGAGAGGAAATCATCCTCGCTTACTCTTCCCTCTGCAAGTGCTCTCATTCGGAAATTCTCATAATAAAGTGCCTGAGTTGTAAAACAATAAGGGATCACATAAATAGATGCAATTCCGCATGTAATTGCACAAAGCAGAAACCAAGGAATAAAGCTTACATCAAGCCAGAAAAGCTCTGACCTGTTTCCTTTGATAATCTTCTTTGAAAGCTTAAATGCCTCTGTAGGTTTAAGATTAGGATAGTCATTCATAATCTGGAAAGCAAAATAAGTACTGTAATAGTAAACCACGCCCGGAACTACCAGCAAAATGCTCAAAAGCGAAACGAATAAACCTCTGAGAACATAGACAAGAAGCTTTTTCAAAAATGAACTGTCAAATGATTTTTTGAAAAGGCTTTTAATCTCAGCTCCAAGGCTAAGCTCCTCCTCGGGATTCTTTCTTATAAGCATAAGATAAAAGCCGCAAAGAGTAACAAAAAGAGGTGAGAAAATAACGCTTATCAACGCACTTATTGAAAATGCCCCGCCATCATTTGTATTTATGATAGCCCCTGCTATGCCTGCCGTTTCAGGTGTATAGCTTTGAGGAGTATTTTTTCCAAAATTCTCTAAAGGATTTTCATTGCTGCTTTGGTAGCCTTCATCATTGGAAAACTGATTAAAATAATCGTAATAATCATTATAATCGTCAAGGCTGCTGTCATCATTGTAGCTGTAATTATTTCCGTTTTTTACGCTATCATAGCCGTCCTTTACACCTGTATATACGGAAAAACCGTTTGTCAGAACAAGGGCGATGGCACTTACAATGAATAAAACAAATACCCTATCTCTTATTAATTTCTTAGCCTGAGATTTTACAAGAACTCTATTAATATTGTTCATAATAATTCACTCTTTTCAATTAAACAAAGAAGCGAAGTTAAAACTCCAGCTTACTCTCAATAAATGCAACAAGCTCGTCAATAGAAATTCTAACCTGCTCCATTGTGTCTCTGTCACGGACTGTTACGCAGTTATCCTCAACAGAGTCAAAATCGTATGTTATACAGTAAGGAGTACCGATTTCGTCCTGACGGCGATATCTTTTTCCAATTGAGCCTGCGTCATCATAATCAACATTAAATTTCTTTGAAAGCATAGAGAAGATTTCCTCTGCCTGCTCATTAAGCTTCTTTGAAAGAGGAAGAACAGCTGCTTTAAACGGAGCAAGAACCGGATGGAAGTGCATAACAACTCTCTTATCATTCTTTTCTTCGTCAATCATTTCCTCGTCATATGCCTCTGTGAGAAGGGCAAGGAAAAGTCTTTCAACACCAAGTGAAGGCTCAATTACATAAGGAACATACTTCTCGCCTGTTGTCTGGTCAAAATACTCAAGATTTTTACCGCTTGTTTTAATATGCTGGGTAAGGTCATAGTCTGTTCTGTCGGCAACGCCCCAAAGCTCACCCCAACCGAACGGGAACTTATACTCAAAATCGGTTGTTGCCTTTGAATAGAAGCAAAGCTCTTCTGGGTCGTGGTCACGGAGACGGAGATTTTCCTCGCTGATGCCGAGAGAATAGAGCCAATCACGGCAAAAGCCTCTCCAATAATCGAACCACTCAAGGTCTGTACCAGGCTTGCAGAAGAATTCAAGCTCCATCTGCTCAAATTCACGTACACGGAAAATGAACTTACCCGGAGTAATCTCATTTCTAAATGACTTACCGATTTGTGCAACGCCGAAAGGAATTTTCTTTCTTGATGTTCTCTGAACATTCGCAAAGTTTACAAAGATACCCTGTGCTGTTTCGGGACGGAGGTAGATTTCATCCTTAGCATCCTCGGTAACACCCTGGAATGTCTTAAACATAAGGTTAAACTGACGGATATCCGTAAAATTATTTGCTCCGCAGTTAGGACAGGGAATGTTATGCTCCTTGATATAATCTGTCATCTGCTCATTTGACCAGCCTGCAACATTTGTGCCGTCAAAATCCTCAATAAGCTGGTCGGCTCTGTGTCTTGTTTTACATTCACAGCAGTCCATAAGAGGGTCTGAAAATCCGCCCAAATGACCTGAAGCAACCCAAGTCTGAGGGTTCATAAGAATTGCACTGTCAAGACCTACGTTATAAGGATTTTCCTGAATAAATTTCTTTCTCCAAGCCTTTTTGATATTTTCTTTAAGCTCAACGCCAAGAGGACCGTAATCCCAGGTGTTTGCAAGACCGCCGTAAATCTCTGAGCCTGCATATACAAAGCCTCTGCCCTTGCAGAGAGCAACTAATTGTTCAAGTGTCTTTTCTGTATTATCCATATGACATACCTCCGAATAATTATACGAATTTTATTGTACAATGTTTTATTTAATAAGTCAATAAACTTATTAAAAAAACAAACCGAAAGAAATTTCTTTCGGTTTGAATGCAATTTATTTTACCAGCCAAGTCTGATTATTGTAAGAGTGCAGCTACCTGTTCCGTAACGGAAGCAGGCTTTGTGACCTTCAGGAGTGAAAATATCAACTCTTCCCTCAACAGAAAGGCCTGAACCGCCTCTGTCGACAACTGTATAATTTGCTCCGTCGATATTTACTACCGAGCCGAGAGGAAGCCAGTTGCATGCGATGTAGTAAGGATTTTTCATTCCGTTACTAACCTTTTTACCGCTGGCGGTTCTTCCTGTACCGGAGCCACATACACCGCAAGCACAATAGTGGGTATATCTTCCTTTAATTACCTGACCTACTTCATAGCCATTTTTGGATTTAACCCCGTTTGCTTTAACATTTGTATTACCTGATGTCTTTTTTGAGCCCACCTTGACAACCTTATTCTTTGCTTTTTTTACAGTCTCTCGGGAAACTTCTTTTTTAGTGGTTGCCTTGCCGTTTACATATTTTACTTCATATGTGACATCAGCCTTGCCGTCACTGCCCTTTGAAACAACTGTTTCAATTCCCTGATAGGCAGTCGAGTCCTTTTTGGTTGTTGTCTTGTATGAAACCTTCTCGGTTTTTGTCTGTTCCTTGTATTCAACCCTGTATACATTTACTGTCATACCTGAGGTTACTTTTCTGCTAAGCGTGGGAACAGTATAGTCATCCTCGCCAAGAGTGACATGGGCAATCTCAAGAAGGTCACTTACATTACCGTTGACAACAGGACATTTAACTTTTTTACCGTCTACCTTCAGTGTGATGCTTTTAGACGGATTTACTTTAATAATCATTCCATCAACTATCGGGTCTGTCAAAGAACGATTAACATTTTTCTGCTCACCATATACAATACCAAGCTCGTTAAGAGCATTTTCTACTGTGTCGGCATACACTTGAAATGTTCTGATTGTTTCAAAAAACTCAACATTCACGGTTTTAAGCTTATTTACACGAATTTCTCCGCCATTACCTGCTTTAAAATCAGTAATATCAAGCTTATCGCTGTTTGCTAATGAAACATTTGCCTGCGACAAGATTTTGATTGGTTCCGTCTCATTTGTCGTAATTGTAAAGCTGTTGTCATCCACGCTTATACTAACACTGTATGTTGAAGCAAGCTGAGCAAATGCTGTTGTAGCACAGATTGCTATAATGACAACAAACGCAATTACTGCCGTTATGACTGCTCGGCTTACACCTTTTAAGCCACCGGCAACTGATTGGTTCATATCTAATCTCCTTTGTTCTTCGGAAATATTAGGGTTTCAGCTTTGAAACATTGTTCCTAATATTGATGAAGAGTTAAATTTTTCTTCATCAAGCAGAATTTAGTTTTTCTGCGTTACCGTTATTATTTCCCTGAGCGATTGAAATTATAGTTACAAGTGCATAAGGTGTCAATAATTTTTTGAGTTATTTTTTGTGTATAATGCACAAACATCAAATTTTAAATATACCAATTTCGAGACTTTCACACTATATCTTGTGGTCATAAATTTTATCAATGTAATGTGTTAAAGTGTATTTTTGTTAAATCAATAGAAATGACCGATAAAATTCTTACAATTTGTAACTTTTTTATTTCAATTATTTACAAGACACAAGATGTTGATGTAATTTCGTAATATTTAAAAAATATACACCACATACATAATCTATTCATTTGTCGTACTGTTCAATATTGAACAAATATTTTCCGTTATTAGTATGTTTTTAAACCATCTGTCACATCTTTTCCTTTCCTTATATATAATATATAATTTAAAACTATTATATTTAGCCATTAAAAAAGGCAGTCCAAATGGACTGCCACAGTAATATGTTTAAATCAATAACCGTTTTTCTTATCCTGTTTCTTGCTGACAGCTACATTAAAAAATGTAAACCCGGCCACAATAACTCCTCCGATAATCATTAATATTACAAAAACACTTCTTATAACACTACTTGTCGCCTGAGCATATATCAGAGGATAAATATCAAAGACTCCCCATTTAAGCAAAAGTCCTGCTGCTCCCGTAAAAACCAATGTAATACCTTCAGTAATAAAAGCTGAAGACACATTGAGAAGAATATCTTTTGATTTATTATAAACCAAAAGCAGAAGAACTATCGGGAAAAGCATCATAAAAAGGCTAATTGATAAAAGCATTTCAAAATTATCATTAAAAGTGCTAATAAGGATTATTAAACCGTCTGTATTTTTCATTCCAAAACAATCGGCATAAATTCTTGCCGCCTCATCGGCTGCATTATGCACAAGAGCTTTATCATATTTTATGGAATTTCCCTCTAGATATTCTGTACAAAGCTGTTCAAACCTATCAACAGAATCTTTTGTATAAAGGGTTGTATCATGACCGCCGAAAAGCCTTTTAACAGGCGAATCCGACTTAATTTCATCAAAATTAACTACAGCCTCAAAGGCTCTGACAGGTATACCGCTTCTTTCTGCCAAGGCTTCTATCCTGCTGTCAAAATTCGTCTGACACTGCTGCATAACCTTATCAGAGTTAAAATACCTTTGCACATATCTTTCAGAACAAACCGTGCACCGCAACGTTAATGTTCCTGTGAAAAGACAGCCACCTACTGCAATTATAAATATGAATATAACTGAAAGTATTTTTCTTGTAGATTTCAGTGACATAATTACCCTCCCGTAACTCTATTGCCTGATGTCATTTTGCAGACACAGACAAATTTTTCATTGCTTATTCCGGGAGCAGTACTATTATCAGTATAAAGTACAAGGGCTCTTCCCACACCTTCGCCGCAACGTGAAAGTTGAGAATTATTAGAAACAGTAAGTGTTTCCTTCACCTCAAATTCATAAACTGAATAAAATGTTGTAACGGTAATAACGTCGCCCTTTGAAAGCATCTTAACCATACTGCTGTCATTTTTATATATTTCCACAAGAGAAACACCTGTTTCTCCAATAAGCGTATCATTTTTAATATTAAATTTACCTGAGGCATTTACCTCGTTTGCATTATAGATAACAGGATAGTCGGAGTTTCCGACAGAAATATCCCCAATTATCATATTTTCCGTGATACAAGAAATAATATTCTGCCTGCTTACTGTTTCTCCTAACGAACCCTCAGGCTCCGACACCTGCTTAATGTCCTCCGCCTGATAATCAGCAATACGAACCTCGGTCTCTCCAAAGGGATGCTGATTTTTCGCCAATGCAGTACAAAATACAGCACTGAGCAAAACAGCAACAATTACAGGAATTACAACTGTGTATCTTACCAACCTCTTTTCATTATCGGTCATTTGGTAATCCTTCTTAAATTCATAGTTTGTAAACAGAAGATAAAACCTCTGAAATTATCTGTTATTACTTTGAGCCTGTAATGCACTCTGCATAAAATTGTTCTTTTTCTTAGGCTTATACGGAGGTGGATTTTTCAACTTCCTTGTAAGTCTGTTGTTCTTCGCAGTAATTTTATTGATTTCGTGAACAGGACCTGACATATAATCCGACATATACTTATCGGCAACAGCCATCATATCCTTATCGTTTTTCATTTCTCCAAGGATTGTTACGCCGATAATATCCTGAACCTCATTTGTTCCGTCCTCATAAACCTCATTAAGCATTTTAAAAAGCTTTTTTCTTTCGGTCTCATTGCCGTTTGCAATAACATCAAGAACCTTTGCTGTACCCTGCTCAATAAAAAATGTTTCAGGAAGGAATTCTCCGTACTTAGCGATATTAGCCTTGATATCCTCCTTCATCTCAGGATACAAGGTGCCGAAACGGTTTGCAAGAGAATCACTGTCGTAGCTGATAACTCCGTTTTTAGCCTTTGTTCTTGAAACAGCCTTGGGCATCTTCACCTTTTCAAGATCGACCTTTTTCCTCTTGTTAAAAAGGCCCATAATCTCATCTTCAATTTCATTTGATAGTGATTTTGCATCTCTTTCGTCATATGTCTCGGCGTCAAAAAGACTGCGTGAAACGGTCTTAAAGCTTTCATCACTTCCGTCATATTCATACGCACAATCGAATACAACTGTGCTGTTGGCACTGTCATAGGCTACTCTGTAAGCTCCCTTTTCACCAACAAAAGTGATGCTTGACTCAGTTTCACTTTCTTTTTTGAAGCCAAGCTGAGTGTTAGCATCTGAAAGCTGTTTTTCAACAAGGTTTAATACATCAATAATTTCCATAGATAAGTCTCCTAAAAGTTATCATACTAAATTTTTTTCTATCTCATATTCCGCATCACTGTTTTTCAGCTTAAAGGAATAATATCTGTAATTTGAAATAAATATTGCAGCTCCTGCCACAAGCATAACTACACCCACTGCGATAATTATAAAACAGGTTTTGCCGGCTGCATTGCCGATTGCGTCATTATACGCAGAAATATTTGTCAGATGCAACACGGAAAATTTCATTTTCATAAAAGCAAGTGCGGGCAAAGCCACAGACATTCCGCCCGCCGACTCCAAAGCCATTCCGATATAATTCAGAGAACCGTGATAACGACCGCTGATTAAATATACAATCACAGCTATAATCAGTGAAACCGTCGAAAACATAACAGCACCCTTTGTCGACGCCGAGAAAAATCCTGTAACAGAGGAAAATTCCTCTGCGTTGGCTACTGTATAAACGCTGTCAAAGGCTTCCTTTACATCAACAACAAGCTCTGCTGTTTTCTCATCAGAAAGTGCCTTTTCTGTTTTTTGCTTTTCGTTAAATCTTGCAACTGCCTTTTCGCAACGCATCTCAACATTTGAAGAACTGCTGACCGGAGTATAACGCCCGTTAAAAAGCGAGTTCATAGCCGTATTTTGAACCGTAACACGGTAGTCATGGGAAAATCCGCTTTTCAGTATATCTGCATCAATACCGTACTTATCTGCAATAACTTCGAGCCTTGAATCAAGCTCTTTTGAAAGCTCATTTGTCACGTCTGCAGAGGAAAAATATTTCTGCATATAACGCCTGTTACCTACAGTTAATGAAGAAACCAACAGCATATTACTTCCCAAAAGCGTAAAAGCCAAAACAATGGAAAGGCAATGACAGATAAGTCTGCGTAGGTTGTAGCTTCTCTTACTCATTCTCAATCGCCTCAGTCTGTACTGTCTGCTCGTCCAAATTACTTCCGTTAGGAAGTGCACTCTCTATAAACGGAAATGCCACATAAAACAGCATTGAAGATAAAACAATTATAATCAGCGGAATTACAATGCTTTTTATGACTGTATTAATTTTAAATCTTTTGAATTTTTGGGGCGCGTTCATAAAAATTCACCGTACTTATAAATTTTATCAGCATAATGACAAATGGTATTTCGTAATATTATAACATTACAGAACACATTTGTCACTAAAATTTTTAGTAATATAATATTAAGAATTTATTCTATTGATTATTAGTGCTTCTTGTGATACAATATTATGAATTAAAATCGAAAAACAACCTTTTTAGATTTTTTCGGCATAAATCTATTTGATTTTATCGGAGGGCTTTATTATGAACAAAATTACTCTTGCCATCATTTTCGGCGGTGTATCTTCCGAACACGATATTAGCTGTATATCCGCTAAGGGTATTATATCAAATATAAATCTTGAAAAATATAATCTTGTGCTTTTGGGCATTACAAAGCAGGGAAAATGGTACATTTTCAATGACGATGTAAGCCTTCTTCCAAATGATATGTGGCTTAATTCCCCAAGCCTTGTTCCTGCTTTTATTTCTCCCGACGCTTCTGTTCACGGTATCGTAACAGCAAAGGGAGATATCATCAGACTTGATGCAGTATTCCCCGTTCTTCACGGAAAAAACGGAGAGGACGGAACTATTCAGGGCCTGTTCCAGCTTGCACAAATTCCTTTCGTTGGATGTGATTCAACATCTTCAGGCGTTTGTATGGATAAGGCAATAGCAAACGCAGTGACTGACGCAGTTGGCATTGCTCAGGCTAAATGGTGTGCATATACAACATATGATTACAACAAAAATCCCGATCGTTGTCTTGACGAAGCGATAGAAAAATTAGGACTCCCTATATTCGTAAAGCCCGCAAATGCAGGTTCTTCCGTAGGAATATCAAAGGCTCACACAAGAGAAGAGCTTAAAACAGCTATGGATACAGCCTTTAAGGAAGATAAAAAAGCCGTTCTTGAAGAATTTATAAACGGTCTTGAGGTTGAGTGTGCCGTTATGGGTAACGAAGAGCCTATAGCCGCTGAAGTAGGTCAGATTATCGCATCTGCGGAATTTTACGATTTTGATGCAAAATACAATAATCCTTCACAGCTTTGCATACCTGCAAATCTTTCCGAGGAAAAAAGAAACGAAATTCGTGAAATAGCGGTAAAAGCATACAAAGCAATGGGATGCGAGGGACTTTCAAGAGTTGACTTTTTCGTAACGTCAGACGATGAAAGAGTTCTTTTAAACGAAATTAATACAATCCCCGGGCAAACTCCTATCAGTATGTACCCAAAGCTTTTCGAGGCTGTTGGAGTTTCATACACCGAGCTGATAGACAGACTTATTGATTTAGCAATCAAGCGTGGCGGGGTAATATAACAGGAAGTAAAATGGATAAAATACTTTTGAAAATAACAGGGACCCAGAGAATAGACGGTCAAAAGGATAAAACAGAGCTTACAACCGTTGGGACTATTGAACATACAGATGACAGCTATATTGTAAAATATACCGAACAGCAGGAGGCGCCTTTTGCTCCCATTGATGTTACAGTCAAAATTTCAAAGGATGAAAGACTTGTTGAGATGACAAGAAGCGGAGCTTATGAGTCACGTTTGGTAATTGAAAAATCAAACAGAAACCTCTGTCATTACGGCACTGAATACGGCGATGTTCTTATGGGCATCGCAGGCCATTCCATTGAGACTCAGATAAACGAAAGTGACGGAAAATTCACCTTTTGCTACGATATAGACTTAAACGGAGCTTTAGCTTCACGAAACGAAGTTATAATGGTATACAAAAACAATTAGGAGTAAAATATGTCAAAAATAGTTAAGGAAACAGAAAAGATATTAAAGGATATAATAACAAGGGCAATCAAAGACGCAATTCAAGCAGGCGAATTACCCGATGCGGAAATACCCGAATTTATTATTGAAAGACCTTCTAACAAATCAAACGGTGACTATTCATCAAATGCCGCAATGGCAGGTGCAAGAGCTTTCAGGAAAGCACCAAGAGCTATTGCAGAAAGCATACTCAGCCACATTGACCTTTCAGGTACTCTTTTCAGTTATGTTGAAATTGCAGGACCGGGGTTTTTAAACTTCTTTCTTTCTCAGAAATATTACAGTGAGATTTTAAAGGATGTTATTGCCTGCGGTGATGACTACGGAAAATCAGATTACGGTCAGGATAAAAAAGTGCTCGTTGAATTTGTCTCTGCAAATCCAACAGGACCTATGCACATAGGCAATGCCCGTGGCGGTGCAATCGGCGACTGCCTTGCTTCTGTTCTTGACTGGGCAGGATATGACGTCAGCAGAGAATTTTATGTAAACGACGCAGGAAATCAGATTGAAAAATTCGGACTTTCTCTTGAGGTAAGATATCTTCAGCACTTTGACAGCAGTGTTGAAATGCCTGAGGATGCATACCACGGCGCAGACATCATTGAGCACGCTGAAAGCTTTATCGAGGAATACGGTGACAAATTTGTTTCAGCCACTACTGAAGAAAGAAGAAAGGCTCTTGTTGATTTTGCTCTGCCGAAAAACATTGCAGGCCTTGAAAGAGACCTCGGCAGATACAGAATTAAGTATGACAAATGGTTTAAGGAATCAACACTCCACAATGACGGTTCTGTAGAAAAGGTCATAAACGCTCTTAAAGAAAAAGGTGTAACATACGAGCAGGATGGAGCTTTATGGTTCAAAGCTTCTGAATTTGGCAATGATAAGGATATAGTTCTTATCCGTGCAAACGGACTTCCTACCTACATTGTTCCCGATATTGCCTATCACTATAACAAGCTTGTTACAAGAGGCTATGACAAAGCAATAGACGTTCTCGGTGCTGACCACCACGGATATGTTCCGAGAATGAAAGCGGCACTGACTGCTTTAGGACTTGACGCTTCAAGGCTTGATATCGTAATTATGCAGATGGTAAGACTCGTTCGTGACGGCGAAACAATTAAGCTTTCAAAGCGTTCAGGCAAAGCAATCACATTGAACACACTTATTGATGAAGTTCCTCTTGATGCCGCAAGATTTTTCTTCAATCTTCGTGAACCGAACTCTCATTTTGATTTTGATTTGGAGCTTGCCGCTAAAAAGTCAAGCGAAAACCCTGTTTACTACGTACAGTACGCTCACGCAAGAATCTGCTCAATAATCAAAAAGGCTGAAAATGAGGGAGTTACTCTCAGAACTCCTACAGATGAGGAGCTTGCTCTTCTGTCATCAGAGGAGGAAAAGGAGCTTATCCGTCACCTTTCAATGCTCACTGATGAAATAATTTCAGCCGCTAAAACATACGACCCTGCTAAAATTACTCATTACGTAATCGACCTTGCCACTCTTTTCCACAAATTTTACAACGCACAAAGAGTTATGGTTGACGACGAAGGCTTAATGCAGGCAAGACTTTATCTCTGCAAAGCAGTTAAAGACACAATAAACAACATTCTCACTATGCTTAAAATAACCACTCCCGAGGTTATGTAAAGGAGTAAAATATGTCACAAATTAAAAGCAAGGCGCTTCACCTTGTTGGAGACAGACTGTTTAAATACATTTACAAAAATCCTCAAAAGAATATGCTTAAACTTATAAAAATAGGCAAAACCTTTGCAGGAAAAATGTATCCCGAAAGCACTTTTACAAAACCGATTGAAATAATTTCAGACGAGGAAAACATCTGGCATCAGTATCTTTTCAGAGGTCTTGAAGAGGTTGACGGAGACTTTTTGAGAAAAGCAGTGCTGACCTTCGGCATTGATTTAGGACTTATCGGCACTTCAACCATTCGTAAGAAAAGAGAGGTTGAAAACTGCAATATTCCTTGGGTAATTCTTATGGACCCCACTTCTGCCTGCAATATGAAATGTAAGGGCTGTTGGGCGGCTGAATACGGTCATAAATCAAGCTTAACCCTTGATGAAATGAGAAAGGTTATTCGTGAAGCAAAGGCACTGGGAACTCATTTTTATATGTTTACAGGCGGAGAACCTCTCATCAGAAAAAATGACATATTAACCCTTGCAAGAGAAAACAAGGATTGTATTTTCCTTTCATTCACAAACGCTACACTTGTTGACGAAAAGTTCTGCGAGGATATGAAGGAATGCGGAAATCTTGCTCTTGCTATTTCCCTTGAAGGAAATGAAGAGACAAATGACGCAAGACGTGGCGACGGTGCATATCAGAAAACCGTTGACGCTATGAAGCTTCTTAAAAAGCACAAATGCCTTTTCGGTACATCTGTTTGCTATACAAGTCAGAATTACGAGGCTGTTACATCTGATGAATTCTACGATTTTATGATAGAAAACGGTGCAAAATATGCTTGGTATTTTCACTATATGCCCGTCGGAAGCGACGCCGACACAGATCTTTTGCTGACTCCCGAGCAACGTGAACACGTTTACAGAGCAATTCGAGCTAAACGAAATTCAAAAACAGGTAAGCCTATTTTCACAGTTGATTTTCAGAATGACGGTGAGTTTGTGGGCGGTTGCATTGCCGGTGGCAGAAACTACTTCCACATAAACTCCGAGGGTGATGTTGAGCCTTGCGTTTTCATTCACTATTCTGACTCAAATATCAGAGAAAAAAGTATTCTTGAATGTCTAAAGGCTCCCCTTTTCCATGAATACTACAAGGGTCAGCCCTTTAACGACAATATGCTTCGCCCATGTCCTATGCTTGAAAATCCTCAGGCGCTTAGAAATCTTGTTAATAAAACAGGTGCAAAATCCACAAACCTTATGAAAGCGGAAAGTGCCGACGAGCTTTGTTCAAAATGCGATATGTACGCAAAGGCTTGGGCACCAAAGGCAAAGGAAATTTGGGAGGAGCAGGAACGCTTCCACCCATTCACACAATATTACAGAGACACTCCCGAAGGGAAAGCAGAGCTTAATAAATAACACAAAGCAACCGCAGAAGAAAATTTCTTCTGCGGTTGTTATTTTACACAAATTCAATTTACTTTGCTGGCTTTTTATTAATCAAATATCCGCCTGCATTTCTATAGGGTTGGCAGAAATACATCCAACCGCCACTATCCTCCATATTTCCTGTTTCCATAAGATACCATTTGCCGTCAATCTTTATCTCGCACCAATAATGACTCCATTTTTCTTTCATACTGTAGCCACGCCAGCCCTGTATAATCCTTGCCTCATATCCGAGATAAGTCAAAAACATTGCATAAGCACCGTTATATTGGAGACACTGACCGCATTTCTTACTGAAAATTGCTTCAACATAAGAACAGTTTGCAATTTTATTGTATTTTCCGCCGTAAGCATAGCTTACATTCTTGTTTATCCATTCAAGAGTGTACTGTGCCTTTTGAATATCTGTCCAACCCTTTTTGAAATGCTTTTTTGCAAAATCATCGAGTATCTTTTTATCCTTCTTACTTATGGTTACAGTCCACGCCGTACTGCTTTTTGCAGGTCTTGTATTCCAAACCGTAACTGTGCTTTTTTTCTTTTTACTTTTTGTTGCCGCCCTCATACGTGCTTCACCGCTTGATGAATTAACACTATATGACTTGCTGAATTCATAGGAATTCTTTATTGCAGCAACATAATAGTAATAGTCCTTTTTGTAGTTATTAACATTTTTAACTGTATAAGATGTCTTTTGCCCTGAAACGGTAGCTATACGCTTCATTTTTGAATAAGACGTTCCGCCATAAATAGCGTATGAATCCGCGCCGTCGACCTTTTGCCATTTTATAATTTCGCTCTTTGTTTTAGTAGTCAGCACAGGGTCTGGCATATATATTACAAACTCATCATATTCCGAAAAATCAGGATTACAATATGTAATACCGTCTAAAACCGCATAGCTTGCAACGGAAAATCTGTAGGTTGCAGGTGTTTTCGGCAGACTTATAACAACGCTATAGCAATAGTTACCATATTTATTTACAGCGCCTGACGTTACAGACACCTGTGTAACCGGGACAAATTCGCCTCCGTTTGTACTTTGATAAACAGTAAATCCGTCCATACCGTTTAGTAGGTTATTACTATAGCAGTACCACTCAATTTCAACCTTACCGTTACTATCATATGCATAACAGTCCGGTGTTGAATTTTCATATACACCGACTGAAATTATATTTGACGGAACTGATTCTTCATCAAAATAATGTACCGGATGATAATTATCATCCTCATCATAATAATAATCATCCCATCCTTCTGTAACCGCAGTAACATAGTAATAGTAAACCCCTTTAGGCGTGCTAGAGGAAATATAATATTCATTATCACAGGATGTCCCTAAAATCGAGAAATTTACTCCGTCTGTGCTGACATAAACATTGTAATAATCATATCTGTTCACATTATCCCAAACAAGATTTTTGCCATCCCATTCATCAATTTCACACCTTAAATTTCCGGGCGCATCAATTTGAGCAAATACGCTTACAGGCATTGATGTCAACGCTATCACTAAGCATAAAATAACAGAAAGTATTTTAGTAGACTTTTTCATTTATTCTCCTTTGGAAAACTGCCGTTCCCAAAGTTAGGAAACGGCAGTGAATTTATACGTTGATTTCTACGTCGATACCGAGCAAATCCTTTTCTTCTTCAAGGATAGGCTTAATAACCTCGTTAAGAAAATCTGCTGTCTGCTGCGGAGCACGGCCGACAAAATTCTCAGGCTTTAGAATAGCCAGGATTTCCTCCTTTGTAGTCATAAAGGCAGGGTCAGCGGCAATTCTGTCGACTAAATCGTTTTTACCGCCTTCAACCTTTACAACTGCACCTGCAGCCATTGAGTGCTGACGAATTTTCTCGTGAAGCTCCTGTCTGTCGCCACCCTTCTTCACGGCGTCCATCATAATGTTTTCCGTAGCCATAAAGGGAAGCTCACTCATAAGTCTTGCTTCAATTACTTTAGGATAAACAACAAGACCTGATGTAATATTAATGTACAAATCAAGAATACCGTCTGTAGCAAGAAATGCCTCAGCAACTGACACTCTCTTATTAGCAGAATCATCAAGAGTTCTCTCAAACCACTGTGCAGATGCTGTCCAGGCAGGGTTCAAGGTGTCAATCATAACATATCTTGAAAGAGATGCAATACGCTCACTTCTCATAGGATTTCTCTTGTAAGCCATTGCAGATGAGCCAATCTGATTTTTTTCAAAGGGCTCTTCAATTTCTTTAAGATTCTGGAGAAGTCTTAAATCATTTGAGAATTTACAGCAGGACTGTGCAATAAGTCCGAGACAGTTGCAAACGATTGTGTCAAGCTTTCTCGCATATGTCTGACCGCTTACAGGGAAGCAAGCCTTAAATCCCATTTTCTCTGCAATCTTTTTGTCAAGCTCCTTGCATTTTTCGTGGTCGCCGTCAAAAAGCTCAAGGAAAGATGCCTGTGTACCTGTTGTACCCTTTGAGCCTAAAAGCATAAGGCTGTCAATAACGTGGCAGATTTCCTGATAATCAAGAACCAAATCCATAAGCCAAAGAGTTGCTCTCTTACCTACTGTAGTAGGCTGTGCAGGCTGAAAATGGGTAAATCCGAGACAAGGCATATCCTTATATTCATCAGCAAATTTTGCAACAGATGCAATAGCATTCACAAGCTTTTTCTTGATAAGCAAAAGAGCCTCTCTCATTGTGATTACGTCTGTATTGTCTCCAACATAACAGCTTGTTGCACCCAAATGAATTATAGGCTTTGCGTTAGGACACTGCTCACCGTATGCGTGAACGTGGCTCATTACGTCGTGACGGAACTTCTTTTCATACTCTTGTGCAACATCATAATTGATATCGTCTGCGTGAGCTTTAAGCTCATCAATCTGCTCCTGAGTAACATTCAGTCCAAGCTCATTTTCTGCTTCAGCAAGAACAATCCAAAGCTTTCTCCAAGTTTTAAATTTAAAGTCAGGAGAATAAATATACTGCATTTCCTTTGAAGCATAACGAGCATTAAAGGGTGAATTATATGTATTATTAGGCATTAGTCTAAACCTACTCTCTTCATCATTTCTGCATAAGCATCTTCTACACCGCCAAGGTCACGACGGAAACGGTCCTTGTCAAGCTTTTCGTGAGTTTTGATATCCCAAAAACGGCAGGTGTCAGGGCTGATTTCATCAGCAAGAACGATTGTACCGTCAGAGGTTTTACCGAATTCAAGCTTGAAGTCGATAAGCTCAACTCCAATTGATGCAAAATACTCTTTAAGAGTATCGTTAACAGCGAATGCCATTTTTGTGATTGTGTCAACATCCTCCTGTGTAGCAAAGCCACAGGAAATAGCGTGGTAGCCATTAATAAGCGGGTCGCCCAGCTCGTCGTCCTTGTAAGAAAATTCAATAGAAGGACAAACGAAATCCATACCCTCTTCAAGACCTAATCTCTTACAGATTGAGCCTGCTGCACGGTTACGGATAATAACCTCAAGAGGAACGATTGTAACCTTCTTAACAGCAGTTTCTCTGTCAGAAAGCTCCTCAACAAAATGAGTAGGAATACCCTTTTTCTCAAGAATCTGCATGAGGTAGTTTGACATCTTGTTGTTTACAACACCCTTACCTGCGATTGTTCCTTTTTTAAGACCGTTAAATGCAGTAGCGTCATCCTTATAATCAACGATTACGATATCAGGGTCTTCTGTTGCCCAAACCTTTTTTGCCTTGCCCTCATAGAGCTGTTCTTTCTTCTCCATAGCTTTATATCTCCTTTTGACATTATTTACTTTTTATATACGCTTATTTCTTGTAAGCTGTCTTAATTCTTTCGATAGCCTCAACTGTCTTTTCTGCGTTACCGAACGAAGTCAGTCTAAAGTATCCTTCACCTGCAGGACCGAATCCTGAACCGGGAGTACCTACTACCTGACATTTTTCAAGAAGCTCATCAAAGAATTCCCAAGAGGTGTATCCCTCAGGAACACGAAGCCATACGTATGGTGAATTTACACCGCCATAGCATTCAAAGCCAGCGTCGCAAAGGCCGTCATAGATAACTCTTGCATTCTTTTGATAGTAAGAAAGGATTTCCTTAATCTGCTTCTGACCCTCTTCTGTATAGATAGCCTCGGCAGCTCTCTGAGTGATGTATGAAACGCCGTTAAACTTTGTAGCCTGACGTCTTGCCCAAAGAGGATTAAGGCTTGTCCCGTCAAAAACAAGGTCCTTAGGAACAACTGTATATCCGCATCTCATACCTGTAAAGCCTGCCGTCTTTGAGAATGAACGAAGCTCAATAGCACAGGTCTTTGCACCCTCGATTTCGTAAATTGATTTTGGAATATCATCATCAACTACAAATGCTTCATAAGCAGAGTCAAAGAGGATGAGCGAATGATTCTCGTTTGCAAAATCAACCCATTTCTTTAGCTGCTCCCTTGTGGCAACCATACCGGTAGGATTGTTAGGGAAGCAAAGGTAAATTACATCCGGAATTTCATCGGGAATGTCAGGTGTGAAATTGTTTTCAGCAGTGCAAGGCATATAGATTATGTTTGACCAAAGACCGTCTGCGTTTTTATCTCCGCTTCTGCCTGCCATAACGTTTGTATCAACATAAACAGGATAAACAGGGTCGCAGATTGCAACCTTATTATCTACCGAAAAGATATCGCCGATATTACCGCAGTCTGATTTTGCACCGTCGGAAAGGAAAATTTCGTCCTTCGCAATATCAATTCCTCTGTCAGCGTAATCGTGCTTCTGAATTGCATCAAGGATAAAATCGTAGCCGTACTCAGGCGGATATCCTCTGAAGGTATCCTCGTTTGCCATTTCTTCAACTGCCTTGTGCATTGCATCAATAACAGCAGGAGCAAGAGGCTTTGTTACATCGCCGATTGAAAGACGGATAACGTCTGCCTCAGGATGAGCAGCCTGATATTCTCTCTGCTTTTTAGCAACAGTTGAGAAAAGATAGCTTGACTCAATCTTTAAAAAGTTCTCGTTAATCTTCATATATTTTAATCCTCCAAATTATTTACATCAATCTCACCGGTAAATACGTAGCTTGCGGGTCCTGTCATAAATACGCTGTCCTGCTCATTACCGCTCCAACTTATTTCTAAATCTCCTCCGAGAAGATGAACCGTTACGTCGTTGTCGGCATAGCCGTTAAGAATGGCCGCAACAGCAGTTGCACAGGAGCCTGTACCGCAGGCAAGGGTTTCACCTGTACCTCTTTCCCATACACGCATTTCAATATTTTTTCTGTCAATTACATAAGCAAATTCCGCATTTACTCTTTTCGGAAAAGCAGAATTATTTTCAAAAAGAGGACCGAAATGCTCAAGCTCAAATTCTCTTGGACTTTTATCAATAAACATAACTGCGTGGGGATTACCCATAGAAACGCAGGTCATATTGAATTTTCTGCAGTCAATTTCAATCTCTTTATTTATTGTCTTTTCGCTGTCGCTTACAACAGGAATTTTGTCGGATTTAAGTATCGGTGCACCCATATCAACTCTGACGCCTTTTACGACATTATTTTCTATAGTGAGGGTGATATACTTGACCTTCCCCATTGATTCTATGGTGAAATTATCCTTGTCCGTGTATCTCTTGTCATATACGTAACGTGCAACGCATCTGATTGCATTTCCGCACATTTCGGCTCTTGTGCCGTCAGGATTGTACATAACCATTTCAAAATCGGCAAGTGTACCTTTTTTTATGAGTATTATTCCGTCTCCGCCGATACCAAAATGACGGTCTGAAAGTGTTTTAGCTGTTTCACTTTCATTTTCAACTACTTCTTCAAGGCAGTCGATGTAGATATAATCATTTCCACATCCGTGCATTTTTGTAAATTTCATAAAATCACCACAGTTAAAAAATATGTAAAATTACATAAAGTCATTGATTATCTCCCGTGCAAGCTTAGCAAGCTTTTTTCCGGTTTTCATACTTTCATTTTGAAGATATTTATGTGCCTGAGTTTCAGTCATATTCATTCTGTCCATAATAATAAGCTTGGCATTTGAAATTATCTGGGCATCTTCATTGTCACGTCTTGTAAACGCAGAGCTACTGCTTGCAAGAATTGACACGGTGCTGATAAACTCATCTCTGTTTACAGGTAATGAAAGATAAATGAGATTTCCCGTATAACTTTGAGTTCCGTTTTTTGACAATGCCACCACATCAAAATCAGGTGGAAGATGCTCCGCAATATTGCCTGCACTCATATCGCTGAGCATCTCAGCACAGACAATAACTCCCTCTCTCATATCCTGAGAAATACTCAAGGCACTGGAGCCCATTGCACATATACAGGAGACGTGGAGCCCTTCATTTTCAAGGAGTGAACGCAGCTTTAGCGCAACACTCTTAACAGGGTATGCGATAATAATATCACGCATTGTGTTTCTTCTCTTTCTTACATGGTAGACTTGTTTCACATAAATTACACATATTATATCATATGCAAGGTTTGATATACAATATCAAATATTACAAAATTTTGCAGCCATAAGTTTATATTTTTGATATTAACAGGAATTACAGTATTTCTCCGTGAAGGAAAAATATACACAATTATCTTTCACAGCTTTTGTACATTTTTAACAATTTACACATATTTTGGAAAAATTTAACTTTTTTTTGTAACAAACTAAACAAAAACCGCTTGATTAATTTCCTTAAAGGTGATATTATGAAATTGTACTATAGGATATTGTTATCCAAATCCCGAAAAGGAGATGAAGAAATGGCAAAACTTAAAAAAGAATACGAGTTTCCTCTGTATATTTTCCACTCCGGAAAAAATTATAAGGCATATGAATTCTTCGGCTGTCATAGAATTAAGGGCAGTACATTTGCTTTCAGAGTTTGGGCTCCTCATGCTAAAGCCGTTTCGGTTGTTGGTGATTTCAACAATTGGGACGAACTCGAGAACAAAATGGAAAAGATCTCCGATGGAGTATGGGAAGCAGTTGTTGACGGAATTGAAATTTACGACTGCTATAAATACGCTATCACTACGGCAAAGGGAACTGTTATTTTAAAAGCTGACCCATATGCTTTTCACGCTGAAACAAGGCCGGGCACCGCATCAAAGGTCTATGAAACAAGCGGATACAAATGGACTGACAAAAAATGGTATGCCGATACAAATAAGGGCAATATTCTTGAACGCCCCGTGAATATTTATGAAATACATTTCGGCTCGTGGAAGCAGCACGAAAACGGCGATTTCCTTTCCTACAGGGATATGGCAAACGAGCTTATTCCCTACGTTAAGGATATGGGATACACCCATATTGAAATGATGCCGATTATGGAATATCCCTTTGACGGCTCTTGGGGATATCAGGTAACAGGATATTTTGCTCCAACGTCAAGATACGGCACTCCCGATGATTTGATGTACTTTATTGATATGTGCCACAAGGCAGGTATCGGCGTAATTCTCGACTGGGTGCCTGCTCATTTTCCAAAGGACGGCTACGGACTTTATGAATTTGACGGCGAATGCACCTATGAGTATTCCGATTTAAAAAAAGGAGAGCACAAGGAATGGGGTACAAGAGTATTTGACTACGGCAAAAACGAGGTTAAATCATTCCTTATCTCCTCTGCTATGTACTGGGTGGACAAATTCCATTTTGACGGCCTTAGAGTAGATGCTGTTGCGTCTATGCTCTATCTTGACTACGGCAGAGACGACGGTCAGTGGACTCCAAATAAAAACGGCGGAAGAGAAAACCTTGAGGCTGTTGAGTTCTTCCAGGATTTAAGCAGAGCAATGTTTGCCGAGCATCCGCAGGTAATGATGATTGCTGAGGAATCAACTGCTTGGCCGATGATTACAATGCCACCCGATTTAGGCGGTTTAGGCTTCAACTTCAAGTGGAATATGGGCTGGATGAACGATATGCTCCGTTACACATCTATGGACCCATTGTTCAGAAAGGGTAACCACAGCTGCATAACCTTTAGCTTTTTCTATGCATTCAGCGAGAACTTCATTTTGCCTATAAGTCACGACGAGGTTGTTCACGGTAAGGCAAGTCTGCTCAACAAAATGCCCGGCGACTACGATATGAAATTTGCAGGTCTTCGTCTTTTCCTTGCATATATGTTCGCACATCCCGGCAAAAAGCTTTTGTTTATGGGCAGTGAATTCGGTCAGTTTATTGAATGGAATTACAAGCAGGGTCTTGACTGGGTACTGCTGGACTATGACAAGCATCAGAAAACCTTAGAATTTACAAAGGAGCTTAATAAATTTTACAAAAACACTCCTGCTCTTTGGGAAATTGATTACAGCTGGGAGGGCTTCCAGTGGATTTCAAATGAGGATAACGCAAATTCAATCATAGCTTTTAGGAGAATTGACAAAAGCGGTAAGGAAATTATCGGCGTATTTAACTTTACTCCAAACAGCTTTAAGGAGTACAGAATCGGTGTCCCTGAGGCAGGCACATACAAGGTAGTGTTTGACACATCGCTTGAAAAATACGGCGGTGACAAGGCTAAAATTTCCGGAACCTACAGGTCAAAGAAGCTGCCTATGCACGGACTTGACCAAAGCATCGGATTGAAGCTAAACGGTCTGTCGGCAGTTTATCTTCAAAAAACGGCAGAAAAACCCAAAAGTAAGGCTACAGATAAAATAAGCGAAAAGAAAAAGGCTGATCAAAAAGCTTCTGAACCAAAAAAATCAAAATCAAACAAACCAAGTAAAAATAAGGAGAGAAAAAATGGCACACAAAAATAAGATTGTCGCAATGCTGCTTGCAGGCGGTCAGGGAAGCCGTCTGGGCGTGCTTACAAAGAACATCGCAAAGCCTGCCGTTCCTTACGGAGGAAATTATAGAATTATAGATTTCCCTCTTTCAAACTGTGTAAACAGCGGTATTTATACCGTTGGTGTACTTACCCAATATCAGCCATTGGAATTAAATGATTATCTTGGAAACGGTCAGCCCTGGGACCTTGACCGTCAGGATGGCGGTATACATATTCTCTCGCCATATGAGGCTATCGGCGGTGCAGAATGGTATAAGGGTACAGCAAACGCAATCTATCAGAATATCAACTTTATTGAAAAGTATGACCCTGAATATGTTGTTATTCTTTCCGGCGACCACATATATAAAATGAATTATGCAAAAATGGTTGACTTCCACAAAAAGAACAATGCCGACTGCACTATTGCTGTCCTTGAGGTTCCGTGGGAGGAGGCTTCAAGATTCGGTATTCTTGCAACAGACGATGATAACAAGATTTACGAGTTTGCAGAGAAACCAAAAGAGCCAAAGAGCAACAAGGCATCTATGGGCGTTTATGTGTTCAGTTGGGATAAGCTTAAAAAATATCTTATTCAGGATGAAAATACTGAAGGCTCCGCCAACGATTTCGGTAAAAACATTATTCCTACAATGCTTGATGCAGGAGAAAGAATGTTTGCATTTCCATTCAAGGGATATTGGAAGGACGTTGGAACTATTGACTCTCTCTGGGAGGCTAACCTTGATATAATCAATCCAAACGTTGACCTTGATTTAAGTGATAAGAGCTGGAGAATTTACTCCCGCAATCCTATGGCACCGCCTCATTATGTTGGCAAAAACGCTGTAGTTGAAAACAGTTCAATCAGTGAGGGCTGTGAAATCGAGGGAAATGTTGATTACAGCGTAGTGTCCTCAAATGTCATCATAGAAGAGGGTGCAGATGTAAGATACAGCGTAATTATGCCAGGTGCAATCATCAAGAAGGGTGCAAAGGTTTACTACTCAATAGTTGCCGAAAATGCAGTTATTGAAGAAAACGCAAAGATAGGAGAAATCCCCGAGCTTCTTGAAAAGCCTGAGGAATGGGGAATTTCAGTTATCGGTGCAGGTGCTAAAATCACAAAAGAGAAAAGCGTTGCCCCCGGGGTAATGGTTAATGTTGGAGAGGAGGTATAAGCATGAACGGAAAAACAGTTTTAGGTATTGTATTTGCCAATATTCACGAAGAGGCTTTGGATTCTCTTACAGCTATGAGAACAATGGGCTCTGTACCGTTTTGTTCACGTTTTAGGCTTATTGACTTTCCTCTTTCAAATATGGTAGAAAGCGGAGTTACAAAGATTGGTGTTGTTACAAATGCAAACTTCCAGTCACTTATGGACCACGTAGGAACAGGTAAGCCTTGGGATTTGAGCAGAAAGACAGACGGTCTTTATCTTCTTCCTCCTTTCTCAATAGGCAGTGCTTCAATGTGGGGCAACAGAATTGATGCCATTTACGGAAATATGAATTTCCTTCATCAGTCAAATCAGTCCTATGTGCTTATGTCTGACTGCAATAACGTGCTTAACGTTGATTATTCAAAGCTTTTCAACGCTCACGAGGAAAGCGGAGCAGATATTACAATTTTAGGCGTAAAGGGCAAAATGCCTCAGAATATCGGCTCTATTCTCTCCTTTGATAAGGTTGACAGCGACGGCAGAGTAAGAGAAATGAGTCTTGATAAAGATACTGATGACGAGGTATTCTACTCCTGCAATATTATGATAATGAAAAAATATTTGCTGGAGACTCTTGTTACATCTGCCCATTCCAAAAATGAAATCTCTTTCCAGAGAAATATCATTATGTCAAACATTAACAGCCTTAAAATCCACGCTTATGACGCTACAGACAGCTTTGTAGGAACTATTGACTCTGTTCAGAGCTACTATGAAATTTCAATGTCTCTGCTTGAAAAGGACAACAGGAAAAAGCTGTTCTCCTCCCCTATTTCCACAAAGGAAAGAGACGATATGCCAACTATTTACGGCCCTGACTCAAATTTGAAGAATTCTCTTGTTGCAGACGGTTGTATTATCGAGGGAACAGTTGAGAACTGTATTGTATTTAAGGGCGTAAAAATCGGCAAGGGTGCAGTTGTTAAAAATTCAATTCTTATGCAGGATACAGTTGTTGGTGACGGTGCAAAGATAAACTGCGTTATTGCTGATAAAAATGTCAGCATTAAGAATAGTGCTGAGTTGTCAGGAGCAGACACCTTCCCTGTTTGCCTGACCAAAAATACAAGTGTGTAAAACAAGGAGGATAATCAAATGAAGGTTTTATATGTAGCTTCAGAGGCCCTTCCTTTTATGGCGTCAGGCGGACTCGGTGATGTGGCAGGCTCCTTGCCGGTTGCTTTGAGAAAAAGACTTATCGGCTGTAGAGTTGTTATGCCTCTTTATGACGGAATCAAGCAGGATTTTAAGGACAAGATGAGGTTTATAACATCAATTTCCGTTCCTGTTTCCTGGAGACGTCAGTATTGCGGTATTTTTGAAGCAAAGGCAAACGGTGTAATTTACTATTTCCTTGATAACCAATATTACTTTAAGCGCGACGGTATTTACGGCCATTACGATGATGCGGAGAGATTTGCTTTCTTTGCAAGAGCTGTTCTTGAAATTATACCTGCTATTGATTGGAAGCCGGATATTATTCATTGTAATGACTGGCAGAGTGCTTTAACCCCTCTCTATTACAGCTGTTATTATGCTAACAGAATGGGATATGAAAATATTAAAACTGTTTTCACAATCCATAACATTCAGTATCAGGGAAAATACGGCACGGAGCTTTTAAACGATGTTCTCGGCATCGCTCCCGAACACAATAATCTTATTCTGTACGATGGTCTTGTAAACTTTATGAAAGCAGGTATTGAATGTGCAAATAAGGTAACCACAGTTTCTCCTACCTATGCTAAAGAGATACTTGACCCTTGGTTCAGCCACGGTCTTGACCCTATTTTAAATCAGAGAAGCTGGAAGCTTTGCGGTATTCTTAACGGTATAGATACAGACAATTATAACCCTGAAACCGACAAGGATATTTGGGCAAATTATAACAGCGAGGACTTTTCAGACAAAGCAGTAAACAAAGCAGAGCTTCAAAAAATGATGGGGCTTGATGTTTCACCTAACACACCGATAATCGGTATTGTTACACGTCTTGTAGGTCATAAGGGAGTTGACCTTATGAAAGCTGTTCTTGAAAAGAGCCTTTATGAGCGTAATGTTCAGTATATCATTCTCGGTAGCGGTGAATGGGAGTACGAAAACTTCTTCCGTTATCTCCACGACAAGTATCCTAACAAGGTAGGCTTAACCTTAGGCTTTGTTCCCGATTTGGCAAGAAAAATTTATGCAGGTGCAGATTTGTTCCTGATGCCGAGTAAATCAGAGCCTTGCGGTCTTTCACAGATGGTTGCGCTTAGATACGGCACATTACCTATCGTACGTGAAACAGGCGGTCTGAAAGACTCTATTACCGACTGCGGTGACGGTGAGGGCAACGGCTTCACCTTTAAGTCATATGACGCCTACGATATGCTTGGTGCCATCTACAGAGGCATTGACGCATATAACAGCGACGGCTGGCCGACACTTGTTAAGCGTGCCCTTGACTGCGATATGAGCTGGGGCAAGAGTGCAAACGAGTACATCAAAATGTACCGTTCCTTACTAAAATAAAACATAAACACAAAAAGGCTACTGTGAGTTTTTCACAGTAGCCTTTAGCATTCTTAGTATTAAAGATGGAAGATGATATCGTCGCTTTTCCAATTGAAGAAAATGATGCCTAAAATTAGTGTACCTATTGATACAACAACTGCGTACAGGAGAAGCTTACCACTCATAATGTATCCGTATAAAACACATTGTCTAAACAGCTCTATCATTGAGTACAGCGGATTGATTTTAATTATAAAAACGATCCAATCGGTGGTAATTCTTTGAAGCGGATAGATGATAGGAACCATATAAAACAAGAGGGTGCAGGCTACGTCCCATATATATTCAACATCTCTGAAATAAACCGCTACCACAGACAAAATCAAGCCTACGCCTGTGCTGAATATCAAAAGAAGAAACATCGGAACGAAGCACAAAAGTGCATATGGCGTTATTTCAAGTCCGCTACCGCCCTGTAGTCCTGTGACCTTAAAGAATATCCATACGCAGATAAGACAGAGTATTGATATTGCAAAGGTTACGAAATTAGAAAAAATAGACGACAGTGGATACATATATTTCGGAACATATACTTTTTTAATAATTCCTGCATTTCTTCTGAAAGCCGTCATTGCCTGCTTTGTAGCAGATGTAAAGAAGCTAAACAGCAGACGTCCCGTAAAGATAAACACAGGATAGCATACGATATAGTCACTATGTCTGCCGAAAATTCCGCCGAATACAACGGAAAGAACTATCATATTAAGGAGTGGCTGAATAAAGCTCCATAAAATACCCAGCCAGGAATTTCTGTATTTCAGCTTAACATTTTTTGCAGTCAGCTCTTTAAGAAGATTTTTATACTTCTTAAACATTTTGACGTCGTGGTCAAGCTCTTTTTTAGTTGATTTATCCATATAACACCTCTGATGACACAGCCGTATATAAACTAAAACAGGCTGTATTTTCTTTAGTATCCCTACAGCGTTTCCACATTATAGCACAATATTATACCTTTTTCAACCTTTAAAATATTAATGATTCTCACCTAAACATTTCTGCAATTTCAAGTGCAGTCTTTCTTGCAGACATATTTCCGTCAATAACAATATCGGCGGCGGAGAGATATTTTGCCTTTCTTTCGTTATAAAGTGCTTTTGCTTTTTCCTTATCCTGAAACAAGGGCCTTGTGGTTGAGTCACCTATTCTGTTACAAATAACATCAAAATCTGCATCAAGAAAAACTACCTTTCCCGAGCCTTTAACAGCCTCAACATTTCTCGGAAATGTCATTGCACCGCCACCTGTGGATACAACGCAATTTTTCATATCTGCAATTTTTTTACAGCATTCAAATTCCAAATCTCTGAAATAATCCTCACCGTATGCGGCAAAAATAGCCTTAATAGCAATTCCCTGCTGCTTTTCAATCATTTCATCGGTGTCAACAAATTTTCTGCCCATTATTTTGGCAAGCTCAGTACCAACAACTGTTTTCCCGCTTCCCATAAAGCCACACAATATTATGTTCATATCTTTTCCATTTCTCTTTCTGTTATATTCAAAACATTTCTGATGTCTGCCATATCAAATTTCACACCAAACCAAATTTCCTGAGCAACTGCTGCCTGCCATACAAGCATAGGAAGTCCGTTTGAGCATTTAATTCCTGCTTCCTTGGCATATTTAATCAGCAAGGTTTCCCGAGGATTATATACTGCATCAAAAACAGCTTTGCATTTTTGCACCTTTTCCTTTGGCAAAACGCAGGCATCCACTCTCGGAAACATTCCCACAGGTGTTCCGTTTATCAAAATATCATATTCTCCGTCAACATCATCAAGCCTTTTAACCTGAACATCCTTTTCAAGCTTGTCCTTTATTTCTTCCTTGATAAGCATAGCCGCCTCAATATCGTCATCACGAACAGCGATAGTCAAATCAGCACCCGCAAGCACGCTTTCAAAGGCAAACATTCTTGAAACTCCTCCGCTGCCGCATACAAGAGCTTTTCCGCCGAGAGTAATACCTGCCATATCAAGTGCTCTGAGAAAGCCATAGCAGTCGGTATTATGGCCCTCTGCCTTGCCGTCTCTAATACCAACGGTATTTACTGCACCGAAAAGCTCTGCCCTGTCTGACAATTCATCAAGACAAGGTATTATTTCCGTCTTATGAGGAATAGTAACGTTAAAGCCGTCATACTCTCTTAATAACCGAAACGCATCGGTTAAATCCTCAGGGGAAATCTCATTAAGCTCATAGCTTGCGTCAATGCTGTTGATTTTAAAAAGCTCCTTATGTATAACAGGAGACATAGAATGTCCTAACGGATAACCTATCAAACAAAATTTCTTCATTATTTTTTACCTCGTATCGCAAATATTTATTGACAATTCAAAAATAATTATATAATATGATAATAACATAATGATTCGATATTAACAACATTTTTTTGAGGTGAACGTATTATGGTATTTGAAAAACTCAAATCAATTCTTTCCGAGCAGCTCGATATTGATGAAAATTCAATCACTCCCGAAAGCCTTCTCGTTGAGGATTTAGGAGCAGACAGTCTTGATGCTATTGATATCGTTATGTCTGTTGAGGACGAATTTAAAATTGAGGTGCCCGACGAAATTATTGAAAAAATTGAAACAGTCGGCGATATCCTTAATTATGTAGAAAACAATATCTAATTTTTTTTAAAATGGTTTAGCCGATCTTTTTTATATTGTTTAAACAAATTGTGGAAACAGTACAAAATTTATTTTAAAATTTTGTATGTCATTGACATCATTTAATAAAAGAAGTAAAATAAAAGCAGGTGAACGCCTGCTTTTATTTATTGTTAATTCAGGCTTGCCGGAAAAATGAGAGGAGTATAGTCTTATGGCTGAAAAATATATTATGGCTCTGGACCAGGGAACCACCTCCTCCCGTGCCATTATTTTTAATAAAAAAGGTGAAATTATTGCTAAAGCTCAAAACGAGTTCACGCAGTACTATCCCGAAAACGGTTGGGTTGAACACGACCCGATGGAAATTTTATTTTCTCAAATCAGTGCTATTCTTACCTGTCTCAGACAGGAAAAGGTTAATCCAAAGGATATAGCAGGTATCGGAATAACAAATCAGAGAGAAACTACAATCGTATGGGACAAACACACAGGAAAGCCTGTTTACAACGCTATTGTATGGCAATGCAGAAGAACTGCACCTACCTGTGAGGAGCTGAAATCACAGGGACTTTCCGATTATGTTAAGGAAACCACAGGACTTCTTATTGATGCATATTTCAGCGGTACAAAGATTAAGTGGATTCTTGATAACGTTGAGGGTGCAAGGGAAAAGGCTGAAAACGGAGACCTGCTTTTCGGCACAATTGACACCTGGCTTATTTGGAATTTGACAAACGGTGATGTTCATGTTACCGACTATTCAAATGCCTGCAGAACAATGCTTTTTGACATTGATAAGCTTTGCTGGGACCCATATCTTTGTGAGGTTTTAGGGATACCTATGAGTATGCTTCCCCAGGTTAAGCCGTCAAGCTGTGTTTACGGTGAGGTTGCAAAAATCACAGGTATTGAAGATATTAAGGGTGTGCCTATTGCAGGTGCTATAGGTGACCAGCCGGGTGCTTTGTTCGGTCAGGGCTGTTTTAAGTCAGGTCAGGCAAAGAATACATACGGCACAGGCTGCTTTCTCCTGATGAATACAGGCGATAAGAGAGTTAATTCAAAATCAAATCTTCTTTCGGGTATTGCTTGGGGTATAGGCGATAAGATTACGTATTCTCTCGAAGGCTCTGCATTCAACGCAGGCTCTGTAATCAAATGGCTTCGTGATGAGCTTGAGCTTATCCAATCTGCTCCCGAATGTGACAAATTTGCTGAAATGGTTGAGGACTCTAACGGTCTTTATTTCGTTCCTGCATTTACAGGTCTCGGTGCTCCCTACTGGGATATGTATGCACGAGGCGTTATGATAGGTCTTACAAGAGGCGTAAACAAAAAACACGTTTGCCGAGCTGTTCTTGAAAGCATTACATATCAGATGACTGATTTGCTCGAGGCAATGATGCAGGATTCCGGAATTGTGCTTAAAGATTTAAGAGTTGACGGCGGAGCATCTGTTTCCGACGTTATGATGCAGATGCAGGCTGATATGACAGGCGTAAACGTAAACAGACCTAAAAATGTTGAAACTACTGCTCTCGGTGCCGCTTACTGTGCGGGACTTGCTACAGGGGTTTGGGAAAGCCTTGATGAAATTGAAGAAAACAGAGCAGTTGACAAAATATTTATTCCATCTATGGAAACAACATTAAGGAACAAAAAATATTCTGACTGGAAGCGTGCCGTTGAACGCTCACGCAACTGGGAAAGATAATAACAAAGGAGATAAACACTATGGGAAAAATGGTATGTCCTTGGGATACGCTGATTAATTTCATTACAGATGCTTTTATCGGATACGGTATTCCCGAAGAGGACGCAAAGATTTGTACAGATGTTTTGCTTGAATCCGACAGAAGAGGTATTGAAAGCCACGGCTGTAACAGATTTAAGCCAATCTATCTTGACAGAATTAAGGCAGGAATCCAAAATCCTGTAACAAATTTTGAAATTGTTAAGGAAACTCCTACTACCGCTGTTGTTGACGGTCACGACGGTATGGGTCAGGTTATCGGCTATAAGTCAATGCAGATGGCTATTGACAAGGCAAAGCAGTACGGTATGGGTATGGTTGCAGTTCGTAACTCCTGCCACTACGGTATTGCAGGCTATTATGCTACTATGGCAACAAAGCAGGGATGTATCGGTATGACAGGTACAAATGCCCGTCCGTCTGTTGCTCCTACCTTCGGTGTTGAGGGTATGTTCGGTACAAACCCACTTACAGTCGGTATTCCTACTGATGAGGATTTTGACTTCGTAATCGACTGTGCTACTTCAATTACCCAAAACGGTAAGATTGAATATTATGAGAGAATCGGTGAGGAGGTTCATCCGGGTACTGTTATCGGTCTTGACGGTGAATCCATTGAGGGTGACGCAGGTGTTGCTCTCAAGAAAATCAGAAACGGTGAGGCTGCTCTCACTACTCTCGGCGGTATCGGCGAGGCTCTCGGCGGATATAAGGGCTACGGCTACGCAATGATAATTGAGCTTCTTTCTGCTATTCTTCAGGACGGTAACTACGGTAAGGCTCTTGACGGCAAGGACGAAAACGGAAATCTTGCCCCTTATCATCTCGGTCATTTCTTTATCGCTATCGACACAAATCATTTTCTTGGTGAAGACATCACAAGAAAGAAAGCAGGCGAAATTATCCGTTCTGTTCGTGCTTCAAGAAAGGCTCCCGGCTGTGACAGGATTTATTCCGCAGGTGAAAAGGAATGGATTGTATGGCAGGAAAGAAAGGACAGCGGTGTTCCTATTAACGAGTCTGTTCAGAAGGAAATGACACAGGTTCGTGACGAATTAGGTCTTACTCAGTACAAGTTCCCTTGGGACTGATAAAAAAACCACAAACTACAGAGGTAAAATAAATGGATTATCGTAAAGAATCATTAAAACTTCACGGAGAATGGAAAGGTAAAATCGAGGTTACTGCAAGAGCAAAGGTTGGCGACAAGGATGCACTTTCTCTCGCTTACACCCCCGGCGTTGCAGAGCCTTGCCTTGAAATTCAAAAGGATTACAACAAAAGCTGGGAGCTTACAAGACGCTGGAATATGGTTGCCGTTATTACAGACGGCACAGCAGTTTTAGGTCTCGGCGATATCGGTCCTGAGGCAGGTATGCCTGTTATGGAGGGTAAGTGCGTACTCTTTAAGGAATTCGGCGGTGTTGACGCATTCCCGCTTTGCGTACGTACTAAGGATGTTGACGAATTTGTTGAAACAGTTTATAACATCAGCGGATCATTCGGTGGTATTAACCTTGAGGATATTGCCGCTCCGAGATGCTTTGAAATTGAGGAAAAGCTCAAGGAAAAATGTGATATTCCTATTTTCCACGACGACCAGCACGGTACTGCTGTTGTAGTTTCGGCAGCACTTATTAATGCTACAAAGCTTACAGGTAAGGCCTTATCAGACTGTAAAGCAGTAATAAACGGTTCAGGTGCCGCAGGTATCGCTATAGCAAAGCTTCTTATGACTTTGGGACTTCGTGATGTTATTCTCTGCGACAGAACAGGTGCTATATATGAGGGCAGAGAAAAGCTCAATGCATCAAAAGAGGCTATCGCAAAGGTAACTAACAGAGAAATGACAAAGGGCTCTCTTGCGGAGGCAGTTAAGGGCACTGATATATTTATCGGTGTTTCTGCTCCCGGTGTACTTACAGAGGAAATGATTAAGACAATGAACGCTGACCCAATCGTTCTTGCAATGGCTAATCCTGTTCCTGAGATTATGCCTGATGAGGCTAAAAAAGCAGGTGCAAGAATTGTGGGTACAGGACGCTCAGACTTCCCGAATCAGATTAACAACGTTGTTGCTTTTCCCGGAATTTTCCGCGGTGCTTTGGATGTTAGAGCAAGTGCTATTACTGAGAATATGAAAATTGCAGCAGCATATGCTATCGCTTCACTTGTTGATGATGACAAGCTCAACGAGGACTACATTCTCCCCTACGCCTTCGACCCACGTATCAAGGACACTGTTGCTAAGGCAGTTGCCGATGCGGCAGTAAAGGACGGCGTAGCAAGAATTTAACACAGAGATACAGATATGGAAAAACAGCCGAAGAAACATTATGCTTCTTCGGCTGTAATTTTTTTGCAATATTTAGCTTTTAATTCTTTTTCTTTTTAAAATATAGAATGCCGAAATAAAGAATATGTAAATTGCCGACCAGCAGAAGTAGCTTTTGCTGATATGGAAGCCCTGTATTGAGTAAATCACGATGACACTTATTCTTCTCGCAAGATTTACCAAAAGAGCAATTATGGTATAATCACACAATAGTTTAGAGTTGATTTTATTGCTTTTAGAGGCATAATAAAGAGTTATAAGCATTGTAAGAGAATAAAATGCAAAACGGATGAAATATTCGTAAATTTTATTTCCGTTTGCATAACCGTTCACAAAATCAGAAAGCGTTGATGCAATTTCATTTGTAAACGGCACGGCAACAATCAAAAACAGTATGGGCAGAGCTTTAATTTTCTGCTCATATTTTTGCTCTCTGAAAAGCTTGATAATTGCAAAAGCAAATATAATAAGAGCAACCTTTGTCACTATATAATAGACGATATCCGCTCCCGAAGAAAGCTCCTTTAGCGAAGGAACGGCAGGCGGCATCATTCTAAAGCCTAAAATGGAAATCAGTATTCCGTAAAAGGACTCGTTGGACTTTGTCACAAGAAAATATACAACCGCCACAAAAAGACTGAATACCATTGCTTCAACAATAGCAAGACTTCTGCTAATAGGAAACGCGATAGCTGTCAGCTTTTGAACAGCGTAGCATCCGATTATAATTATTGCCGAAATCAGACAATAAAGCTTTCCTTTATCGGTTTTTTCTTTCATAAGTTTCACTCCCTTATACTGATAATACAATATTTATTCAAAAAGGTCAAATCTTATGGATAAAATTTTACTGATATGTTATACTTATTTTGGAATTTAAGGAGGTTTTATTATGAAACTCAAAAACAAAGTTGATAAGGCTGTTCAGGTTGTTGCTCAAAAATTTTCAGGTGGCGGAGTATCACAAAAGGAAAATACCGCTGCAGGTGAAAAAAAGCCTTTCGGCAATATGCCCCGACTTGTAAGGCAGGCCGGTGCAGAAGGTATTGTTCTCCTCAAGAATATAAATGACACTCTACCCTATAATAAAAATACACGTCTTGCAGTTTTCGGCAGATGCCAGCTTGACTATTTTTATGTGGGCTACGGCAGTGGCGGAGATGTTAATGCACCATATACAGTAAATCTTATTGACGGACTTAAAAATAACGGTGCAAATCTAAATAAGGGGCTTTTGGGCTTTTACGAAAGCTGGTGCAGGGAAAACCCTGTTATTCACGGCTTTTGGGGACACTGGCCTATGTGCTACGACGAGGCTGTTGTGGACGAAAGCACAGTCAAGGCTGCTGCTCAGGAGAGCAATGCTGCACTTGTGGTTATCGGCAGAGCCGCAGGCGAGGATAGAGAAAACAAGCTTGTCAAGGGTAGCTATTACTTAAATGATGAAGAAATCAAGCTACTTGACACTGTAACCCTTTGGTTTGATAATGTTACTGTTGTGCTTGACTGCGGAAATGTTATTGATATGAGCTGGAAAGAGCGATACAATGACAAGATTTCTGCAATAGTTTACGCTTGGCAGGGCGGAATGGAAAGCGGTAACGCAGTTGCCGACGTTCTTTACGGCAAGGTCAATCCGTCAGGTAGGCTGACCGATTCAATAGCAATGAGCTACGAGGATTATCCAAGTGCAAATTCATTCGGCAACAATGATTATAACAACTACTGTGAGGACATTTTTGTTGGTTACAGATATTTTGAAACCTTCAATAAAGCTCCTGTTATATACCCCTTTGGTTACGGATTAAGCTATACTGACTTTGATATAAAAATTCACGATTTTAAATTTAATGGCGAGAGCATTAAGCTTACTGCTGAAATAAAAAACATCGGTAACAAAAGCGGTAAAGAGGTCTTACAACTTTATTTCTGTCCTCCTATCGGAAAGCTTTCAAAGTCATCAATGAACCTTGTTGCCTTTGAAAAAACAAAGGAGCTTGAGCCAAACAAAAGCCAAAAAATAGATATAACCGTTCCTGTATATTATCTTGCGTCCTTTGATGATACAGGTGTTACCGGCAATAAATTTTCATACATTCTTGAAAAAGGCGAATATAAATTTTACGCCGGAAACAATGTGAGAGATAATATCGAAGCCGGTAGCTTTACCCTCGGAAACGATAAGGTTATAGAAACCTTCGATGAAATCTGCGGTGTAAAAGAACCATTTGAAAGAATAAATGCAGAATATGAAAACAGCAGATTTGTCGTAAAAAAAGAAACTGTTGAAGCTTCCCAGCCATATCTCAAAAAGAGAATTAAAAATGATATGCCCGCTGAAATTCCCCACAGCAACAAAATTTATAATTTTTCGCAGGTTTTATCAGGTGAAATCAGCGTTGATGATTTCATTTCCTGCCTCAGCAATGATGAGCTTGAGGCTCTTTCAAGAGGTCAGGGTTATATGAACAGTGAGCAGGGAGTTGAAGGAAATGCCGGTGCTTTCGGCGGAACAATACAGTCTTTAAGAGACAAAGGCGTTCCCGCAATTATTACCACCGACGGTCCTGCAGGTATAAGAATTAAACAGTATACCTCACTTATCCCCTGTGGAACGGCACTTGCCTCCACCTGGAACACTGAGCTTATATATGAGCTGACAAAGGAAATGGGCAGAGAGCTTGCTGAAAGGAAATCGGATGTTCTTCTTGCACCGGGTATGAATATCCACAGAAATGTTCTCTGCGGAAGAAATTTCGAGTATTTTTCCGAAGACCCTATTCTCACAGGAAAAATGGCTTCAGCCTTTGTAAAGGGTATCCAGACCTATGGCGGTTCGGCTTGCCCTAAGCATTTTGCCTGCAACAATCAAGAGGTCAACAGAACAAAAAATGACTCCCGTGTATCTCAAAGAGCCTTGAGAGAAATCTATTTAAAGGGCTTTGAAATATGTGTAAAGGAGAGTAAGCCTCTTAACATTATGACAAGCTACAATAAGATAAACGGAGTTTGGAGTCACTACAATTACGACCTTGTAACAACAGTTCTCAGAAAGGAATGGGGATATACAGGCTGTGTTATGACAGACTGGTGGATGAGAAAATCAAGCAGTCCCGAATTCCCGAATCTTCGTGACAATGCATACAGAGTTCGTTCTCAGGTTGATGTGCTTATGCCGGGCGGTATAAAAAGGACAGATACAAAATATAAGATTGACGCCTCTCTGCTTGAAACTGTTGGAACGAGAAACGGTCTCACAATTGCTGAACTACAGAGAACAGCAAAGAATGTTCTTAATATGATAGTTGCTCTTAAATCAAAGCAAGAGTCAAATTAGGATTTATCAGTGTGTTACTGTAGCAAAATTTCGTAGGGGCTTGCAGTGCAAGCCCGTTTTAAGCGGGCGACCATTGGTCGCCCCTACGGTCATTTCTTACAACAACGTCTCTATAAACCCTAATTTGAATAACATCTTCCTCTTTTCGAGTTAATATCAAGTATAATTACAAAGCATCCTAATATCATAATTACCGACAGTGCAATATTCACGCTGGAGAACTCCACGGGTATTGCACTGTTTGCAAATACAGCAAGCTCCACGGGAAATATCCTAAGAATTATTTTACAGATAACAAAGGAAAGCACTGCGCCGATAATTCTAAAGATAAAAAAATCCCACAGCTTCATATGGACGCTTTTGATAACGCCTATAAGCTGAAAATGAATGCACAGACCGCCAAAAGCAAGATATGCACTTATCTCAGGCAAGGAAAAATTATTTTTTGAGCAAATGCCGTTTGTTATTTCAATCAATGGCGTAAAACGGCTGTCAACAGTAATTATCTGCGATAGGGCTGAAAATAAAATTATGAAAGCCGTTATGTTTAAAACAGAATTTACTGCCGAGGAGGTTGCATCCGAAAGTGCATCACCGAAATTTTCTCTTTCCGTAAAAGAGTAGAATTTCTCCCTTGTTCGTTTTTGGGTGAATGAAAGCACAAAACCAACAATAACAGATGCAAGAAAATTTGAAGAAAAAAGAATAATTCCTGCCCTTGTATTTTGCATAACTGCAGTTCCTACTGCCGTAATAATAAATCCTGCTCCGCCACAGAAATTAAAGCGGAGCATTCTTTTTGCCTGATTTTCGTCGATTTCTCCGTTATCGAAAAGCTCTTTGGTGAGCAGTGGTCCTGTGGGATAACCGCCTAAAAGTCCCAAAAATATGGCAGGAAAGGTAACATAGGGCAGATTAAAAGCACAATGAGAAATAAAGCCGAAGCATTTGGATAAAACATCCTTTGCCCCGGTTTTCATTATAATGAGAAATATTATCAGCAAAGGTGTAAGGCTTGGTATGATAGTGTTTTGAGCGAGAATTAGTCCGTTTAATGCACCCTGCTTTGCATCACCGGAAAAAATTATTAAAACTCCCGCAAACAGCAGGAGAACTGCAAGAAGAAAACAATCTTTGATTTTCATATGTTTCATATCCTAATTTCAGTCTAATCTTTTAAATAATATGAAAATCTTTTTTCTGATATTATTTAATATCAAATGTTGTATGATTTTATTTTACAATTTTTTCATTACCGGACATATATAATACACTTGGGACGTGTATATAATGAAAATATCGGAAAGAATAAAAATTAATAAAATAAAAAACAATAGTCAAATAAATGTGTGGATACAACGGATTTTATGGATGGCGGTATCCTTCGCAATGAGCTTTTCATCTGTAATCGGCGGTTGCGGACCCTTTGCAATTTCTCTGATAACAGTTTCAAGCAGAAAGAATTTTTTATTTTCTGCAGTCGGCGCAGGACTTGGGTACATAGTTTTTTGTTCGCCTGAGAATGCCGTACGGTATTTCAGTGCAGCAATTATATCAGCCTTGGGAACTTTTGCACTGAATATGTTTAAAGGAAAAAAGGAAGCTTTTTTACCTATGATAATTTCCTTTCTTTCAGTGCTTTCAACAGGCTTTGTTATGAATGTAAAAGGCGGTGCAGGTGCAGGCGACTACGCTCTGACTCTCGGAGAATCAATACTTGCTATGGGAGGTAGCTTTTTCTTCTTCAAAGCAGTAAACTGCAATATCAAACGTTTAAAATTTAAGGCTCTGCCAATCACAGATTTAACCTGCGTTATGGTTTCGGCGTCACTGCTTTTGTCAGGACTGTCTTTTATCGAAATCATGGGTGTTGCTCCTGCGAGAATTTTAGCAATTTTGATTATTTTATCATCTGTTCGTTTCGGCTCGCAAAGATGGGGTATGATAATTTCACTATGTCTTGGATTTTCCCTTGGAATAAGCAGAGAAAACAGCCTTTTTCTTATCGGGGCATATGCTTTTTCCACTTTGGTAAGCAGTTTGTTTACAGCCTTTTCAAGCCTTGGAATAGGCTTTAGCTTTACCGTATCAATGGCATTCTTTGCTGTTGCAGCAAATATGGGCAGCTTTTCCGTATGCTGTGTTATTGAAAGCCTTGTTGCATCTGTAATATTAATCCTGCTGCCTGAGGCAATAACCGAAAAAATGTCACAGGTATGGGAAAACGGTGCAGATATTGCGCCTGAAGGAAGCCTTCGTCAAAGCCTTATTGTAAGACTTCGCTTTGCCTCTTCAGCACTTGCACAGGTCAGCGAAAGTGTAAGAGATGTAAGAGAAAAAATTAATTTGCTTGGCAGAGGCGATCCTATGGAAAGCGAGCTTAGAATGGTGGCTGCAGACCAATTTTTCTCCATATCCGATATGTTAGAGGACCTTGCATTTGAATTTGACGAGGCAGAAAGCTTTGATTTCAAATCAGCAGGCAAAATAAGACGTATGCTTGGTGAGTACGATATTTACCCTGAAAACATTTCGGTCATCGCAGACAGATTTGACAGGCTGAGAATAGAAATTCTCGCTCCAAAGGAAGCAAAGGGGCTTGACAATCCTCGGATAAAAAATGAAATATCAAAAATATGCAAGAGAGAATTCGAAAGAGGCAGAATAAACATTTCCTCTGCCGGACAAATGCTTTCAATGATTGAAAAGGCAAACTACAAAATGAGTGTCGGCTTTGCACAATATTGTGCTGAGGGTAATCTCTGTGGCGATACAATAAAAACCATCAATGATTCACGAGGTCATATGATACTGATAATCAGCGACGGTATGGGTAAAGGAAGCAGAGCCGCTCTTGACGGAGCAATGGGAGCAGGCCTTTTGTCCAAGCTTTTAAGCGCAGGCTTTGGCTTTGACTCCTCCTTAAAGGTTGTAAACAGTGCCCTACTTGTTAAAAGCAGTGAAGAAAGCCTTGCCACCCTTGACTGTGCCAGTGTTGATTTGTTTACGGGAAAATGCGAATTTTTCAAGGCAGGAGCACCTGCATCTTACATTATGAAACGAAACAGCCTTACAAAATGCGAGTTGTCCTCAATGCCTGCCGGAATACTCAGAGGTATTGAATTTGCAAAGCGGACAACCGTCCTTTCCGTAGGAGATGAAATAATTATGATGTCAGACGGAATAACAGATATAGGCTCAGAATGGCTTGAACAGTTTTTAAAATTTGACGAAAGTGACAATCCAAACGATAAGGCAAAGGCAATACTTGACTTTGCTATTAAAAATTCCGATGAACGACACCGTGACGATATGTCGGTAATAGTTGCAAAGCTGATTAATAACTAAATTAGGGTTTATAGAGATGTTGTTGAATGAAGCAACCGTAGGGGCGACCAGTGGTCGCCCGCTTATATTCGGGCGTGCACTGCACGCCCCTACGAAAGTTTGTTGCAGAAACACACTGATAAACCCTAACTTTTAAAACTATTCATTGTCGGGAAAAGGTGTTCATTATTACACTACCTATCTTCTCGTTTGCACGCAGGCTGAGCCTGCCAAATACTAATTTACCGCATAAAAAAAGACTGCATCCGTTTGGATACAGTCTTTTATATTTGTATTGATTATGCAGCGTTTTCCTCGTCTGCAGGCTTCTTTTCCTTGAGGAGTACGAATTTCTCCATTGGGAAGAGAACTACCATCTGAACAAAGCCTGCTGCCAAGCTTGCGATTGTTCTTGCAAGACCGTTGAGCCAAGCCCATGGAGCCTTAGCAATAATACCAACAAGCCAACCCTGGAACCATGTTGAGAACAGGATGAGAGCAATCATAAGTACAATATAGATAGCGAAATTGTACCAAGGTGCATCTGACTTAAATGTAGTCTTCTTGTTCTGATAGAAGCCATAGATATTAGCAATAAGGTTTGAAAGGAAGAACGGAAGGAGATAACCCCAAGTTACAACGCCGTCAACAACGTATTTAGCAATCTGCTCCTGTCCCTTTGGTGTAGCTGCGTCAAAAATGAAGTCAGGCTGGAAAATACCCTGTAAAAATGCAGGTAATGTTGCTGTAACGCTGTCAAAAATAAGCGGAAGCACATTAGCGAGAACAAGCTGAATGATTGTTACAAGACCTGAAACAACAAGGAACTTAACAAGCTGCCAAACAGTTTTGATGAATGAGCCCTTTTCCTCTGCGGCATTATCGATACCGCCAAGGCTGATTTTCTTTTTTTCGTCTGCCATAAATTTTCTCCTTTAATATGTATTGTTTTTAGACAAAGTTATTATAACAGTTTAACTATAATATTGCAATAGAAAAATATTTATATCAATCCCAAGCAGGCAAAGCCTGTTATTGCGTGAATAATAGCCACTACTGCCCATACTATCAATGCAACGATACCGACTACTATTGCAAGAAGAAGTATTACAAGAAGAACTAAAATTGCAAGGATAAGAGGACCTTTTTTACTCTTTCTTACAGGGTCATTAAATTTATTTTCTTCTGACTGCTTCGGTGCAGGGTTATCATCATCATAAAGGGGATAAAGAGGAAGAACAGCCTCTGAATCCTTAAACTCACAGTTTTTCCAAAGAAGAGGCTCAACAAGTCCTCTTACACTTGTTGCACCCTTAAGAATTTTGCCGATTTTAAGATGAATTGTATCAAGGAATGAATCAATAACATTAAGCAGTCCGCAGGTGAGCTTATATTCTCTTGTTTCGGGACCGTAGGGAGAATCACCGCAATAAAGGTTTTGAATCAGCTCAAGAATGAAATCTACAACCTTGTTATCGGCAATATCTGCGATATCCTCTTTCTTAAGTCCGCTTTCCTTTTTACAAAGCCTCCAAACCTTCTTAAAGGTAAGCTTATTAAGGAATTTTCCGATAGGCTTAATTATCCAAGCAAGCTTTTTAACCTTTTCACCGGGGATTGAAAATGCAGGTGTCATTTCTGCAAGTCGGTCAATGTCATTGCCCATTGCCCAAATAACCTCGGCAATCATACCGAAGAAAAAGCCCTTCATATATTCATCAAAGGGCTTGCCCTTTGTATCAAGACCGGGAACATCCTTAATCATAATTGTATCAACATCAACCCTGTTGTTTTTAGGGTCAAGGATGATATTACGCATTACAGGAGGACATCCAATCATTGAGCCTGCTGCAATGTCATAAAATCTATTGCCCTTTGCAGTAGTGATATAGCTGATATTATGAACATGTGTATGACCTGTAAGCATAACCTGCAAGCCTGCATCAGCAAAAATCTCTCTTGTTGTTTCGTGATTTCTCTGCATATCACCCTTACCGATAATTGCATAAAACGGTGACGGTGCAATCATAGGATGATGGGTCATTGCGATTACAAACTGGTCATTTCTTTTAGCATCCTCAAGCTGTTCAAAAATCCAGTTCATACAGTCATCGGAAAAGCCTGAGCCTCTTTCGCCCTCGGGCTTATAGTTTGTATCGTCGTTAAGTGCAAAAAGACGGTAGCCCGGAGCAAGCTGAACAACGTAACTCATAGACTCCTTATGAGTTGAAATAGCTTCATTTGGTCCGAACTCATAGTACATATCCCAAAGGTCATGTCTGTCCTCAACAGCAGGAACATCAATCTCATTATCTCCGTCATAGCCGTGAGCTACACCGCCTCCGCGAAAATCGTGAGTAGCTGTAATAACGTAAACTCTCTTGCCCTGCTTCTTCAAATCACGAAGCATTTCAATAAATTCCTTGTGAGATTCAAGCTCACCGTCTCTTGTTGTGTCACCGGCAAGAACAATAATATCTGTTGACTTATCAGCAAGAAGCATATCAAAGCCTGCTTTAAGCACAAGGTCACTATCCTTAATTACCTTTTGCGACTTTGACTCTGCCTTTTCGTAAGCCTTTCCCTGTGTACCGATTTTTCTTGAATAATAATGAGTATCGGTAATAAACTGAATTTTTAAAGGCTCATTATTACTGCCGTAAATCTTGTTTTCCATATTTCTACCTCTTTTCAATTTTAAGAACACCTGATTTTACATCTGATGTGAATGTAAATTCCAAAGAGCCCTTATTTCTTTCAAAGAATTCAACCTTTTTTCCGTCAAGGAAAGCGACATAATTGCACCTGTCGGAAAGAGTTACAACCATTGTATATTTCTCGTTATCGCCATAATACTTAAAGGAAATTTCAGCACCTTTATCTGTTGTCCTTTGGTAATCGGTCCAAATATCAAAGCCTGTTGTTACTGTCTGAGGCTTATAATAGCAGTTCGCCCAAATGCAAATCGGTGCGGAAAGACCGCCGAAATTATGGAACCAACCGCCTCTCCTTGTGGCAATACCAAAACATTCGTAGGTGTTATAGGTGAAATCTGTTTCGTCCTTCCACATATCAAGAGCTCTGCTTGCAATTTCAAAGGCAAAGTCAGCCTCACCGTTGTCAAGCATCGTCTTCCATACAAACCACTGATGACTCATCCAAACATTACCGTTCCAATATCCGTCATCAAAATAGTAGGATGCACTCATATCAACTGCAGAAATTCCTGCCCTTGACCACATTTCATTTGGATTTTTAATATGCTCAATAAGTCTTTTCTTTCTGTCACCTGTAACTGCACCTGCAACAAGAGGATAAATACCGTCCATACCCTTGTTGAAATTCTCGCCGTCGGCAGTTCTCATAATGCCTGTTACATTGCCCTTTTCGTCATACTCTGTATATCCGAAATATCCGCTTTCCTCGTCCCATGCAAGTTCGTTAAGTGCCTTTGTGGAATATTCGATATCAGCGTCATATGTCTTAATATCGTCAAATCTGCCTAATGACTCTGCCACCATTTTCATAATCTTACCTGCACGGATAATCTGTGCTGTAGAAAGGCAGGGGCAGGTGTATTTCTGCGATTTTCTGTTCATCATTTCAACCTGAGCAGGATAATCGTCCATACCGCAATGTGAATACCAGTAATCGTAGGTTGTCAAAAGGCCGTTATTAAATTTAGCAACAGTTGAGCCGTGATTTCTTCCTCTTAAAAATTCATAGTAAAGCTTTGCCTTGTCATAAAGGAATGCAAGACTATCCTTATCATTAGTTCTCTTTAAAAGCTCAAGATATTCTGCAAACTGTGTGGGAACAAGGGAGCCGTGAAGAAGGAATGCAAAATCCCTGTTCGTATCGTCGCAAAGATACATATCAAGGGCATACTGACAGAGCTTCGGAGAAAACTCCAAAAGTCCCATTCCGATAAATCCACTGTCCCAAGTATAAAAGCTGTCCCATCTCTTACCGGGAGTATGGTGAATAACATTTTCACCGTGACGGTAAACAGGATAAACAACATTGGTAAGAAGCGTTGATTTGAGTATCTCTGTTGAAAGAGTATACTTTCTTCCTGCAACATTAAAATCTGCAACTGGGCTTGATGCTTTTGCACTTTTATATATCTCTTCGTATTCTTCGTTGGAAAGACCGTCAAATTCTCCCATTGACAAAACTGCATATTCTGTATGAGAGGTGTGAGACTCAATGAAAATTGACTTTATGAGAGTATTATGGAAAAATCCGTCGTCGCTGTGCTTTCTCTTAAATGAGCCTGAGAAGGTTTCCGCTAAATCGTCATATGTATGGTCGCCGTTTGAAAGACGGTTAATAAGTGCGTCCTCAAGACTGCCTGAATTAAGAGTTCTCTCTCTTGTGTTTTTATTATTTGTGAGGATACAGAATGGTTTTTCAACGCCGTTATATCTAAGAGTAGTTCTGTGTCCGTTTTCAAGAGCTTCTGTACTGATTTCAGGCACATAGGGAAAATTAACCCTTTCGGTAGTGAGGTTATCCTCTTCGCCGCTTTCAATTACTGCAAGAAAATCAAGCTCAATTCCCGCACCGCCAAGGCTTTCAAGTGTAAAACTCTCCATACACGGCAGGTAAATAAAGGTAAGCTCGTCGCTGTGAGGGAATGTTATATTGCTATAGGCTTCGTCATCTGATTTCATATCAAATCTACCGTCACCGTCGGTAACAGTTCTGTATCTTAAAGCGATAATCGGATTTTTAAAATCATCTGCCTTTATACTGTAAGAAACCTTATCGCCCTTTTCACAGCCAAAGGGTTTAAGATTTAAGAAATGAACGTGATAATTCTCACATCTGTCGCCTAAGCCTTTTCCAAGGTAGAAATCCTTGTCGGCAAACATACCCTTAAACATTCCGTCAGGGTTTTCGTTATCCCAAGGGCGAGACACTGCATAGGAATAATCTGTGTAGTCGTTTGCAGTTTTAAGCACACATTTTTCGGGTGTGTTTACCTTGCAATATGTTGGATATGGAAATTCAAGAGAACCAAAAATATTTAAAATACAGTTTTGTGAAAGCTCAGTATTATTTATAAATTCGCATCTCATTAAATATGCTTCATCATTAATTTTCGAAAAAGAAACATCGGCGTAAACCATATCCTTCCACATAAGCTCATATCTGTAAGAAAAATATGTATAATCGCTTTTGCAGTTCCACAAATGATAGGATGAGGGCACAGTCACATTAGGAACAGGTGTAGCACTGTTCCAAAGTGTGGGATGGACTGAAAAATCGTATCTCGCACCAACATCTTTAAGGCTTTCAATCACTCTTGAAATTCCCATATATTTCTTTGAATAAGGTCCCCATACGGGCATTTTAACTTTATTTTCTTGCATAAATCTTCCTCTCAGGCTTTTTCTGCTTTTATCAGCATACAGAAAAATCCAACTGTTTTCCCTTTGTAAAATATTATCACCTATTTTATCTCACTTGTCAATAGGATAAAATTAAATATGTTCATTGACAATAATTAAAATATAAAGTATTATTATATATAATAGTGTGTTTTTGCACCCGTAACGGAGGGGATTTAATGAATATTGACGCAAACGTGCAGAAAATTTTAACTCTGCTTTTGAAAAAGTGGAAAACTCTTATTATATTTGCCCTAATCGGCACCTTTGTTGCTTATTTCTTCACGGCGAATTTTACAACCTTGACGTATGCTTCATCAGTAGAATTTCTTGCTTATGCCGTAGACAAGGATCAGGAGCTTTCAGACTCTTCATCATCTCAACAGCAGGTTAGCAACACCAGCAAAATGAACTACGCTATGAAAATGATGGCAACATACATTGAGCTTTTCCAAACAAATGAGTTCAATCAAAAGGTTGCAGATGCTCTGAACGAAAATCTCAGCACTAACTATTCCGCCTCGATGATAAAAAACGCAACTAAAATTGAGAGCGTGGCAGACACGGCTTTATTTAAAATGACCGTAACAACAACAGATGCTGACCTTTCATACCAAATCGCCCATCAGCTTGAAGAAACCGTTCCCAAGGTTATGAAAACCACCAACAACGGTCTTGTAGGTGCTTCTGTTGAGGATACAGCACTTAAAGCTACAACATCCCAAAGCCTAGGCTATCCTAAAAAGTGTCTGATAGGCTTTTTAGCAGGATTGGTTTTAGCCGCTGCATACTATATTTTGAAGGACCTTATTGATGTTCGCATCAAAACAAGTGAGGAACTTACTGATAGATACGATATTCCTGTTTTAGGAACTATCCCTGAATTTGAAATAAAAGCTTCTTCTCAGGTGAAAAAACAGGAAAAATCTGCAAAGGGAGGTAACGTCAATGGCTAAAAAATCAAAGAAATCAACGATTACCTCAGCAACGTCAAGACTTTTGCTTGACAGTGCACCAATTCAGCCTGAATTGAAATTCAGAGTTGAAGAGGCTTACAAAACTATACGTGCAAACATTATGTTTTCCGTAATAAAAAAAGGATGTAAAATCATTGTCGTTTCATCCTCTCTTCCAAACGAAGGAAAAACAACTACAACAGTAAATCTTGCGGTAACAATTTCTCAGGCGGACCAGAGAGTTTTATTGATTGACGGCGATTTAAGAAAGCCTAAAATTCATCAGTATTTCGGACTTTCCAATGCACCGGGACTGACAAATTATCTCAGCGACACTATTTCCGCAAGAAAGGGTTCTGATATTTTCAGCATAATTCATCCTACACAATATGAAAATCTTTCGGTTATTTGCTCAGGTTCTATACCGCCAAATCCTGCTGAGCTTTTAGGCTCTGATTTTATGTCGGATTTTCTTGCGGATGTCAGCAAGGATTTTGACTATATAATCATTGATACACCGCCTGTAAATATCGTTTCAGACTCATTTCCGCTTATTAGGGAGTCAGACGGTGTCGTACTTGTTGTACGCTCAAATCAGTCTACTCATCCTGAGCTGCAAAAGGCATTGTCCGCTTTGGAATTCATTGACGCAAAGATTTTAGGCTTTGTTGTAAACTTTGCGGAAACTAAGCTTTCCAAATATAAGGGAAGCTATAAAACCTACAGCACATACTCTGGCTACGGTACTTATTCCGGCTACGGAAACTACAATAGATACGGAAAATACAGCTCTGCAAAAACATACAGTACCCATAACCAAAATAATCTTAAACCGTAAGGAGCAGAGATTATGATTATTGAAAATCTTGTTGAAACTCACTGTCATATTCTCCCCGGTATAGATGATGGTGCTCCGGATATTGAAACCAGCCTGAAAATGATTGATAGGTTAAAAAGACAGGGTGCTCAAGCAATAATTTTAACTCCTCATTATTACAGCGACTCTATTTCCTTAGACGATTTTATTGAAAGACGCGACAGAGCATTTCAGGAGCTAACAACGGCTTTGCCCCCTGACAGTCCAAGGCTTATTCCTGCTGCAGAGGTTTACATAAGTAAATATTTGTTTAGCAATGAAAATCTTGACAGGCTGGCCATAGGGAATTCCGGATACGTACTTATTGAGCATCCTTTTACCTGTGACTTTTCACAGAAATATTATGACAGACTGCTGAATATGACTCTTGACTACGGAATAAAACCTATACTCGCCCACATAGAACGCTACAGTGCTTTAATGGAGGACGAGGATTTGCTTGACGATTATATTGATACAGGCTGTCTGGTGCAGGTGAATGTAAGTTCCTTTGTAAACAGCCACAGAGGAACAAGAAAAAGGCTTTTTAAATATCTTGAAAGCGGAAGAGTGCATTTAATCGGCACTGACTGTCATAATCTCACATCCCGTTCGCCTGATTTTTCAGAGGGAGTAGAGGGAATCATCAAAAAAAGTGGCAGGGAAGCAATATATATTCTTGAGCAAAATGCAAATATTTTGATACGATAAAACAGAATAAAGCATTAAACGGCTTGAATAAATCAAGCCGTTTTTTTATTGCAAATTAGTATTTGGCAGGCTGAACCTGTCATAATTAATAAAAAACAAGGACGGCATTTCTGCCGTCCTTGCCTTTTATTTAAAGCAAATTGAGATTATTAGTCCCAACCGCCATCGCCTGGATCGATTGGAGTAAGAGAAGTTGTAACAACGTCAGCTGTTGCAAACTCCTTTACTTCTGAAACAGGTGAAGTATAAAGCTCTTTCATTAAATTTGTCCTCCTTTTAATTTACTCAAGCTAACACCCCCACCCCTGTGGGACAGGGGCGGAAGCCTTTATAAATTAAGCGTATGTGTAAGTCTGAAGGTCAGCGTAGATAACCTGAGTTGTACCTTCAGCGTCAACATATGCAACATATGCCTTAGCTGCAACTGAACCGGTCTGAGCGCTTAAACCATAGATTACTGAGAACTGCTCTGATGTTGCTCTAGCATCAATTCTCTTAACAGTTGAGCCGTTTACATCTTCAATAGTAGTAGCATCTGTTACGTTAGCAGCCTTACCATAGATATAACCAGCGCTGATAAGTGTGCAATCATCAGTCATTGAACGTGTTGCAAGGAATACAGCTCTCTTAAGTCCGTTAGATTCTGTTACTTCAGATACACTTACAGCAGTAACTGTAGGTACAGCAACAACTGCATTAAACTGAGGAACAACAGTAATGTCAGAACCTACATAGAATGTGTATGATTCACCAAATGCAACTGTTGATTCGCCAACCTTCCATGAAGCTGCTGTGTCATCATTAGCTGTAATTGTTACCTTTGTATCATAAGCAACGCCTGTCATTACGTCTATTGCAGTAGCACCTGCAGCAGTTGTAATTGTACAACCTGTAGCTGTTACAGTGTATGTAGCAGCAGCATCCTTCTCGTACTGAGCATAGATTGTTGCACCCTCTGTAAGAGTTGCGTAATCTACTGACCAACCCTTGAAGGTATAACCGGGACGAGTAGGAGCAGTAGGAGCAACGATTTCAGAAGCGTCAGTTACTTGCTGAGTAGAAATTACGTTACCATAGTTATCAACAAATACTACTGTGAATGTAGCAGCAGAAGTCTCTGTGAATACAGGTGTGTATGTTGCATCAGCAAGAGCTACAGGGCTAAATGTAGCGTCAGTAGAAACGATCTTGCCGTTAAGAGCCCAACCAACGAACTCAGCACCCTCAACAGGAGTAGCTGTAAGAGTAACAGTAGAATTCTTAAGAACCTTAACTGTAGCACCGTTTGTAGCATCTTCACCGTTGATAGCTGTTGTACCAAGGTCAGTAGCATTAACAGTGATGTTTACACCCTCAAGTGCAGGGATTGTAGCACCTACTGTAAGTGTCTCACCGCAAACTGAGCATACTGTGTCAGCTTCCTTACCGTCTGTTGTGCATGTAGCAGCAACTGCGTTGTTAGCTGATACCTCTGTATGACCTGTTGCAGGGATTGTAGCACCTACTGTAAGTGTCTCACCGCAAACTGAGCATACTGTGTCAGCTTCCTTACCGTCTGTTGTGCATGTAGCAGCAACTGCGTTGTTAGCTGATACCTCTGTATGACCTGTTGCAGGGATTGTAGCACCTACTGTGATTGTAGTACCGCAAACTGAGCATACTGTGTCAGCTTCCTTACCGTCTGTTGTGCAAGTTTCAGCAACTGCGTTGTCAGCTGATACAGGTGTATGAGGACCGTAAGCACCGTCTACTGTGTCAGTAGCGTCACATCTTGAGCACTTATATGTTGTTGTACCAACTGTCTGGCAATCGCCTGCTGTTGAAGAAACAACAACGCTGAAGTCGTGACCGAGAGCTGCGTCTACATGTGTTGTGTATGTATCGCCACAAACTGCACATGTGTAAGTCTCTGTGCTTTCAGCTGTGCAAGTAGCGTCAGTCTTAACCATTGAGTAGTTATGACCTGATGCAAGGATTGTAGCACCTACTGTAAGTGTCTCGCCGCAAACTGAGCATACTGTGTCAGCTTCCTTACCGTCTGTTGTGCATGTAGCAGCAACTGCGTTGTTAGCTGATACCTCTGTATGACCTGTTGCAGGGATTGTAGCACCTACTGTAAGTGTCTCGCCGCAAACTGAGCATACTGTGTCAGCTTCCTTACCGTCTGTTGTGCATGTAGCAGCAACTGCGTTGTCAGCTGATACCTCTGTATGACCTGTTGCTGCAGGCTCATCTGTTGTGTATGAATCACCACAGTTTACACATGTCCAGGTTGTTACACCTGCATCTGTACATGTAGCATCTGTTGTTACTGATGAAGTATAGTTATGACCTGTTGCAGGGATTGTAGCACCTACTGTAAGTGTCTCGCCGCAAACTGAGCATACTGTGTCAGCTTCCTTACCGTCTGTTGTGCATGTAGCAGCAACTGCGTTGTCAGCTGATACCTCTGTATGACCTGTTGCAGTGATTGTTGAACCGGGTGTTACTGTTTCACCACAATCAAGACATACTATGTCACCTGAGTAACCATCTGTTGTACAAGTAGCAGCAACTGCGTTCTGTACCTCTGTGTTAGTGTGTGCACACTCTGAGCTACCGCTTGCATCGTAATCGTTGTAGTTTACAGCGATAAGACCGCAAGTATACTTGTTATCAGTTGTGTCCATCGTGAATCTTCTACGAGTCAAACCAATTTCCTCTTCATCATAGCAAGAGAAAGATGTAATACCATATACTGGGTTATTATCGTTATCCTTTTCAAAGTCAATAGCCTCAGCAAGGTTACAGTCCTGAAGAACCTCCAAGCTGAGAGTACAGATAATCATACCATCTTTACCGTAAGGACGCAGATCCTTACCACAATATGCTGATGAAGGAACGGCTGTATTACAAGAGAATGGGCAGTAGAACTGACCTGTTTCGTTATCAGTTACCTGTGCACCACCGTCTGTTGCAGCGTCACCATAGAAACTATAACCTCTTGTGATAAATGCCTGTGATGTCTGAGTTGAAGAACACTGCTTCCATCTATCTGTTGAAGATGGGTTAAGTGTGTAATAAGCATAAGCAAGCTTATCTGTATCAATAGTACCCTTAAGCTGACCTGCGTAAAGCATATCGAAACCGCCGATTTCGAAGGTTACAGCGATACGCTGACCTGCCTTAAGGTCTGCAGGGTTAAGGATATTACCGGCAGCCTTAACTGTATCATAGTCATATGATGTGCTGTAGCCATAGTACTCACGATAAATTCTGTTATCAGCAGTACCCTGGTCAGATACAGTAACTGTAAGAACAGGCTTATAGTTTTCCATCATTTCTGCACCTAACTCAGGCATACTTAAATCAGTATCAATTGATATTGCATCTGCCCAAGCAAGACCGAACTGATAGGTGTCACCATTCAAACCTTCATAGTCCTGTTCACCCTGAGGGATATTTGCGTTCTCCCAACCTTTCCAGTTGTTATCTCCCCACCAACCAATTGGTGCATCTCCACCATAATTAAGGTCAGCAGCAAAAGCAGAGAATGGAACTGAGAAAGCAACCATAAGAACAGCAAGAAGAACAGCTATTGCTTTTCTAAAAGTTTTTTTCATAATTATTTTACCTTCTAAATATTTTGTTTAATCCCCAAGCAAAGGCTTGAAAATTAAAGCTCATATTTTATTCTACTGCGTTTCAGTAGTTGCAGAAGCATATATAAATATGTCTCTGACTGAGTAAAAGCGAAATGATATTTCACATCGTGGCATCAATGTCACTTGATCGCTGGGCTTGTTCCCATAAGGAACGGTTAAGTTTTTAGTTATGTTTATTAAAACATTTTACTGAATTGTAAGTGCAGGAAGATTTGAACCTGCTGCAAATTTGAGAACAACCTTAACATCTTCTGCTGATGCAATACTGTCACCATTAAAGTCGCAGTATTCCTTAAGATCACCACTTGCGGAAGCTTTATATACCACTTTGGCGTCTTCAGTAGATACTGTGCCATCATTATTCATGTCGCAAGCCACAATTGGAATCACAACATCTATAATATCCGCACCATTTACAATTATTGTTATGTTCTCAAGATCAATTGAATATTCGCCTGTTACGGTAGCATAATATGTGCCATCAGACAAACCATCAATTACAAATGTGTTTGTACCGTCTGCACAGGTTGACTGAACTGATTTAACAAGTGTTGTTCTCTCTGAATCAGAATATACATCAATGGTATATGATCCGTAAGCGAGAATAGCCTTGTCACATGCTCCTGTCACATCCTGAGCCAAAACGATAGTACCGCTAACTGTGCGTCCCATTGAAGGAGACACATCACTTAACATTTGGTATCTCTCACCCGAGTAGTCTGTAGCCTCGTCTATGTCAATAGCATATTCGTCATCATAACCGTCGCCGTAATCTGCAAGAGCAAAGGTTAAATTCGGGTCTGATGCGATAGTGATTACATCAGCAGCATCACAAGCCTCTGCGAAAGTCATATCAATTGAGAATAACGCAGTGCCTTCTGTTGTGAGAGCTGAAGTATCGTCTGCATTAGATACAAAGCCAAAAACTATATTTCCATCGGATGCTAAATAACCCATTGAGCTAAAATTGGTATCGGTATCCGAAAGCTGAACAACAGTTGAATCATCAACAGTGACTGTCTCAGCATAAGAAGCCGTTACCTGCAAAACGGAGGCAGAAGTCATATCCTTAATATTAAAGGTTACCTTATAGGTGCCTGCTTCAAGGCTGTTACCGTCAACCGATTTACCTTCTGCATTTTCATATGTGCAGTAAATATAAGGAGTTTCTGTTCCCAGAGTTCCTGTTGCTGCCTGTGCAGAGATAGGAAGACAGATAAAAAGTCCAAGCACTGCAAAAAGGATAAGCGCCCCCATAATAAGAGAGCTATGTTCTCTTAGAGATTTCTGCATTGGTCTTACCTCCGAAGTGTAAAACATTTACCGTATCACTACGGATTTCAATTTTGAACAACTAAATGTTGTTCGTTTTATCCTCAGGGAAGAATTCTCTTCCCCGAGGAATTATTAATCAGTTAGTAATTAGTTAAATCTAATTACTGAATTGCAAGTGCAGGAAGGTTTGAACCTGCTGCAAACTTAAGAACAACCTTAACGTCTTCTGCTGATACAATACCGTCGCCGTTGATATCGCAATATTCTTTTAGAGCACCGCTTGAAGCAGCTTTATAAACTACCTTAGCATCTTCTGCTGATATCGTACCGTCTTTGTTCATATCGCATCCAACTACAGGAATTACAGCATCTGTAATCTCTGCACCGCTTACAACGATTGTGATGTTCTCAAGAGCGATTGAGTAAGTGCTTGTTACGGTAGCATAGTACGTACCATCAGCAAGGTTCTCAATTACAAATGAGTTTACACCGTCAGCACATGTTGATGTAACAGATGTTACAAGCTCTGTTCTTGCAGAATCGGAATATACATCTATTGTGTATTCACCGTAAGCAAGGATATTCTTATCGTGAGTACCCTTTACATCCTGTGCAAGAACGATTGTACCGCTTACATTGAAGCCTGTTGGAGCAGATGCTTCAACAAGAGCTGTTACAGTTGTATCTCTTTCAAGCTTGAATGAATATGGATTATCTGCGATAACCTCTTCGCCTACCTGGAAGCCTGTGAATTCATAGCCTTCAGCAGGTGTAGCAGTGATTGTAACATATTCGTCAGTTGTAAGAGCTATTGGCTTTGTATAAGCATCGTTGTTTACGATTACTGAGCAGCCTTCAGGAACATTGATTGTAAGAACGCTTGTGTCTTCAAGAGCGATTTCAGCAGCCTGAAGATCAATCTTAGCATCATAAACTGATGTTACACGAGCCTCGTAATCATCTGCAGTAGCAACGAAGAGTGCCTCATCCTTATGAGCATAATCGCCGTTACCAAGCTGAGCAAGGTCTACTGCTCTTGCAAGAGCTGAAACGTAATTTGCCCAAAGATTTGAAGGATATACTACGTCGCCGTCGTTAACAAGGAGACCGTCTGAATTAAATGTACCAAATGCAGGTGTTGTTGCAGCACTTGTCTTGCTAACTGTTGCTGTTGAATAATCCTTATATGGATCTCCGTCCTCAGGAGTAACAGTTGTAATACCGTCAACTACAAGAGCTGAATATACATTACCTGATGCGCAAGGAATTTCTTCCTCAAGTCTATCGCCAAGATATCCTCTTTCAACAACCGCACCAAGGAAGATGTTGAAGAGTCTGATGTACTCAGCAATCTGAGTTGATGACAATGTTGACTCAACAGCCTTGCTTACAATAGTTACGTCAGGATCTGCAGCAATCTCATTAAAGCCTGCAAAGTTAGTAGTTCCTGAATATTCTACAGGCTCCTTAACTGCATTGCCTTCTTCGTCAAGAACTGCATCACCGTTTTCGTCATACTGTGTTTCAAGTCTTTCGTATGTAACCTCAATTGTGTACTTAGACTCAATTGTCTTAGCCATTGAAACCATCTTATTGTATGTAACGATTTCAAAGTTAGTTTCGTTCAAGCCATCTCTTACCTCTGAAACATCAGAAAGAAGTGTCTGAGCAACTGTCTGATCAATAGAATCCTTTACATACTGAATTACATATTCAAGTCTGTCATTGTTCTTTGTGTAGATACCACGGTTATCGGTTGAGCCTTCCTCACCTGTGTTCTCAACGATCTGATATGATGTATCAGGCATCTTGATTACCCAAGTGCTGTTAGAGCTTACCTTATCACCATTCTTGTTGTAGTATGACCACTGAACCTGATCATAGAGAAGGTCACCGGCTGAGTTGGTAGCCTGCTCTGAGGTTGGGCCGTACCAAGGATAGTTTACACCGTCTGTATTATAGGTTGTAGTATCCCATTCTCTTGCGTACTGAACAGAGTTGGTAATATAGTAATTTGTATTACCGTCGCCGTCAGTTATAGCTGTAACAGGCATACCTACTGCATCCTTACCGTCTGTTACGTCGTCAGCAGTAAGAACATCTGTTGAATATACAGGTCTCATATACTGTGAATCGAAGTAGTAATGCTCGTTATCACTATTATAGTAGATAAGAGCCTTAACATCGTCAGAAAGAGCCTGATATGCATCATCTGTAAGTGGCTTGTAAGCCTTGTCACCTGTTGCTGAAGCAGAAGTTGCAGTTGTTAACTTGAGTTCAGTATTATCTGCAAGCTGAGCAGCAGTTGTAGGTGTGATTGGAAGTGCTGTTGCTGAAAGAGCACTGATAATAGCATCGTGAGCAGTTGTATAAACTGTATCACCGTCTACAAAGTCGCTTGTCTTGTACTGAGCCATAAGTGTCTGAAGCTCATCTAACTTGTCACTTACTGCAGATGCGTTTTCAGTATCGCAGATAACGAACTTAAGCGGAGCAGTTGCAGACTTTGTGCTATTGTAGAAGCAAACATTTGATGTAATGTTTACGTTAGATACATCTGTAAATCCATCATAGTTAAGGAAATGGAAATACAATGATGTGTTAGCAGGAATTGTATACTTAGTTGGGTTGAAGTAGAAGCCTTCGATAGGACCTCTTACAGAAATATTACCAAGAAGAGTATCGTAAGCATATGAACCGCTTGCGTTCTTAAGGTAAATGTACTCATACTGACCTGTCTTCTCATTTACATGATAAGCAGCGATTGCACTGTTTGATAACAGCTCACTGAATGTATAAGCAACGTGAGTTCTTGATCTGAAGTCATTTACGCTTTCCTGTGCAACTTCACTAAGCTTTGTATTAACTTCGTCCTGTGTATAACCTGCACCGCTGTTGTTATCCCAAGTATCACCGTTATCATATGAAATATCATAGAGACCGTACTTGATAACATCACCTGTAATCTTATCATATACAGGAACAGCATTTGCAGAACCGATTGTTACATTTGCGCCTGTATTGTCATCATAGTAGGTTCCTTCATCATAGTAGTAGATACCGTCAACGGATCTTTCTGTACTGCTAAGACCCCATCTGATGTTTCTGATACGAACACCGAGCTGATCAACAAGACTGAGATTATCTGTTGAAAGAACGATATATTCAGGATAACCTACAGAAAGTCTGTTTACAGATGTGCTTGTAGCAGCAAAGTATGAAGTTGTATATGCTTTATAACCGGTACCGGTCTGTGTTAATGTCTGATCAACAGAGTTGCTTTCAAGCTCTCCGTCAAGATAGTAACCTTCGTACGGTCTGTCATCTTCATAATCATGCCATACTGAGTAAACGTTTTCACGCCATGATGTAGCACCTGTCAAATACTGATAAGCATTTGATGTAAGGTTGCTGTAAAGTACGTTTCCGCTTGCATCGCATACATCATATGTAATTGTTACTGTATAGTTAGATGAAGAATCGTCACCTGATGGCTGGAAGTATGAGCTTGTGCTAATTGTGATTGAATCACCGGGAGCGATAAGCTCTGAAGAAGGAGTAGCAATAGTTGAGTTACTACTTGTACCCTCAATTCTTGCACCTGTCACTCTCATATAGTAACGTGACAACTGGTCAACTTCGTCATTCATACCGTCAACATATGCAACGTTTACACCTGTTGAGTTATTGGTGAATGTAACTGATGATGAATATGAGCTACCTGAAGTACAGCCCTGGAATGTAGGATCTGTAAATTCAACAGTACCCATCTGAAGCTTGTGGTCAGCAATTCCCGGAAGAATACCAACAAAGCTGTTTACAGCTGAAACTGCAAAGAGGAGTCCCGGAAGGATTGAATCAGGATATGTTGAAACTCCGTTCCAACCAAAGCCTGAGAATTCAACAAAGTTGTTAATTGCCTTGCCGAGAACACCCGGATTACCTGATGAAGGACCTGCAATAACGTCCTTCTGAACTACATCGTCCCAAGGATGATCTGATGAAGCATCCGGAACAGGTACCCACTCCTGACCGCTGTAACGAGGTCCGAAGAGACCGTTAAGTAAATCCTTAACAAGGTCATAAACTGTTCTGATAACCGGAGTAGTCTGGATAGGTTCAGCAGAGAAGATTGTGAGAAGTCTGTAGATGAAGTTTGAAACGCCGCACATACCTGTTTCTGCGTTTGCATCGCCGATGTTAAGAACACCGTTTACGATGTCACCCATAATAAGTGACTCTGAATCTGCATTGCCGTAGCCTTTACCCTGAAGAGTACCGATTACAGGGAAGAACTCGTTAACAATAATGTCAATGTTCTCCCAAAGAGTATTGCTCATATTGATGAGGCTCTTACCGTTAGCATCGCATGCACCGAGAAGTGAAGCAACACCAAGAGCATTTTCACCGCTTCTCTTTGAATTGGTGAATGTGTAGTTATCTGCATAGTAGCAGACTACTGAATTAAGGAGATCAAAGATACTTGTTGTTGTATCAATAGTATCTCCTGCAGCTGTCCACTGATTACCTGAAGCGTCTGTTACAGGAACATACGGCTCGATAACGTAGATTATAGCGTCACGTGCCATTGGAAGAATACAAGCATTGAAATCTGCTGTAATCTTTGTTTCTGTGATAGTAGCAAGTGTGTTGTAATCCTTATTAGGAAGAACATATGAGAGATACTCTCTAAGTGCGATAAATGCAACTGCCTCTGCATCAAGACATCTATCCCAATCCTCAGGATGAATCATATCTCTAAGCTTGTAACCGCTGAGGTTAACCTCGCCGATGCAAGAAACGAGAAGAGGAATCATTGCTGATTCAAGGTTTGTCTCTGAAAGAGCAGTGCCTTCGCCGTTACTCATATAGAAACCATTAAGAATGTTCTGGTCAGTAGTATCTGCTACATACTGAACAACCTTAAGAGCATTGCCTACAAGAGTATTTGTAATGCTTGTGATAGCAGCTGAATCAATTTCACCTGAAGGATTAACTGTTGCCATCTCAGGACGAGCTGTGTCACCCTTTTCGTCAACATAGATGTTATCTCTGTCAGGGAAGAGATCCTTAACAGCAGCAACAAGGCAGTCATTAAATCCGCCTACAAGTGAGCTGTAAGTATCATTAAGATAGGTATCAAAGAATGCATCAAGGTTAGGTGTACCTGTCTGCATGAAGTAAAGGTTGATAGGACCTGTCTGAATATCAAATGTATAGTCAGCAAGAGGGCTGTATCTAAGCTTATTGAAGAGTGTTGTAGGATCAATATCTCTCCAGTTGCCTACTGCATCCTCTGCAACTGTACGGTCAAATCTGTAATTATCCTTTACCCAACCAAGGAATTCATCAGCTGATTCAGCACCATAGCTTTCATAAACAGCCTCTGCCCAAGCAGTAACCTTATCAATAGTATAGTTAGAAGCTACGTCTGATGTATCCCAGCCGAGTTGCTCTGATGCCCAATAGTAATAATTGTTATCAAAGTTTGTACCATGACCGCGGTCAACATCGTTATTAACGTGGATAAGCTTAACTGTATCCTTAAGAACGGTCTGCCAAGCAAATTTCAAAGCCTGATAGCCGAATGAGAATAAGCTGTCTCCTGCGGAGAGCTGAACCATATCGTCACCGTAAGCAAAGAGAAGAACATTACCCGGATTTTCATCTGAGTATACAAGGTTAGGATCATAGCCGAGAGACTGAGCAGCCTCTTTATAGGTCATACCTGCCTCCATCTTAGCATCAATCTCTGCTTTTCTTGATTCTGAGCTTGTGCCGTCAGGATATGTAACAAGAACGTTGATCTTGTCAAGAAGATGTACGGTCATCTTCTCAAGAAGAACATCATCATATACGAATGTTTTAGCTTCTACGGTCTTTTCAGTACCGTCAGCCTGTGTGATTGTTCCGCCGCCTTTATAAGCGAGGATTTCTTCATCTGTAAACCACTCTGTATACTTGAACAGTAATGCCTGAACAAAGTTGTATACAAAGTTTGACTGATAGCCTGAATCAATACCGCCAACAAGGTCAGCAAGAGTCTGATAAATATCAAGACCGATAACACCTGTGGAGAATTCACCTCTGAGGAGTGAACCTATAACAGCATCGTTGTTGTCATAGATAATACCGAGAACACCTCTAACGATGTCGGTTGAAGAAGTAGTGCTTCTTCTCATATCGTTAACAGCTGACAAATCAAGATCCTTAACGAAACCAAGGTCGATACCAAGGTTAGATGCAGTATTAACAAGACCGCCGTCAAGAACGTCCTGAACACTGTTGATTGTCTCAAGAAGCTCATCAACGCTACCAAGCTTAATAGTAATGGTAGCAAGGGTTGTAAGAGCAAACTTAACTGTAATCTGACGTTTTTCGAGATTGTAGTTAATTGAGATAACCGGAACATCAGCATTGTTAACCATATCAGCAATCGTTGGCTCCATCTCTTTGAGAGCCGGAAGAATACTGTCGGCATAGTCAAGGATGGCTGTAGCTACCTGCTCGTCGGAAAGTACATTCCAAGCAAGGTCGTTATATTCAATATCGCTGTCAGCATACTTTGTGTCGTAAGATGCAGCGTATGAAGTCATAACGCCTGTGAAGCAAGTTGCTGCCATAAGAACTGCCATGAAAAGTGCCAGAAGCTTATGGGAAAACTTTTTTGCTTTCGTTTTCATTTTTTACCTCCATTATTTTTTAATTTAATGAAATTATAAATTATAGTGTTAGCACCTTCTGTCACGGAATACTTCATTCTCTGACCCTCGGGCAATCCGAACAGAATGTTGGGTAAACCGTAAAAAAGGGCAAAAGATGCCTTTAAACACACGATAATTATTACATAAAGAGATCAAAAAGTCAACAGGCTTTGGAGATAAAGGACATTTTCGTTATTTTGCCCAAATTCTCCCTCAAAAAATTTACAAATTCGAAAATATGTTCATTGTTTTTTTACAAAATTTTTACTATATGTTCATTTTTTGCCGTTCTCTGAGGCTTAGTCAAGTATGTAACCTTTACACATTCAAAAGTGTTGTAAAGTGTTTTTGCTTGACAAGTTTTTGCCGAATTACACGACTTTTTCGAGGTGTTTTTCGTATTATAGTCCTTTGTCTCTTACACAACAAGAGTTCCGTTTTTAGCACATTTTTTCGGCTGTGAATTCTGACTTATTAACAATTTGTTCAAAAAGTTTGAAAAAAGTATTGACTTGTTGGTTATTAAATGTTATAAATAATGTGTATCTGTTCGTGCGTGCGTGGATAACCATGCCCAAAAATCGGTAGTTTGTTACGAAATTGTGAACGACCGTTTTTATGACTGTGATATCCACAAATGCAAGACACGACGATTCAGTTCGTAAAATCATATAGTAAAGGAGAGAAAAACGACTATGAGAACGAGCAAAAAGTTACTCAGCTTATTCCTAGCTGTAGTAATGGTCATTACCACATGTTCAGTAGGCTTCACGGCTTTTGCCAAAGACTACGACAACATTTGGAGTGACGCCTCGGAAGCAGAAGACGCTTTCAAGGCACTGAACGGCTTGGCAGACGACTATATACCGTCAGCACTTATGGGAATTGAATCCATAAGCAACGGTGTATACGAGAAGTATGCCAAGGAAATGGGCAAGGACGTAAAAGACCTTACCGACAAAGAAAAAGAAGAAATTGCTTCAAAAGCTACTCTTCAAGACATTCTCACAACATTGCAGCCGACCTTAATCGGTGCTCTTGCAGGAGAAAGTCAGGCAGAATATGCGGAAAGAGTCGGCGGTTCAAATCCAAAGGACCCCAGCTACTACGACTATCTGTTGAAGGATGATGGCTCACTTGATTTCTTCACACTTTATGCTCTTTGTGCTGACTACAGAACAAACACTGAGCTCAGCAAAGAGACACGTGACCAACTTGAAGAATGGTATTTCCAGCTCAGAGAAATCTACAATTTAGGTGTAGCAACTGACGTTGTTGATACAACAGTTAAAGAGCTTGGAAAAGATTTCGTTGATGATATGTTTGGATCAACGTATGAAAATGCTTCTCTCTATGCGTTAGAGAGCTTCTACAACAACGAATATCTCAGCTCTAAATGTGACGAGGAAACCCTTGCCGCAATTGAGGCTAAATGTGCCGAGATTACAGAGGAATACCTTGCATACGGTGCACCTGAGGATTTCGTTGTTGACAGTTACGCTGAAATGGTTTACTACGGCTACGGTGCTGCTAAGAACTTCAAATATGCCTATGCGTATACGAAAGCAGTTAAGCTTGCAGGCGAAAAAATGACCTATACCGGAAATGGTGACCTTCTCGGATTCAATGAAGGCAACCCACTTGATGATTACTATTCCGTAACCGAAAATATCACACCTGACAATTTTGCTGAGCTTGTCGGCGAAGAATATTTTCAGGCACTTTTAGGTGTTGGATATGAAGACGGTATCCTTATGCTTTGCGGCTACGACTCAAGCGACCCCAGTTCATATCCTTCTGATGATATGATTGAAATGATGAAATCTCAGTTTGCAGCAATGTGTATTACGGATTTCTACAACAAGGATGGAATTTTCAGTCAGAACTACAGTGGCATCATCAAGGGTCTGACTATCCAGTACAGCGACGATATCACCGACGCAGATGCTTTTGACGCTCTTGTGAATGCTAAAATGCCTGAAAATTACAAAGACGGCAATGTATTCACAGAGGCTGAAATCAAAACAATCGCTTCTACAATGAGATCGCTTAACTCAACAAGTGACGTAACAAGTGCTCTTAAGACAGGTACTGTTTCAGGTAAGGACGTTTTCGGAGTACAGATTGACACCACACTTCCAAGCGGTATGCAATCTACATATCTTGGTGAGTATCTCGCATTGATTAACGAGGAGTCTCAGACTAATTTGGGCAACACCCTCCAGTCTTATAAGTTGAAGGTTTGGAATGGATTTTACAGCCAGTATGTCGGAAACAACAACTTCCCTTGGTTCCTTCTCAATGACGGCACTCCTGTAACTATCAGTCAGGTTACAGACAAGTCACTGGTTATGAGAGATGCAAGCACAAATCTCCCTGTTCTTAACTATGACGGCGCTACATTTGACAGGGATGTTATTGATCAAACTGTTCTTGATGCCGAAAGATATGCTTATACTCAGATTGCAGCAGAGCATCTCGGTATTGATACATTTGTAAGAAACTCAACTACATCTCTTAACATTGATATCAACTTTGAGTCATTTGTAAAATCAAAGGCTCCTCAGAAGCAGGAAGCTACGGTTGAGCTCACAGATGAACAGAAGGAAATCCTCTATGCCGATTATGACCTCACAGGTGAAATGGGTACAGAAATCGTTGACACTATTCTTAACGGTATGATTTTGGGCATTGTTGGTGACAAAACTGTTTCAGGAATTATCAACAACATCGTTACAACTAATACCGATCTCGCAAGTGCACTTGACAGCGTTTGGGGAAGACTTTGCAATGACGCAGTTTCAACGGTATTTGAACTTATTCCTGTTCTCGTAGTTGTTGTTGACGAAATTATTTTACCGCTTGCTTTAAACTCCGGTGTACCTGAAGGCGAAAGCTTCGGTAACAGCAACACAGGTGTTACATTCGATAAGGAAGCAGGAATTATTGACTGGGCTACTATTGATGGCGACCTTATTGGTGACCTTATCGGTATATCATTCAAGGATTTGTCCTATGATTCAGGATCATATATCGGTATTAAGCATCTCGGTTGGGATTTGAACACACTTCTTCCTAACCTTATGCACTGGCTCCTCGCAAGCAAAGAGGACCAAAAGAACAAGGCTGTTGCAGGTATTTCCTATTATGTAGATAGTGATACGACAGTTCCTGTTTACTACTCATCTTATAATATCGAAACAGAATCAAATGAACAGATGCTTGTTTCCTATATAGGAACAGAAGTTGCAAAGGCAGACTTTGAACACTATGCTGTTAAAGATTCTCTCGGTAACGAAATCACAAGAGAATATGTCGAAGCCGACGATGACGGTAACGTAATATATAGGTATACATATGGTGGCGTTTCAAATACTGACATTAGCGAGGTCATAGGTGCTGATTCGACTACTGAATTCAACTGCTATATGACATACGAGGCTAAGGTTCCTTATCTCACAGGTATCTACATTGCCGATAAGGCACTTGCAGATGCACGTGTTGACGATTTAGGAAAGCTTCTGGGCGGTGCTATTTCAGACGAAGATCTTGCAAACGGTCTTGCAGAAATCATTGCAGAGCTTGCAACACTCTTCGGTGCTTCTGTTGATGAATTTGTAAACAGCGACCGTGTCAACCAAATCAGATACAATAAGGGCGACAGACTTTTCGCAGGTCTTAACAATGTATTTGTAGCTCTTCCACAGCTTCTTGATATAATGGAAGACCTTGCTGCTGAAAAATACGGCGTTGACAAAAATGCTTGGACCTTCTGCTATGACGGCAAAATTACAACCACATCAGAAGGAAACCTCGCAGGTCCTTCTGCCGATAAGGAAAGTACAATCAATGCTCCTCTTGAAGATTTCAAGTCATGGGCAGGTAAAAACAGCAGCGATAAGGCTTCTCAGATTCTCGACGGCTTTGTAAGCCTCGTTGTTGAAGATTGGCTTAACGCTATTGTCAGCCTTGTTAATAATGTAGTAGCAACTGACAATGTTATTTCCGATAACTTGCCAATAGTTATGAGTCTCCTTAACTCACTTGGCGGATTTGGAGAAGAAAGTGTATTCACTGATATTCTCAACGGTATATTCCAGCTCAAGCGTGGAGACGAAAACTCATTTGAGTTTAAGGTTCAGGGTAACGGCTTTACAGGCTTGAGCAATAAAAATGCTTACTTCCTGTTTTCTAACATTGACACACTTGTTAAAGTAATTGTATCTCTCATTGACAGCTTCAAAGGCGGTTCAACTACAGATGCAATATCATTCTCGGGTGCGTCAACCACATCACTTATCAGTAGCTTCTCAGCTAAGACAGCAACCTTTGCAACACCTTCAAGCGTTGGTTCTTCAGGATATACTGCAGAGGAGCTTTCAAGCATAGACAGTTTAATCACAAAGCTTGATGAAATGATTTCATCTCTCCTTTCAAGCTCAAGCATAAATGATTATGCTATCAATAATGTAGGTAACATTGCTTCAGGCGTTGTTTCATTACTTTCTAATTATATTAGTTCAGACGACGCTGAGAGTCTTATAGGACTTCTCGACAGCTACTTGTATTACCTCAACGGTGCAGATTCAAGAACTGCAGACGAAAACGGCAACTTGAAGCCTGAAGAGGTTTACACAAACGAAAATCTTTCAGATTTAGTTGTAAGAACATTTGCACTTCTTGAAAATATTGTTATTAATCTCCTTGCAGATTACGATTATGTAACAGGCGAAGGCGAACAGCAGAAGACATACAATCTTCTTTCAAGTGCTATAAACGGTGTTATTTCACCTGATTCAATCGGTGTAAGACTTAGTGATTACTCAGATGCTCAGAAGAAGATTATTGATCTCAAAAATTGGAACAGTGCAATTAAGGCTGACGGTTCTCTTACTTCAGACGCAAAGAGCATTGACTGGAATGTAACAGCCGGTAATAAAGACCAGTTCTTCGATGGACTTGCTTCATCACTTAGACTTGTTACTTCAGTTCTCGGTGTTATCCTTATTGACGCAGGAGTTTATAAGAATGCACTTCAGCCTATCCTCGCAACTATCGGCAGCTATGTAGGATTCACAGTTGATACTGCTGAGGAATATGCAGATGCAAGCAATCCTTACAGAGATGAAGTTCTTCTTGGACTTCTTAAACCAATTGTTGCTTTCCTTGACAAGTTCCTCGAAGCACCTGCTACAACACTTGTTAAGACAGTACAGGCTTTGGCTGCTATCCTTGATGACAGCAATACTAAGGCAGGTACAATTGCTTCAATTGTTTCTAACACAATTACTCCGATTGCAGATGAAATTTTAGGTGTATCCGCAATCCTAAATGTAAGCAGTGATAAGCTTAATGCTGCATCACCTACTCTTGCAGCTGTAATTGAAGATTTCGTTAACGAGAATATAGCTTCACTTGCTGTTGTTGACGAAAACGGTGCTCTTGCAAACATCAAGATCAAGGATGTTCCGCTTTCAGGCAGCAATCTTATACCTATTATTAATGCTTACCTTTCAAGCACAGGCATTGTTCTTAACGCAATCGACTGGAAGGCATTGAGTGAGGCAGCTTCACCTGCTGAAGCTCTTGCTTATGTTCTCGAGTATCTTTTCGATACCATTAAATCCAACGATAATCTTAATACTATTGTTGGACTTATCGCAGGCGATGGTGAAGTAAACAGTACGATTCAGACTCTTGTAACAGCAATTCAAGAAGATAAGATTGACCTTACCGGAATCGTTACAGTAATTCTCAAGGTTCTTGACATTACAAGCAATCCTACATTGTTTGCTTGGTCATTTGAGAAATATCTCCAAAAGGCTATTGAAAACTTTGATTATCCGATAGGTCTTTCAAAGGCACAGGCTGATGAAGCTGTAAATGATATTGATGCAGTTATCAACAACATCTTCCTTCTTCTTCAGTCACTTGGTCTTGACCTTGGCGGTACATCACTGAATGACGTTGTAAGCAACAATCTGTTTACAAACAAGATGCTCACAACTATTGCTGTAGGACTTTATGGTGCAATAAACTCAAACAACACTATTAACTCAGTCGTAAATGCACTCGGAATTAAGACCTCAACAGCTGATTTTGCTGCATTGCTTACAGACGCAAGCTTTGGAACAACTTATACAAAAGCTGCTGAAGCTATCGTTGCTGCTGCTTCATGGGCAGAACTCGAGGGAGCTAACATTAACTGGGGCTTCACAGACGGTGCCGCAAATGCTCAGCAGGGCTTTGTAAATGCTCTTGTAGCTATTCTCCGTCCTCTCAATGACATCCTTGCTATATTCCTTAACTCCGAAAGCTGGAGCACAAAGATAAGCAACCTTGCAACTCAGAATTTGGCAGACGGTGTTACAATTGCGATAGATAATGGTGTTATAATTCTCACTGTTGTTGATCCTGACAGTAGCGGATCAGTTCCGTCAGTAATAAAAATTGATCTTACTGTATTAAGTTCAATTAACGGAACAAACGGTTATAACAGTGCAATCATTCCTCTTCTCGAGGCTCTTCAGTGTAAAGGCGTTGTAACAGAAGCACAATACAAAGCAGATATCGCTGTGGCTAAGGATAATCTTCTTCTTGATATCCTCAATCCTATTTTAGGCGAAGCTGATACTTCTGTTCTTAATCAAATTCTTGCTAAACCACTTGAAACAATTTGCACATTATTACCGAATATTGCAGTATTTATTGACGGTAATGGACTCACACAGTTAATAATTAATCTTCTTGCACCCGTAACAAATATCATTTACAGTTTAAATGATGTTGTAGATCTTAACACACTCATTCCTGCTCTTATGGGTTATGAAGATAAGTCTTTAGGCGACTGTGTTGCTTCCCTTCTCGGTATGCCGGAGGGCACACTTACAATCGACCTTACAAACCTTGCAACTCTTAACATTCAGGATGCAGTTATTCCTCTTATTAATACACTTCTTGCAGATAAGGGAATTCAGCTCAACAATATTAATTGGGCACTTCTTACATCTCTCGGTGACAGAGTTGAATACACAAGTCTTGCAACAGACAAGGACGGAAACGCTCTGACAGGTAAGAGACTTGACAACGTTGATTACGGTAAGGCATTTATCACAGTTCTTCGTTATGTATTTGATAACGTACAGAACAATCTTGACGTAATTCAGTCAGCACTTATGGGAATTGTTACTGATGAAGAAACAGGTGCTACACTTGCTGATAATAAAACATTAGCTCCAATTCTCAACAATGTATTTACACAACTTAAAACACATACCTCTGACGAAATCATTGTAGCTCTTTACTACTTCTTCGTTGGAGACAACACTTCATCCTACTGGGATTACTCAAAGTACATCACAAAGGATTACGGTCCGTTTGATGCAGGCGGAATTACACAAGCAAATGTAGTTGCACTTGTCAAGTTTATAGACGATATTATTAATGAGATTGACCTTAACTCACTTCTCAATAATATGGTTTACACCGACAGCATTATTAATACACTTGCTGAGTTAATCTACACAAATATCGAAAGCGTCAATATAAGCGGCATTTCACTTGGCGATATTCTTGAAATAGTAGGTATCACTGTTGATACCGAAAGCGTATCTGCTCTTCTTGCAGACAAGAATTACGGTGAAACCAAGCAGTTCAAGGCAGCCGCTGAAGCTATCGGTGCTGCTGAAAACTGGAGCTTAGTAGATTTCAGTACTCTTACATGGGGTGTTGAGGATCAGGAAACATTCCTCAAGGCTCTCGTAGCTATTCTCCGTCCTTTTGAAGGACTCCTTGATGTTCTTCTTGCAGACGGTCAGCTTAACATCCTTGGCGGAATCACAATTCCGGGTTCAAACGATTATGTAAGCTCAATCGTACCTCTTCTTGAGGTATTCAGATGCAATGGTATTAAGTCATATGACGAATATCTTGAGGATAAAGAAGATGCTTACGATAACATTCTTCTTAACATCCTTACTCCTCTGTTTGGATTTGTAAACGATGTAGTTGCTAACCCAATCGGTACTCTTACATCTGTACTTCCAAACGTATCACTCTTCATTGCTAATAACGGATTGATTCAGTTAATCGTAAACCTTATCACTCCTATTACAGCAATACTTACAGATATTAATCCTATCATTGATGTTGATAAGCTTCTTCAGGATCTTACCGGAATGGAAGATATCAGTATCACAAATCTTGACACATTCCTTGAAGGCTATATCGGTAGCGACAAGCTTGTTTCTTTCATCAATACACTTCTTGAGTCTACAGGCTTCCAGCTTCCTGAAATTGATTGGTTCTACCTGGCAAGTCTCGGTACAGTTAAGAATGAAGACAGTGCAGTAACATGCATCGGTCAGAGAATTGTTGTTGACGGTGATTCAACACAGGTACTCATCACAGTTCTTAAATACCTTTTCGATACTGTTCTTTCCAATAAGGACGCTGTAGTATCAATCATGGGCGATGCTTACACAGGAACAGTTAAGGACCTTGTTGATACATTGTTCGAACTTACTCCTGAAGGATTACTTGAGGTAGTATTCTCAGTTGTCAACATAACTCAGTCACCTGCAGAGGTTTACTGGTGCTATGAAAACTACAAGTCAGAGATTACTAAGTTTGTATATCCTGCAGGACTTACCGCTCAGCAGGCTGACGGATCAATTAAGCAGCTCGACGACACAGTTGCTTCTGTAATTGCACTTCTCGGACAGCTTGGCGTTGTAAAGGGTGCAAACGACCTTCCGGGTCTTGTAAACAGTCTGTTATTCAAGAACCAACTTCTCACTCAGCTTGCTGTTGAGATGTACAGTGCTCTTGATACAGAGACAATTGCTCCTTATCTTGAGATGGCTGGCATCCCTGTTTCAACACAGTCATTTGCAGCTATTCTTACAGACACAAGCTACGGTGCTACATACAGTGCAGCAGCAGATGCTATTAAAGCAAAGGCTTCTTGGTCAGAGCTTAAAACTGTTACAAAGAATGAAAAGGGTGAAGACGTTACAACATACGCTGACATTAACTGGGGCTTCACAGATGGCGCAGCAAATGCTCAGCAGGGCTTTGTAAATGCTCTTGTAGCTATCCTTCGTCCGATACTCAACATTGTAGGTCCGTTCCTTGACGGTGATATGAGCCTTGAGCTTGGTTCAATCCTTTTGAACATTCTTACAGGACTTGAAATCAGCAGTGACTCACTTACAATTAAAGACGGTATTCTCACAATTCCGTCAGCATCAATTTCTATTAATTTCAACAAACTTACAACTCTTAACGACCTTGTAATTAAGTCTTCAAACGGCTACGAAAACTCTATAATTCCTCTCCTTGACGTACTTCAGGTTGACAACAGCCAGATTAAGTCATACGAAGAATATAAGGCTGATTGTGCAGCAGCAAAGGATAATATCCTTCTTGATGTTCTCAATCCTCTTATGAGCTTTATCAATAAGGTTCTTGCTAATCCGTTTGATACACTTACTTCTGTTCTTCCGAACTTGGCATACTTCATTGACAACAACGGTATAGGACAGCTTCTTAACAATCTCCTTGCTCCTATAACACAGTTCCTCAAGAACGCTAAATCACAGGGCTTGGATATCGACGCAATCATCACAATATTGATTGGTAAGGATCTTGGTACTTACGTAACTGAAATGCTTGGCGTAAATGTTAAGATTAATATTCAGATTACAGACCTTGCTTCCTGCAACATTCAGGATATCGTTGTTCCGCTTGTTAACAGTCTCCTCAAGAGCACAGGTATTGTTCTTCCTGACTTCAAGTGGTCAACAATCGCATCCCACGGTGATGTTGTAACTTCAGAGTCTAAGGCTCAGAATAGTGAAAAGTTATTCACAAATAAAGAAGTAATTGCCCGCAAGGGTGAAACACTCATTGCAGTTCTTCGTTATCTTCTTGATACAGTTAAGGTTAATGTAAACACAATCAAGAATTTGATTATGAATATTACAACTGACGAGAAGACAGGCAAGAAGCTTGCAGATGATACAACATTAGCTCCAATTCTCAACAATGTATTTACTCAGATTAATGCAAGCACAACAGATCAGCTCATTATGGCTGTTTACTACTTGCTTATCGGTGAAAATACAGACGCTTATTGGAACTTTACAAACTATAAGACAAAGACAAACACCTTCAAATTCCCTGACGGTGTAAATGAGGCAACAGTTGCAAAGCTTGTAAGCTTCCTTGACGGTATTATTGAAGAGGTTGACCTTAACGCACTTCTTAATCAATACCTCTACACAGATAGCATTATCAATGCTCTTGCAAAAGCAATGTACACAGGTATCGACAACGTTAAAATCAGCGATACAATTAAGCTTTCAGACCTTCTTGCTATCGCAGATATCAAGATGGATTTCAACTCAGTAGTTGCAATGCTTTCAGACAGCAGATACGGTGAAACTAAGCAGTTTGAAAGTGCTGTTGCTGTAATGAAGGCAGCAGGTAGCTGGTCAGCAGTTGACTTTGATAAGCTTACATGGGGCGTTAAGGATCAGGAAACATTCCTGAAGGCTCTTGTAGCTGTACTTCGTCCGTTTGAAGGAATCATTGATGTTCTTCTTGCAGACGGTCAGCTTAATCTCCTTGAGGGAATCGTTATTCCGGGTTCAAATGACTATGTAAACTCAATCGTTCCTCTTCTTGAGGCATTCAGATGCGATGGTATCAAGTCTTATGACAAGTACCTTGCAGACAAGGAAAAGGCTTATGATGCTCTCCTTCTTGATGTTCTTACTCCACTCTTTGGATTTGTAAACGATGTAGTTGCTAATCCAATCGGTACACTCGCTTCAGTTCTTCCGAACGTAGCACTCTTCATTGGTAACGATGGTTTAGTACAGCTTGTTGAAAACCTGCTTACTCCTATCATTGAACTTGTTAAACAGCTTAACCCGATTATTGATGTTGATAAGCTTCTTCAGGATCTCACAAAGATTTCTAACATCAGCGTAACAAACATCGGTAAATTCATTGAGCCATTTGTTGGCGGCGGTAACCTTATCGCTCTTGCAAACAAGTATCTCGCAGCAATTGGAATTCAGATTCCTGAAATTGATTGGCTCGGACTTGCAAGTCTTGGTACTACTAAGAATGAAGCAAGTGCAGTAACATGTATCGGTAAGAGAATTGTTGTTGACGGCAATTCAAGCCAGGTAATCGTTGCAGTTCTCCGTTATGTACTTGATGTAGTTCTTGACAATCAGGTTGCTATTAAAGGTCTCATAGGCAAGTCCTATACAGGTACTCTTAAAGATATCCTCGATATGGTATTCGCAATGAGCTCTGATGACCTTCTCAAGCTTGTATTCTCACTTGTTGAGATTACTCAGTCACCTACAGAGGTTTACTGGGCATACGAAAACTACAAGTCAAAGATTTCTAATTTTGAGTATCCTAACGGCATTACCGCTGAGGATGCAGAAAATGCAGTTGCTCAGCTTGATAACGCTGTAAACGGTGTATTTGCTCTTCTTCAGGGCGTAGGCGTTGTAGACTCAAGCAATCTCACCGGTCTCGTAAACGACTTACTCTTCACAAACGAGATACTTACTCAGCTTGCCGTAGAGCTTTACGGTGCTCTTGGTTCAGAAAAGGTTGCTCCTTATATGGAAATGGTTGGTATTGCTGTTTCACCTAAGGACGTGGCTGCACTTCTCACAGATAAGAGCTACGGAAAGACATTCTCCTCAGCAGCTAAGACTATCGGCTCAAAGTCATCTTGGAGCAAGTTAAAGACTGTTAAGAAGGATAAAGACGGTAAAGAAACAAAGACATATGCAAATATCAACTGGGGCTTCACAAACGGTGCAGCAAATGCTGAACAGGGCTTCATCAATGCTTTGACAGCAATCCTTCGTCCGTTCCTTGATATCCTCGGCCCATTCCTTAACGGAACAGACCTTGCACTCGGTGATATCCTTTACGGTGTTGTTACAAAGCTTGATATCAATTCAGGCGACCAGTCTAAGGGCGAAACTCTTGTAACTCTTAAAGACGGTATGCTCACAATTAAGACTCAGTCAAACGGTGTATACAGCACAGCATTTGAATTGAATCTTTCAAATCTTGTAACACTTAAAGACCTTAACCTTTGCGGCGAAAATGGCTATGAGAACGCTATAATTCCTCTCCTTGATGTACTTCAGGTTGAGAATAGTGAAATTAAGACATATGACGAATACGTAAAGGATTGTAAGAAGGCTAAGGATAACATCCTTCTTGATGTACTCAATCCTCTTATGAGCTTTATTGACAAGGTTCTTGAAGCTCCGTTTGACACGATTACATCAGTTCTTCCTAACCTTGCTTACTTCATTGGTAACAACGGTATCGGTCAGCTCCTTGACAATATTCTTTCACCTATCACCGAATGGCTGAAGGGTGCAAAGGCAGACGGTCTTGACATCGACAAGATTCTCAAGATTGCTCTTGGAAAAGACCTTGGTACAATGCTTACCGAGATGCTTAAAATGAAGAACGTTAAACTCAATGTTAAGCTTGCTGACCTTTCATCTTGCAACATTCAGGATATTGTTGTTCCTCTTCTCAATAGTCTTTTGAAGAAGACAGGAATTAAGATTCCTGAGTTCAAGTGGTTGACAATAGCTTCTCACGGCGAGGTTGTAACCTCTAAGTCAAAGGCTGAAAACTCAAAGGGCAAGTTTACTAACAAGGAAGTAATCGCAGACAAGGGAGAAACTCTTGTAGCAGTTCTTCGTTACGTAGCAGATATCCTTACAACAAATGCTAAGACACTTAAATCTCTTATTGGCTCAATAGATGCTATTAAGAAGAATGACACAATCAAGTCTGTAATTAACAGCATATTCAACACAATCAGCACATCATCTAATGATTCAATCGTACTTGCAGTATTCTACTTCCTCTGCGGCGAACCAACAAACGCATTCTGGGATTACACTGCATACGAAACAGGAGAATACACATTCACATATCCTGAAAGCGTTGATACTGACTTCCTTAAGAATCTTCCTCCAATGCTTGACGGTCTTATCGGCGGTCTTGCAGACCTCAACGGTCTTATCGGTGATGCACTCTTCAAGGATGAACTTGTTTCGAAGCTCGCTGTAGGTCTCTACGGTGCTATCGAAAAGGTAAGCATCAGCGGCGATACAAATCTTACAGATTTACTCGCAATGACAGATATTGACTTCTCAACGGATAATGTTGCTAAGCTCCTTGTTGATGAGAATTACGGACAGACATTCGAGAGTGCCGCATCTGTAATTAAGAATGCAGGCTCTTGGACAAAGATAAGCACCGATTCACTCAAGTGGGGCGTAACAGACAGAGACAGCTTCTTCCATGCTTTAGTTGCAGTTCTTCGTCCAATCTACGGCGTACTTGATGTACTTCTCAACGACGCAAATCTCGGACTCTTCGATATCGTAAGAATCCCCGGTTCTAATGGTTATACATCATCAATTGTTCCTCTTATGGAAGCATTCTCAATGTATAACATCAAGACTCAGTATCAGTACAGAGAAGATATTAACGAAGCATATGACAATATCCTTCTTGACATCATCAATCCTCTTTGGGATTTAGTAGAAGACCTTCTCAATGCTCCGCTTCAGGTACTTGCTGCAATAATTCCGAACCTTGCACTCTTCATTGGCAATGACGGACTTGTTCAGATTATTGATAATCTTCTCACTCCTGTATCTGCACTTGTTGATGCTATCAAGCCGGTTGTTGACCTTAACGATCTTCTTGACGTAGTATTTGAGGCACTTGATGTTGACCTCGGTTCTCTCCTTGGTAAGATCGGCATCACAAACTTCAGTCTTGATATCTATGACCTCAATGCAACACTTAAGCCTCTCCTTGGCGGCGACGCTCTTATTCCTCTTATTAATAACATCCTTGGTATTATTGAGATTGGCGGTCAGCCACTTGGACTCAAGCTTAACGACGTTGATTGGTTACAGCTTGCAAGCCACGGTAAAACAATCGTAGCTGCTTCACAGGCTGCAACCTATGGTTCAAGAATCTATGTTGAAGGTGATTCTTCAGAAACTCTTATTGCAGTTCTTCGTTACCTCATTGAAACAGTCAATGCAGGCGACAACTTCGATAAGATTAGCTCACTTATCGGCGGTCTCCTTGGCGACGGTGTAAGCGACAGCGTATCTGACGTTATTAATCAGGTACTTGGTGCACTTCAGGGCGACACAGATGAAGTTATTGCTTCACTTGTTGATCTCCTTCAGATGTTAGCTTAATTTAGTAAAACTAATTAAAGTTAATATGAAACGAAAAGGGCGTCCCTCGGGACGTCCTTTTTGAGTGTATAATATTTGCAAATTAGGGTTTATCGTGGTGTTGATGAATGAAGCAACCGTAGGGGCGACCATTGGTCGCCCGCTTAAAACGGGCTTGCACTGCAAGCCCCTACGAAAGCTTGTCCCCTCGGCACAGTACGCATTGTGTGCGTGCCGACGTAGCAGAGGGGGTTATTAGGGGGAATGGGCATCTTTGATGCTTCCCCCTAATTTGCTTTCTTTGTTTCGTTTCTTTCGCAACACGAAAGAAATGAAAAACCCCGCGTTAGCGGAAACATAATATATCTGCTTTTGCAGATGTACTATACAAATCCTAATTTGTTAGGAAAAAATTAGACCGCAGGAATTAAACCTGCGGTCTTTAGCTTTTTGTTAAACCATACCGGGAACATTTGACTCGGTATCGTATCTCCTTGTAACGTTTCTCAGTCTACCTACCATTGATGCCTTTCCGTTTTCATCTACAACGACCTTTCTTGCGTCCTCAACAACAAAAAACTTTCCGCTTTTTGTTCTGACAGAATATCGTACAGAAATCTCATTTCCCTGCTGGATTTGCTTTTTCATTGTTGCTTCAACGCACTTCTTTTCCCTTTCGGATACAAAATCATCAAGTCTACCGTTATGCTCCTCAAAAAGCTGATGACGTGAGTATCCCAAAAATTTAATAAAATCCTCGCTGACAATCTGAAGCTTAAAGATATCGTCTGTATCCGTACAGAAAATAGGGTCCGGCAGATTTTTGAACATATTAACAAGCATATCGTTCATATTATCTGCTCTTTCCTCTGCCTCTTTGACACGGGTTATATCTGTTATCATTGCGTGGAAAATCGGAGTGTTATTCTCGTCATATCTTTGAATGGCGGCATTGAATTTACACCACCTGAATTCATTTTTATGTACAATAGTCCTTATTTCCAAATCCACCTCACCGTCTGTTGCCATTGCTTTGCCTATGGCTTGAAATACGAGGCTTTTATCCTCAGGGTGAATTAACTCATCAATTCGGTAATTCTGCCCCTTATACGCCGTCTTGCTGGTTCCAAAGAGCTTGCAGGCGGCACTGTTCATATATATAGCCTCAATATGCATATCGGATGTAACCTTAAAAAGACAAACTCCTCCGGTTACCAAGTCGATAAGGTAATTCATCTGCTTTGCCTTTTTCTCAAGCTCAGCCTGCTTTTCCTGTGATTTTGAAACGTCTGCAAGAGTGAGTCTGCAAAGACTTGAATTTTCAAAATTCTGACCTGTACAATGAATGAATATTTCGTTTTTGTATTTATCTATAAACTCTGCATCAAAATAAACATATGGCGAATTCTTTTTACACAGAGCCTTCATAATTTCTTCTCTGTAAACAGGCTTTATAATATCGTGGAGAAAAAGCTTACCCTGCTTTATCTTAGACGGATGCACTCCGGTAAACTCCGAAAAATGATTATCAGAATCAATCACCTTTAGATTATCCGCCTTATCAACAATTAGATTCATAAACTCCACTTCATAAATGCTGTTATCCGGTATATTGTCCGTTTTCTACGCCTCCCCTTCCTTTATACTGTATTCTAAAAAATATCTATTCCGTAAAATAGTAAAAATTACCCGTTCGATTTAATTTTACCATAAAAAATTAAAATAGTGAATAGTTATTGTAAACAATTATTAAACTTTAACAGAAAAATAATAAGAAAAATTGTATTTTTGGTATATGCAAGCAGGACATTTTATGATAAAATAATAGGTAAATATTGTACGGAAATAAAACAATAGATTTTCGTGCTTAGCAAAGGAGATAAGCTATGGCAAAGGTTTACCGTGTTTTTGTTGAAAAGAAAAAAGGGAATGACATTGAAGCAGGTCAGACTTTAACTGACCTGAGAGAAAATGTAGGAATTACTGCCCTTGAAGATTTGAGAATTATCAACAGATATGATGCTCAGGGTGTAACTGACGGGGAATTTGCAATCGCTGTTAAGCAAATTCTTTCAGAGCCTAATCTTGATAACGTATATTACGAGCTTGATATTCCGCGTGATTGGAGATATTTTGCAACAGAGTATCTCCCCGGTCAGTACGACCAGAGAGCAGACTCTGCGGCACAGTGTATTCAGCTTTTAACAGCAGGTGAAAGACCTGTTGTTACATCTGCAAAGGTTATCGCTGTTAAGGGAGATATTACTGATGAAGAATTTGAAAAAATTAAATCATACATAATCAACCCTGTTGAATCAAGAGTTGCTTCACTTGATATTCCCGATTCTCTTGATGTTAAATCAGATATTCCTGCCGATATAGCAAGAATTGAAGGCTTTATCAAAATGAGCGACGATGAAATTGCAGATTATCATAAGTCAATGGGCTTTGCGATGAGTGTTGCAGATTTATGCTGGGTAAGAGATTATTTTTCAAAGGACGAAAGCAGAAACCCTAGCCTTACAGAGCTTAAAGTTATAGATACCTATTGGTCTGACCATTGCCGTCACACCACCTTTGCCACAGAGCTTGACGAAATAAAGATTGAAGAGGGCAAATACAGTAAGGCAATTAACGATGCCCTTGAGCAGTATTTTGACATCAGAAAAGAGGTTTACGGCGACAGAGATAAAATTGTCTGCCTTATGGATATGGCTTGCATCGGCACAAAGGTGCTGAAAAAGAGAGGCTATGTAAACGACCTTGACGAAAGCGACGAAATCAATGCCTGCTCAATTCAGGTGCCTGTTGTAATCGACGGTAAGGAAGAGCAATGGCTTGTTCAGTTTAAAAATGAAACACACAACCACCCAACAGAAATTGAGCCATTCGGCGGTGCTGCAACATGTCTCGGCGGTGCAATCCGTGACCCGCTTTCAGGCAGAGCGTATGTTTACCAGGCTATGCGTGTAACAGGCTCAGGCGACCCTACAACGCCTTTTGAGGAAACATTGGACGCTAAGCTTCCTCAAAGCAAAATTACCACAGGTGCTGCCGCAGGCTACTCCAGCTACGGTAATCAGATAGGTCTTGCCACAGGACAGGTAACAGAGCTTTACGATGACGGCTATGTTGCAAAGAGAATGGAAATCGGTGCAGTTATCGGTGCATCACCAAAGGATAACGTTATCCGTGAGTGTCCGCAGGACGGCGACATTATCGTTCTTCTGGGCGGAAGAACAGGACGTGACGGCTGTGGCGGTGCTACGGGCTCTTCAAAGGCTCACAACAGCTCTTCAATCGAAACCTGCGGTGCTGAGGTTCAAAAGGGTAATCCGCCTACAGAACGTAAAATTCAGCGTCTTTTCCGCAAGGCAGAGGTTGCCAAAATGATTAAGCGCTGTAACGATTTCGGTGCAGGCGGTGTATCAGTTGCAATCGGTGAGCTTGCAGACGGACTTAAAATCGACCTTGATAAAGTACCGAAGAAATATGACGGTCTTGACGGAACAGAGCTTGCTATTTCCGAGTCACAGGAAAGAATGGCTGTTGTTCTTGACAAGAACGATGTTGATAAATTTATCAAGCTTTCAAACGAAGAAAACCTTGAGGCTACACCTGTTGCAGTTGTAACCTCTGACAACCGCCTTGAAATGACCTGGAGGGGCGACAAAATCGTCGATATCAGCAGAGATTTCCTTAATACTAACGGTGTAACACAGCACGCAAGGGCTGAAATTTCTGCCATTGACGGTGAGAATAACTATACTAAAAAAGCTCCCGACTGCCTTGCATCTCTTGACAATGCACAGGCTTTAAAGGCAAATCTTTCTCGACTTGAGGTTTGCTCACAGAAGGGACTTGTTGAGAGATTTGACTCATCAATCGGTGCATCAACTGTTCTTATGCCTTACGCAGGTAAATATCAGCTTACTCCCGAAGAGGCAATGGTTGCTAAAATTCCGCTTCTTGAGGGCGAAACAGATACCGCTACGGTAATGGCATACGGATTTATTCCAAAGGTTTCCCGCTGGTCACCATTCCATTCGGCAGCCTTTGCTGTATCGGAATCTCTTGCAAAGCTTGCGGCTGTTGGCTGTGACCCTTCAAAAGCAAGACTCACATTCCAGGAATATTTTGAAAGGCTTAATGACGTTCCGTCAAGATGGGGCAAGCCTGCTGCTGCACTTTTAGGTGCTTTAACCGCACAGGTTGGATATAAGTGCCCGTCTATCGGCGGTAAGGACTCAATGAGCGGTTCATTCAATGAGCTTGACGTTCCTCCGACACTTGTTTCATTCGCAGTAGGTATGAGCGAAGCTTCAAAGACTGTTTCTTCACAATTTAAGAGAACAGGCTCAACTGTTAAGCTTCTTCCCCTTCCTGTTGACGAGGCTTCGGGACTTCCCGATTACAACAAGGCTATGGCACTTATGGTAAGCGTTTGTGAGGGCGTAAGAAGCGGTAAAATCCTTGCCGCATCAGTAGTTAAAGAGGGCGGTGCTGCTGCCTGTGTATGTAAAATGGCTTTCGGTAACAAAACAGGCTTTACCTTTGAACAGGGACTTGATAAGGTAACATTGTTTGCTCCTATGGAGGCTTCGTTTGTTGTTGAGCTTGCTGAGGAGGATGGCTTTGAGGGCATCACTCTCGGTAAGACAAACGAAAACGGTGTATTCATAATTGACGGAACTGTACTTACAGTTGACGAGCTTATAGACGCTTGGACAGGCAAGCTTGAAAGGGTATTTGCAACAGATTCAGGCAAAAAGGCAAAAATGCCATATGACGTACCGCTTTACAAAGAACGTTCAATCTTCGTAGCTAAAAATAAGGTTGCGAAGCCAAGAGTATTTATCCCTGCATTTCCGGGTACAAACTGCGAAATTGATACTGCAAGAGCTTTTGAAAAGGCAGGAGCAGAAACTTCAATTCTCGTTGTGAACAACCTTTCATCAGCAGGCATTAATGAAACTATTGAAAAAATGGTTAAAGAAATTGAAAAGGCACAGATTGTAATGCTTCCCGGCGGCTTCTCCGGCGGTGACGAGCCTGAGGGTTCAGGTAAGTTTATTGCCACAACCTTTAGAAATCCAAGAGTTAAGGAGGCTGTTACTAAGCTTCTCAACTGCCGTGACGGTCTTATGCTGGGTATATGCAACGGCTTTCAGGCTCTTATTAAGTTAGGTCTTGTACCTTACGGTGAAATCACGGAAATTAAGGAAACAGACCCCACTCTTACATTTAATACCATCGGCAGACATATTTCTCAAATGGCATTTACAAGAGTTTCAAGCGTTAAATCACCTTGGTTTAGCAGTGTAAACGCAGGAGATATGTTCGCAGTGCCTATCAGCCACGGTGAAGGCAGATTTGTTGCTAACGACGATGTTATGAAGAAGCTTGTTGAAAACGGACAGGTTGCAACTCAGTATGTAAATCCTGACGGAACACCTGTTGACGATATGCCGTTTAACCCTAACGGCTCCGTTTGTGCAGTAGAGGGTATCACCTCTCCCGACGGCAGAGTTCTGGGTAAAATGGGCCATTGCGAAAGAAAGGGCGAAAATCTTTACGCAAACGTACCGTTTGAAAAGGATATGAAAATCTTTGAAAGCGGTGTAAATTACTTTAAATAATAAGTTGTAGGCTGAGCCTGCACGCAAACGAGAAGATAGGCGGTTTAATGATAAACAACCTTTTCCCGACAATAAATAGTTTTATAAATTAGTATTTGGCAGGCTGAGCCTGCACGCAGACGAGAAGATAGGCGGTTTAATGATAAACAACCTTTTCCCGACAAAAAAATAGTTTTAAAAGTTAGGGTTTATCAGTGTGTTTCTGCAACAAACTTTCGTAGGGGCGTGCAGTGCACGCCCGAATATAAGCGGGCGACCATTGGTCGCCCCTACGGTTGCTTCATTCAACAACATCTCTATAAACCCGAATTTATATATCACTATACTACCGGAGGATTGACTAACAATGAAATATGTAGTCGTATTATATGACGGTATGGCTGATTATCCCGTACCTGCACTTGACGGCAAAACACCTATGATGTGTGCCAAAAAGCCGAATATGGATATGCTTGCAAGCAAGGCTGAGGTAGGTCTTATAAGGACCGTTGCCGAGGGCTTAAAGCCCGGCTCTGACGTTGCAAATATGAGTGTTATGGGCTTTGACCCAATGAAATACTATACAGGCAGAAGTCCTCTTGAGGCAGCGTCTATCGGCATTGATATGAAGCCTACTGACGTTTCTCTGAGAACAAATCTTGTTACTCTTTCAGAGGACGATTTACCTTATGAGAAAAAAACTATTGAGGATTACTGTGCAGACGATATTTCCACCGAGGAAGCAGAAATTCTCATTAAGTACATAGATGAAAAATTAGGTACAGAGGAGTTTAAATTTTACCCCGGTGTATCCTACCGTCATTGTCTTATCTGGGATAAGGGCACAACCGATTTAGGTAAAATGACTCCTCCCCACGATATTACAGGTAAGGTTATTACAGAATATCTTTCAACAAGTGAAAATGCAAAGCCGCTTATTGAAATGATGAAAAAATCATATGACCTTTTAAAAGACCACCCTGTTAATATTGCAAGAAAAAAAGCAGGCAAAAGACCTGCAAACTCAATATGGATGTGGGGCGAGGGCAAAAGACCTGCTCTTTCACCGTTTGAGGAAATATACGGTATCAAGGGTGCTGTTGTATCTGCAGTTGACCTTATTAAAGGTATCGGTGGCTGTGCAAAAATGGAGGTTGCCGAGGTAGAGGGTGCTACCGGATATATTGACACAAACTTTGAGGGCAAGGCAAATGCCGCTCTTGACCTTTTGGAGAGAAACGACCTTGTTTACGTTCACTTTGAGGCTCCCGACGAATGCGGTCACAGAAATGAGCCTGAAAACAAGGTAAGGTCTATTGAGCTTATTGACGAGAGAGTTCTTCCTATTCTCTTTGAGGGACTTAAAAAATATGACGATTACAAGATTATGATTTTGCCCGACCATCCTACACCGATTGTTACAAGAACTCACGCTTCCGATCCTGTTCCCTATCTCATTTATCATAAGAATAATGAGATTGACGGTGTTGATACTATCAACGAGGAAACAGCGAAGGAAACAGGAAATTATGTAGATTTCGGTCCGAGCATTATGAAGCACTTTCTTGAGGACTAAAAAGATAATTCTTGAAAATTAAGGAGATAACTATGGCAAACAGAATTGAAACAATTTGCGTACAGGGTGCATACAAGCCGAAAAACGGCGAGCCGAGAGTTGTGCCTATTGTACAAAGCACCACATACAAATACGATTCCAGTCAGGAAATGGGTGATTTGTTTGACCTGAAGGCATCAGGCTATTTCTATTCACGTCTGCAAAATCCAACCTGCGATCTTGCAGCTGCAAAAATTGCGTTGCTTGAGGGCGGTGTGGCAGGTATGCTTACATCATCAGGTCAGGCCGCAAATTTCTATGCAATATTTAACATTGCACAGGCAGGCGACCATATCGTTTCCTCCTCTGCAATTTACGGCGGAACATTTAATCTTTTCAACGTAACTATGAGAAAGCTTGGAATTGACTTTACCTTCGTAAGCCCACGTGCAACCGAAGAGGAAATTCAAGCCGCTATTCAGCCTAACACAAAGGCAATCTTCGGCGAAACAATTTCCAACCCAAGCCTTGACATTCTCGACTTTGAAAAATTTGCAAATGTGGCACACAGAAACGGTATTCCCCTTATCGTTGACAACACCTTTGCAACACCTATAAACTGCCGTCCCTTTGAGTTTGGCGTTGATATTGTTACCCATTCAACTACTAAATATATGGAGGGCCACGCTTCAACAATCGGCGGTGCAATCGTTGATTCAGGCAAATTTGACTGGACACAGAATGACAAATTCCCGGGTCTTACAACTCCTGACGAAAGCTATCACGGAATAACATATACCGAGGCCTTCGGGGAGGGTGCATATATCACAAAGGCTACTGTTCAGCTTATGCGTGACCTTGGCTCAATTCCAGCTCCGCAGAATGCATTTCTTACAAATGTAGGTCTCGAAACTCTCCATTTAAGAATGGAAAGACATTGCGAAAATGCTAAAAAGGTTGCGGAATATCTTAAAAATAATGACAAAATCACCTGGGTTAAATGTGCTATGCTTGAGGGCGATGAACAGTACGAGCTTGCACAGAAGTATATGCCGAAGGGCACCTGCGGTGTTGTTTCATTCGGTATCAAGGGCGGAAGAGAAGCCGCAACAGTATTTATGGATTCTCTCAAGCTTGCAGCCATCGTTACCCACGTTGCTGACGCAAGAACCTGTTGTCTGCACCCGGCATCTACTACTCACAGACAGCTTACAGACGAACAGCTTGAGGAATGCGGCGTAAGCCCTGACCTTATTCGCTTCAGCGTCGGTATCGAAAACGCAGACGATATCATCGAGGATATCCAGCAGGCACTTGATAGAATTTAATTAGACAAATTCGGGTTTATAGAGATGTTGTTGAATGAAGCAACCGTAGGGGCGACCAATGGTCGCCCGCTTATATTCGGGCGTGCACTGCACGCCCCTACGAAAGTTTGTTGCAGAAACACACTGATAAACCCTAACTTTTAAAACTATTTTTTTGTCGGGAAAAGGTTGTTTATCATTAAACCGCCTATCTTCTCGTCTGCGTGCAGGCTCAGCCTGCCAAATACTAATTTATCAACATATTTAAAAGGACTGTGACTATTGATTAGTCACAGTCCTTTGTTTTATTTCATTAGAAATTAAAGTTGTTATATCCCCAATTATCAATTTCGGAATATTTAACATATGTTCTGTCAGGAGAAACACCCAAATACTTTTCGGATGCAGAACAAAGAAGCCTTGTAAGATTATCGTACGCCGACTCTGATGCTTTACCGAAAATTGCTACCTCGAACATTGCACAGGGCTCGTCACTTCCCTTGAAATACATATCAAGCTTATCCTGAAGCTCAACCATAAGCCAGCCTTCGCTTTTACCGGGAATAGCTGTTATGGCATTGCCAAGCTCCGCTTTTAATTCTTCCTTTGAGGATATCCTTTGATTTGTTTTAACTTGAATAAAAGGCATAATAATTATCTCCAAAAAATTAAATTATTCTTCTATTTCAATACCTCTTGCTTTTCTCTGCTCTGCAAGCTCGGTTTCAATTCTTTCCTTTTCCTTACCGCTGATTTTGTAGAAGAACATAGGTATTGCACAAAGAAGCAGGCTTACACCCGGAACTATAGAAACAAGTGAGAACATTGCAAAACGCTGATTCATTGCTAAATCTGTAGCAGCCATAATAACATCAGAGCTGAGCATCTTATCAGGCTCAAGACCGATAAACATATACATTACTACGATGCCTGATGTAGCAAGAGCGTTACCAAGCTTGTTTACAAAGCCTTGACAGGCAGAGCCGAGTGCATTATCTCTAAAGCCTGTTTTAAGCTCCATATAGTCAAGACAGTCGCCAATCATTGCGTATGTAATTACATTAAGAACACCTAAAGGTATGCAGGAAATGAGAATGAACGGAATACAAATGTAAAGGTTCATTGTTTTCCAGCCGATAACGGTAGTAAACATACTTGCTGCGAATCCTGCAAAGCAAGTAACGATAACAATTTTTTTGTAGTCAAATCTCTTCATAAGTGCAGGCATAACAAGCATTGCGCCAAACATACCTACGATTGCACAAACCTGGAAAATTGTTTTAACTGATGATACACTTGCCTCGATAGCTGCAACTCTTTCGGCATCAGTCATACCCTCAAGTGGCTTTCCGATATAAAAGGCATATCTTGCAACATGAACTGCTGCTGCCTGTATCATATATCTGCCGCTTGAAAGAATACCCATAAGTATAACAAGCATTAAAGGCTTACATTTGAAAATTCTTGAAAGTCGGGATGGCTCGCCCTTTACAGGCTTTACATCCGGAATAACAATTCTTTCCTTAACATTAAAGTATGTTCTCGAATAAAGTGCAAGACCGATAACTACCGTGATTATCGACATCAAAAGATATTTTGTCTTGTTGTACTCAAGACCGTCGGAAACGCCGAGAATATTTGGCAAAATCAATCCGATAACCAAGAAAAGAACCTCGGGAACAGCTGAACCGATACCGTTAAGTGTTCTGCCGAATGAAATTGTAGAGCCTCTTTCCTCTGCGTTTGCAGTCATTACATTTGGCAGACTCCAAAACGGTACATCAGCCATTGTGTAAATCATTCCCCAAAGCACATATACAATGGCAGAATAAATCATAAGTGAGCCCTTGCTAAGTGAAGGACTAAGGTACATAAGTATTGTCAGTACGCCAATGGGAATTGACGCATACAAAATGTACGGACGCATTTTACCTCGTTTGGTAGTTCGACGGTCAACAATCATTCCCATAAGCGGGTCGTTAATAGCATCCCACACTCTTGCAAATAGCATAAGAAGCAGTACAAACATAGGTGCAAGCTGAAGCACATTGAGATAATAATCGCTTATGTAGCTGGACATCATAGCATAAATCATACCCTGTCCGCATGCGCCTATTCCAAATGCCCATCGTTCCTTTTTAGGAATATAATTTCTTGTTTTTTCCATAAATAATCCCCTTTTTTACAACTAAAACATTTTAACCTAAATAAAATTGCTTATCACTCAATTTTTGACGGATTTGGAAAATATCTGAATTTAACCTTACCGATAATCTTATCCTTGTGAACAAACTTGTTCTGCCAAAATCTTGAGTCCAAGCTATTATTTCTGTTGTCTCCCATCATAAAATAACAATCCTCAGGGATTTCGTATGGTCCGAAATTGCCCTCAGGCTCACAGGCGGTAACAAAGCTATCATCAAGCTGTATCGTTTCACCGTCGGTTTTAGTTACGTAAACAATACCCTGTACAACCTGAACAGTCTCGCCCGGAAGTCCCACTACCCTTTTTACGTAATACTGAGATTCATCATCAGGGAATCTGAAAATTACTATGTCATATCTCTGAGGATCTTCATTGATATAAGCAAGTCTGCTGGCGATTATCCTGTCATTCTCCTGAATTGTATTAAGCATTGAGCCTGTTGGCACAACTGCATTTGCAAACACAAAGGTTTTAAGAAGAAGTGCAATAATAACAGCAATTACAATAGGAACAAAAAATTCAACTGTTTCCTGAATTTTACTTTTTTGCTTTTCTTCTTTTTCTTTTTTCTCTTTCTTCTTTTTTCCCTTTTCGACCTTCTCATCAACCACTACACTTTGAGCTGTATTTTGTTTCTGCACATCCGACTCGGCTGATTTAGAGTCGTTCTCTATTTTTTCCATTTCCTTTGTAGGACTTGTAACGTCATTAATTCTTATATCAGTGTCAAAAATAACAGCACCGCAATTAGGACATTTATACCAATCATCTGCCTTGATTAAAGCGTCACAACCGCACTTTTTACATTTCATACTCATTTCTTCCTTCTCTTACCAACCTTTGTAAGAATTTCTTTAAGGGTTATTATTTCATCATAAGGAGTAGCCTTTTCAGAAACAGTAAAGCCTTCTGCCGTACTGCTGATATCGGTATTGATTATTGATTTTGCCCTGCTGTCAAATCCTGAAGAATCAAGATGACTGTCAATATAAATCTTCAGCATTCTGTTCTTTTCTCTGACAATGGTAATCTTATGCTCTCCGCCACTGATAATACTGTTTGAGCGGAGGTGACATTTACCGCATTTAACAGCTACAATACCCTTTTCAACAGCAATTTTTATATCATCATTTTCAGCTACGGCAATGCTTTCTTCGCCCTTGTAGTTAAAGGAAATTGTAAATTCTGTTGAGCCTGTTACAAAATCATAGCGTCTGTCCTCAGGACCGAACTGGAATACCTTAACCTCAAAGGGTCGCAGAGTAAGGTCAATTTTATCTCCGTATGAAAAGCTGTCAAAGCTCTCCTTGCCTGTTTCATTATATACATTATATCTCTTAACATCCTTTAAGTCCTCAGGACAACCCATAAGCTTGTTAAGTGTAAGAGTAACAGGTGCTTTTTCGTCAGTGGGATTTCTCAGAGCTACAATACCGTTACCCTTTCTGTCCCAGCTAAAATAGCCGTATACATTGTTTTCATCGGGCTGTCCGCCTATAAACATTGCATTTTCGAGAATATCATAATTACTCTTCTGCCATTTGAGAACATTTGCAAGAATTCGCCACTTTGATTTATTCATCATAGTGTAGCTCAAATGCAGCTCATTAAAGGCTTCGCCTCTGCAGGCGTTGAAATAAAGATACTTTTCAAATTCCTCGTCTGTATAATCAACCTTTGCATAGGTGCCGTAAATGGGCTCGTGATTGTAGATATGCTTCAAAGGCATCTGATATGCTCTTGTGCAAAGCAAATTATAATATCTGCTGTCTCTGTAGGTGATTTCAGCCTCGACCTGCGGTTGATTACTGATATTGTCAGCAAAACCGATATCGTTACTGTTTTGAAGCCAAATACTGTTTACGTACTGAAGCCACCAAGGAGATGGGTTCACATAGCAGGTCATATTTATCCAAAGGCTCTTGCCCTGCTTTGAACGAAGAGCTCTGAGGTGCTTGAAAATTTCTATCCAACCCTGCCACATCTCAGTGAAATAATACATATTATTTTCACCGCCTACAATATGATTGTGGCTTGTACTTGTACAGGGGGAAAGACAGAAGCCGTCAAATTTCCAGTAATTTATATCAAATTCCTTTGTTACTTTAAGAATGAATTTTTCAACATTTTCCTGATATGTTTTATCAGCAACGCAAATATCCTTTGCTTGGGCATTATATGCACCGAGGCCCTTTTTCTCCATTCGCTTTGCAAACTTTGTATTATAATTGTATCCGCCTCTGGGACCGAGCCAAAGTCCGAAGGATGAGCCTAAATTCTTAGCAAGCTGAGTGGAATCGTAAAGCTCGTTAGGAAACTTTTTGTTAAAGCTCCAAAACGGTGCACTGTAATCATTCCAACCATCGTCAACAACATATGCGTCAAGAGGCTCAACACCGTTTGAGGAAAGGCCTTTTTCAATCTCGTAAAAGGATTTTTCAATATTATCGGCGTTGATATTGAGCATATGGTCATACCAGCTGTTGTACTGCAAACGGAATTTTGTAGGCGTGGCAATGCTCTCAATATAATCAAAAAATGCTTTTTGAACATCAACCATAAGGTTGCTTTTAGCACCGCCAACAACTGTAACGGGACACTCATAGCTTCCCTGAATATTTTTTCCGAGATAAAATTTAACCTGACCTATACCGTACTCAATTAAATTCAGTGTAGCAGGAAGCTCACAGCCGAAGAAAAGGCTGTCGATATAAAACGGCTGACCCAAAGCGGAATGAATACCGCTAAGCTCAGGTCCCTTTACATCTGTAGGAACGGTAAAATGAGTTTTTGAATTCGTTATTCCGATATGCTCAAGTGCAATATAATCAATAATCTTATCGCCTGTCTGAACAAAGGAAATCTGCTTTTTCAAGGTGTTTCCGTCGTCACCTGCCCAAAATGACAATGTAGGCGTAATACCGTCGGTTTCCTCAAAGGTAAATGAAAGTCTGCCGTTTTCCTGCTTGCTGTCGATTACCTTGAGTCCCTTGGAAGAAAATTCGCTTCCGTCTGTAAAATGAAACGCAAATTCAACACTGTTACCGTCAGGAACAAAATCCTTACCCGAAAGCACGTTCCTGATTTGAGAGGCATAAAGTATTTCCTCGTGGACTACAAATTCACGCTGAAGTATTTTACTTTCAAGTCTTAACATTTTCTTACTCCTTAAATTCATATAATTCAGTGCTTGACAAAATATTGCGGTGGACTTTAAAGTTCTTCCTCAATCTTTTCAAGAGCACAGGCAAGCTGGTCGGGACAGGATGTACCCTTCATTCCGCACTGAATGCCTTTAAGTGCAGAAATTATCTCATCAAGAGTTTTGCCCTTTGCCAAAGCGGATATACCCTTTAAGTTTCCGTTACAGCCTCCTAAAAACTGAATATTATTAATAGTCTTATCATCTTCGTTTACATCAATGGTAATCTGCTGTGAGCATACTCCCACAGGTCTGTATCTGTAAACCATAGTGAACGCTCCTTCATAGTAATTGTATCGCAAATACATTATACATTCATTTTATCTGCTTTGCAACTTTAATATTATATAATATTTAAAATTTAGGATTTATTCATTTAAGCAGTTGAATTATAAAAAACATTGTGATATCATTAGTGAGAAAGAGTGAAAGCTCTGAAATATTTATGTGAGAGGTAATAATTATGGAGAAAATCAAAGTTGGCATCATCGGTGCCGGACGTATCGGTCAGGTGCACGCCAAATCAATTACATACCATATTCCTCAGGCAGAAATCGTTGCAATTTCAGACATTTATGTTGAAGGTGCAAAGAAGGTTGCCGCTGAACTTGGTATACCAAACTACTTCGAGGATTATCACGAAATCCTTAACAATCCTGAAATTCAGGCTGTGCTTATCTGTTCATCAACAGATACACACGCTGATATTGCTATAGAGGCGGCTAAGGCAGGAAAGCATATTTTCTGCGAAAAGCCTGTTGACCTTACAGTTGCTAAAATCAAGGCTGTAATCGAGGCTGTTGACAAAGCAGGAGTTAAACTTCAAATCGGCTTTAACAGACGTTATGACCACAACTTTGCTCACATCAAGGACCTTGCCAACAAGGGCAAAATCGGCGAGCTTCAGACAATCAAAATCACCTCACGTGACCCTGAGCCACCTCCGATTTCATACGTTAAGGTTTCAGGCGGTATCTTCCTTGATATGACTGTTCATGATTTTGATATGGCTCGTTTTATCGGCGGAGATGTTGAAGAGGTTTACGCTAACGCCGCTGTAACAGTTGACCCTGCAATCGGTGAGGCAGGCGACGTTGATACTGCACTTGTTGCTCTTAAATTTAAGAGCGGTGCAATCGGTGTTATTGACAACTGCCGTAGGGCTGCTTACGGTTACGACCAAAGACTTGAGGTGTTCGGCAAGAAGGGTCAGGCAAGTGCTGCTAACGACACTCCTACCAACGTTGAATTTATCGATGAAAACGGTGCAGTAACCGACAAGCCACTCTACTTCTTCCTTGAGAGATATATGCAGTCATTCACAGATGAAATGACAGAATTCATCAACTGTGTAATCAACGATACAGATACAAAAACTACTGTTTATGACGGTCTTGAGGCTCTTCGTCTCGGTCTTGCAGCAAAAAAATCCGTTGCAGAGAACAGACCTGTTAAACTTTCGGAAATTGAGGCTTAATCTATGAAACGTACAAGACTTACAATGTCACAGGCGCTTGTAAAGTTCCTTGACAATCAGTACATAGAATGTGACGGCGTGGAGACAAAATTCGTCAGCGGAATTTTCGGAATTTTCGGCCACGGCTGCGTTGTCGGCGTCGGTCAAGCTCTTGAGCAGGGCGGACATAACCTTAAATTTTATCAGGGTAAAAATGAGCAGAATATGGCTCTTGCCGCCGTTGCATACGCAAAGCAGATGGACAGAAAGGCAATTATCCCCTGTGTTTCTTCAATCGGTCCGGGTGCTACTAATATGGTAACTGCCTGTGGCTGTGCAACTGCTAACAGAATTCCGCTTCTTGTTCTCCCCGGTGACACATTCGCATGCCGTCAGCCTGACCCTGTTTTACAGCAGGCAGAATTCTTTGATGGCTACGGCAGAACAGTTAATGATGCATTCAAGGGCGTTTGCCATTACTTTGACAGAATTGAAAGACCGGAACAGCTTATGACTGCCTGTCTCAACGCAATGAGAGTGCTCACAGACCCTGCCGACACAGGTGCGGTTTGCCTTGCTATGCCACAGGATGTTGAGGGTGAGGCTTACGATTATCCCGACCATTTCCTTGCTAAGCGTGTTTGGCATATGGATAGACGTCCTATTGCACAGTCTCAGCTTAAAAGAGCAACTGCTCTTATCAAGGAGGCTAAAAAGCCTATCATCGTTTGCGGTGGCGGTGTCAGATACAGCGGTGCTGAAAAGGAGCTTCTTGAATTTGCCGAAAAGTATAATATCCCTATTGCCGAAACACAGGCAGGTAAGGGACTTATCGACTGGAAGCACCCGCTTAACGTAGGCGGTATCGGTGTTACAGGCGGTAAGGCCGCTAACGTAATCGGCAGAGATGCTGACCTTGTTATCGGTGTGGGAACTCGTTTTTCAGATTTCACCACAGCATCAAAATGGCTATTTAAAGAGGACAGAAAGGTTCTCGGCATTAATGTTTGTGCCTTTGACGCATATAAAATGGACGCTGAAGCTATTGTTGCAGATGCAAAGGAGGCAATTACTGCTCTTATTTCATCCTGCGAAGGCTACAAGTCAGAATATACAAACGAAATTGCAGAGGCTAAAAAGGATTGGGACGCAATCGTTGACGAGTATTATTCAACAGAGCTTGAAGGCGGACTTAATCAAACCTTGGCTCTCGGTATCATCAACGAATTTATGCCTGACGACGCTGTTGCAGTAGGCTCATCAGGCTCACTTCCCGGCGATATGCAGAGACTTTTCAGACCTAAGGACAGAGGCACATACCATATGGAATACGGTTATTCCAATATGGGCTACGAGGTAAACGGTGCTTTGGGTGCAAAGATGGCTAAGCCTGAGTCCGAGGTTTACACCTTCTGCGGTGACGGTTCTTTCCTTATGGGACACAGTGAGCTTTACACTTCACTTCAGGAAGGCTTAAAGATTAATGTTTGCGTATTCGATAATATGGGATGGGGTTGTATTGAAAACCTCCAGAATAACCAAGGTACTGATACCTTTGGTACTGTATTCAGAGCAAGAAATCCCGTAACAGGTATGCTTGACGGTGCAGAAATCGCCATTGACTTTGCAAAAATCGCAGAGGGCTACGGCTGTAAGGCTTATACCTGCCGTACATCTGATGAGCTTCGTGCCGCTCTTGCAGATGCCGCAAAGCAGACTGTTTCCTGCTTGTTTGATATTAAAGTTTTGCCAAAGACTATGACCCCGGGCTTTGAGTCCTGGTGGAGAGTTGGCGTAGCAGAGGTTTCAAAATCAGAAACTGTTGCTGCTGCATACGAGGATATGCAGGCTCATATTAAAGAAACATTCGACTATTAATATAATTGAAAGGTAATATTAAAAATGCTTGATGCTAATAAAGTAAAACTTGCTATTGCTCCTATCGGCTGGACAAATGACGATATGCCTGATTTAGGTGCAGAAAATTCCTTTGAGCAGTGCATTAGCGAAATGGCTCTTGCAGGCTTTAAAGGCTCTGAAATCGGTAATAAATACCCTGCTGACCCTGATGTTTTGAAGAAATATCTTGACATCAGAGGACTTCAGATTTGCAACGCTTGGTTCTCCTCATATCTCACATCGAAGCCATATGATGAAACAATTGAGGCTTTCAAGGCTCATTGCGATAAGCTCCACAAATTAGGTGCTAAGGTTATCGGTGCATCTGAGCAGGGCAATTCTATTCAGGGCTGTCTTGATAAGTCAATCCTTGACGAAAAGCCATACTACACCGACGAGGAATGGGAAATTGTTGCCAAGGGCTTCAACGAAATGGGTGCATACGCTAAATCAAAGGGTATGTATTTCACAGTTCATCACCATATGGGTACAGGCGTTCAGACTGTCGAGGAAATCGACAAGCTTATGGAGCTTACTGACCCTGACCTTGTTTATCTTCTCTTTGATTCAGGCCACTTGACATTTGCAGGTATCGACCCTGTTCCTGTACTTAAAAAGTATATCAACAGAGTTAAGCACGTACATCTCAAGGACGTTCGTCTTGATGTTTACAACAATCAGGTTGTACCTAATCATATGTCCTTCCTTGACGCTGTAAGAGCAGGTGTATTCACTGTTCCGGGCGACGGCGACGTTGATTTCAAGCCTATCTTCGATATCCTTGAGGAAAACGGCTACGAGGGATGGGTTGTAGTTGAGGCAGAGCAGGACCCTGCAAAAGCAAACCCATTCGAGTACGCAGTTAAGGCAAGAAAATATATCGCAGAAAACACAGGACTGTAACTCAGTATTTATATTTTTAATCCGCTTGAAAATTCAAGCGGATTTTATTTTTCAGCAAATATTAAATATTCAGTCATATATATGCATATCTATTAAAGATATATAAGCATTAAAAAATATTGAATTTAGCCTTGACAAAAGAGTTTGCTTGGACTAACATCTTAATAAATAAAAGAATTTAAAGAGGTAGAAGAATGATAAAAATTGCACTTGCCGGTAATCCAAACTGCGGTAAGACTATGCTTTTTAACGCCCTAACAGGCTCTAATCAGTATGTGGGAAACTGGGCAGGAGTTACGGTAGAAGCAAAGGAAGGCAGGCTAAAGGGTGAAAAGGATGTTATCGTTGCCGACCTGCCGGGAATTTACAGCCTTTCTCCCTACACTCCCGAGGAGGTTGTGGCAAGAAATTATCTTGTCAACGAGGAGCCTGATATTATTCTCAACATAATCGACGGCACAAATCTTGAAAGAAATCTGTATCTTACAACACAGCTTTGCGAAATCGGTATCCCTGTTGTTATGGCAATCAATATGATTGACGTTGTAAAGCGAAACGGTGATATTATTAATCTTGATGAAATATCGGAGCATTTCGGATGTGAATGCTTTGAAATTTCAGCACTTAAGGGAACAGGCGTTAAGAAATGTGCAAGGCGTGTAGTTGAGCTTGCAAGGACAAACAAGGGCGTTCCCCCTATTCACCATTCCTTTGACGACAGAGTGGAATCTGCTATACATCTTATATCCTCACGTTTGCCGAAAGGCTGTGACATTCTCCATAAAAGATATTATGCCACAAAGCTTTTTGAACGTGATGAGCTTGTGGAAAAGGAATTTAACATTGACGTTGAGAAGATAATTCACGATGTTGAGATAGAATACGATGATGATGCAGAGGGCATTATTGCCGACCAGAGATACAGATATATCTCCTCCTGCATTAATGAGCTTCGTACTAAATCAAACAAGCCTACCTCTACTGAAAAAATTGATAAAATCGTTACAAACCGTTTTCTTGCCCTGCCTATATTCGCTTTGATTATGTTCGGCGTTTACTACGTTTCCGTTTCTACCTTAGGCGGTATTCTTTCCGATTTTGTAAATCTGAAAATTTTCGGTGATACAGGCTTTGTAACAGTTTTTCTTGACAATCTTCTAAGCTCTGTTCATTGTGCAGGGTGGCTGCAAAGCCTGATAATTGACGGTATTGTAGGCGGTGTGGGAGCAGTTTTAGGCTTCGTACCGCAGATATTTATTCTGTTTATCTTCCTGTCATTTCTTGAGGACTGCGGATATATGAGCCGAATTGCCTTTATCCTTGACAGGATGTTTCGCCGTTTCGGTCTTTCGGGAAAATCCTTTATCCCTATTCTTGTAGGAACAGGCTGCGGTGTACCGGGAATTATGGCGTCAAGAACTATTGAAAATGAAAACGACAGGCGTATGACTATCGTTACGACTACCTTTATCCCCTGCGGTGCAAAGCTTCCTGTTATTGCACTTATTGCCTCTGCATTTTTCGGCAAGGCGTGGTGGGTTGCTCCCAGTGCATATTTCGTGGGTATTGCCGCAATAGTTTGCAGCGGTATTATTCTTAAAAAGACAAAGCTTTTTTCAGGTGACGCATCACCCTTTGTTATGGAGCTTCCTGCATACCATATGCCTACCCTAAAATCTGTTGCAAGGGCTACCTGGGACAGAGGCTGGTCCTACATAAAAAAAGCAGGAACAATCATTTTACTTGCCTCAATTCTCGTATGGTTCCTGTCAGGCTTCGGCATTTATCAGGGCAAATTCATTATGGTTGAAAATATGGACGATTCCATACTTGCATTTATCGGAAGACTGATTAAATTCATCTTTGCACCGTTAGGCTTCGGAACGTGGCAGGCATCTACCGCAACACTTTTAGGTCTTGTTGCAAAGGAAGAAATCGTTGGCGTGTTCGGCGTTCTTTACAGCGATTTAAGCACTGCCTTTACTGCCCTTTCCGGATACAGCTTCCTTATATTCAATCTTCTTTGTATGCCCTGCTTTGCGGCAGTGGGAGCTATCAGACGTGAAATGAATTCTCCAAAATGGACATTTTTTGCAATCGGCTATCAGTCACTTTTCGCTTACTGTGTAAGCCTTTGCATCTATCAATTCGGACTTCTGTTTTCAACAGGAGTGTTCAGTATGGGAACAGTATTTGCATTTGTTGTTTTGGGCATATTCCTCTATATGCTTTTCAGAAAGAAAAAAGACTACGGCGTCAAATCCAAGATATAATTTACAACAATCAGTATACTCTTTAAAATCAAGAGTAAAAAAACTTGTTTTTTAGCTTATATCCAAGCAATTAGTCTTAATTTGTTATATATATTGACTTGATATATTGCTCTGAGTGTGCTATAATTGTGTTGAATAAATATAGGAGGCAAATGAAATGGCAATGACATATGAGTCTGTTGTTCAGACAACAAGAAAAAAATTTTTAAATACAGATGTTTCTTCAGTTCCGGGAACACTTGCTTTTCAGATTAATCTTATTGGCAAGGTAGAGGGAATTTTCTACATTGAGATTAAAGACGGTCAGGTTCATGTTGAGCCTTATGAGTATTACGACCGTAACGCTATTCTCACTATCAATGCAACTAATTTCATTAAGCTTATCAACGGAAAGCTTGACCCTGTTATCGCTTTCACAACAGGTAAGCTTAAAGTTGACGGTGATATTAACGCCGCTCTTGAGCTTGTTAAGTTTATCAAATAATTAGTATTTTGCATTAGCCTCCCTTTAAACAGGGAGGTGTATTTTTCATATGGAGTGATGATTATGTTCAGAGAAGTAGATATTACAGAGGTTAAAGACAATGTTGTTGAGCTTTTGAATAACCGCTGGGGACTTGTTACCGCAGGTGACGGTGAAAAATTCAACACAATGACTGTATCCTGGGGAGCTATCGGTGAGCTTTGGGGCAAGCCCTGTGCAACTGTTTACATCCGCCCTCAGAGATATACTGAAGAATTTTTGAACGCTAAAAACTATTTCACACTGAGCTTTTATCCTGCTGATATGAAGCAGAGTATACACGGCATCTGTGGCTCAAAAAGCGGCAGAGATGTTGACAAGGCTAAGGAGTGTGGCTTAACTCCATGCTTTGATGAAAAAGCACCTTATTTTACAGATGCAAATATTGTCCTTGTTTGCAGAAAAATGGCAAAAAGTAAATTTGACCCCAAGGACTTTATTGATACCACTATTACGGAAAAATGGTATCCGCAAAATGATTTCCATTATATTTATTATGCAGAGATTGAAAAAGTCTTGATTTCTGAATAATCGTATAGTATAATGATTTAAGCGATAAAGAGAAAAGGTAGGGGCTTACCTTATTTCATAGTGTAGCGTACGGGCCCTGTGCAACGGGATGCTACGAACCTTGTCAGGCGGGGAACCGAGCAGCAATAAGTGGATTATTCT
>JBJFGE010000005.1:0-25545 GCA_051892435.1 Eubacterium sp.
GGTCTTCGCCGACATCTTTTTTAAACCTCGTATCTCACGATACGAGGTTTTTTCTATACATTGACAATGCTTTTGTTCTTTGGTAATATGAAAATATCAAATGCTGAGGAAGTAATTATGGATTTACCAAAATTAAATGCAGGAGCAAAAATCGGCTTAATTTCACCGTCTGCACCGATTACATATGATGTACCGTACGCAACTGAGGTGGCGGAAAAATTTTTAACATCTAAGGGATATGAAATTGTTAAAGGCAGTTTATTCGGTAAAATAGATTCCTCCTATCGTTCCGGAACGATAGATGCAAGAGTCTTTGAATTAAACGAGATGATTCATAATGATGAGATTGACTGCATAATGGCAGTAGCCGGTGGATTTGTGACCGTTTCAATGTTGCCATATATCGACTATGAGTATTTGAAGCAACATCCCAAAATAATAGTCGGTCATTCTGATGTTACATCATTATTGTTGGCCATATATGAAAAATGCGGTTTTCCTACCTTTTACGGTCCTAATTTTGTTACTTCTTTTGCACATAATGAGTTTTATCAGGAATATTCGCTAGACTGCCTTGAGAATGTTGTAAATAATTACGATAGCATTACACTTGAAATTTCGCAGTATTATAATGATGAAAGCTTTGATTACTATTTAAAAAACAATGATTTTGAAAACATTCGCAAAGAAGAGCATTTAAAAGAAAACAATTGGAATGTTGTAATTAACGGAATAGCAAAAGGACGGCTCATAGGTGGAAATACTGACAACCTTTCACTTTTATATGGTAGTCCCTATTGTCCTAAAATAAAACAGGGAGATATTCTTTTCATTGAAAACGTAAATGAAGAGGCGGATTTTTTTGAAAGAATAATATCCACCTTAAATATATACGGTGTATTTGATAGAATTTCCGGTTTAATAATGGGCAAAGCAAAAGGCTATGACGAAATCGGAAGCGGTAAAAAGGAAATTGATATATTATTGGAAATTGTGAAAGAGCCTAAATTCCCAATATTAACTGATGTCGATTGCGGTCATACCACACCCATTATGACCTTACCTATCGGGAAGGCAGTAGAAATTGACACATTCAAAAAAGCTATAACAATTTTAGGCGACAGGAATGGTAAAGATTTTTAATAAATTAATAAGTGATAATTATTATAAATGGATATAAATTTAAAGACTTTTATTTTTGTGATAATATCAATTTTATATAAGCTGTTTTTGGGGAGTAATTATGAAAAATAAATTGTGCCTTGCTTATATCTGCGGAAATGACAAAAATGACGGGATGCTTGACGATCAGCTTAAGAAAATTGATTTTAATAAGCTGACGCATATTTGTATTGCCTTTTCTCTTATTAAGGAGAATGGCGGATATTGGCTTCCGTATATATCGGAAGAGCTTGCTATGGGCATTAAAAAGATTAAGGGAGAAATCAAGGCTCAGAACGCTGATACAAAAATTCTCCTATCGGTTGGCGGAGCATATGCAGACGGCTTCTGTATGGCATCACGCACAGCAGAAAGCAGACGATTGTTCGCCCAAACTATTGTTGCCATAATTGATGAATTTGACCTTGACGGTGTTGATATAGACTGGGAGTATCCCGGTGAGTCAATGTTAGGAATTACCTGTTGTGAGCATTGCAAAAGTGATTTTATTCAGCTTTTAGAGGAATTGAGAGCACTGCTTAAATCAAGATATTTAACTGTTGCGGTAGGCTCAAACAGATATTTCGGTATTGACGTTAAAAGGCTTGGTGCTATTGTTGACTATGTGTTTGTAATGACCTATGATTTAGGAGTAATGCATTCAAATGTATTTCTTTCAAAAACTTTTGTTACAATGTGGAGGCTGTTCGGTATACCGAAGAATAAGCTGTGTATCGGTGTGCCGATTTACGGAAAAAATGTTAAAAATCTTGATGACACAAAGAAATATTGTGAGTTGTCAAGGGGAAAGCTCAATCATTTTTTAGGTCAAAGCTTTTCTGAATATGATGGAAAAAAATATTCCTTTGATACCGATATTGATGTTGAAAAGAAAGCACGTTGGGCTTTAAAAAACGATTTGGGAGGGGTATTCTGTTGGGAAATCACCGGTGACGAAAACAACCGTTTGCTTAGTGCTATGAACAGAGGAATTTACGGAAAATAAATATTAATCAGTGCTTAATATGAATCGCAAGTAAAAAATCGCTTTGCATCAAATTTTTTTCGAAAAAGTTATAAAAATATATTGACATTTGAAGGTTAATCTGTTATTATTTATAAGCACTTGAGAGAGTACATTCCTCAATAGCTCAGTCGGTAGAGCATGCGGCTGTTAACCGCAGGGTCGTTGGTTCGAGTCCAACTTGGGGAGCCATGAAGAGAGATGCAGAAATGCACCTCTCTTTTTTATTTTCTTGATGTGGACTCGAACCAACGACAAGAAGCTCCAAATCTGCTTGCAGATTTGGGAGAAACAGTCCGGTGGACTGTTTCGTAGCTTGTTGCATAACTTTGTGAGTCCAACTTGGGGAGCCATGAAGAGAGATGCAGAAATGCCTCTCTTTTTTATTTATGAGGACTCGAACTAACGGAAGAAGTAAAATTAATATAGACATTTTGATTCTCCTATGCTACCATTATTTTGAAGTAATTATTATGGGATATGGTAATGAAAAAAGCAGTTGTGTTTGATTTGGGTGGTATTTTAATGAACGATATTAAGTGGTTATTTTTTGATATAGGGTCAACTCTTGTTGATGAAACAAGGTGTTATGAAAAAAGATACGAGGAAATTTCACAAGTCTATGATATTTTTGAAACAGAATTTGAAAACAAGGTTATCGAATTTGCGAAGCAAAATAAAAATGCCTGTGATGAGGCGATAAAATATTTTGGCGTTAAAAAGCCAAAGTGGCACAAGGAATTGGAGCATTTATATCCTGAATCAAAGATTGTACTTGGTAAGCTTGCAGAAAAATATAAGCTTGGTATTATTGCTAATCAATCAAAAGGAAGCAGTCAAAGGCTTGAAAATTGGGGCATAGCAAAATATTTTGATGTGGTTGTTGCCTCGGCAGAAGAAGGCTGTGCAAAGCCTGATTTAAATATTTTTCAAATTGCGATTGAGAGAGCAAAATGCAAGCCAAATGAAGCTGTAATGATTGGCGACAGGCTTGACAATGATATCATTCCCGCCAAGAAGATGGGAATGAAAACTGTCTGGGTAAGGCAGGGCTTTGCAAAATATCAAAGCGTAACGAGTGAAGCTGAAACCCCCGATTTTACCGTTGAAGCTATAAAAGATATTATTGAACTGCTTTGATATTATTCACATTTATAAATCCCTTTCATATAATAGCAAAGAAATTATAGGCAATAAAGAGTAATCCAAACCTGCCAAAAATGCAGAATTAAAGCGACTTTTGAACCTTTCGCTGTCGCCTTGCGTCAGCAAGGCTTCCATCTCAAAATCCAAAATTCATCTTTACTTCAAGCATTTTTGGTCTGCGAGTTTAAATTTAAACCACGGTTCGGATTACTCTTCATTGCCTAGGGGAGGATATTATGGAAAATATTATTGATTACGGTCCTGAGCCATTTGCGGTGAATATATCTCAGTCGACACGGCGAAATAGCAATTTCAGAAGGGCACTTTGGACAGGTGAGCATCTTCAGCTTACCCTTATGTCAATTCCCGTGGGCAGCGAAATCGGTCTTGAAAACCATCCTGACACGGACCAGTTTTTGAGAGTTGAAGCAGGCTTCGGTGTTTTAAAAATGGGCAAGTGCAAGGAGGAAATGGATTTTGTTAAGAGAGTTGGTGTAGGTGACGGAATTTTTGTTCCGGCAGGAACTTGGCATAACATAATAAATACGGGACGTTGTCCTTTGAAAATCTGTTCGATTTATGCTCCGCCTCATCATCCTCACGGTACTGTGCAAAGGACAAAGGAAATTGCTGACAGAGAGCATTAAAATATTGAACTTGACCGATGAATTTCATCGGTTATTTTTTATGCAAGCATTAGGTTCAGTCAGCAATCATAATTTATACAGGAAAGCGGTGCAGACCCAAGCCTGCACCGCCATCGAATTTTGCTATTTACCTATTATCAGCAACCGCAACCGCAATCGCCGCCGCATCCGCCACAGTTACCGCAACCGCCGCAGAGTAAAAGGATGATTATAAGGATAATAATCCAAGAAGAACCGCCGCAACCAAAATTATTGCATCCGCAACCCATAATCGCAACCTCCTTTCCCGTTTCTAAACTATCCTATGTCAGAAAAAGAAAAGTGTTACACAGACAAAGAAAAACGACAGTCTTAATTGACTGTCGTTTTAATCATTTTGTTTTTACGGATTTCGTTTTGCTCCAGGAAGAGTAAACCTTGATAGTTTTTCCGTTTACCTTTGTTGTTTTGTAGGTACGAATACGTACATAGTATGTCTTATTTGATTTAAGATTTTTTATTGTTACGGATGGGGTCTTTGACTTATTGCCCTTCACTGTTTTTGTCTTTGTGGTCTTTGCAGTGAATTTTTTTGACGTGCTGTACTGTACTTCATATCCGCTTACTGCCGACACCTTTTTCCATGTTGCCTTAAAGGACTTTTTAGCCTTTGTTGTTTTGCTGATTGATGGCTTCTTTACCTTTGTTGATACATAGTCACCATTTTTGTCAAGCTTATAAACATTACCGCTTACCTTTACACTTGCAGGCATAGTTGTAGTTGCCTTTTGGGTAGTTGTTTCCTGCTGTGCCTCAGTTGTTGGCTGTGTTGTTGAATCTGTAGGAGCAGTTGTCTCTGTTGGCGTAGTTACAGGAGCGGTAGGCTCTTTGTAATTGGGGTTTGCTGCACCGCAAACCGAACAGTATTTATTGTCCTGAAAATTATGACCTGTGGCAGGAATACTCTCCTTTTTCTCATATCCGCAGGGGCATCTGTATATTATTTCTCCCTGATTTTCACAGGTGGGATTTATTGTTTCGGCTAAACCGTAATTATGTTCCCCATTTACATTATAGTGAATGGTTGCGTCAGTGAGGTATGCGTTATATGTTCCTATAGAAATATTTTTCCACTCATTTTCAGTGCCTTTATAATAAACGTTTTCAAGTGCTTCACATCTGGTAAAAGCTTCATCACTTATACTTGTCACACTTTGAGGAATTGTTACGCTTTTTAATCTGTAGCACCATTCAAATGCTTTTTTACCTATATTTGTTACGCTGTTGCCTATGATTATGTTTTCTAAATCAAAGCACCATTCAAATGCTCCCTCACCTATAACTAACAGGCTGTCACTCATTGTTACATTCATTAAGCTGTCGCAGTCAAAAAACGCTTTAGCTCCTATAGTTATAATACCGTCAGGTATTGTTACGCTTAATAAATCATCGTTTTCGGAAAAGGCACCGCAGCCAATCTCTATTACGGTAAAATCATCTAAAGTTGCAGGAAGTGTCAAATCTGTTTCAGAACCGGTGTAGTCGGTAATTGATGCGGTGTAATCTTCAAGAATGCTATAGGCATAATCTCCGCATACTCCCGGTTGAGACGGAGTAGTTGTACCGGTTGATACAAAGGCTATGTTGTTAGCATTTGCATACTCTTCTGCTTTTCCGCCTGTAGCGGATTTCAATACCACATCATCAATTTTTCCGTACACCTGGACTCCGGGTCTCTCACCGTCAACAAACTGATATCCAAAAGCACATCTACCGATACTAAATACATTATCAGGAACGGTTATTTCAAGCAAAGAGGTGCAACCGAAGAATACCTCGTCAGCAATGTATTTTAAATCGCTGTTAAGCTTGATGTCGGTAATGTTCTGACAAAAGGCAAAGGCTGCCCCGCCTATATTTTTTATTCCGTTTGGAAGTGTTACACTTATCAGATCGGTGTTCTCAGTAAAAGCAAACGTTCCTATGCTCGTTACAGCATAGCCGTCGATTTCCGATGGAATTGTTAAATTGGCTTCACTGCCTGCATAGCCTGAAATTTCAGCTGTTTTATTATTATCGGAAAGAACACAATAGCTGAAATCACCGCTTGTTAATTCTTCTGCACTTACTGTAATGTTAATGCCTGAAATCGTACCTACAAGTATTACAGCAGACATAAAAAGGCTTAAAAATTTTTTCATATAAATACCCTCCGATAAATTTTCTCTTACGAAAAGCATTCTACACTATGTCAATAAAAATGTCAATTTATGTAAAAGTGCAGTGCTTTTAACCTAAGAGTAATTTTGAGCTAAAAATCATCATATACTTAAATACATATAAAAAAGAGAGTGATGTTATGATTTTTTACCCGGAGGGGAAAGTTAAGGAGAGCTCCTTTGAAACTATTGCCCAGCTCAAAGAGGCTATGATGAAAAATGAGGTATTGGAGTCAAAGGTAATTCTGTGCGACAGGGAGCATAATCTCCACGTTGATTTAGGTGCAGTAAGAGGTATAATTCCCAGAGTTGAGGGTGCCGTTGGAATTGACGAGGGAACAGTAAGAGACATTGCCTTGATATCAAAGGTCAACAAAAATGTATGCTTTACTGTTTTAGGATTTCAGCGTGATATTTACGGAAACACCTGTGCAATTTTATCTCGACGTGCAGTCCAAATGATGTGCATCAATGAGTATCTCAGCAATCTTAAAGAGGGAGATATTATTGACGCAAGAGTTACACATCTTGAAAAGTTTGGAGCATTTATTGATATCGGGGCAGGAATTAATGCACTTATACCTATTGATATGCTGTCTGTTTCACGCATCAGTCATCCGTCCCAGAGGCTTTATGAGGGACAGGATATCCGTGTTGTTTTGAGAAAAAGGGAGGAGAGTAAGCTAACCTTTTCTTTAAAGGAGCTTCTTGGAACCTGGCTTGAAAATGCTCAGTGCTTTACTCCCGGTGAAACCGTTACGGGAGTTATAAGGAGCATTGAGGATTACGGCGTGTTTGTTGAGCTCGCACCAAATTTAGCAGGTCTTGCAGAGCCTAGGGAGGATTTATTCCCCGAGCAACAGGTGGCTGTTTATGTAAAATCGATTATACCCTCAAAAATGAAAATAAAGCTGGTAATAGTTGAGGCATTCGGGAAAGAGGAGAAGCCGTGCCCCCTTACATATTTTGCTGAAGGGGAACATATAGACCTTTGGCAGTATTCTCCTGATGACAGTCCGAAAATGATTTATACTGATTTTTCGTCAGCAAAGGAGGAATAAAAGATACCCGTTTTGATCCCTGACAAATTTTAGTTGATAAGATTTATTACATATGATAAAATGATATCGACTGATATAGAAGGGGAGGTGGCGCTGTGAAAAAGTATAATTACTATGACGATGAGCCTGAGGAATTAGGCACAAAGACTAAAAGGAAGCCGATGGTATTTAACTTCAAAAATGTTGCAAAAGAAGTTAAGCAGACAGCAGATGATATTGTTCACGGCGACGCCCTTGCAGAGCTTAATGAAATGCCCCTTCTTAAAAAAAGGATAACAAAAATTTTTGTTGCAATTTTGATTTTTCTCATACTTTTTATTTTTATCTTTTCTGTTTCTTATTCTATTGCTTCTCACAACAAAGCAAATGAAAGCTTTTGCGAGGATGCCGGAAAGGTATGCACGGAGTATATAAAAGAGTTTGGCTCTGTGAAATGGGAGGCTCTCGACGAGACGATTTACGGCGAAAATAAGGCAAGGCTGACTGGACTTTGCTACGTAAGACGAATGGATTTTGATAATGACGGCTCAGATGAGCTTATGCTTTGCTATAACAATAAAAATGTTTACTATCTTGAGGTGTGGGGCTATAGCCATAAGAAATTCACACAGCTTTACAGTCAGGAGGCGAATTCCACAGAGAACGATACTGACGGAGTTTGGGTAGGATTTTATCATAAAAACAACAAATATTATATTTGCAAATCAGAAAAAAACACGGCAAATATTGTTACCCTTTATGCACTTCACGGCGATAAATTCAAGGCAGAGCTGAATAACTGGGATTATGATTACGAGAACCGCGTCTATTCAAAAAAAGGGAAAGACAATACTCAGGATTTTGAGACAATAGAGCTTTCTGTTTTCAGAAAATCAAAGGCTGAAATTATTGTAAATACGGTTACAAAGAATATTGACGATTTCGGCAATATTTCTTCAAAAGCTATTACTAACAGTAAATCAAAAAGCCAGCTTGAAAATGACGCTTATTATGATGTGGTCAAAAGGCGTATTGAAAAGTACGGTATTCCTAAGATTGAAAATGGAGACGGTTATTCCTTCATTGATGGTGTTGCTATGGTAAGGCTCATTGATTTTGACGGTGATTCAAGCGATGAGCTGATGATTGTTTACAGAAAATATAAGAGCAAAAGCAAATACGATAATTATTCCGGACAGTATATTTATTATGATGTGCCGATGTATGGTATTGATATTTACAAATTCAACGGAACAGATGCAAGACGTATTTTCAGCAAGGAAACTGTTTCAAATTGTTTGGAAAGTGAAAATGAAAATGTTTTCTACCTAATGCTTAAAGGCGGTAAAAAGACCATAAGTGTATGTAATAATGTATATACCTTTGAAAACAGCTACAATTACACCGCTTCGTCAAAGATATACAGTCTTAAAGACGAGAGATTTGAAACTGTTTATAATTCAAAGCTTGTAAACGAGTATGGATACAAGCAGTATTATATTGACGGCGACAGGGTATATAGCTCTGAATTTGAGGAGTCGGGAAAGAAGGTTCCGATGTTTCTCAATGACGATGATGTTGTAAGTGATTCAAGCTATACTGTAACCTACCTTTCGGGACGGGAGGAGGAAACGTATCAGAAAACCATAAAGGAAACAAACGACGTAATCAAAAAATTAAATCCCGACTATTCTTCTGTTGAAATTACACAGGCAAAATAGCAAAAACCGATGCACCTTTTAAATGCATCGGTTTTTTTATTACTGCTTATTATGTTGCAAAGATTTGATAAAACGTATATAATAACCTCAGTGAAGATAATTAATTTTGGGGGAAATAATTTGGTAAAAAAGCTTTTTAAAAAGTACAGAGAGCTTATAAGCTATGTATTTTTTGGGGTGTTGACAACGGTGATAAACCTTGCTGCCTTCAAAATATTTGATACAATTTTGGGCAGCAGGATGTATCTTTTGACAAATATAATAAGCTGGGTTATTGCCGTAGCTTTTGCTTATATAGCAAATAAGCTTTGGGTATTTGAGTCAAAAAGCTGGAGTCCAAAATTAGTTGCAAAAGAGGTCGTTGGTTTTCTGGGAGCGCGTCTGTTCAGCCTCGGTGTTGAGGAGGCAGGACTTTGGATAATGATTGACCTGCTTTCAATGGACCGAATAAGCCTTGATATTTTTTCATTTTCTCTTACAGGCAATTTTATTGTAAAGATTATTCTTCAGGTTATTGTTGTGATACTTAATTATGTTTTCAGTAAATTTATAATTTTTGCAAAAAAATCATCTGACAAAACAAAATAATTATTTGGTTTTAACACTCTTGACCTTTGACCATGAGGAATAGAGTGTTTCTTTATTTCCGTTTACTTTTTTTGTCGTATAAGTACGGACACGAACATAGTATTTTTTCTTTGCCGTAAGCTTTGATATTGTATTTGAAATTGTACCGCTTTTGTTAATGGTTACGGTTTTTGTTTTCTTAGCAGTAAATTTACTGCTTGTTGAATACTGGATTTGATATCCTGTAACCTGCGTACTAATCTTTTTCCACTTAACAGTAAAACCTTTGGTTTTCGCAGTTAAGCTTGAAATTGACGGTGTTTTAGGAATGATTTTAAAGTATAGGGTTTTGCTTCCGCTGTAATCACCTTTGAAGGTAATTTTAACAGCATAACTGCCGACATTTTTTCTTCCGCTGGCATATATAACTGTATAATCAGTGCCGTTTTTCAAGGTCTTTCCGTTGCTGTCTTTTACTGTTACTGTCGGTTTTTTTACCTTTCCGTCATAGGTGTATGCAGTTTTGCTCAGTTTAACGCTTTTAACAGTAGGCGTTTTTGTTGTTGACGAAGCAGAAATAACAGTTGTATCTTCAGTATTACCGACGGTGGATTGTGTTGGACTGATTGCAGTGCTCAAATTCTCATCAACTGTTGTGGTTTCTGTAATAACAGTGGATGGCTCGTCAACATCAGCGAATGCCTCGGTAACGTCGGTGGATGGCTCGGTAATGTCGGTAGTGGGTTCTTTTTCGTCAAGCTCGAACTTATATGAATCACCAAAGCCTTGGTTGATTGTGTTTAAGCACGAAAGAGTGAAAGAAGCTCTGTTTTCATAGAATTCGCTTAATTTATTTATATAATCATCATAGTCGGAAATGGTTATATTGTTTCCGTAATATCTTTTTAATCCTGATAAAACATACGGCTTGGCAGAATTATACATATTGTTGATTATTTCCTGTGCAGTATCATTTTCCGTATAGGAAACCATTAAATCGTAATAGCGTTTTGAAAATTTTTCTCTGAATTCTGCATTTCTGTAAAGAGCAGAGAAGAAACTATCATTTTCTAAAACATAAGCGAGGGTTTCATGATTTGGATCATACATAGAAGTGGAGTTCACATCAAATAAGATATATCGCCATTTTTTGTCATGATATTCTTTATCGGAAATATCATTGCATCTCCATACAGCCCAGTTGGCTGCAGGCCAGTCTCCGTATCTGCCGATAAATAACGAGACAGAGTAAAAATCAATTAAACTGACTATATCAAATGCCAGGGCAACATTTTGATAGTTTTCCGGTATAGACATATCATTATTTATTGCAAAATTGACGATGCTGAAGTAATCATTTAAATCATCGGCAGTGCCGGTGTCAAGCGCAGTAGATTTGATGATTGCAAGGTCATCTCCGTCAACATCAAAATTTTCTTCATAATAAGTTTTAGATGTAGTTCTGTCTGCAATGTAGAAAAAACCCCAATATTCTCCGTCGATGAAAAGCTGACAGGGTTTATAATTAAATGAAACGACATTTAGATCCTTTGCAAGCTTTGCAGCAATGTAGTCAAAAGACTTGAAAATATAATCATCTCCGCCTGAAAAAAGGGTTATACCCTTTTCTTTATTGTCGGACATAACATTAAAGCCAAGAGCATTTCTTCCGGTATAGTCCGAATTTGCGGTGAGATTTATACTTTTTTCAGTTAAACCTCTGCTGCCGCCTCCCTTTATGGAAATATCAATAGTATCTGATCCGACATAATTTTCAGTTGTTTCAAAATATTCAAAAACGCCCTGCTTTTTATCACTACGTCTGTAATTGGCATCCCACCACCAGTAGTATAGCTTTGCCTCAAGCGTGTTGAGGTCGTCGGACAGAATCGTATTGTAAAATGTATCGAAATCTTTTCCGAGAACAAATATGCCGTTTTCATAGTCGAATAAATTATCAGGGTCACTGACAAGAGAAATTACAGATACGTCGTTATATTCTTCTTTGTTTGAGAAATTCACAAAATAAGAAGCTGTTGTGATGTCGCTTTTATTTCCCTGCTCATCAATGCAAATTGCTCTCAAAACAGTGCATTTATCCACATTTTCATTAGGAACCTCAGCAAATAAATGGTAGTCGTTCTTAGCTGAATCTATGCAATATTGTTGTATCAGATCATCTAAAAAAGCCGCAGAAATATCGTTTCTTGCAGAATATACATTTTCATTCTGTGAAGCATCTGTAATATGAATAGGTCCTGTATATTCGATTGAATTTTCAGTGGGATCTGAGGAATCGAGAGTGTAATATATTTTACATCCTTCAGGGGCAATTATTTCAACATCAAATTCTTCATCATAAAATCCGCTTTTTACTGAGAAAACAGGAGTCTCATAAGTTGCCTCTACAGCCTCATTGTTTGACATTCCCGGAGTTGGAATTGTTACAAGTAATTCATCACTGCCATCAGGTACTCTGGAAAAAGATTGGTCTGATTTAAGCTCTCCGACAGTGACAGTGTCAATAATATTGATTCCGTCAGTAAGCATTATTGTTTCACCGTCACCGGAAATTGCAAAGTTTGAATAGTATTCGTCATCCTTTTTGTTTTCCGGTTCGCTTCCGCAGAAAATTATTTGATAAGCTTTTGCAGGAATTTCAATATCGGGGAGCTTATATTTTTGAAGCTTGCTTTTTTTGTCTGTAAGGTAGTAGCTTCCGATTGACAGTGCTTCGTCAGATTCGTTATACAGCTCAACCCAATCAGGTGTACTGCCGTTGCTGTCAATAAGGCAGTTGCTGTTGCGGGAGCAAATCTCGTTGATATAAAGGACCTTTTCCGTTGCATTTGCATTTAGTTGAAATCCTGTCAGTCCTGCTGACAATATTGCGACTGAAAGCAATAAACACATGATTTTTCTCATAAACATATTCTCCACTAACAATAGGTTACTTTTTGTTTATAATAATAAGTTATTATAAGACAAATTTTCCTGCAAATCAATACTTATTTGTTCTTTTAATTTCGGAAATAGTATGATATACTATGAAAGAGACAGAGAATTACAGCTTGTACAGAAGGACATACTATGAATAAAAAAACAGACAAATTTATATCAAAAATTGATAGGCTCCCCCAAAAGAGCGTAGGAGTCTTTGAGTGGGTAATTTTTGCCGTTGCGGCAATAATAGCCTATATATTTTTCTGCCATCAGGATATTCTTATTACCGCAGGTCATTCTGTGGAATATCTGAATGGACATATAACTGATTTTTATTCTGCCTGCAAAAACACCGACGGGGAGTATACTGCTAATTATCTCCCGTCAACATTTATTATTTTTGCAATATGGAATATTCCAATGAAGATTTTAGGCCTTGCTCCGTCACAGTTTGGTGACTGGAACATACCTTTTATGATGTGGAATAAAATTTTGCCCACAGCTGCATATTTTGCTTCCGGAATACTCATTTATAGGTTGTGCAAGGACAGATTCGGATTTGATAATAAAAAGTCGGCTCTTACAATGTTTCTGACTTTTACAACGCCTATGGCATTTTTTACACAGTTTTTGTTTTGTCAGTATGATATTTTTACTGTGTTATTTATGCTTTTGGGAATGTATTATTTTTTTAAGGACAAGCCTACAGGAAAGGATTATTTAGCCTTTGCACTGTTTTTCGGTATAGCAACAACCTTTAAGTATTTTGCGTTTGTTATCTTTGTTGTTCTTCTTTTACTGAGAGTGAAGGATATTTTCAAAGATATATTATTGATGGCTTCTGCTGTTTTGCCGGCAGGTTTAGAGGCACTGTTTTATTTGATATTCGACAGAAAAGCATTTGTAAAAAGTGTTTTCGGCTTTTCTGCGCTTGATTATACTAAGGGCTTTTCCGTTGATATCGGGGAGGTTTCAATAAATTTAATGTATGTATTTCTGCTTGTGCTTATCGCCTTTGCATATTTCACAAAAGCAAAGGATTTTGATGAGCTTGCAGGATACGGTATGTTCTATTCCTGCGGTGTATGCTTTGCGTTTTTCGGAATGATGCTGTGGCATCCTCAGTGGCTTATGTTTATAGTGCCGTTTTGGGTAATCGGAACTGTCATCAATAAGAATCATAATGTGCTGTTATGGATAGACGCACTGTTTGGAATAGTATTTCTTGTGTACATTGCAAATCAATTCCGGTTTACCCTTGAAAATCAAGGGCTTATGCGATACGGAATACTAATGAACAGTCTTAGATATAAAATTGCACCGACTCTTCATTTGAGCGATATTTTGGTTTATAAGGATACAGATACACTATTCTCAATATTGAGTGCGATTTTGCTTATAGGATTTATTTTCAAGCATCCTAAGTTTAATCTTAAAAAAATCAGCGCAGGTATTGAACAGGGCAGAGCAGTAATAAACATCAGATTTCTTGCCTTTGTACTGGTGTTTTTCGTTGCCGCCTTTGCAACCCTGCCGAGCTTTGCTGACAGCGGTGACCTTTTGTGGAGAAACTACGGTGACGGCGAGCAGGTTTATGTTAATATAAACAACGAGACATTTGCCGAGGAGTATACGAAGCTTGACGAAATGGAAATAGAAAAGGTATATGTTATCTGCGACACCGTTGAGGAGTCGGGAGAAAAGGCAAAAATTTTTGTTGATGTGATTGATACCGAAACAAACGAAAGGGTTGCTTTCGGTGAGGGCGAAGAGAAAAACATCAAAAACGGTTCTGAAAAATACACCCAGCTTAATCTTGAAAAATCTTTTGTATCTGAAAAGGACAAGGTTTACAAATTCAGGTTTTATACAGACTCTGACAGAAACGTAGGTATATGCTGCGAAAAAAGTGATTTTACATCTGCCGGACTCCTCAGAACAAAGCAAAAGGACTATTCCTCAAGCTATGCTTCATACAACGGAGAAAAGACCGCTGACAGTAATATTATGATGAAATTGACGGGAAATGCCGTAATGTAAATGTACTTTCGATATTTTATTGTTGAAAAACGTATAATCTTATGATATACTTAACGTAAAGTAGTGTAAGATGCGGTATTGTGTGTAATACCAAAATTATTTGTTATTTATTTGCAGAGTTCTGCGTTATTTGGAGGTAAATGATGAAAGTTGTAATTCTCGCAGGAGGATACGGAACACGTATCAGCGAAGAGAGCCAGAACAAGCCAAAGCCAATGATTGAGCTTGGAGGCTATCCTATTCTTTGGCACATTATGAAAACATATTCTCATTACGGTTACAATGATTTTGTAATTTGTGCAGGATATAAGCAGTACGCAATTAAGGAATACTTTGCAAACTATTTTCTTCATTGCTCAGATGTTACATTTGATTTCACTGCTTCTAACAAAATGACTGTTCATTCCGAACACGCAGAGCCTTGGAAGGTTACTGTTGTTGATACGGGACTTAACACAATGACAGGCGGAAGAGTTAAGCGTATTCAGGAGTATATCGGTGACGAGCCGTTTATGCTTACCTATGGCGACGGTGTTTCAGACGTTAATATTGCCGAGCTTGTTAAGTTCCATCAGGAGCATGGCCATATTGCAACAATGACTGCAGTATCTGTAGGTCAGCGTTTCGGTTGCCTTGGTATCGAGGACGACCTTACTATATCTTCTTTCCGTGAAAAGAGCGATATGGATGGAAGCCGTATTAATGCAGGCTTTATGGTTCTTGAGCCAAAGATTTTTGATTATATTGATGGTGACTCTACCGTATTTGAAAAGGAGCCTCTTGAAAAGGTTGCATCTCTCGGTCAGCTTGACGCTTTCATCCACAATGGTTTCTGGAAGCCTATGGATACTCTCAGAGAAAAAATGCAGCTTGAGGAAATGTGGGAAAACGGTACTGCTCCCTGGAAGGTTTGGTAATTATGGATTTATCTTTTTACAAAGGAAAAAAGGTTCTTGTAACAGGACACACAGGCTTTAAAGGCTCTTGGCTTTGCAAAATCCTTGTAAATGCCGGTGCAGATGTTGTAGGATATTCAACCGAGCCTCCTACAAATCCAAGTCTTTTTGAGCTTTCGGGTATTGAAAAGCAAATGACCTCTTATATTGCAGATATAAGAGATTTGGACAAGCTTAAAGAGGTTTTTGAAAAGGAACAGCCTGAGCTTGTATTTCATCTTGCGGCTCAGCCCATCGTTCGTGACAGCTATAAGCTGCCTGTTTACACATATGAGACAAATGTTATGGGTACTGTAAACATTTGCGAATGTGTAAGACTTAACGAATGTGTTAAATCATTTTTGAATATAACCACAGATAAGGTTTATGAAAATCAGGAGACAAATGTTGCCTTTACTGAGGATATGCCTCTTGACGGCTATGACCCTTACTCTAACAGTAAGTCCTGCTCAGAGCTTGTTACTCACAGCTATAAAAAGTCATTCTTTACAGACGGCAGAGTTGCTGTTTCAACCTCACGTGCAGGTAACGTAATCGGTGGCGGTGATTTTGCAAATGACAGAATAATTCCCGACTGCGTAAGAGCTGTTGAAAAGGGCGAGACTATTATTGTAAGAAACCCATATTCAACAAGACCATATCAGCACGTTCTTGAGCCTCTTAAAATCTATCTTATGATAGTTGAGGGTCAGTATAAAAATCCCGAGCTTCAGGGATACTATAACGTTGGTCCTAATGATTCGGACTGCCGTACAACAGGAGACCTTGTTACCCTGTTTTGCAAACTGTGGGGCAACGGTGCTCAGTGGAAGGATGTAAGCGAGGCTGATGCTCCTCACGAGGCAAACTTCCTACGCCTTGATACAACAAAGGTTAAAACTACCTTCGGCTGGCAGCCAAGATGGACCGTTGAAGAAGCAGTTGAAAAGATAGTTGAATGGACAAAGGTATATTTTGATGGCGGAGATATTTCTGCTATTATGGATAAACAGATTAAAGAATTTTTCAATTTGGAGGACTAACTGAATGTTTGAAAATAAGACAGAAGCACAGGCAAAAGAAGAAATACTTTCAATGGTAGCAGAATACTGCGATACTTATAAGACAAAGCCGGCATACAAGGAAGGCGATAGAATTCCTTATGCAAGCCGTGTATTTGACAACAAGGAAATGACAAATCTTGTTGATTCAGCACTTGAGTTTTGGCTTACAGCAGGTAGATACTGCGATAAATTTGAAAAGGAATTCGGTGAATACTTAGGTGTTAAGTATGTTTCACTTGTAAACTCAGGTTCATCTGCAAACCTTCTTGCTTTCGCAACTCTTACTTCTCCGCTTCTCGGTGACAGAAGAGTAAACAGAGGCGACGAGGTTATCACAGTTGCAGCAGGATTTCCAACTACTGTAGCACCTATTATTCAGTACGGTGCAGTTCCTGTTTTTGTCGATCTTACAATTCCTCAGTACAACATTGATGCTTCTCAGCTTGAAGCAGCTCTCAGCGATAAGACTAAGGCTGTTATGATTGCTCATACTCTTGGTAATCCTTTCAATCTTCAGGCTGTTAAGGATTTCTGTACAAAGCATAACCTTTGGCTTATTGAGGATAACTGCGATGCTCTTGGAAGTAAATATGTTATCGACGGCGAAGAGAAGTTCACAGGTACTATCGGCGATATTGGTACATCAAGCTATTATCCACCACACCATATGACAATGGGTGAGGGCGGTGCTGTTTATACTAACGATCCGCTTCTTAATAAGATTGCTCGTTCAATGCGTGACTGGGGACGTGATTGCGTATGCCCATCAGGTATGGATAATCTTTGCGGTCATCGTTTTGACAAGCAGTATGGTGAGCTTCCTCTTGGATATGACCATAAGTATGTTTACAGCCATTTCGGATTTAACCTTAAAGCTACTGAAATGCAGGCAGCTGTTGGTTGTGCTCAGCTCGAGAAATTCCCAAGCTTCGTTGAAAGACGCAGACATAATTTTGACAGACTTCGTAAGGCTCTTGAGCCTGTGGCAGATAAGCTTATTCTTCCTGAGCCGGCTGAAAACAGCACACCTTCTTGGTTTGGATTCCTTATCACATGTAAGGAGGGCACTTCTAAGAACACTGTAGTACAGTATTGTGAGGACCATGGTGTTCAGACAAGAATGCTCTTTGCAGGTAATATCACAAAGCAGCCTGTTTTTGATGAAATGAGAAAGGCGGGTACAGGCTATCGTGTTATCGGCGACCTTGCTGTAACTGATAGAATTATGAACGATACATTCTGGGTTGGTGTATATCCGGGAATGACAGACGAAATGATAGATTATATGGCTAAGACTATTATCGAGGCATGCAATTTATAATTTTATAGTTAATATTAAAGGGAAACGGCGTCCCCAATACTGAATTTGCAGGGGGAGGTCTGTTTCCCGATTGGTGTTTTTATATAAATTTTTAGGTGTTATAAATTATGAAGATAAAAGTTTCTAATTATATTGCACAGTTTCTTGTTGACCATGGCGTTACAGACGCTTTTTCTGTTGTTGGCGGCGGAGCTATGCATCTTAACGATGCCTTCGGTCATCAGGAAGGTTTGCACACAACATACAATCATCATGAGCAGGCTTGTGCCATTGCCGCAGAGGCATATGCAAGGCTTGAAAATAAGATTGCACTTCTCTGTGTTACATCAGGTCCCGGTGGAACAAACGCTATAACAGGTGTTGTTGGCGGTTGGCTTGATTCAATTCCGATGTTTGTTGTATCAGGTCAGGTAAAGTATATTACAACCTCAAGATATGCAAATAGAATTAATCCTGAAGTGAATTTGAGAGCTTTAGGTGATCAGGAATACGATATTTGCAAATCTGTTGCTCCTATGACAAAGTATGCTGTTATGGTTGAAGACCCTAAGCAGATTAGATATATTTGCGAAAAAGCCTGGCATCTTGCAACAACAGGCCGTCCCGGTCCTGTATGGATTGATGTTCCTGTTGATATTCAGGGTACGGTTATTGAAACAGATGAGCTTGAGGGATATGACCCGACTGATGATGACGCACTTCTTCCTCCTCCCGTAACAGAGGAAACAGTTAAAGCTGTAATCGACGAAATTAAGAAAGCAGAACGTCCTGTTATTTATGCAGGTGGCGGTATCAGACTTTCAAAGGGATATGAAGAGTTCAGAAAAGTTATTGATAAGCTTAATGTTCCTGTCGTAACCTATTGGAACAGCGTTGATTTAATTGAAAATGACAATCCTCTCTATGTAGGCAGAGGCGGAAATATGGGTGATCGCCCAGGTAACTTTGCGGTGCAGAATTCTGACTTGGTTCTTGCAATCGGTACTCGTATTTCAATTAGACAGGTTGGTTACGATTTTGGCACATGGGCAAGAGAAGCAAAGCTCATTATGGTTGATATTGATGAGTCGGAAATGAAAAAGCACACAATCAATGTTGATATGCCGATATGGGCAGATGCAAAGGATTTCCTTTCAAAGCTTGACAAGATTCTTCCTTCTGATGAGAAGGTATCTAATAACAAGGTATGGCTTGATGCCTGTCAAAATTGGAAGAAGAAATATCCGGTTACTCTTGAAAGACATTGGAATAACGGCGGAGAATTTGCAAATGTATTTGCATTTGTAAAATACCTCAGCGATTCTCTTCCGGAAAACAGCTATACTGCCGTATCAAACGGTGCTTGCTGTGTTGTAGGTCATCAGAACTATACTATCAAAAATGGTACACGTTTTATCATTAACAGTGCTATTGCTTCAATGGGATATGGACTTCCTGCAGCAATCGGTCTTTGCGTTGCAGCAGGCAATCAGAACACTATCTGTCTTGAAGGTGATGGTTCAATAATGATGAATCTTCAGGAGCTTCAAACAATTGTAACAAATAAACTCCCTATAAAAGTATTTCTTATCAACAATCAAGGATATCATTCAATCAGACTTACTCAGACTAATATTTTCAGTGAGCATACAAAGGTTGGTATCGGTCCTGAATCAGGCGATTTAACGTTCCCTGAATTTGAAAAAATCGCAAATGCCTTTGGTATGCCTTACTATTCAGCTCATAATAATGAGGATATGAAAAAGGTTGTTGACGAGGTTCTTGCTCAAGAAGGCTTTGCTTTCTGTGAAATCTTTACTGATACTCAGCAGGTTTGGGAACCAAAGAGTAGTGCAAGACGTCTTGAAGACGGAACGATTGTCAGCCCTCCTCTTGAGGACCTTGCTCCGTTCCTTCCAAGAGAAGAATTACTTGAAAATATGTTTATCAAACCTCTTGATTAATAAGAATTAAGGATTTTTGCTATGATAATAAAAATTGCCCGTTGGTGCTGGCACATAATCAAGGCGATTATGGACTGGTTTCGCAATATGTTTACAAAGATAACAAAAAAAGAAATAAAGGATGAGGTGTGGAACGGCTTTGTTCAGTTTGTGAAGTTCGGACTTGTGGGGCTTTCAAATACTGTAATATCCTATGCCACCTACTATATTCTTTTGCCGTTTCATTGCAATAAATATGTAGCAAGTATAATCGGCTTTGTTCTCAGCGTAGTTAATGCGTTTTACTGGAATAACAGCTATGTTTTCAAGAAAGAGGAAACAGAGGAGCGTTCACCGCTTCAGGCGTTTATTAAGTTGTTTATGTCATATGCAGGAACTGGCCTAGTGCTTCATAATGTACTTTTGTGGTTTTTTACCTCAATCTGTCACATCAGCGACTATGTTGCCCCTGTAATCAATCTGTTCATCACAATTCCGCTGAACTTTATTCTCAATAAGTTTTGGGCATTCAGAGCAAAGAAAAAAGAAGAGAAAGAAAAATAATATGAAAAAAGCTATTGTAACTGGTGCAACAGGTGCGGTGGGCACTGCACTCGTAAACAAATTAATAAGTGAAAATGTTGAAACGCTTGTTCTTGTGCGTAAAGAGGGCAGAGTTGATAAAATACCGAAAAGCCCACTGGTGAAAATTGCATATTGCTCTCTTGATGAGATGGCAGATTTTCAAAATACCGATAATGAAAAGTATGATGCTTTCTTTCATCTTGCTTGGGCAGGTCCTTACGGTAAGGACAGAAACGATATGTTTCTTCAGACAAACAATATAAAAAATGAGCTTGATGCTGTTAAGCTTGCTCATCGTTTTGGTTGTGATGTATTTGTGGGCGCAGGCAGTCAGGCTGAGAACGGCAGACTTCCCGAAGGAACAAAGGTTGCACCTGATTCTCCTACTAATCCCGATAACGGCTACGGTATTGCAAAGCTTGCTTCGGGAAAAATGAGCAGAATTTTATGTAATCAGCTCGGTATTCGTCACCAGTGGTGCAGAATTTTATCTGCCTATGGACCGGGCGACGGTGCTCACACTATGGTTATGAGCACGATAATTAAATTTTTAAACGGTGATGACTGCGATTTCACAAAGGGTGAGCAGCAGTGGGACTTTTGTTATAACGGAGATATTGCGAAAGCCTTTTATCTTGTTGCAGAAAAAGGAAAGCCGGATGCGGTTTACACTATTGGCTCGGGAAAAACAAAGAGCCTTAAAGAGTATATTACAACTATTCGCGATATTACCTGTCCAAGTGCGAAATGCAATTTCGGTGCAGTTGATTATTTTCCAAATCAGGTTATGTATCTTTGTGCTGACATTACCGATTTGCAGAGAGATACAGGATTTGAGCCCACAGTGGATTTTGAAACAGGTATAAAAAACACTGTTGAGTGGTATAAAGCTGTTAGTGAAAAGAGGTAGAATGATGAAAAAAATAGGTATTATGATTCCTTGCTATAATGAGCAGGATAATATTGTGCAGATTTGCGATGCTGTAGTTAATGAATTGACTACCGAGCTTCCTCAGTATGACTATGAAATTCTTATAATGGATAATTGCTCAACTGACGGAACAAGACCTTTAATCAGAGAAATATGCAGAAAAAATCCGAAAATCAAAGCAATTTTAAATGCTAAGAATTTCGGCCAGTTTAATTCTCCGTACTACGGTATGCTACATGTTGATGCTGACTGTGTAATTCCTATTTGTGCAGATTTTCAGGACCCTGTCGAAATGATACCGAAATTTGTAAAAGAGTGGGAAGACGGGTACAAGATTGTATGCGGTATAAAGAGTACAAGTAAAGAAAACAAAATAATGCGCTTTGCACGTACCTGTTATTATAAACTGATTAAGAAAATGTCATCTGTTGAGCAGATTGAGCATTTTACAGGCTTTGCCCTTTATGACAGAAGCTTTATAGAGGTTTTGCGTGATTTAGACGACCCTACACCATTTATCAGAGGTATTGTAGCGGAGCTTGGATACAAGAGAAAGGATATTGAATTTGAGCAGCCAAAGCGTAAGGCAGGAAAAACACACAATAATTTTTACAGCCTTTATGACGCTGCTATGCTTTCATTTACATCATATACAAAAATCGGTTTGCGTATTGCAACATTTGCAGGATTCGGAATCGGCATTATAAGTTTTATCATCGGTGTTGTATATCTTATTTTAAAGCTTATCTGGTGGGATCGTTTCCCCGGCGGTACTGCTCCTGCACTTATCTGTTCAATGTTCCTTGGTGCAGTTCAGCTATTCTTCCTCGGCTTCCTTGGAGAATACATTATGAATATTAACGCAAGAGTAATGAAACGACCTCTTGTTGTTGAAGAGGAAAGAATAAACTTTGATAAAGAAGAAAATCCTAAAGGAGCTTGAATTTTATGTTAGATAATCTAAATTACAAAAAAATCAAACTTGAAAAAACAAAAGAATATTGGCTTGCTCTTGTTTTTACTTTGATTCCGGTTGCAATTTTTGCGATTTCTCTTTCTAACAAGACAATGCCACTTGCTGAGGGCTGGTATACTTATTATGCACAGCTAATCAATGAAGGTCAAGTTGTATATAGGGATTTTGAATATCTTTTTATGCCGGGATATATTACTTTTATAGCACTCTTTACTAAAATATTCGGGTATAACATTATCGCTCTTAGAGTGTTAGGCGTTATATTTTTTATGCTTATAACATATTTTGCATTTAAAATATTTAACGAGTTGTTTACACCGATGGGTGCATGCTTAGGAGCAACTGTAACCGCTTTCTATTTGCAGTCGGAAGTTGTACAGATTTTTTACGATTACATTCGTTTTATGGACATGTTTGCTTATATAACTATTTTTCTGTTAATAAAAATGAGCAAAAATTATATTTACGGAAAGAACATTGATTATAAAATAACTATACTTGCAGGTGCAGCAAATGCAATGGTTTTGATGACAAAACAAAATATCGGTTTACTCTTTGGCTTCTTTGTTTTGTGCTATTTTATTTTCTTGTTTTTGTATAAAAGTGAAAAGAAAAATGTGTTTGTAAATCTATTATTATACGGACTTGGAGCAGGTATAATTTTTGCTGTTTACGGAGTTTATCTTTTTGCAAACGGTGCATTAGGTGCTTGTTTGGAGCAAACTCTTTTCGGTGCTACTGAAGCAAAGGGCGGAATAAAGGCGATACTTTTCAACTGGATTATTCAAGGTAAAAATTCTTTTATTAACGAGAAAAAGGTCGTAATTTTTGTCGTTCTGGTTGGATTGGCATTTATTTTGCTTAATGTATTTTTCCCTGCAAAGGGCAATAATGAAAAATCAAGAAAAATAGTTTTCGGTGTATATGCTGTGTTGGCTCCTGTTGGTATATTGACAATGTATATGTCAGATACTTTTACGAAAAAATTTACGGACGTATACACCTCATACACATATGGATTTTATACATTTGTGACACTTGTGTTTTTCATTATGATGATTTGCTATATAATCGAAATCTTTAAGAAAAAGAGAAAGCTTAATGACTTCATTGGATTTTTCTTCTTGTGTGGAGCGATTTTCGCTATAGGTTACGGCGTAGGTATGTCGGGAGGATTGGTAGCAAGTCAAATTGCTCTTTCAACAGGTCTCATCATATGTATTCTTTTGAGTCTTTGCCAGGGAAAATTCAGCTGGATTTCTATGTCTCTTGTTTCCATCGGTGCACTTTGTTTCGTGATGTTCTGCGGTGCATATAAGTATGTAAGCACATACAATTGGTGGGGATTGACAGATTCATCTGTTTGGGAAGCAACAGAGGAAATGGATATAGATATATTCAAAGGTATAAAAGTTTCTGAGGATGAAAAGAAAATATATGAAGGAATAAACAATTACGTTCAAGAATACACCGATGAAGACGATGACATTTTCGCTTTCCCGCACACACCGATTCTTTATACCGCAACAAATAGACATGATCCGGGAACTTTCACAAAGGTTCAGTGGTATGATGTAGCGACAAATGAATCAGTTAAAAAAGATATCGCCGTTATTGAAGAAAAACAGCCGAAGGTTATTATTATTTATAACATTCCTCAGTTTGCTATTGACAGCCATGAAAGTGCGTTTAATAAAAACAAGGAATCGGCAACAACAACTATGTCTAAAACGCTTAAAAAATATTGCTTGCGTAATTCATATATTCCTAAGGAGAATTATAAGATAAATTCATATTGCAGTATAACTGTTTGGGTTAAAGATGATGATATGGTCTGGTATTCATCAGGTATCGGAACAAAGGAAGATCCATTTATTATAAGCAATAAGGAGCAGTTTTTGAATTTCGCAGAGGTAGTAAACGGAGGGGTGACATTCGAGGGCTTTTATGTAGCATTGGATTCTGATATTGATTTGTCAGGAGTTAAAAACTATACTCCTATAGGCAATGAAAAGATAGATGCTTCATTTGATGGAAGATTTGACGGTCAGGGTCACGTTATAAAGAATCTTAGACTTGTAGTTGATCCAACGTATAAAGAACTGACCGAAGAACAGAAAAAGAAGATAAAGAATTATAAGGAAGAAAAGCCCAATAATGTTGCTGTATTTGGCTCTGTCAAGGGAACAATTATGAATCTTGGCTTAGAAGACTGTGAAATCAGTGGTTATTGCGCAGCAGGACTCGTTAGACAATCGAGCGATGCCGATTCAAATATAGTCAATTGCTACGTAAAGAACTGTAAAATATCGGGAAAGCTTCGTGCAGGAGCAATAGCAGATGACTACGTGGGTTATGTTTATAATTGTTATGCGATTAACGTAGATTTAGATGCAGATAAATTTGTGGGTGTAATTGCTTATAGGACGGCAGGTATTCGTTACGAAGAATGCTATACAAATATAAAATACTACAATGACCTCACAAATGTTACAACATTAAAAGAAATAAACTCATCTGAATTTGCTGCAAATGCGAATAAAAATGTTAAAGCTTATGTGGAACTTAAAACCACAACAAAAAAATCACCTCGACCGATTTATTTGTGGACTATAAAGGATTCTGAATTTGGATTTTCCAAAGACTCATATACTACAGTTCAAGAACCACAGAAAGTTAAATAATCAAATATTGCAAGGTGACTTAACTGCATAGGTTTTATGACAATCCGGAAAGGAAAAAACATGAAAAGAATTTTGACATACGGAACATTTGATTTGCTTCATTACGGTCATATTCGTTTGCTCCAAAGGGCAAAGGCTATGGGTGACTATCTTGTTGTTGCACTGTCAACCGACGAGTTTAATGCCGGCAAGGGCAAAAAAGCATATCACACATATGAAACAAGAAAGAAAATGCTTGAGGCTATCCGTTATGTTGACCTTGTTATTCCCGAAAACAGTTGGGAGCAGAAAATCAACGACGTTAAGGAGTATCATATTGATACTGTTGTAATGGGCGGTGACTGGGCAGGCAGCGACAAGTTTGATTATTTAAAGGATTACTGCGAGCTTATTTTCCTTGACAGAACGCCCGGAGTGTCCACTACAATGATTAAGCAGGATTTAGGTCTTAAAGATGCTATTGGCGGTATTGACCAGCTTCCCGACGAGCCTGACAGTATGACAAATAAGTGATTTGGCATGTTCATCTTGAATAATTAGGATTTATAGAGACGTTGTTGTAAGAAATGACCGTAGGGGCGACCAATGGTCGCCCGCTTATAACGGGCTTGCAGTGGGATTCCCCTGTTAGGGGAAATGT
>JBJFGE010000006.1:0-5975 GCA_051892435.1 Eubacterium sp.
CTAAAATGGGAACAGGAGCGAATATTCAGACAAAGCTCGCCGCACTCCACAATTTAGATATACCGTGGAAGCCGTCTGATGTTGAACTGCTCCAACGGAACATTCCATTAAATCATCATAATCATCTCAATCAAGCCTGCCGACAAACTTGTAGTAAACATCGAGCTTCTGAATAAACTCACCGTCCACATCTTCAGGCTCGTGAACCTCAATTCTGTCAATCAGGGTATTGAGGAGAGCCTGTGTGAGTTCGTCAATGTCCGCATACTGCTTGATTAAATCAACGAAATTCTCGGCGTTCTCGCCGTTCTCACGGTTTGCCCTAATCTCATTGTTTAACTCGGCGATTTTGCTCTCTAATTCCGTCTGTTCCGCTTCGTAGATAGCGGATAAGCTGTTGTAATTGCGTTCGTTTACCTTGCCGTTGATGTGTTCCTCGTACAGCTTTGCGAACAGCCTGTCAAGCTCGGAGAGCCGTTTGTTTGCCTTCTTCAGTTCACGCTCGGCTCGTCTTACACTTTCGGTTTCGTCCTTGCCGAGCTTTGCGGCGATTGATGAAATCATCTGCTTATCATCATCAAGAGCCTCATTCGCTAATCGCCTGATGTCCGCTAAAACCGCATTGTAAAGGCTCAAAGCAGTAATTCTGTGCTGTGTGCAGGCGGTCTTGCCCTCCATTCGGTAGTTGTTGCATTGATAGTCGTAGTTTGCGTAAATGTTCTCGCTGTTCCAAGTCCGGTTCGCACGGGTTGCCGATAGTGCATAGCCACAATCGGCACATTTAATCAAGCCCGCAAAGATGTTGTCATACTGAACATCGGTTTTACGCTCCTTTTTTCTGCTCGTAATCATACGCTGTACAAGCTCCCATTCTTCGGGGCTGATAATCGCTTCGTGCATACCCTCAACCACGAATGTTCCCGCCGATTGAGCAGGCTTTCTCTTTTCGCTTTTCAGCGAGATTTTAGGGCGTTTCTGCCCACAGATTGCACCCTTGTAAACGGGATTGCGGAGAATTTCACGCACCGAACCTACAGACCATTTGTATGCGCTTTCCTCTGTCGTGAGATACTTGTCATAACACTCCATTTCCTCGGCGGCAGCAACAGCAGGTCGGGGAATTTTTTCTTTTGCAAGCCGCCTTGAAATCTGCAACATTCCCATACCGTCTTTTGCCAAGCTAAAAATATAACGCACGGTGGGTGCAAATCGCTCGTCAATCAACAGGTGGTTTTTGTCCGCAGGGTCTTTGATGTAGCCGTAAGGTGATTTTGTACCTATAAATTTGCCTTGTTTCTGCCGTGTCAACAATGATGATTTTACCTTTTTGGAAATATCCTGCGCATACATATCGTTGAGCAGATTTTTGAACGGCGTAATGTCCATTGTAGAGCCTTTTGCCGTGTCTACGCCGTCCGTAACGGCTATGTAACGCACATTATGTTCGGGGAAGTAAACCTCCGTGTAGCCGCCTGTTTCAAGATAATTTCGTCCAAGTCGGGACAGGTCTTTTGTGATAACGCAGTTGATTTTCCCGTCCTCAATGTCCGAGAGCATACGCTGAAAACTCGGTCGGTTGCTGTTTGTTCCGCTCCAGCCGTCATCAACGTAGATTTCGCTGATTGCAAAGCCGTTTTCACGGCAGTAGCGGGTGAGCATTTCTTTCTGCGTCTGAATTGACGAGCTTTCGCTGTCCGTTCCGTCGTCCTTGGATAAACGAAGATATAATGCTGTGTTGTATCGGGTCTGTCCGTTTGTCATTTTAACCTCCTTAATGCACGGACAACCGATTTCGACTATCATCATTATACATCAATTATCCGTTTATTTCAAGTGCTTTTTGGGCGTAATTTCTCTTAATTTGCGGCATTGTTTGGCTTGTTTTCATTCTTGTTCAGTTTCTTTTCGATTTGGTCCGTGATTACTCGCTTGAAAACCTCGGAGGGTTTCTGAGAGCCGCTGTAATGCGGAATTATTACGATTTTGGCATTCTGTTTTTTCAAAATTAACCTCCTTATCTTCTGTGCATTTTGCGGTTTATTGTTTGTTTAATCGGTTGTTCGTGCGTGTTTTCTTTTTTCTGCTCTGCCTCGGTTCGCTCACGCTCGGCTTTTAGGAGATTGTCGATATAGTTTCCGTCAACAATTTCCTCATAAGTCCGAATTGTCGCAGAGATTTTTGCATACTGAATTTTCAAATCAACACGCTCGCCCTCATCGGTGCAATTCTCAATCTGCTCCTGCAAAACCTCGGAAGTCTTGTAAAGCTCGCTTCGGCTGTTGATGTTGAACTCCGAAAGCGTTCCCAAGCAGCTTGTCAGCCGTTCAATCGTGCAGTCATTTGTGAAACTGTACGGGTATTGATTATCCTGCTTTGTGGGTGTAATGCGAAAATTCCGCACAAGTGATATATTTGCGTTAATTGCATAATAGAAAGGCTGTTGCAGTTCGCTTGCATACCGTTCTTGCATACGTTTGAACTCGTTGGGGATTTCGTTGCGTGCCTCTATTCTCTTTTTAAGAGCAACCTCGGTGTAGTCCTCGCCCAGAGAACGCAGTCGCATAAATCGTTGCGCATACGGCGGCTTCACTGCGGTGTATTTGTTTCTCTTGATTGCGTAACCTTGCTTTTCCAGCAAGGACAGCAATTCATCAAAGCTGTTCGCCGAGTAAATCAGCCTGTCAATATAGAATTTCAACCTATCACGCACCGTCTGATTGTTCATGGGCTTGAAAGCGGCGGCAGCTTTCAGCACGGATTTCTCGTAATAATCGGGAACATAAATCGTGGTGTCTTCTTCAACAAACGGGCAGTTGATGTTTGTGAGCTGTTCGATTATGTACTGCCGCTTTTCATCGTTGTAAATCTCCACGGGCAGGAACTGCGCCTGACTTCTGTTGCGATACTTTACCATTTCGCCGTTCGTTTCAGTAACCATTGTCCGCAGTCGGTCGTTCTGATTTATGATTTCGCCGACATCTTCATTAGATAAATTTGCGGGCGGTTGTGCTTTCAGCGCATTCACACGAGCGTTGGCAGCACCCAAAATATCTGCGTATCGCCTGTACTCCTCAACGGTTTTATGGTCGTGAAATACACCGACAATCTTTCGGGCAATGTGGTGGTTATTCAGGACATCGGTCAGGGCATTTCGCTCGGAGTTTCCCCACAAAATGATTTCGGTTTCTCTCTTGCCGTTCGCTGAAAATCCCATTTGCTGAATTGCACGTTTCATTGAAACTCGAGTTGACAAACCTTGCTTTTGTCCGTAACACACGGGGACAAAGTTAATGTGTAGATGTGGAGTTGCCTCGTCCAAGTGCATTACCGCATTGAAAACTTTGAGGTTGGGATTGCGTTTTTCAAATTCTCTCATATATTCGTCGAGCAGTTGTTTCGCCGTTTCCCAATTCTCCGAACCAACACCGCAGTTCTCCGAATTACCGAACATCACGATTATTTCTTGAAAGAGTTTCTCTTTTTTTCCGAGCCTGATGTGTTCATAGTAGTCGGGAATTTTCCTGTCCGAGCGGATTTGCCGAGAATTGTATTCGGCTAATGCTTCGTCAAAAAGTTTGTGATAGAGTTCACGCAAATCACGGCGAACGTAGGTTATGTTGTCGGGAGTTCGGTTTTTATCCACGTTGTCCGAGAAGAAATCTCGGTTGTTGTGTTCAACACAGCCGTTGTCCACTCGGAATGAAACCGATAAATGCTTGGGTGTTTCGCTCATAATAAATTCTCCTTTCTGCAACTTTCATTAGTGTGGTGTTCCTGTAATCATCACCATAATTATGGCTTTGTTTATGTCCAATCATCTTCATTAAATTCACCTTTTCAAGTGTTTGCAAAACGGGTAAAACGCATTACCTATTTTGTCAATCTTCGATTTACAAAATAGTCTGCGTTAGGGGGATAATCCCCCTAAAACCCCTTATCATTGCCGCAATCATCATTGTCGTTTGCAAGGCGTTGAAACCGCTCCTGCAAATGGTTTGAACAAAATGTTCACGAACCGAAACGGTTTTGTTGATTGAAAATCGGCTGTGTAGTCGCTGTGTCAACTACGCTCATTTTCCACTCTTGTCAGGGGTATAGTCACTCTGACGAATACGCACTTTTTCGTTTTCGTCGGGAGCGTAGTCATTCTGCCGAGTATGCTCTGTTTCAACGTTGGCATTGAGCGTAGTCATTCAGACGATTATTTGCGGTCGGGTATGTGTTCAACAATATCGCTGATTGAGCAGTAGAGAGCCGTGCAAAGTTTATCGAGCGTTTTCGTGTCAACAGGCAGATTGTGCCGCAGTCGGTGTATCGTGCTACTGCTGATACCGTCGTGTTTAATCAGTTCGTATGTTGATGTGGTGTATCTGCTTTTAAGTGTTTTCCAAAAAGGCGCGTAGGAAATCATTGTATTACTCCTTTCAAAGCTGAAAAAGAAAATGCACACGGCAGCTCTCTGCACTCAATCATCAACCCCAATCATTCTTTTTTCAGATATGCGAATTTATGCGTTGTTCACTAATCCGATATTCTGCCGTGTGCCGGCTTTAGTCGTTCGCTGTTTCTGCCTGATGTTCGAGCTTTACCTGCTCAATCGCCGCAAAGAACTTCGCCTTTTGGTTGTCGGACATTTCCTTGCGAAGATACCTGTTGACCGTAGGCTCAGATACACCCAGTTTATCTGCAATCTCCCACAGAAACACGCCGCTGTCCTTTGCGGCTTTGAGAATATCTGTGTTCTTCTTAATCATATTTTCACCTCCTGTTTTCTGTAATATCCACTTGACAAATCATCATTATTGTGGTATTATGATAATAAAGATTGATTTCGTGGTTGTGATACTGATTATAGCATTTCAAAGTCACGTTGTCAAGGCATTTGTAGGATATTTTCTGCAATTCCACAAATATAGTCTTTTAATATTCAAAAGAGGAGGACTTTTACCGTTATGGAGAGCAAAAACACCTGTGTTGAGGTATTTGGGAAACGGCTCAAGGAGCTTCGAAAAGCAAACGGTTACACGATTGAGCAGTTCGCCGAGGCAGTTGGGATTTCAAAAAGCACAGTCGGTTACTATGAGAACAACAACCGTATGCCCGATATTGAAATTCTGTCACGCATTACAAACGTGCTGAATGTGTCGGCAGACTACCTTATCGGAAAAACGAACACGACCGCAACGAAAGGAAAAACTAAAACAGTCTGCGACTTCACGGGCTTGTCCGACACTGCCGTTGAGTATTTAGCCGAGCTTGTCAAGAACAGGGAATACGGCAAGCTATCCGTAATCAATCATCTGTTCGACGAACTCAAGCAGGACTACGCCTTCTACTGTCACGAGGAGAACGACGATGGCGAACTTGCAGAGAGTATTCTCGGAGCGTTGTTCCTGTACTTTGACAAGGTACAGCTCACCAAAGACGAATGGGCGGAGATTATCCACACAGGCGATGAGAAGAAGGACGAGATACTTGTGTCGGCATATATGCAGTTTTTGCTTAATCAGGTGACGGAGAATACAAGGTCAAGTGCGAAGTATTTTGACGAGCGCAATAAGCAGTATGAGTGATTGCAGAACTGAAAAAGAAAAACCGCCTGCTCCGAGCAGTTAATCTACTGTCGGAGAAAGCGGTGGGGATATGGATGTTGTGTGTCTGCTTAGGGATACGGATAACTTGCGTGGCAGTATTATAAGCACACTTTACCGGTTGATACTTAATTAGGCTGTCACAGTCTGTTAATGGTATAGTCGGGTATCACTTACGATAATAATAATATATCGAAAAATATGCAGCCGTAAATAATGATAGCTGTGGTTAGAAATATGTTTGTTAAATAAGACAGGAAATTATGAAAATAGTTTATACCGCCGCAAAGCAATAAACAATTTTCTTTTCAGTTCAATTACCAAAACACCGTATCCGCCAAATCACCCTGCGTCATAAACAAATCACCCTCTGCCGTAGAAAGC
>JBJFGE010000007.1:0-5730 GCA_051892435.1 Eubacterium sp.
GCAGGTTTCGTACCTGCTCTTTTTTGTTGCCAAAAGCCGTGAAATGCCCTATTCATCGAGCTTTCGGGACTTCGCCCACTACACTTGCCGATACCTGAGAACAGTTGGATAACGTTGAATTTAGGGCAAACTTCAACTAAGTTGCAACTCCTAACCAGGCATAAATCATTATTTTTCAGTTAGCATAATCAAAAAAATCAGCCTTGACAGAACAGTAATAACTGCTTTGTCAAGGCTTTTTTATAGCTTTCTCGCCGTCTGTTCGTACAGCCAAGCGTTCTTGCAACATCTGATGTTGTTAATAAAACCATTTTCTGCTTGTCCATTCAGACGACAACAGAAAGGTGTTTGATATACCGTATATTCAATTTCCAAAGAGCTTTAGAGGCGAATTTGCCTCTCGTAATGCTATTGGGAACTTTTTTGAGGTTTTATATTGTTTGAGTGTACTTAGATGCACACATAGTTATTCGCAATACATTTTTTAATATATGTCTTCCAACAATACAAATGAGTTTTAAGCATTATTTTATCAGCAATTCCATAATTCTTGTAGTGTTGTCATAAATAATCAACTTTCTTACTGTACCACAACATACCACAAGTAAGTTTTAATGTCCGGATAATTATTTTCATCTGTTTGAACACACGACAATTAATTTTATCTCGAAAAGACTAAAAGTTATTATTTGTCGTCTTAATCGTATCAACACACGGATTGTTTTATTTTAGGTAATATCTTCCTCTTAAAAAGCATTGACATTATATAATGAATATGATAGTATACCAATGAGTTAGCCAAAGGTAACCTTGTTTTTGTGTAATAACAAGTGGCGACTAATTTTTTTAACAAATGGTTAGCGGTTGCTAACCTTATGTTTTTGGAGGAATATATATGAGAATAACATTAAAGAAAATTTGTATGATGTTTTTCGTTTCGTTATTTTTAATAACAGCTTCGTTTCCTGCTTATGCAGAAAACGGAAATTTAACCGAAGGTACATACAAGGTTAATATTACGTTGGAAACAAAGGCACCGTTGCCTGCCGTGAAAAAAGCATTTGCTTCAGCCTTTGGTGAATATGCTATCGTTACTGTATCAGCCGACGGCGGAATTACGGCAAAAATGCAGAACAAGCATATGAAAATTTCGGATAATGATGCCAATGTTTTATCTATAAAGGGTGCCGATGTTGAAACAACCAAAACGGAAAAGTTCAGTAATCCCAAAACAAAAGCTCAGGAAGATGTTGATTGCCCCGATATTTTCACAGTGGAGCTCAATACCGATGAAAACAATTCGCAGGTACTGACAGTGACTGTTGATTATATGAATCAATTTCTCGGCGGAGGAAATGATTACGAAACAGATGTTACTCTGACTCTTGATTTTCAAAATGCACAAAAGGTTGAAAGTGATTTCGATTTTACTCCTGTAAATGAAATTACCGTAACTGAAACAAACAGTCAATCAAGCAATGACACTTCATTATCATCAGGCACAAAATATACAATTATTGCAATTACCGCAGTCATCATAATTGCAGTTGTTGTCATTTTGATAATTAAAAAGAAAAAAGATGATGAATACTTCAAAGAATATATGGCGCGAAAAGCTGAAAAAGAGGGATTAAATTATGATGATAAATAAAAGACTGATAAATACAGTTGATGAAAGCAAAAAATATGTGGCGGGAAATGTTATATTACAGTGGTGTTCCCTTGCATCTAACATTGTAATGATGACAAGCATTACATATTTGTTGCAAGCCATATTTGAAAAAACTGCTGAAAGAAAGGATTTTATTATAACAATAACGGTTGCGGTTTTTGCTGTTTTGATTAGATTTTTGTGCAGTACAGCGGCAAGTAAAATGAGCTATCTTTCGTCAAAATCAGTTAAAAAGACCTTGCGTGAAATGATATATCAGAAGCTACTGCGTTTAGGTTGTTCATACAACGAGCAAATCAAAACATCGGAAATTGTTCAGATTTCGGTGGAAGGGGTTGACCAGCTTGAAACATATTTCGGTGCGTATTTACCTCAATTCTTTTATGCAATGCTTGCACCCCTTACACTGTTTATTTATCTCAGCTTTGTTAATTTTCCATCTGCAATCGTACTGCTTATATGCGTACCGTTAATCCCCGTTGCCATTGCGGCGGTGCAGACCTGGGCGAAGAAATTACTTTCAAAATACTGGGGACAGTATACTGCACTGGGCGATACCTTTCTTGAAAATCTGCAGGGGCTGACAACCCTGAAAATCTATCAGGCAGACGATTACAAAAATGAAGAAATGAACGAGGAATCGGAAAAATTCCGCAAAATCACAATGAAGGTTCTCACCATGCAGCTTAATTCCATAACGATTATGGATTTAATTGCTTACGGAGGAGCGGCATTAGGCGTAATTATGGCTGTTACACAATACCGTTCAGGAAATGTTACACTCAGTGGATGCCTGCTGATTATTCTTCTGTCTGCAGACTTTTTTATTCCTATGCGACAGCTGGGCAGTTTTTTCCATATAGCAATGAACGGTATGGCGGCAAGCGACAAAATTTTCAGATTACTTGATTTGCCTGAAAAAGAACAGAAAAACGAAACAATATCCCACAATTGCAGTATTGAATGCACAAGCCTTTATTTTTCTTACAATGAGGAAAGAGAAATTTTACACGGTGTTAATATGAGCTTTCCCGAAGGGAGCTTTACTTCAATAGTGGGTGAAAGCGGTTGCGGTAAATCAACGGTTGCCTCAATACTTATGGGAAGAAATAAGGGTTACAGCGGGACAGTTAATATCGGCGGTAAGGAGCTTAAAAACATTTCCGAAAGCAGCCTTATGGATAATATCACTTATATAAGCCACAACAGCTATCTTTTCAAAGGAACTGTTAGGGATAATCTTTTGATGGGAAAGCCGAATGCCACAGATGAAGAATTATGGCAGGTGCTTGAACAGACAAATTTGTCTGACTTTTTGAAAAGCGAAAACGGTCTTGATACATTCCTCTCAGAAAAAGCGTCAAATCTTTCAGGCGGTCAATGTCAAAGGCTGGCACTGGCAAGAGCAATTTTGCACAACAGCCCTGTTTACATTTTTGATGAAGCAACCTCAAATATTGATGTTGAGAGTGAAAATGCAATAATGGCACAGATTTACAATCTGTCAAAAACAAAAACCGTTATTCTCATATCCCACCGTCTTGCAAATGTTGTAGAAAGCGACAATATCTATGTGCTTGATAAGGGTACAGTAGTTGAACAGGGCAATCACCAACAGCTATTGACGGCAAACGGATGCTATGCAGAGCTGTGGAACACTCAACAGAGTATTGAAAACTACGGAAAGGACGGTGCAGAAGTATGAAAAAAAGAAACGGATTTCAGGTAATGGCAAGACTTATCGGGCTTGTAAAACCCCTTACCGGATATATGATTCTTGCAATTTTGATGGGTCTTATCGGTCATTTATGTGCGACATTTATCACTGTTTTCGGCGGATATGCCGTGTTGAGCCTGCTGAATTTCAATGTGCCGTTTTCCTTAACGGCTGTATTTATATGTGTATGTATTTTTGCACTTGTACGCGGATTACTCCGTTATGCAGAGCAGGCGTGCAATCACTTTATTGCATTTAAACTGCTTGCACTTATTCGTGACAGGGTTTTCAAGGCGCTGCGCAAATTAAGTCCTGCAAAGCTTGAGGGCAGAGACAAAGGTGATTTGATTTCCGTAATTACATCTGATATCGAACTGCTTGAGGTGTTTTATGCCCATACAATTTCGCCCTCGGCAATAGCCTTTCTGTTTTCGGTAATTATGTGCCTGTTTATCGGCAGTTATAATTATTTGCTGGGCGTTATTGCATTGCTTGCATACATAGTTGTGGGCGTTGCCATTCCCCTTGCAATATCAAAAGCCAGCGGTGATGACTCAATGAAATTCCGCACAAAATCCGGAGAGCTCAGTGCTTTTGTGCTTGACAGCATCCGAGGACTTTCCGAAACAATACAATACTCTCAGGGTGAAAAACGCCTTGAACAGATTAATAACAAAAACGATTCTCTTTCTGCTGACGAAAAAAGAATGAAGAAAATCTCAGGCAGAAATATTGCCGTAACAAATACTGTTATTCTGTTTTTTGACCTTGCTATGCTTTTTTCTGCTGTTTTTCTCTATAACGCCGGTAAGATAGAATTTGACGGAATACTTATTCCGACCGTTGCACTGATGAGCTCCTTCGGTCCTGTTATAGCCCTTGCAAATTTGGGCAGTACTCTGCAAAACACATTTGCGGCAGGCAACAGAGTGCTTGACATATTAGATGAACAGCCGATTACAGAAGAAATAATTAATCAGCCGACGGTAAGCTTTAACGGTGCCTCGGTGGAAAATGTAACCTTTTCATACGGCGACGAAACCATTTTATCCGATGTTTCCGTCAGCATACCTGAAAATAAAATTATCGGTATTGTCGGTAAAAGCGGAAGCGGTAAGTCAACCTTGCTAAAACTCTTAATGCGTTTTTGGAAAACTCAAAAGGGAGATATAAAAATAACAAATACGTCTGTTGAAAAAATCAACACCTCAAATTTAAGAGATATAGAGAGCTTTGTTACTCAGGAAACTCATTTATTCCATGACAGTATAAAAAACAATCTGCGTATAGCAAAGCTTGATGCTTCTGACGAGGAAATAGAAAACGCCTGTAAAAAAGCCTCTGTTCACGATTTTATTATGAGTCTGCCTCAGGGTTACGATACACCTGTGGGAGAGCTGGGAGATACTTTATCAGGCGGCGAACGCCAGCGTTTAGGACTTGCGAGAGCATTTTTGCACAACGCACCGTTTATGCTTCTTGATGAACCCACAAGCAATCTTGACAGCCTAAACGAAGCAGTAATACTTAAATCACTGCGTCAGGAACGTCAGGGCAAAACCGTTGTTCTTGTATCTCACAGAGAATCAACTATGAGAATTGCTGACAATATTTATACGGTGGAGCACGGGAGAATGAGCTGATGAAAAAAGGTATAGACAATAAAAGAGAATATGAAAAACAGGTTGTTTCTCAAATGATTGCTCTTTATTGCAGAAAAAATCATCACACAATCAACGGCTTGTGTGATGAATGTAAAAAGCTTGATGAATATGCAAAACAACGTTGTGATAAATGTCCCTTTATGGAAACAAAAACCTTTTGTTCAAACTGTAAGGTGCATTGCTATAACGACGAAATGAGAGAAAAAATCAGAGCCGTAATGCGCTTTTCGGGACCGAGAATGATATTCTATCATCCCGTTACGGCGGTCCGCCATTTGATTGAAACTAAAAAAGAAAAGAAACGATTGGAGATGTAAAATGAAAATTAAAAAAGCTTTACTTATAATTTTAGGTTGTATAGGACTTGCACTCGGTGCTGTGGGAGCTGTTGTTCCCCTTTTGCCTGCTTTTCCGTTTTTATTGCTTGCGGCAGTTTGCTTTGCTAAAAGCTCTGAAAAATTGAGCAACTGGTTTATCGGCACAAAGCTTTATAAAAACAACCTTGAAAGCTATGTTAAAGGACAAGGTATGACAAGAAAAACAAAGGTTAAGATAATGATTACCGTAACCTTTTTAATGAGCTTCGGACTTTTTATGATGCTTCGCAAGGATTTATATATACCGTGCATTATTCTCGGCATCGTATGGCTTTTCCATATATTGTATTTTTCCTTCGG
>JBJFGE010000008.1:0-5221 GCA_051892435.1 Eubacterium sp.
CCCGCGTTAGCGGAAACATAATATATCTGCTTTTGCAGATGTACTATACAAACCCGAATTTGTGTTACCATACACAGTAGATATAATGCAATGTGTTATTTTCGGTATCAAAAAAGTATAATTTGAAATTAGTGTCCTCAAATTGCTCTGTTGAATCAAATTCTTTTTCCGAACCGTCGTTATTATATGCGGTTAAAATAATCTCCGTTTGACACCTGATTTGCCAATACACTGTTTCTTGTTTCATTATAGCTCTCGTAGAAAATATTGATTGCGTCAATAATGCTTTGCTTGTTATTATCGTCAACAATAATATATTCTTCATTAAGGGACGGCATTGAGTCATATTCATAGTAAAAAGACTCTGTGAGGTCTTTACCGTAATCGGAATTTCCATCGGTTGAAATATAACCTGCAGGAATATAATCGTCAGCTTTTTCATTTGAACAGGATACTAATAATATGCTTGCTATTACAAGACTGATTATTATTGCGAAATTAAGCTTTTTCATAAAAACCTCTAAAAATGTTAATTAAACAAACTATTGTAGGGGCGTGCAGTGCACGCCCGAATATACGGGCGACCAATGGTCGCCCCTACGGTATTTGCTACAATAATATTACTTTGTGAAAAATGTTAAAAATGCCTTATAAGCCATATATGTGTCGATTTTGCTGACAATTTCATATGGTGAATGCATTGAAAGAACAGGAACACCCACATCAATAACATCAACATTCAGATTTGCGATATACATTGCGACAGTTCCGCCGCCACCGCCGTCAACCTTGCCAAGCTCTCCGCTTTGCCAAAGAACACCGTTTGACTCAAGGAGATTTTTAACAAAGCTTACATACTCTGCTGATGCATCACTTGTACCGCTTTTACCTCTTGCACCTGTAAACTTTGTAACGCAAACACCGTTGTTGATAAAGGAGGCGTTATTCTTTTCAAACTGAGTTGACCATGTTGGGTCGAATGCCGCATTTACGTCGGCAGAAAGGCATTTTGAATTTGAAAGCACATCTCTGCCCTCATATCCCTCAAGTCTTGCTAGGTCCTCAATAAAGTATTTGAGATAGCTGGAGTTAAGTCCCGTGTTGCCGTCGGAGCCTGTTTCCTCTTTATCGGTAAGAACGGTAATTGCAGTGTACTCAGGAGCTTCGGCTATATCGAAAATTGCCTGCATTGCAGGATAGGAGCAAACACGGTCATCGTGGCCGTAGCCACCGATAAGACTTCTGTCAAAGCCGATATCATCAACTGTAAATGCAGGAACAAGCTCTAATTCTGCTGAAAGGAAATCTCTTTCAACAACACCGTATTTTTCATAAATAATGTTCAAAAGGTTAAGCTTGATTTTTTCACTTTCTGCATCGTCCTTAAAGGGTCTTGAGCCGATAACAACGTTAAGCTCCTCGCCCTTGACAATTTCATTTGCCTTTCTCGCCATCTGCTCCGCACCTAAATGGGGGAGAATGTCTGTGATACAGAATTTAGGGTCATTTGCATCTTCACCGATTTTTACATCAACATAGGTGCCGTCATTTTTGCAAATTCTGCCGTGGAGAGAAAGAGGAATAGCAGTCCACTGATATTTCTTGATACCGCCGTAATAATGTGTTTTGAAAAATCCTAAATTGCCGTCCTCGTAAACAGGGCATTGTTTAAGGTCGAGTCTCGGTGAGTCAATGTGAGCGGCACTGATTCTCACACCGTCACAGATAGGTCTTTTGCCCTTAACGCAGAGAATAATTGATTTACCTCTGTTGAAATAATAAACCCTTTCACCTGCCTCAAGAGCATTGCCGAATTTGTCAAATTCAGTAAATCCCTTTTCCTTTGCAAGTGCAAGGGCAGATGACGCAAACTCTCTCTCTGTCTTATTTTCAAAGAGGAATTTTTTATATCCCTCGCAGAATTCGTCGCAGACCTTGAGCTCCTCGTCGCTCATAAAGTCAACGCCGTTTTCCTTTTTGTTAAACAGAAGCTCTTTAAGCTCCTGAGCCTTTGTTTTTTCGCTCATAGTATTTCCTCCAATATAGTTTCAATTTGCTTTTTTATATCTTCATTTCCGTCATTTATTATGACGAAGTCGGAATTTTTTTTGAAATAATCCTCGTCAAACTGGGACTCCATTCTTGCCTGTGCCTGCTCCCTTGATATGCCGTCACGTCTCATAATTCTTTCAAGTCTGATGCTCTCAGGTGCTGTTACGGCAATAACCTTGTAGCATTTATCCTGTGCATTAGCCTCGAAAAGCTGTGGTGCGTCAAGAACACTTGGAATTTCCGCTTTCTCCTCGCAAAGAGAAATAACAGCAGGGTGAACTATTGAATTGAGAAGCTCAAGCTTTTTATCGTCTGAAAAAACGATTTCCCCAAGCCTTTTCCTGTCAACAGCATTGTTCACAATTATATCCTGCCCGAAATTTTCCTGAAGCCTGCTGAAAAGGTCAGGATTATTTTCGTAAATTTCCTTAACACATTCGTCGCAGTTGATAATGTTAAAGCCAATAGATTTCAGATAATCACAAACATAGCCCTTGCCGGCACCCGTCTGACCTGTCAAGCCGATGGTAAACGGCTTTTTCAGGTCAATTACATTGAATGCGGCGGCTCTGATAAGGCGGTTATAGACAGCCATTCCAACGCCTGTTACGTTAGGTATTCTTGCGTAAACCTTTTTTGCACCCATTTCGTCAAGCTCTCTTAATGCGTCAAAAAGCTCTCTTGCCTGTGATAAATCGTCGTTTTCCCTGCCAAATGTCAGCTTTGGAGTTTTCACGTCGTCACCCTCATAACAAAGTGCAAAGGCATTTTCACGTGAATTTACAAATTTTTCGTAGGTTTTTTTGTCAGCGTCGACGATAACAACCCTTGCCCTTGGTGCGTAGTGCTTGTATTTCATACCCGGGGATGCGGCTGTTTCGTTATCCTTCATTCCCTCAAGAACAGCTTTTGCAACATCTACCTCGCCGATAACATCTTCTATCATTTCTTTGGTGATTGCACCGGGACGAAGAATAACGGGCTTTTCTGTTGCAAGGGTGATAACTGTTGACTCAACTCCGAATTCGCAGTCGCCGCCGTCTATAATTCCGTCAATTTTTCCCATCATATCGTCAATTACATATTTTGCTCTTGTGGGAGAGGGCAAGCCTGATGTGTTAGCACTTGGTGCCGCAACGGGACAGCCTGCCGCCTCAATAAGCCTGCGTGCCGTTTCATTTTCGGGCATACGTACTGCAACGGTGTCAAGACCGCCGCTTACAACATTACCTACCTTGTCGCTTTTAGGCAGAATAATTGTCAGCGGAGCAGGGAAAAATGCGTCAATGAGCGCCTGTGCCTTGGGCGTAACCTCTTTAACAAGGGGGATTATATCCTCTTTTCTGCATATGTGGACTATGAGAGGGTTGTCACTGGGTCTGCCCTTGGCAATGTAAATGCTTTTGACAGCCTCGTCATTGAGTGCATTTGCACCTAAGCCGTAAACCGTTTCCGTAGGGAATGCAACAAGTCCGCCGTTTTTGATTATTTTTCCTGCTTCCTTTATATCATATTCACTTTCGGTAAATATTTTAGTTTTCATATCTATGCTTTTACCTTTTTTGCTTGGGTGATTGTAGCAAGCCCGTTATAAGCGGGCGACCGATGGTCGCTCCTACGGTTGCTTCATTCAACAACACCCATATAAATACTGATTTTCATAAATCTAACAGTCGGACGAAGGTGTTTTTTACTGCTGCCTTCCCGTTTGTGTGCAGACTCAGCCTGCTTACTCTTCGCCCTGTGCTTTCAGCTTTTCTGCTGTGTCGGCGGTGATAAGAGCATCAATCATTTCGTCAAGGTCACCGTTTAGGAATTGCTCAAGCTTGTAAAGCGTAAGTCCTATTCTGTGGTCGGAAACTCTGCCCTGCGGATAGTTGTAGGTTCTGATTCTTTCGCTTCTGTCGCCTGTGCCTACCTGTGATTTTCTCTCTCCGGCAATCTCTGCATCGTGCTTTGCTTTTTCTGCGTCGTAAAGACGTGAACGCAAAACCTTAAGTGCCTTTTCCTTGTTCTTATGCTGGCTTCTTTCGTCCTGACATTCAACAACCGTGCCTGTGGGCAGGTGTGTAATTCTGATTGCAGATGATGTTTTATTGATATGCTGACCGCCTGCGCCGGAGCTTCTGAAGGTGTCTATCTGTAAGTCCTTTGGATTGATTTCAAAGTCAACCTCCTCAGCCTCGGGCAGAACGGCAACAGTAGTTGTTGACGTGTGAATTCTGCCCTGACTTTCTGTTTCGGGCACACGCTGAACTCTGTGTACTCCCGATTCAAACTTAAATCTTGAATAAGCGCCGTCGCCCTCAACGGAAAAGCTGATTTCCTTATAACCGCCAAGCCCTGTTTCGTTGGCGTTAAGCACCTCAGTCTTAAAGCCCTTTGACTCGGCATACATAGAGTACATTCTGAAAAGAACTCCTGCAAAAAGTGCACTTTCCTCTCCGCCTGCACCGCCTCTGATTTCGATAATTACGTTCTTGTCATCGTTAGGATCTCTCGGGAGAAGAAGGACTTTAAGCTCCTCGTTTATTTTTTCCATATCAGCCTTGCTTTGCTCAAATTCCTCTCTCAGCATTTGGGCAAAATCGGCGTCTAAGCCTCCCTCATCAAGCATTTCCTTTGACTCGTTAAAGGTAGCCTCTGCCTTTTTGTATTCCCTGAATTTTTCCACAACAGGTGTAAGATGTTTAAGCTCACGCATAAGCTTTGTGTACTTTTCCTGGTCGGAAACAATTTCGGGATTGCACACAAGGTCATTGACCTCTATATATCTTTTTTCAACCTCGTTTAATTTTTCTATCATATTTTTATCCTCGCTTGATTATTTGTAGTGTTTACGGGAAAGAAAAACGCTACTGTTCATCATCACGGGGTTTAACGGCTTTGATATTTTTTTCGGCTTTTATTCTCGGTATCATAACCTCTCTGCCGCAGCCAAGGCATTTCAGCTTGTAGTCAACACCCAGTCTTGTTATCTCAAATTCCTTTGAACCGCAGGGATGTGGCTTTTTCATTATTACCGTATCACCTAATTTAAGTGCCATAACCTCACCTTATTTTTACTTAATCTAAATTATTATATCACCCACAGTCGCTTTTTACAACAGTTGTTTAAATTAGGGTTTGTATAGTACATCTGCAAAGCAGATATATTATGTTTCCGCTA
>JBJFGE010000009.1:0-76516 GCA_051892435.1 Eubacterium sp.
TAGCGGAAACATAATATATCTGCTTTGCAGATGTACTATACAAACCCTAATTTAATGAATAAAAATAACACCTCATGGCAATACTGCTTTTGAGGTGTTTAATTATGGCAACAAAAGATAAACCTAACAATAAAAATTTAAGAGCCTTATTTTCTGTAATATGCCTCTGCATAATTGCACTCGGACTGATTGTATATTTTTCAACGCAGTCAAGGAATACTACAGACGTAAACGAGGCTACAACGGTGGTAGAGACAACAGAAGTACAAAACAGAGTAACCGTCAAGGAAACTGTTACGAAAACCACCTCCCCTTCTACGGAAACAACAAAAGCTCAAACAACGAAAAGCACAAAGGAAACAACAACAGAAATTCCCACAATGTCCCAAAGCGACACCAATGTTCCCTATAAGTCATTTTACAAATATCCTTGTGATGAAACGGTGCTTTCAGGCTACACCGAGGAGCTTGTCAAAAATGATACTATGGGAGATTACCGGTCACATACAGCAGTTGACTTTAAATGTGCCGGCGGTTCAAAGATTGTTGCAATCAATGACGGTCTTGTTCTTTCGGTAACAAAGGACAATTTGCTGGGCAAGGTTATTGAAATTGACCATGGCGGAAAGCTTGTTGCAAAATACTGCGGTCTTGATACTGTCAATGTTTCTGTCGGAGACTATGTTACTATCGGTCAGAATATAGGAACGGTGGGAGATGTGCCCTTTGAAGCAAATGAGGAAGCTCACCTGCATTTTGAAACAAGGCTTGACGGTAAGGCTGTAAATCCTCTCGACGTAATGGGAAAAACAGAATAAAATATAAAACCTCTCCTATTGAAAGAGAGGTTTTATATTTATATGATTAAATTATTTCTCCAAAAGGTTATTATCATCAAGCATTTTAACAAATGCCTCAACGTCTTTTTTCGCTCTTTCAGCATCAACATCATATTCTGCAGTTACTTTTTTTACAACCTCTTCAATGGTTGTATCCTTGCATAAGCAATCCCAGAAAAAAGAACCGCTGTCATTAAGAGTAATCATACCGTTAAATTCAATGCTGTTTTTTCCGACAGGAACAACAATGTTTGAGCCGGCAATTTCTCTTTTTGCAAATCCCTTTTTTATTCTCATAATACATCCTCCAAGTCCATTTCTTATGGATATATTGTACCAAAATTGTTCTCTCTTTTCAACAATAGTCATAAAAGTCTTATAAATCGTTAGAAAATTGCTAAAAAATTATCATTTTCTCTTGCAGACGGGTTAATGATTGGTTATAATATCATCAGTAATTTGTTTAAAATTATTTATAATAGCTGTATTTAGAATTAATTTTTCTAACAGCATTGGAAGGAGTTATTCAAATGGTCTATTCACATGAAGTTGAGCAGATGTGTACCGTTAAAAAGGGTCCGCATCACGGTCCGGCTCCCATTCCTGAAGAAGGTAAGTGGGTTAAGTCTTATCAGATTTCAGACATCAGCGGTTTCTCACACGGTATCGGCTGGTGTGCACCTCAACAGGGTGCCTGCAAAATCAGCCTTAACGTTAAGGACGGTATTGTAGAGGAAGCTCTTGTTGAAACAATCGGATGTTCAGGTATGACACATTCAGCTGCTATGGCTGCTGAAATTCTCCCGGGCAAAACTCTCCTTGAGTGCCTTAACACTGACCTTGTTTGTGACGCTATTAACGTTGCTATGAGAGAGATTTTCAAGCAGCTTGCATACGGTCGCTCACAGTCTGCTTTCTCAGAGGGCGGTCTTGTTGTAGGTGCAGCTCTTGAGGATTTAGGTAAGGGTCTTCGTTCACAGGTTGGTACTATGTTCTCAACTAAGCTCAAGGGTGTTCGTTACATGGAAATGGCTGAAGGCTATGTTACACGTATGGCTCTTGACGAAGAGGGCGAGGTTATCGGCTACGAGTTCGTTAAGGTTGGAAAGATGCTTGAGGATATCCGTCACGGCAAAACTCCCGACGAGGCATACAAGGCAAATATCGGCAACTACGGTCGCTTTGCTAACGCTGCAAAGTACATCGACCCAAGAGAAGAGTAAGATAAGGAGGACAGTAAAATGGCAAACGATGTTAAATTTGAAGGCAAGGAAAGAAGACTTGCTAAAATTGAAAAGTGTCTTGCTGAATATGGTCTTTCAAGTCTTGAAGAAGCAAGAGATTTATGTTTATCAAAGGGTATTGACGTTGACGCTATCGTAAAGGGTGTTCAGCCAATCGCTTTTGAAAATGCAAGCTGGGCTTATACACTCGGCGTTGCAGTTGCACTCAAAAAAGGCGTTGCTTCAGCTTCTGAGGCTGCTGCAGCAATCGGTATCGGTCTTCAGGCATTCTGTATCCCCGGTTCAGTAGCAGAGCAGAGAAACGTTGGTCTCGGCCACGGTAATCTCGGTGCTAAGCTTCTCAGTGAGGAAACAAAGTGCTTTGCATTCCTTGCAGGTCACGAGTCATTCGCAGCTGCTGAGGGTGCTATCGGTATCGCAAGAACTGCTAATAAGGTTCGTAAAGAGCCTCTCAAGGTTATTCTTAACGGTCTCGGTAAGGATGCTGCTTATATCATTTCAAGAATTAACGGCTTTACCTATGTAAAGACTGATTATGATTTCTATACAGGCGACCTCAAGATTGAAGAGGAAAGAGCTTTCTCTGACGGCGAAAGAGCTGCTGTTAAGTGCTACGGTGCTAATGACGTTCTCGAAGGCGTTGCTATTATGAAGCACGAGGGCGTTGACGTTTCTATCACAGGTAACTCAACTAACCCAACTCGTTTCCAGCACCTTGTTGCAGGCACATACAAGAAATGGGCTCTTGAAAACGGCAAGACTTATTTCTCAGTTGCATCAGGCGGCGGTACTGGCCGTACACTTCATCCTGATAATATGGCAGCCGGCCCTGCTTCCTACGGTCTTACAGACTCAATGGGACGTATGCACGGTGACGCACAGTTCGCAGGCTCATCATCAGTTCCTGCTCACGTAGAGATGATGGGACTTATCGGTATGGGTAACAACCCGATGGTAGGTGCAACCGTTGCTTGTGCAGTTGCAGTAGAAGAGGCAGTTAAATAAGCCACTTTCAAGGTTTTTTAATAGCTAAAAAATTAATAGATAAAATCGTTGATTTCAAATTTGTCAACGATTTGTCAACGGAATTGTATTTTAAAAGGATGACGCTTCATCGGTGTCATCCTTCTTTCTTTCTGTAAACATATTTTCAAGTACAGCAGAGTATGTATCTTGTTGATTTTTTGTCCAGTGTGCATATATATCGAGGGTTTCTTTAATGTTTTTATGACCTAATCGTTGCTGAACAAATCTAATGTCCGCATTATGTTCAAAAAGCTCTGTGCAATGAGTGTGCCTGAGTGAATGGAATGTAAAATCAGTTATTCCAAGTTCATTTTTTATTACCATTGAAGTATGCTGTGATGTGTTTGTTGTAACCAAAGAGCCGTCCTCTCTAACGCTGATTAAGTCAATTTCCTTTTCTCCTTCATTTTTTATTGATGTTCGGTTGATTACCCCATTTTTGTCAACATACAAGTGCATATAATTCTTTTTGACTTTATTTTTTAGATACCTTTTGTAACCCTCCTGTAAAATTTTAAGTGTGTCAGTGTCAACTGATAAAACACGGCACGATTCATATTTTGGTAATTTTAAATACCATACATGCCTTAAATCAGAATACTGCATTTGCCTTTTTACAGATAAGGTTTTATTTTCAAAATCAATATCACTCCAACACACAGCATATGCCTCTCCTCTGCGTAGTCCGAAACGATATGAAAAAAGCAAAGGAAAATACACAGATGAATCAATAGTAAAGCGTTCAAAAATCAAATTTATTTTGTCATGAGTAAGAAATACATTATCGTGTTGATTTAGATTTTTTTCTTTTAACACCCTTTGATTAGGTATTCTTATTCCTAAAGCAGGATTGTTTGAAAGGCTTATATACTTATTTTCAACAGCATATTTAAAGATAGAGGTTATCAATGCTCTGAGATTGTTTACAGAATTTATGCTTATTTTTTCAGTATCTATCGCCTTGTTAATAATCCGTTGAAGGTCTAACGAAGAAATTTTATTTAATGGCTTATTTCCGATTTCGGGTATGAGCCATTTATTAATCATTTTCCTGTATTTTTCCTGTGTCGTTTCTAAAGTACTGCATTTAACATTATCCTCAAACCAACACCCAACAATAAAGTCTGCAAAGCTGATATTTGTGTCTTTAATGCTGTTTCCTGCATTGTATTCAGCCAAAGCACGCGTTCCTGCCTCCTGAGCTTCTTTTCTCGTTTTGAATGTACCTACAATCTTGCGTGTGCGTTTGCCTGCCACAGGGGCAGTTTCAAAAGAAGCTTGAAATGTTGTTCCTCGTTTTCCCTCTCTTCTTCGTATGCATAACTGAGCCATTATATTACCTCTTAACCTTTAACGTTAGTTGCTTGGCTTGTTAAAAACTCTTCAAGCCAAACAACTGCAATAATTGTCTTTCCGACCTTAACGCTACGAAGCTCACCTGATTTAATCACTTTATAAATTTGGTGCTTATCACATCCCAGTAACTCAGCCACCTCGGCAACGCTTAAAAATTTCTTATCTGAATTAATAATCATAAAAATTGCTCCTTTATAAAATTAAAATTTTATCACCATTATCACCATACCGCCATAAAAGGCGGTATGAGTAATATTAGAAAGTGACGATATTTTCACTTTCATCACAATTAACAGAAATAATATCTTCTGTTTTCTCGTCAGAATGACTGCTTTTTATAGGCATTTCAATCTTGTACGGAGGTAACTGTGATGAATTTTCATTTTTAATGGTAATTATTGTTCCGTTGGCTTTTACGGATGAATTAAATGTAATTCCAACGGAATGTAAATTACTTTTTAGTCCGTTAAGCCTTCTTGATAAAACATTAGGCTGTGACGGAAAGGATTTTAATTTAGTATTAATACCCAAACTCGGAGCAAGTACCGTTAATTTATTATATAATTCCGACACCAAACCTTCCCACTCGGGTTTATCCTTCATAAAATTAAAAACTAATGTTGCAACGACATTTGAATTAATTATTTCTATGTCGTGCTTGTTAATGTTGATGAGATATTCTTCTATAAAGGTATCGCCTAAACCTCCCAACGCTTCGCCGATAGCAAATCCCCAACGGGCAAAATCAGCCATACGAGGCAATTTATCAAGTTTGACGGTAGGGCGTATTCTTTTTGCTTTTGATAGCACATTAAATATTCCACCTAAGATATACGGCAAATCTTTCTCAAAGTTCTTTTCAACTTCAATCAGTTCTTTGCGTTCATCTTCGCTAATTCTTGATAATTCAAGGAGGATAGCACGGTCTAATAAATCGGAACGAGTTGCGACATTATTTATACCGTTAAGAGCAATACATCTTTTAAATTTAAAAATATAGTCCTCGGAATTAGTAAATAGCTTCCGCTGTTGCATACCTCCTCCTGTTATCGCTCTGCACAAAGTATCGCTTGTTTCCTCGCTTATATGTGAAACATTATCAAACGGCAAAAACCAGTGCGTTTGCAGATTAACCATAAGTGAACGCTCGTCCTTGTTTAAAGTAAGTGTTTCCAATTCCGAGGGGTCTATCAAACTTTTCAACAATCGACAGGTTGTACTTTTAGCTGCACCTTGCTCACCGTAAAAAATAGGCATAGCATGCGGAATATCAGGAACAAAGCAAGTAATTAACCAACATAAAAATAATGTTCGGTTGTTTTTTATGTTGATATAATCAAATATTTTGTTCACATCCCCATTGGCATTAGGAATAACCTGTGCCTTTTGATGACGATACCTGTAAAATAATATGGGTGTATCATTTTCTAAACTCCAATTATCAGAAGTAATTTTTATCGACTGATAATCGTTATTTGTTAAATCATACCAAAAGGTATCGTCCTTGTTTGCAACACGGTTATAAAGTGGTATTGGTTCTTTATTTTCAAATAACGCCTTTGCTGACAAAACAGCTAAAACTTGTGTTATGTTTTCTTTTTTTGCAGGTTTATGAACCGCCTTATAATATAAAGAATTTAACCAGATATTTAATCCGTAACTATCAATTGACCAAATTTCTTTATGACCGTCTATGTTAACAGCAATATATGGCTCATTTGCCGTATCGTGAAATAATACAGAATTGTTTTCTTCAACAAGTCTGAGTATTGTTTCCGACTGTGTTTCTTTACACAACCTGTCCACCTCGCTTTCAGCTAAATATTTTTCTTCAAAATAGGACAATATGTCGAACTCTTCTAAGTTTGTAATTTCGTCCATTGTATGACCTTTTTCTAACCAGTCATACACATCTTCTTTTTCGTCAAGGTCATTAAGTTTAATGACCTTGGCAAAAGGAAGATTATCCTTGAATTTTTTTCCGTATTCTATACCAGGCTCGTCATTATCTAACAATATAATAAGATTTTTGTTTTCTAAATATTTATTGTATATATCAAGCCAAGGAGAGTTTGCTCCCGTATCGAGAGTAGTTGCACAATAACCTAATTCAATAAGTTTATCTGCACATTTTTCGCCCTCAACAACATATACAGTATTTGATTTTATAACATTTGGCAAATTATACATTACTCTTTGAATACCTTTAATGCCCTTTGTTCCGTCAGGTTTATAAAAGCAAAAGCTTTTTTCACCGTTATTGCAATATCTTTTCTTTATATATACCAGAACTCCATCAGCATTAAAATATTCATAAGTTATAGGTTCTGTAATGTTAGTGCTTGATTTTGACAAATCATTACTTAAATATAGGTCTTTCTTTTCTAATCCAAGGGAGTTGAGTATCTCTTCTGTGTTGCAACCTGCAAAACAATGTAATAATATTTTGCCGTTATCAAATTTGACTGATAGGCTCGGGTTTTCATCGTCGTGTGCAGGACAACAAGCTGTATATTGATTGTTTTTACCTGGCTTAACCTTATTTAATAATGATAAAAATTCATTCGGACTATTAAACATAATTTTAAATCCTTTCTAACTAATAGTTGCCATTTACCGCCGAATGATATATAATATTAGCAGTAAGGCATTTGGGTTTTTGTTCTTACTTATTTAACCGTTTGGGTATTGCAGTACTCAGACGGTTTTTATTTTCCCTCCATTCTTTTTATAATAAAACTTGACGCGAAGAAAAATGTTGTATATAATATTTGCATTAAATAATATATAGCTAATTTTCTTGCGTTATTGAAATTATATGTCCTCTCATATAAAAAGTCAACACCTTGAAAATAAGTTCAATTAATGTTTGCAAAAGGAGATAATAACTATGGCAAATGCAAAGAAAATAGACAAATACAAACAAATTGATAGATTTAATAATCCTTTTCCGAAACGTTTTAGAAAATTAATGGGCGAAATGACTCAGGAAAAGCTATCTAAAGAATTAGGTGTATCAAGACAAACAGTATCAAATTATTACAACGGGAAATCTGAGCCAGACTATAATATGCTTGTTAAAATAGCGAGATATTTTAATGTTAGTACAGATTATCTAACAGGTAAAACTGACGTAAAGGCAGACGATATTACTTTACAACAAGTATGTGAATATTCTGGTTTATCTGAAACGGCAATAAACAAATTAACTAATAAATCTTTATACAGGGGCGATGAATATAGATTTATTAATCAAATAATTGAACACGAAAATTTTATTGATTTGTTAGATTTAATAACAGCACATATATGGAATAAAGATATAAATCACTATAAAGCTACTGATATTGATGTAAATAGTCTTGCTAAACTGTTTGGCTGTACCACAGATTTGTTGAAAAAACATTTAGAAATGTCATCTCAAAACGTTATTGAAGAGACCTTCATGAAAATAGTTAATGACATCACTTACTATGAAAAATAATATTTATAATGGTGATATGGTGGTAATGGTGATAAATTTTAATTTAATACACATAAAAAAGCTATTGACTTTTATTAATGTCAATAGCTTTTTCTTATATGCAAAAAACGGACTGACATTAAGTCAATCCGTAAAATTTAGTCATTAATACCAAGCAATATATTTACTGCTTGCTGAAGCTCGGGCTTATCACGATAAGCGGTTACGAGTTTCCTTTCCTGTTCGGTCAGGTTATCAGTTGAAATCTGAACATCAAGTAATTCACTCGGTGAAATATCAAGAGCATTGCAAATATTAGCAATTATATCAGCATTAGGTCTATACATACCCTGCTCCCAATTAGAGAGCCTGCCACTGCTAACGCGTATTTTTTGTGCAAGCTCAGTCTGAGTCATTCCACGCATTTCTCGGTACTTGCGTATTTTTGAGCCAATCTCATACTTCATTTAATCACCTCTATTTGATTATACATTTATTATCTGAAAAATCAATAATATTTTCAAGAAATTCTGTAAACTATTATTGACTTTACAGTAATTCTTAATTATAATAAAAATGATTACAGAAATTCTTGAAAAGAGTGGTAATATGTATGTTTATGAAAAAGTACGCTCCTATATTGACGAAAACGGTATAAAACAGGTAGCAGTTGCAAAAAAGGCAGGAATACCTAATGTTACTTTCAATGCCATTATGAACGGCAAGCGTACTTTATATGCAGATGATTTAAGGGCAATTTGCATTGCACTTAATGTAAGCCCCGAAATTTTTATAGATTACAAAACAACGAAAGGAGAATAAACAGAATAATATTACAAACAATTCAATATAAAAAATCAGAAAAGAGGAAATGTTTATGACAAGAGAAAAAGAATTAGAGGTTGTTACTACCGCATACTTTTTAGAAAAAAATCTTGCACAGTTACAAGAGGACAAACAAAATATACTTGCGTTATGCCCTGAAACACCTGAAGAGCCGAAAATGCCAGAATATGTTTTGATTAAGCCCGACTATCCTGATGTTAAAACAACAAACATTAAAATCCCCATTCTTTGGAAAGCTCTTGCAGTGTTCGGATTTATTGTGTCTTGTTCAGGCATTTTTGGAGGAAATGGTATGAGTGACACAGATCTTCTATCACGAATACTTCGTTGCTGGTTTATAGGTGTAATAATAATTGCTGTTTCAATAATACTTGGTTTGAAAAATAAAAAGAAACTAAAAGAACAATATATTGAAAAGGTTAAAAATTCTCCCGAATACATAAGCAAGTGCCGTGAAATTGACGAAGCCTATGAAAGAGATTGCAAAAATTTAGAAAAAGGCAAACAGGAAAAATATCAAAATGACCTTATGGAATACGAAGTATATAAACAAGAATACGAGAATAGCCTTTATCCACAATGGGTTAAAGAAGCAAACGCTTTAGATATATCTTTGGCTGATACCAAAAAAGCATTAGACGAGGTTTATCAGACCAATATAATTCCCGGTAAGTATCGTAATCTATCTGCTTTAACATTCCTGTCTTCCTTTTTAGGCACATCAAATTATGATTTGCGTTTTGCTATTGAAAGGTACGACAAAGAGGTTGACCAAATAATTGCACACACAAATTGTGAATACTCCGCTGCATTAATTGGATTAACACAACAAGTTTTGAGGGAGCAACAGTATACCAATTATCTTAACGAGCAATATATTTCAATAGCAGAGCAAGGCAATGAAACACTTGAAAGCATAAGCAACTGGCAAAAAGCAGATTTGGCTATTCGTGAATACAGACGAATCAAAGAACGCAGAAGTGCAAGAAAAAATCGTTAATTTCAATACTATTATATATTTGTTTGTGCACTATCAATAATCTTATATTTACTATCACCGACAAACAAATTATATGTTCCGTCAAGATTATCTCTAAGGATAATATCACAGTGTTGCAGTTCATCTATTCCTTGAAGAACTGTTACTAAGTCCCTTGGTGTAAATTCAGACTTGTTAGATAAGTCCATTGAAGCGTTAGCACTGTTTATAATTCTTCGTTTCATTTTTAAAACTCCTATTATTTATTTGGAAAATTTAATTTCACATCTAGGTTAGACGGTTTATTTATAAAAATACATAGCTGAGAGTTTCAGCAAGGATTTTCCTATAAAGAACAATTAAATTATTCCTACAATAATATATAAGGTTTTTAAGAAAAAATAAGCACTCTGAAAAGAAATAACAAAATCTTTTTAGGGTGCTTAAATTATATCAACACAGTATAAAAACAAACATCTCTTTTCGCTTATAAATTTTACTGTTCTAAATCAACAATAATCTATTTAAATTACAGTAGTATTTTATAAAAGATATTAGAATTACCTTTTTATTTATATTTGTTATCTCAATTATTAATAACCTATTAACGTATTTGTATTCATCTGTTGTCTGTCTTATAATATAGTTAGTTGAAAGGAAGGTAGGTAGTATATATGATTTACGGTTATGCAAGATGTTCAACAAATGAAAAATTACAAGACATCAACAGACAGGTGCGAGAACTTAAACAACAGGGGGCAAATGATGATACGATTTATCTTGAATATGAAAGCGGAACAAAGGAAAATCGTGTTGAATTAGGCAAGTTAATGAATGTAGTACAATCAGGTGACTCAATCATTGCAACAGAAGTCAGCAGAATCACAAGAAGCACAAAACAATTATGCGATATTATTGAATTTGCAAAGGATAGAAAAATCAAGTTAGTATTCGGTAGCTTTATTGTTGATTGTTCAAGTGACCTTGACCCTATGACAGAGGGCATGCTCAAAATGATGGGAGTATTCAGCGAAATAGAGCGAAATATCATCAGTCAAAGAGTAAAAAGCGGTATGAATAACGCAAAGGCTAAAGGTAAGGCAATCGGCAGACACAAAACAACAATAGCCGATATACCAAATGTGTTTTTAAAGCATTATGATAAATACAAGAAAGGCGAATTAAGTAAAATGGATTTATCTCGCCTGTGCGAGCTGTCATATCCAACTGTTTATAAATACATCAGCATATTGGAGGGCTAAATTATGAAAGTCAGTATTTGTTCGCGAGAAGCGATAGAAAAACTTATAGAGTATAATTTTCCTAAAAACACAGCCGTTATCAGCTTCTATGACCCTAAGTCAAAATACTCAATCTATGATACACCTGTTGATTATTCAAGCGTAACCGACAGAGTATTTTATATCTGTATTCCCGACCTTGATATAACAGCACTTGAAGATGTAGGACTGACATTTGATACATATTTTACAGAGGCATATAATTTGGCTGAATTTATATATAACGCAAAAAATGAAGGTCTTGATATTATATGTCAATGCGACTATGGCGAAAGCAGAAGTGCAGGCTGTGCCGCCGCTATTTTAGAGCATTTTTACAAAACAGGAATATCAATATTTGCCGATTACAGATATTACCCTAATCAAGTTGTATTTAACAAGGTGTTTGACGCATTAGAAAAGCATAAAAATAACAGCTGATTAAAAAACAACTGTTATTTTTATACTTAAACTTGTCAACGATTTGTCAACGGAAGCATTATCAAAACGGACCAATAGCATTCATAACTCAACATAAACAATTACAAAAAGATGGCATAAACAAAGCAATTAACTAACGATAAAAAAGCAATAAACATTTAAAAGTTCTTGGGTAACAACCCGATGGTCGGTGCAACCGTAGCTTGCGCAGTTGCAGTAGAAGAGGCTGTTAAATAAGTAATCTATGTTAGACAAATAATGTCGGTGGTTGCACCGACACGAGTGTCCAAAATTAAAAGCGTTCCGTCAGGGACGCTTTTTTATTTTATCTTTTTGCAAGCACCGATGATTTTCAGCATATATATTATCGGTGATAAAATGAAAAAATTTAAAATAAAAGAAAAGAAAAATACTAAAGCCAAGAAGGAACCCTTTGATTACTATTTCGGCAAGCCGAGAATTGAAATGGCAGGGAGCGAATGTCTTGTTGACGGACTTGAGGGAATTATTGAATATTCCTCAACAAAAATTCAGGTAAGTCTGGGCAGTCAGATTATAACCTTTTGGGGTGACGATTTAAGGATAAATTCCTTCACCCGAGAGGGTGCTGTTGTTGAGGGAAATATTATGTCAATGGAGTTTTCCTCCTGAACTATATTTTCAGCCTGCTTTTCGGCTTTGTTGAATTTCGGTTTTCCGGTGGCTTTTACGAAAATTTTATAAATGAGTGCTTTGATAAAAGCAAGGATGTTAAGGATATTGCCTTGTGCGAGGGTGGCTTTACGGCTTGGTGCAGTATTCCTGTATACAAATCCCTCCACCGAATTGCCTTGCGTCACGGCGGGACGGTTAAAATTATAAGAAAAAGAGGACTTCCGTTTCTTCTCAAGCCTTTAAGAAACAGAAGCGGTTTTTTTATCGGGGCGGTAGTTTTTATATTTCTCCTCAGCTTTCTTGAGGGCTTTATATGGAATATTGAAATTATAGGTAATGAAAGAATAAGCGACGCAACAATTATGTCATACGTTGAAAGCGGTCGGCTGAAAACAGGTGCAATGTGGGGCGGTGTTGACCGCAGTCAGCTTGAATGGGATATGATGAGTGAGCTTGAGGACATTGCTTGGGTACATATAAACAGGATAGGAACAACTGCAAGAATTGAGATAAACGAAACAACTGAAAAGCCCGAAGATGCAAACGAAAGCAGGCTGAAGGGCGAAAAGGTTTTCAGAAAGGAGCTTGAAGCCGTCGCTTACAGACAACAGAGTAAAATCAGCATTAAAGAAAAGAAGAAATACAAAAGGCTGATTTTCTTTTTTGCAGATATTCCGTTATACCTAAAAATTCAGGCAGGAGATATAACGGAAACCGAAACAAAAATGCTGACGGTAAAAGAAAAGCAGCTTCCTGTCGGAACATTTACGCAGACAGAAACATATCTGACATCAACGCCATACGATTTAACCGACAGTCAGTTAAAAGCACTTGCCGAAAAAAAGCTGTCATTTCTTGAGGAAAAGGAGCTTGACGGTTATGAGATAATCAACAAGTCCCCGAAATTTAATATAGACGGTAACAAATGCACTGTCACCTGTGCGTATGTTGTCAGAGAAAAAGAAAAATAATGCTTTGGCAGGCTATCACTGTCAAAGCATTATTTGTTTAAAAATCTAATTTCGCTATTTCCTGTCCTTCGATTTTATCTATGTACGGCTTAATGTCTGTGCCGTAAACAATTCCGTCGGGATAAAGCTCCAAAAGCGGCTCAAGGACAAATCTTCTCTCATTATATCTCGGATGGGGTACAATTAAATTTCTTGTTTCGATTTCGCAGTCCTCTGCAAAAATTATGTCAAGGTCAATAATTCTCGGACCGTTTTTAACTGTTCTGAGTCTGCCGAAGCCTGACTCAATTCCAAGACAGGCACCAAGCATTTCATTAGGCTCAAAAACAGATTCAACAAGCAAAACAATGTTATAAAAATTCTGCTGTCTTGCATATCCTACCGGCTCGGTTTCATAAACCGAGGACTGTTTGATAACGTCTGTATAGGGCAGAAGATTGATAGAATCAATCGCCCTTTCTATATTTTCCCTTCTGTCGCCCATATTTGTACCGACACTGATTATGTATTCCATATTACTTATCTTCCTCTTGAAATTGATACTCCTACCCAGCCAAAATCAGCCTTCATGGGAGCCTCCGGCTTTTTAAGTGTGATATCCACGGTAAAAACGTCGGGATATTCCTCTAAAATTGCGTCTGCGGTTATCTGAGCCGCTTTTTCAAGCAAATCATACTTTTCTGCGGTAAATACTCTTGTGACGGTTTTAATGACCTTTGCATAGCTTACAGTATCGTTTACATCGTCGGAATAGCAGGCCTTTGTCATATTTACGCTTAAATCAATGTCAAAATAAAAATTCTGACCGTCTCTTTTTTCCTCGGGATTTACTCCGTGATAAGCAAAAAGCTTTAAATCTCTGATTAAAATTTTATCCATTATTTATATACCCTTTTAAATTTTGAGCCATTAAAATGCCCTGCTTTTCGTTTTTAACATCATGGATACGGATTATATCCGCTCCGCCTAAAATTGCCGCTGTATCGGCCGCTATATTGCCATAGGTACGTTCCTTTGGATTTTCCTGATTACTGCCCTGACCGATTACCCTTTTTCTTGAGGTACCGAGCAAAAGCGGATAACCGTCTGTTTTATAGTCCTTAACATTGGCAAGAAGTGACATACTTTCGTCATAGTCCTTGCCAAAGCCTATGCCCATATCAAGACAAAGCTGTGAGCCGTCGATACCAAGGTCACTGCACTTTTTCACGGACTCCTCAAAAAAAGCCTTAACCTCCTTGCAGGAGCCTGCACCGTTGTGCATAATTATCCAACCGCATTTGCTGTTCCTGACAATCTGTGCCATTTCTTCATTAATGACACCGCTGACGTCATTTATTATGTCTACGCCCTCTGAAACGGCTTTTTCAGCCACATAGGGATAATATGTGTCAACAGACAGTGGAACGGTTAATTTACCCTTTAAAGCCTTTAAAACAGGCTCTAAACGCTCCCATTCCTCCTTATCCGTTACGGGAATATGCCCCGGTCTTGTGGACTGACCGCCGATATCTATAATATCGGCACCGTCTCTTTCAAGCTGTAATGCACATTCTGTCGCTCCATCGGGAGAAAAATGGTCGCCGCCGTCTGAAAAAGAATCGGGGGTAACATTCACAATGCCCATTATCAGAATTTTGTCACCGTATTCAATTTTTTTATCTCTGCATTTCCAAATCATTTTTATTGCCTTTACAAATTAGGGATTATCGAGATGTTGTTGTAAGAAATAACCGTAGGGGCTTGCACTGCAAGCCCGTTTTAAGCGGGCGACCAATAGTCGACCCTACAAAAATTTGTTGCAATCACTCTTTTATTTATCAAGCAACGCCAAAACCTCTGCTCTGCTTCTGGCGTCTGTACGCATAATGCCACGAAGTGCTGAGGTTTGAGTTTTTGAGCCTGCTGCCTTTGCACCTCTCATTGTCATACACATATGCTCTGCCTCAATAATAACAGCAACGCCCTTTGGATTCATATTATCATTAAGAAAATCTGCTATATCGTGAGTTAATCTTTCCTGCACCTGAGGCTTCTTTGCAAAATTATCAACAATTCTTGCAAGCTTTGAAAGACCGATAATCTTATTATCGCTGGGGATATAGGCAATATGAGCCTTTCCCACAAAGGGCAAAAGGTGATGCTCGCACATAGAGGAAAAGGGAATATCCCTGACAATTACCATTTCGTCATTTGATTTTTCATCAAAGAATTTAAGGTGCTGCTTTGGGTCCTCATTAAGACCTGCAAAAATTTCCTCATACATATTTGCAACTCTTTTGGGAGTTTCAACAAGACCTTCTCTGTCCGGATCCTCTCCAACGGCAATAAGAATTTCTCTTACTGCATTCATTATTCTTTCTTTATCCATAGTCATTTTCCTTTATTTAACGAAATATCCTCTGACTGATTTCAAGCTATCCTTTGTTATCTCGTTATTTTTATATTCAACGGGGGCGTTATATACATTTACTCCCGTATTTTCATTTGATAAAACAATTAAGCTGTCCTCTGCCATTGAATAATTTTTAACGGTTATATTTGTATTTGACGATGCAATAAATTTTTCAAACAGCTCGTCTTTATTATCATAGTTATTTTCATTTATCTGCTGAGCAAGGATACAAAGAATTATATCATTTGCAAGAGACGGCTTCTTCTCAACGTCAAGATAATACCTCATAAGACCGATTATCTGATTACCTTTAAGGGTTTGCTCACCCTCCTTAACTCTTACGGAAAAAGGAACGGCAATATCGTTATTTTTATATTTAATACTGTTTATGACGGGATAGTTTATTTCTCCGAATTTTTCATAAACCTCGGCAAATTTATCGCTTTCCATTGAAATGTAATAATCAATGGTGGTGTCAAGCAATATTTCTACAGCCTTTTTAACATTTTCTGCACCTGATTTACTGAAAATCGTGCTGAGCTTTTCACCGTCAGCAACGGTGCTTGCTCTGAAAGAGGACGCCTTATAAGAAATATTATCCATATCTGTTTGAATAAGGCTTACAAAAAGCAAATTATTATTTTCACTGACAAAGATAATAAAATTATTCTTTCCGCTTACCTGAGGAAGAATTTCAACCTCATTTTCTACTGTATTTTCAGTCACGCTGATATTATCGGGTTTAAAAAATTCCTTTGCACTGAAATCATTTTTAATCGCAGTTATAAAAACAAAAATCACCGTAAAAATTACTATCAGCACCAGTGCAATAATAAGAAATCTCTGTTCAGAGGATTTTTCCTTATTCGTTTTTGAAAAGAAAATATCTCCCCTGTTTTTAAAAATTCTCATCATTACACCTCCTGTCCGATTAGATTACCTAATTATACAATACTATGTTTTAATTTACAAGTAAAAGAGAATATAGTTAAAAATTATTCATAAATGTATCTATATATTATATAATATATAAAATAACTATTGATTATATATTTATTTAATGATATAATACATCTATATATGGATATTGGAGAAGTATAATTTTTTGTGATATAAGAAAAAATCAAGGAGGTTTAAATGGATTCTTTTAACGATATTTGGGAAGCTGTTTTGGAATACTGTCGAGGAAGAGTTACGGAAACAGCTTATAACCTTTGGATAAAAATAATTGAATTTTCAAGCTTTGAGGTTTCAACCGTTACTCTTTGTTTTCCTAAGCCGATGTATATGGACGTTGTTATTCCCCAGTACGGCGGTCTTATTGAGGAAGCCTTTGAAAATGTAATGGGTTTCAAGGTAAATGTTAATTACATTTGTAAGGAAGAGGAAAAGGAAGAAATCATTTCAAAATCGTCATATCAGGATGCCCAGCATCTTGAGGATTACAGAAACGAACAATTTACCTTTGAAAACTTTATAGTGGGACCGAGTAACCGTTTTGCTTATGCCGCAGCTAAGGCAGTAGCATCTGATCCGGGTTCAAATCTTTCAAAGGGTTCTGACTTCAGAAATTACAATCCCCTTTTCATTTACGGTAATTCCGGTCTCGGAAAAACACATATTTTAAATGCAATCTGCCACGAGGTTGAAAAGAATTTTCCCGATATGAACATTATGTATATCAGGGCAGAGCAGTTTGCTAATGAGTTTGTTCAGGCACTGCAGAACAAAACCACAGACGAATTTCACGCAAAATTCAGAAATAATATTGACGTTCTTTTAATAGACGATATTCAGTTTATCGCAGGTAAGGACGCAACAGAGGAAGAATTCTTCCATACATTTGATACTCTTGTTTTCAGCGGAAAGCAGGTTGTACTTACATCTGACCGTCCGCCTAAGGACATTCAATCCCTTACAGACAGGCTTAAATCAAGATTTGAGGATGGTTTGCTTGCTGATATTCAGACTCCTGAATATGAAACAAGATGTGCTATTATTAAGAGAAAAGCAAAGCTTCTTAATTTTGAAATTGACGACCCTGTAGTTAATTATATAGCTGAAAAGATTAAGTCAAATATTCGTCAGCTTGAGGGTGTTACTAAAAAATTATATGCACTTTGCGAAATCAGCGGTCATTCCCCTACTATTGCCTTGGCACAAAATGTTGTTAAGGTTGTTATGGAGGATACTCAGCCACTTCCTGTTACAATTCAGAGAATTGTTGAGGAGGTCAGCAGAACAACAGGAGTTTCCGTTGAAGATATTTACAGTAAAATACAAAAGGCTAATATTTCCCACGCAAGAAAGATAACCTTCTATATTGTAAGAAAGGTTACTTCAATGAGTTATGAGGATATTGGGGCTGAATTTAATAAACACCATTCAACCGTTATGTATAACATAAATCAGATTGAAGAGGAAATTGAAAAAAATTCAAAGCTTGCAAGACAGGTAAATGATATCATTTCAAATGTAAAAAATAACCAGTAAATTAATTTTCATTAAAATAATTTATTGTTATGTTTTCAGCACCTTTTTTAATTTTCCACAGATAGTTTTCAACAACGGTTGCGGAAAAAAATATTTTTACACAATGTCAACATTTTTTCAACATTTTGATTATTTAAAATTTTGCTGTCAAATTGTTGATGAATAAACAAAAAATTATATTTTCAACAATTTCCACAGCCTATAATAATACTACTAAAAGTTAATCTATTATGATAAATGGAGGATAGAAAAATGAAATTTTCCTGCAATACGAAAGAATTAAGCGAAGCCTGCTCAAATGTAATGAGAGCTGTCAGCACTAAGGTTACTATTCCAACTATTGAGGGTATTCTTATTGAAAGCGGTTCAAGTACATTAAGCCTTACAGGCTATGACTTTGAATTTGGTATTAATACAACTCTTGAAGCAAGTGTTGTTGAGCCGGGAGCAATCGTAATTAATGCAAAGGTTATCAGTGATATTATCAGAAAGCTTCCTGAAGGAAAGGTTACCTTTGAAGTAAACGGAACATCTGTTTCAATTATCAGCGGTGCCGCACAGTATAATATTACAGGTATTGACGCAGAAGATTATCCTGAATTACCTTCGGTTTCAGGTGGATATCCTCTATTTTTAAATCAATCAATTTTGCAGGGAATGGTTAGTCAGACATTATTTGCTGTTGCCGATAATGAATCATCAAAGCCTGTTCATACAGGTCTTAAATTTGAGCTTACTCTTAATCAGCTCAGACTTATCGGTGTTGACGGCTACAGACTCGCTATAAGAACAGAAACAGTAAAATATGACGGCGAGGACATTAGCTTTATCGTTCCAAAGAAAACCATAAGAGAGCTTATTAAGTTAATTGGTACAGAAACAGATAAGGATATATCAATCAGTGTTGGAAAAAGACATATTGTGTTTGATGTTGAAAATTACAGTATTATCAGCAGACTGCTTGACGGTGATTTTCTTGATTACAATGCAGCTGTACCTAAGACTTGTGCTACAACTGTTTTAATCAATACAGACGATGCAATTAACTGCATTGAAAGAACATTACCTGTTATTGAAAATGATAAGAAAAATCCTATCAGATGTCTTTTTGACAGTGATGAAATGAGAGTTTCAACTGTTTCAAGTCTTGGTCGTGTTGTTGACTACACCCATGCAAATGTCAGCGGTGACAGAGTAGAAATAGGCTTTAATTCTAAGTTTATTCTTGACGCACTTCATGCAGCAGATACAGACCAGGTAAGAATTGAATTAAACGGTGCAGTAAGTCCTGCTAAGGTTATGCCGGTTAATGATGACAGCTTTCTTTTCTTAGTTCTTCCAATGAGGTTAAAGAATGAAAATTAAGGTTAAACCCGCAGAAAGAAAAAAAGAGACAGTTATTATTACCACAGATTTTATCAGGCTTGATGCATTTTTAAAATTTAAAGGGATTGCCCAAACAGGCGGTCAGGCTAAATGCTTTATTCAGGACGGTATTACAAAGGTAAACGGTGAGATATGTACCGCAAGAGGTAAAAAAATTCACGCCGGAGATACTGTTTCAATTTTTTCAGTTGATTATGAAATAAAAAATGAAAATTAATTCAATAAATATAGAAAATTTCAGAAATATTAAAGAATTACGGCTTGATTTTGAAGATGTAAATATTATTTACGGTGAAAATGCACAGGGTAAAACAAATCTGATTGAGGCAATTTATCTTTTTACGGGAAGTAAAAGCTTTAGAGGTGTGAGGGATAAAGAGCTGATAAAATTCGGCTGTGATTATTCTAAGCTGAAAATAGAATTTGAAAATAACGAAAGAGAACAAAATGCCGAAATTTTAATAAAAGGCAGACGTCAGGCACAGTTAAACGGTATCAGTAAAAAGTCTGCGTCAGCCTTAGGTGATGAATTAAAGGCAGTAATTTTTTCTCCTGTTCATTTATCAATGGTTAAGGATGGACCGGCAGAAAGACGAAAATTTATTGATTCCGCTTTGTGTCAGCTTAAATCGGGATATAGAAATGTTTTAAAGGAATATAACCGCAGTCTTTCCCAACGAAATATGCTCCTTAAAGACGCAGTTCAAAATCCGTCCTTACAGGATATGCTCTATATTTGGGATAAGAATTTAGCCTCAAGCGGTGCAAAAATAATTTATCAAAGAAAAAAATATATTGACGCTTTAACACCATACGCCAAAGAAATTTTCAGCGGTCTTTCAAAGGGCAGAGAAGATATTGATTTAAAAATGAAATGTGCCTTTGAAATTGATGATTTGACAGTATCGGAGATTGAAAAAAAACTGGTATATGCTCTTGATAAAAGCAGAGGTAATGATTTAATTAATAAAATTACAACAATCGGTCCTCACAGAGATGATATAGATATTTTCATTAACGGCAAAAGTGCAAGAAGCTTCGGATCTCAGGGACAACAGCGTTCCTGTGTTTTAGCTTTGAAATTAGCAGAGGCAAGCCTACTTAAAGAAATGACAGAGGAAAAGCCACTTGCACTTCTTGATGATGTTATGAGTGAACTTGACGAGTCAAGACAGGACTATATTTTAAATCACATAAAGGATTGGCAGGTTTTTGTTACCTGCTGTGACGCAAATACAATTTTAAGGCTTAAAAAAGGAAAGACCTTTCACATTGAAAACGGAGGTCTGATTTAATGTATGTATATTTAGGCGGAGATACCGTTATAAATACCGAAATGATAACAGGTATTTTTGATATGGATACATCAACTGTAAATAAGGCAACAAGAGATTTTCTGTCAAAGGCAGAAAAGGAAAAAAGAGTAGTTTATGTAAATTATGAGCTGCCCAAAAGCTTTATAGTTTGCAGAGATAAAAAAATTTATGTTTGCCCTCTTAATACGGCAACCTTGCTAAAAAGGTGCAAATAAGGAGATTTTTAAATGAGTGAAGAAATCAAAAACAATGTAGATTTAGAAGAAGAGGATATGGATACAATCGTAACCGAGGAATATTCTGCCAAGGATATTCAGGTTCTTGAGGGTCTTGAGGCAGTTAGAAAAAGACCGGGTATGTATATCGGCTCAACAGGTCCGAGAGGACTTCACCATCTTGTTTATGAAATTGTGGACAACTCTATCGACGAGGCTCTTGCAGGAGTATGTACGCATATTGAATGCGATATCTTAAAGGATAATATTATTCAGGTAAGAGATAACGGACGTGGTATTCCCACCGGCATAAATGAAAAAACGGGACTTCCTGCTGTTACCGTTGTTCTTACCGTTCTCCACGCAGGCGGTAAATTCGGTGGTTCGGGATATAAGGTATCAGGCGGTTTGCACGGTGTAGGCTCATCAGTTGTAAACGCTCTTTCGGAGTGGCTTGAGGTTGAGGTTACTCAAAACGGACATATATATGCACAGAAATTTGAAAGAGGTATACCGGTTGACGACCTTCATATTATAGGTGATGCAGAAGGTCACGGAACACTTATCAGATTTAAGGCTGACCCTGAAATCTTCCAGGAAACAACCACCTATGATTATGAAATTCTTTCAAGACGTCTTCGTGAGCAGGCATTTCTTAATGCAGGTCTTTCCATCACTCTTACAGATAAGAGAGGTGAGGAGGACTACGGCGAGGAATTCTGCTATGAGGGCGGTATTAAGTCATTCGTAGAATATATCAATAAGAGCAGAGGTCTCAATCCTATTCAGGAGGAGGTTATCCACCTCTCAACCACCAAGGGCGACAGAAGTGCCGAGGTTGCCCTCTGCTACACAGATTCATACAACGAAACTCTTTTATCCTTTGCAAACAATATTAATACTATAGACGGCGGTACTCATGAAACAGGCTTTAAAACAGCACTTACAAGAGTATTTAACGATTACGGAAAGAAATTTAATATCCTCAAGGACAGCGATAAGAAATTCACAGGTGAAGATGTCAGAGAGGGTATCACAGCAGTAATCTCTGTAAAGCTTACAGAGGCACAGTTTGAGGGACAGACAAAGGGTAAGCTTGGTAATACAGATATTACAGGACTTGTTTCATCAATGCTTTACGATAAGCTGATGACATATTTTGAAGAAAATCCGACTACTGCAAAAACTCTTATCAATAAATCACTTGATGCTTCCCGTGCAAGAGAGGCTGCAAGAAAGGCAAGAGAAAATGCAAGAAGAAAGTCTCCGCTTGAAAGCAATTCACTTCCCGGTAAGCTTGCAGACTGTACAAGCAAGGACCCGTCAAAATGTGAAATATACATAGTAGAGGGTGACTCTGCAGGCGGTTCTGCAAAGGACGGCAGAGACAGAGAGCATATGGCAATTCTTCCACTTTGGGGTAAAATGCTTAACGTTGAAAAAGCAAGAGTTGATAAGGTTTATACAAACGAAAAGTTATTGCCTGTAGTTATGGCTCTCGGTACAGGTATCGGCGAAGAATTTAATATTGAAAAATTAAGATATCACAAGATTATTATTATGGCGGATGCCGACGTTGACGGTGCTCATATAAGAACACTGCTTCTGACATTCTTCTTCCGCTATATGCCGCAGATTATTGAGGACGGCTATGTTTATCTCGCACAGCCACCGCTTTTCAAGGTTTCAAAGGGAAAGAAAAGTGCATATTGCTTCTCCGATGAGGAAAGAGATGCAAAAATTGAAGAATTAGGCGGAGACTGCGACATTCAGCGTTACAAAGGTCTCGGTGAAATGGACCCCGACCAGCTTTGGGAAACAACTATGGATCCGGAATACAGAACAATGCTTCGTGTAACCGTTGAGGATGCACAAAGAGCATCAGAGAATTTCTCTATTTTGATGGGTGATAATGTAGAGCCAAGGCGTGAATTTATAGAGAAGAACGCAAAATTTGTACAAAACTTGGATGTATAATGAAATTACCAACAAGAAAGCCAAATAGGTTAAAAGATTTTGATTACAGTCAAAACGGTATGTATTTTATAACAATTTGTACAAAAGACAAAAAGCCTTTATTGTCACAAATTACCGTAGGGGTTTGCATTGCAAGCCCGAACAAAATCAAATTAACAGAAAAAGGTATTATTGTTGAAAAAGGTATAATCGGAATCAGTAAGCATTATAAAAATGTTTTTGTAGATAATTATGTGATTATGCCAAATCATATACATTTGATTATTCGTATAGATGATGTAGACGGGCTTGCCTTGCAAGCCCCTACGATATCACATATCATTCAACATTTTAAAGGATATGTAACAAAGCAAATCGGTAAACCGATATGGCAAAAAATTATTATGACCATATTATACGTGATGAATATGATTATTTCACCAAATGGCAATACATTGATGAAAATCCTTTAAAATGGACAGCTGATGAATTATATCAAGAGTAACAATATATCAAAAACCGTAGGGGCTTGCATTGCAAGCCCGCAACACAAAAACTATGAACAATTCTATTACTTTTAAAATGACCGGCGAGGAATACTATCTCGGCTGGAAATACAAATTGAATAAGGGAAAAATGCAAAGCAAGGCAATGATTCCTGCAATGATTTTGATATGTATATTTATTGTAATTTTTGGCTTTTTTCTGGAAATGGAAACTACAGCAATACTTATTGTTCTGTTTTTTGCCACATCTATCGTGACTCAGATGAAAATGCAGAAAAAAAGCATTATTCAGGAATACAATTTTTCAAAGGTTTTAAACGGTGAAAATACGTTAAAAATCTATGGCGAGGGTATTGAAATCATAACAAGCTATGAAAAAATATTTACCCCTTGGCAAAGTGTTTTTGCAGTTAAGGAAACTCCTAAGCACCTTATAATTCTGCCTACCTTCAGAAAAGGTGTTTTCGTTATCAGCAAGGAAAAGTATAATTCTGATGAATTAGCAAATATCCTTTCTCTTCTCAAAAATAATTTAAAGGTTGAGGAGGGCAAATGATGATAGGAAAATTTATTTATTCTCTGACAGAAGAGGACTACGTAAAATTTGAAGAATTAAAGCTAAAGCAAAATAAAGCTTGGCTTATGTCGGCAATTTCTACCCTTTTGATATGTGCAATATTTACATTTTATGCCGTAGAGAGAGGAACATATATCTATCTGATTATACCTGTAGTAACTATCATAGATTCAATTTTTACATATTATTACGTAAATAACATCAGACCGAAAAAGAATGCAAAAAAATGTATAGACCTTGATAAAAGCTATCTTAATCCAAAGGAAATCACCTTTTACAGCGACAGCATTGAGCTTAAAACTCTGCCGAAAAAGGACGGCGATCCAGCTATAGTCGGGGTTTATCCCTTTTCCGTAATGAGTGCAATTATTGAAAGCAACGACTATTTTCAGTTTATAACAGTCAGCGAGGCTAATGTTTTACCTAAAAGGGTAATACCGCAGGAAATATTACAGGCTGTTGAAAATACAATTAGAAAAAATCCTAATTATACTTTGCTTAAAAATGTCTGAAATCCCGCTTGGGACAGGAGGAATTTAATAAATGGACAAGAATGAAATTCGTTATGACAACCAAAAAATCATAGATGTTGAGATTAGTGACGAAATCAGAAAGGCGTTCCTTGATTACTCAATGAGCGTTATCGTATCTCGTGCTTTACCGGATGTTCGTGACGGCTTAAAGCCTGTTCACAGAAGAATTCTCTACGCAATGTATGATAACAATCTTTATCCGACTAACCCTTACCGTAAGTGTGCCACCACCGTCGGTGAGGTTTTAGGTCATTATCATCCGCACGGTGACGCTTCTGTTTACGACGCAATGGTTAGACTTGCTCAGCCGTTCTCATTAAGACATCCCCTTGTTGACGGCCACGGCAACTTCGGTTCTATCGACGGCGACCCGCCTGCTGCATACCGTTATACAGAGTCAAGAATGAGCAAGGCAGCAATGAAAATGCTGGAGGATATAAAGAAGGATACAGTTGACTTTATTCCTAACTTTGACGATACAACTAAGGAGCCTGTTGTTTTACCGGCACGTTTTCCGAACCTGCTTGTAAACGGCTCAGACGGTATTGCTGTCGGCATGGCTACAAAAATTCCGCCTCATAATATGAATGAAGTTATCGAGGGAATGTGTTGCCTTATTGATAATCCCGACGCTCAGCTTGAGGATTTAATGGAGCATATCAAAGGCCCTGATTTCCCTACCGGCGGTATTATTATGGGTGCCAGAGGAATCAGAGAGGCTTATGCCACAGGAAGAGGTAAAATCTACGTTAGGGCAAAGGCCGAAATCGTTGAAACCAAGGGCGACAGATTTAAAATAGTTGTAACCGAAATACCTTACGGTATTAAAAAAGCTGCACTTATTACACGTATTGCCGACCTTGTTAAAGAAAAGAGATTAGAGGGCGTTGCCGACGTTCAGGACTACTCTGACCGCAGAGGTATGCATATTGAGGTTACTGTTAAACGTGATGCTAACGCACAGGTTGTTCTTAACAATCTCTATAAAATGACAGATATGCAGGTTACCTTCGGTGCAATTTTGCTTGCACTTGATGACGGCGTTCCGAAGGTGCTTACTCTTAAAGAGATTTTAGAAAAATATATTTCATTCCAAAGGGATATTATCACAAGAAGAACTCGTTTTGATTTAAGCAAGGCTCAGGAAAGGGCTCATATTTTAGAGGGACTTGCAAAGGCTATTGATATTGTTGACGAGGTTATTGCAACAATCCGTGCCTGCAAGGGCGGACAGGCTGAGGCAAAGCAGGCTATTATGGATAAATTCGGCTTTGACGACCCACAGGCAAGCGCTATTGTTGCTTACCGTCTCGGTCAGCTTGCCGGTCTTGAAATTGAAAAGATAATGAACGAGTTAGACGAGCTTCACGAGAGAATTAAGGATTTCCTTGACATTCTTGCTAACGAGGTAAGAATTAACGAAATCATCAAAACAGAGGCAAGAGCAATTGCTGAGAAATTCGGTGACGAGAGAAGAACTGAAATTTCCGCATTCAGCGGTGATGTTGATGACGAGGACCTTATTCCTGTTGAGGAATGTATTCTTACTCTTACAGAAAAGGGATATATGAAGCGTCAGACCGTTGATACCTATAAGGCACAGAACAGAGGCGGAAGAGGTATATCCGGAATGAGCCGACGTGAAGAGGATGTGGCAAAGACTATGTTTGCATGCTCAACTCACGATTTTATCCTTCTCTTTACAAATAAGGGTAAGGTATTTAAGATGAAGGGCTACGAGGTTCCCGAGTCATCAAGGACAAGCAAGGGTATGAATGTTGTAAACATTCTTCCTCTTGAAAACGGCGAACAAATCAGTGCAATGGTTAAGGTGCCTCAGGAGGAGGAAAGAACATATCTCTGTATGATGACACGAAACGGTATCATCAAGAGAACCGCCCTGAGAGAATACGACCATATCAGAAAAACAGGTATTATTGCTATCAATCTCGACGAGGGTGACGAGCTTTCATGGGTTGATATTACCGACGGTGAAAGAAATCTTATTGTTGCTACCCACGACGGTATGAGCATCTGCTTTAAGGAGTCGGATGCAAGACTTATCGGAAGAACAGCAAGAGGTGTTAAGGCCATCACTCTTTCAGAGGGCGACTATGTTGTTGGATTTGCCGTTGAAAGAGAGGGATATACTCTTCTTACCGTTTCCGAAACAGGCTACGGCAGAAAGAGTGAATTCGGCGATTACCGTATTCAGTCAAGAGGCGGTAAGGGTCTCATTAACTACCGTACATCTCAGTACGGAAAGGTTGCGATGATTGCTCCTGTTTGCTCAGAAAATGATGTTATTATGATTTCTTCCGACGGAATTATTATCAGAACTCCTGCTGACCAAATTTCATCCTTCCAAAGACCATCAAAGGGTGTAAAGGTAATGAAGGTTAATGAAGGAGAGAGAGTTGCAACCCTTTCCGTTGTTGACAAGTTTGAGGATGAGGGAGAAGAAATCGCAGAGGACGCCGTGGCTTCCACTGAAGAATAATAGACAAAAATAAACACAAATATCTATTAATATTTAAAATATAATGTTTTTACATTTTATCTATAGTAATTTTATTTTTGTTGATATATAATGACACAGATTTTATCAGTCGGTGACTGTTGAAAAGAGGAGTGATACCGATGGAGAAAGAATCATACAGCATTGATGATATTCTTTCAGAGGTAAAAAAACGCAGAGAAGAAAATGAGCTTGCCTTGAAGAATCAAAGTACTCCCGTTGCAGACGATCAGCCGGTAGCTGAAATGCAGCAGGAGGAAGGAAGCTTTGTTTTAGCAGAAGAAATACCAAGTGAAGCTGTTGAAGAGAATAATGACGAAGAAGAAATTTTCTCTTTTAAAAACGAAAATGTTGAAGAAACAGCAGGCGATGATGCCGATATTATAGCTCAAGAGGAAGAAGCTGTTTCCGAAGAGGATAATGATATCTCAGAGGAAGAAGAGAAAGACGAAGAGGAAGAGGAAATCAGTCAAGAGATTGTTGATAATCAGGTAGCTGAGAATGCAGAAAATGATGCAGACTCTTCTTCAGACGATGCGAACAACGGAATGGTTGATTTGCTTTCTCTGGCAGCAGAGGAAGTCCCTTCTCAGGAGGAGGCTGCGCCTTTACAGAAGAGCAAGGGCAAAAAAACAAAAAAGCAGAAAGCAGCTGTAACAGTTATTGTAATTCTTGTTGTACTGATTATATGTTCGGGAATTTTTGCAATACTTTACGCGAACAACCTGCTTGATAAGGTCACAAATAATAATGAGGAAGAGCCTTATGAAATGGTCACATATTATGACGGTATGGACTTTCTTCAAGAGGATTTTCCAACTATTGATGAGCTTTCTGCATCAGAGCTTTACAGCTATAAGGAATACCTCAAGCAGTGGTATCAAAACGGTGACCCTGTAAACTCTACTCACGTGCTCAACGTTCTTCTTATCGGCGAAGATACAAGAGATGAAGAGATTACAGATACCTCAAGAGCAGACTCTGCAATTATTGCCAGCGTAAATATTGATACAGGTGAAATACACCTTACATCAATTTTGCGTGACCTTTATGTTTACTATGAGGTAGACGGTGAAGGCAGATACGGAAAGATTAACGAGTCTGCATCAAATGGCGGTATGAAATGCTATATTAATACCCTTGAGAGATACTACAAAATAGCAATTAACAATTATGCAGTTGTTAATTTTGAGAGCTTTCCGAAAATCATTGACTCTCTTAACGGTGTTTCAATTAAAATTACATCTGCCGAAATTAACGAAATAAACAATCATCCAAAGAGATACGGCGGAGTTACTATCACACAGAGCTTTGACGGAACAGAGGGTACGATGAACCTAAACGGTGAGCAGGCACTTGCATATTGCAGAATCAGAAAGATTGACTCTGACGGAGCAAGAGCCAACAGACAGAAAACCGTTCTTAATGCTTTATTTAAGAAAATGAAATCCTCCGGAACTGTTGATATCGTTAAAACAGTAAACGAGCTTGTTGAATATGTTTACACCGGATATGACAAGAAGGAGCTTATCAGTCTCGGTAACACAGCTCTTAAAGACGGTTGGCTTAATTTCGAGGTTAAGTCAAGCAATGTTCCGTCAACAGAAAATTGCAAGGGTGGTCAGAATTTCTCTGCCGCACCGGGCTATTGGATTTGGCTTGCCGATATTCCAAAGGATGCTTATGAGCTTCAAATGAGAATTTACGGAAAATCAAATATTAATCTTAATCCTAACAGAGCTGACTACATAGCAATGGGAAGATAAATGAAGAAAACCGCTTGATTTTTCAAGCGGTTTTTTGTTAGTCTTAATAAAAATGTTTCTCTGCTGACGCAGAGTGTTTCTGCTGACGCAGGGTCCGCTGACGCGGGGTTTTTCATTTCTTTCGTGTTGTGAAAGAAACGAAACAAAGATTCGTTTGCGACTGCTCGCAGTGCGAGATAAAAGGAGCAATAAGAATTGGCAGTGGTCAAAATTTTAGAATTGCTTTAGCAATGAATGAAATTTTGGGTACCACAACTGTAGATTACAAATCAGGGGGAAGCATCAAAGATGCCCATCCCCCCTAATAACCCCCTCTGCTGTGTCGGCACGCACACGGTGCGTACTGTGCCGAGGGAACATTATTTATAGATTAATCTTTTTTCAAATCTTTAATAGAAGTGGGGGACGTGTCCACCACTTCTATTTTATTTGTTCTCATCCATAGGGACGGAGTGATACGCAGGTAATAGCCATAGCCGGGGTCCATTTGCCAATGTGCCATAGGTGCTTCAGGCAAGCCGTAGCAGGAAAGAAGTGTCATAAGCACTCCTGCGTGACCGACGATTGCCACATTTTGCACGTCTGTTTTAATACAGCTATCCACAACCTTTTCAAAGGCGGCACAAATTCTATGGATAAATTCTGCATTGCTTTCACCGTGGGGTGCACGTGCATTTATATCTCCCCTAAGCCACTCTCTAAATTCCTCATTGTCCTTTAAATCGTCGGCAGTCAGCTCCTCAAATTCGCCGAAATTATACTCGATAAAATCGTCAATAATAATCATATTATTTTCAGGAAACATTAAAGAAGCAGAATCCTTGCATCTTTTTAACGGCGAGGAAAATACTGCATCAACCTTTGGATAATGCTCTGTGGCTTTGATTTTTTTTATTGATGATATACTATCTGTAGTAAGCGGTAAATCAGTATGCCCAATATACTGTGCGTTTAAGTTTCCTTTAGTAATTCCGTGGCGGAAGAAATATAAATTTAAGGTTTTCATTGAAAAAACTCCTTTTTTAGCCAAATATTACAAAAAATTAACAATCCAAAAAAGTGACTTTACAAATAGTAATATAGCGGATATAATACTATTTGTAATAAATCGGAGGAATATTAATGAGTAATTTAGATGAAAAGAAAACTGAGAAGCAGGAAAAGAACGACAAGGTATCGAAATTTGCAACAAAGCTTTCTCAGCTTCGTAAGGAAAGAGGAATAAGCCAGAAAAAAGCGGCAACAGATTTAGGAATTTCTCAGGCACTTTTAAGCCATTATGAAAAAGGTATTAGAGAATGCGGACTTGATTTTGTTATTCGTTGCGGTGAATATTACGGTGTAACAACCGATTATCTTTTAGGTGTCAGTGACAGTAGAAACGGTCTTGATATTTCGGGACTCGAAAGTGCAGTTGATGACGAAGAAATGAACGTCAGCACTTTACTTCAGGCAACAAAATATTTGCTCAATTTACTCCCATCGGGTACAGACAGCAGAGTGATGAACTACATTTACAACTACTACATTCTTTGTGTTTACCGAGGAACTATCACAATGGCAAAGGCGGGAATACTTCCAAAGGAGATGTTCAAGCTTGATTTTTCTCTTGGAAGAGAGCTTGCATCAGCAGCCCTTGCAATGGAGGACGCAAAATTTGTATTTATTGAGGATAAATCGAGAACAGGCTCTGATTTGTCTGAGAAAACATCTCTTCATACTGTTATTGAAAAAGCAGAGGAGCATATTCTCAACACATTTATTTTAGAATAAAGAATACTGATTTTGTTCTGATTTAATATATTCAATTACAACCGCTGTGGAGATTTCCGCAGCGATTTTTTTAAATGTGGAATAATCCATTTGGGAATTTTCGTCACCGCCGTCACTAATTGAACGCAAAACGGCAAAGGGTATTCCTGCACAGGCACAAACGTGGCCGATAGCACCGCCCTCCATTTCACCGCACAATGCGTTAAACTGAGATGAAAGCATTTTTTTTAGTGATGAATCGGAAATAAAAGTATCACCGCTGGCAACTGTTCCTCTGTGAATTTTTTCGCCATAGTTTATGGCAGTACGAGAGAGCTTGTCTGAAAGCTCCTCATCGGTTTTGATTTTTATGGTATTCAGCCCGTTAATAAAGCCTCTCGGCTCCCCTAACGCAGTTATGTCAATGTCATACTCGCAAACATCTGTTGCAATCACAACATTTTTGATTATAACCTCCTTGTTTAAGCTACAGGCAACACCTACATTGATAAGCTTGTCAATATCAAAATTATCAATCATTGCCTGAGCACAGATGGCGGCATTTACCTTTCCCGGTGAGCATTTTGCAACACAGACCGTTACATTTTCAATAAAACCGCACACAAAATCAATTCCGGAAATTGTTGAAACGGTTTTGTTTTTTATTCTGCTCTTTATGGAATCCACTTCAATATCCATTGCACCGATAATACCAAGCATAAGCTTCCTCCTGTAATCTTGTGCAGTCAAAATTTTTCTGCCCAACATATAGTGTTATTATAATATATAAAATTAATAATTACAAGATTATAAAATTTTTTATTGACAAGAGTTCTGATTTTAATATATAATACTTACCGATATTGTGGAGGTGTATCCCTATGCACCTTTGGACAATAAATGATTGCCTGCACTATACCGTGCAGAGAATATGAAGATTAAGACAAGTTTAGTCTTTAGAAACGGAGTGAAAAAAATGAAGAGAACTTTCCAGCCTAAGAAAAGACACGCACAGAAGGTGCATGGCTTCAGAAAGAGAATGTCAACAAAGAACGGCAGAAAGGTACTTGCACGTCGTCGTGCTAAGGGAAGAAAGAAGCTTTCTTACTAATTACTGATTGGGTGCGATTAGGTGAAAAGCAAAACCTTAAAAGAAAATAAAGATTTTCGCCGTCTGTATTACAGGGGCAAAAGTCAAGCGTCCTCCTGCCTTGTGACATATGTTCAAAAAAGCAGGGAAAGTGAGACAAGATACGGAATTACCGCCAGCAAGAAGATTGGCTCGGCAGTTGAGAGAAACAGGGCAAAGCGTGTTATACGTGCTGCCTTTGAACAGCTTGAGCCGAGGATTAAGGGCAGTTATGATTTTGTCTTTGTGGCAAGAACAAGGACAAGTAATGTAAAAATGCAGGACGTACTTGTTCAAATGGAGGAGCATTTTAAAGCGTTGGGAGTAATAGAGGAATGAGAGCTTTAATTAAAAAAGCTATGATTTTTCTTATCAGGACTTATCAAATGACGTTAAGTCCCAGGTTTTCTCACGGTAGCTGCCGCTACACTCCCACCTGTTCACAATACGCAATAGAGGCTATTGAAATTCATGGGATTTTCAAGGGCAGTCTGTTGGCTATAAGACGAATTTTAAGGTGTAACCCCTTTTTCAAGGGAGGATGGGACCCTGTTCCCCCAAAGAAAACTAAAGAGGACAAATAATGAATACTATTTTACTTGCTTCAAGTGCTGTATCAAACGGTATAGGTATTTTTAAGCCGTTATACTGGCTGTTCGGTATTTGTATGAACTTCCTTATGGATGTGCTTGGAAATCAGTATTTTCTTGCTATTGTAATTTTTACTGTTGTAACAAGGCTTCTTCTTTTGCCTTTTAATGTCAGACAGCAGAAAACCATGGCAAGAACAACTAGACTTCAGCCTAAAATCCAGAAGATTCAAAAGAAATATCCTGATCCCAGAGACCGTGACAAGCTCAATCAGGAAATGCAGGATTTGTATGCCCGAGAGGGACATAATCCTATGCAGATGGGCTGTGGCACTATGATGTTTCAGATGGTTTTCCTTATGGGTATTATCGGTATTATCTATTATCCCCTTCAGTATGTATTGGGTATAAACGATTTTAACGATAACTCTCAGGCTATTTATGACGTTATTCTGCCTCTCTATCAGAATATTGTAGGCGACCCTGACGCAAAAATAACCTATTTTCAGCTCAACATTCTTGAGCATTTTGACGCATATAAGGAAACCCTTGTGGCAAATTTCCCTAATATGTTTACCGAGGCAAAGTGTGCGGAGATTTCAGCATACCGTGACGGTATGAATTTGTTTGGTCTTGATATGACCGCTGTTCCTCACTGGAAGGACGGAATTATTGTTATAATTCCTATTCTCTGTCTTGTAACATCATTAGGCTCAAGCCTTATTTCCACGTTAATTCAGAAAAAGAATAACCCTGCGGCAAATCAGCAGATGGGTTCAATGATGATGATGATGCTTATGATGCCATTTTTCTCATTCTATATCTCATTTAAGGTTACCGCTGCCGTTGGCTTTTACTGGATTATTTCAAACTTAGTTGCAATACTTCAGCAGTTGTATATTGCAAAGCAGTATCCGCCGAGAAAGACGCAGGCCAAGCTTATGGTTGAAAATACAATTGAGCGCCGTTCCCGTGAGGAGAATATTAAGAAAATTAAATAATTATCGGAGGATAATATGATAAAGGAATTTATCGGCACCGGTAAAACCATTGAAGAGGCTTCACTTTCTGCCAGAGCAGGATTAAATGCACCTGCAACGGCAGACGTTAAAATTGAAGTTATACAGATGCCTAAGAAAAAGGTTTTAGGCTTGTTCGGTGGTGCAGATGCTAAGGTTAAAGCCTGGTACGATGACGGCAGGAAGGAAAAAAAGCCTCAGCAGAAGAAAAAGGCTCAGGCTCCTGCTCAGAAAAAGCCGAAGAACGAGAAAAAAACCGAAAGCAAACCTGATAAAAAGCCGGAAAAGAAGGCTAATACACATGCACCTGTAAAGGAAGACGTTAAAACCGAAAAGGCTGAAGAAATGATTACTGAAAAGGACGTAAATCTTGATTACGTTTGTTCATATGTAAAGACCATTTTGGACGGACTTAAAGTTGAGGACGCTAAGCTTTCCGCAAGAGTTGAAAACGGTGTTGTTGAGGTAGATATTGATTGTGACGATTACGGTATTATAATCGGCAGAAGAGGCGAAACACTTGATGCTATCCAGTATCTTACAAGCCTTGCAATCAAAAATATAACAAATAAGTATGTAAGAGTTTCTCTCAACGTAGGTGACTATCGTGCCAAGAGAGAGGAAACACTAAAAGCTCTGGCAATTAAAAATGCTAACTTCGTTGTTCGTACAGGCAGACGTTACGTATTTGAACCAATGAACCCTTATGAAAGAAGAATTATTCATACTGCTGTTCAGGAGGTTGAAGGTGCTGTTTCACGTTCTGTGGGAAACGGAATGGACAGAAAGGTTATCATTGAGCCTGAGGGAGGCGTTAAGCACTCCTATAACAGAGGCGGCTCACAGAGAAGAGGCGGTTCTCGCCGTTCTCAGCAGTCTGCTCCGGCAGTTGACCCTAACAGAGAAAAGAAGGTTGACAGAGCAGATATTCCGAAATTCGGAAAAATCGAAGTTAATAAAGAAGATTAATTTATTAATATTGGAGGAAATGGCGGACTGATGTTCGCCATTTCACTTATCTAAAGCACAAGGGGGACAAGCAAATTATGTCAAAAGCTATTGCGGCAGTTGCAACAGGAAACAGCGTTTCAGGTATCGGAGTAATCAGAATAAGCGGAGATAACGCTATTGAGATTGCTGACCGTGTTTTTAAAGCGGCTGATGGCACTCCCCTTTCATCACTCAAGGGCTACAGAGCAAAATTCGGAAATGTTATCAGCGACGGTGAAGGCTTTGACAATGCAGTTGCACTTGTTTTCAGAGCACCTAAAAGCTATACAGGTGAAGATGTTGTTGAGCTTTCGGTTCACGGTGGAGTTTTTATTGTTGAAAAAACCTTGGAAACCGTTTTAAATGCAGGAGCACAGCCTGCCCAGGCAGGAGAATTTACAAAGCGTGCCTTCTTAAACGGCAAAATTGATTTGGCACAGGCAGAGGGCGTGGCGGCTCTTATTTCCGCTAACGGTCAAGAGGCGGCAAAGGCTTCCTTTAATCTTCTTCAAGGCTCTTTGAGCAATAAAATAACAACAGTTCTTGAAAGTCTCCTTGACTGCAGTGCCTTAATGGCGGCTTGGGTTGATTATCCAGACGAGGAAATTCCCGAGCTTTCCGAAACAAATTTAAAGGAAACGCTGACAGATGCAAAAAACGCATTAAAGGAGCTTCTTGATAATTACGAAAGCGGAATTATAATGACACAGGGTGTCGATACCGCTATCGCAGGCAGACCTAATGCAGGCAAATCAACCCTTATGAATATGCTTGCAGGCAGGGAAAAAAGTATAGTAACTCATATTGAGGGAACTACAAGAGATATCGTTGAGGGTTCCGTACGCCTGGGAAGTATCGTTCTTCACCTTGCTGATACGGCAGGGCTTAGAAAAAGCGAAGATGTTGTTGAAGCAATCGGAATTCAAAAGGCACTTGATAAGGTTGAAAGTGCTTCACTTGTATTGGCAGTTTTTGACAGCTCCCAGCCTCTCAACAGTGATGATTTAATGCTTATCGAAAGCTGTAAGAACAAGAAATGCGTGGCAGTTATTAACAAAACAGACCTTGAAAATAAAACAGATATTGACAAAATTAAGGAAAGCTTCAGTGAAGCAGTGTTTATTTCCGCAAAAAATAATGAGGGTGCAAAGGAATTAGAACAGGCGGTTAAGAGAGTGCTTTCATTAGAGGGCTTTGACTCCTCACAGCCTATACTTGCAGGCAGACGTCAAAAGCTTTGTGTTGAAAAAGCATACGACAGTATCTGCGAAGCACTTAACGGTGCACAAATCGGCGTAACATATGACGCAATAAACGTTATGATTGACAGTGCGGTTGATGAGCTTTTGTCTTTGACCGGCAAAAAAGCTACGGAAGAGGTTGTCAACAACATTTTCAGTAAGTTCTGCGTCGGTAAATAAGATATAAAATCAGGTTTTTTTCAGTGTGTTACAATAAGTAGTTTTTATCGTTAAGAAAGGTATAGTATATGGAATACTTGGCAGGAGAATATGATGTAATAGTAATCGGTGCAGGGCATGCAGGAATTGAAGCGTGTCTTGCTTCTGCACGTCTTGGTTGCAAAACTGCGGTATTTACAATCAATCTTGACTGGGTTGGAAATATGCCCTGCAACCCATCAATCGGCGGTACATCTAAAGGTCATCTTGTAAGAGAGATTGATGCCTTGGGCGGTGAAATGGGAAAAGCAGCCGATAAATATTCTCTGCAGTCAAGAATGCTTAATTTAGGAAAAGGCCCTGCAGTTCATTCCCTTAGGGCACAGATTGACAGACGTGAATACTCTGCAGGAATGAAGCATACTCTTGAGCTTCAGGAAAATTTAGATATCCGTCAGGGTGAAATCGTTGATATCGTAAGGCTTGAAAACGGATTGTGGCAGGTGAAAACAAAGCTTGAAGCATTGTTTACCGCAAAGGCAGTTATTATCGCAACAGGTACTTTTTTAGGCGGAAGAGTATATATCGGCGACGTTTCATACGAAAGCGGTCCTGACGGTATGTTCCCTTCTACCGACCTTTCTGTTGCCTTAAAAAAATTAAACATTCCTTTGAGAAGATTTAAAACAGGAACTCCCTCAAGAGTAAACAGACGCTCCATTGATTTTTCAAAAATGGAGGTGCAGGAAGGTGATGAGGAAACTGTCCCCTTCAGCTTTGAAACTGAACAGCAGCCTGAAAACAAGGTTTGCTGTCATATAACATATACAAATGAAAAAACAAAGGAGATAATTCTCAAAAATCTCCACAGAAGTCCTATGTATTCGGGAAAAATTGAGGGTAAAGGTCCGAGATATTGCCCGTCATTTGAGGATAAGATTGTTCGCTTTGCAGATAAGCAACGTCATCAGCTTTTTATTGAGCCTTGCGGTCTAAACACTGAGGAAATGTATCTTCAGGGACTTTCCTCTTCCTTACCTGAGGATGTTCAGCTTGATTTTATTCACACCATCCCCGGTCTTGAAAATGCTCAGGTTATGAGAACGGCATATGCCATTGAATATGATTGTGTTGACCCAACCGCATTAAAAGCCACCCTTGAGTTCAACGACATATCGGGGCTTTACGGTGCAGGTCAGTTTAACGGCTCAAGCGGTTACGAGGAGGCTGCGGCACAGGGACTTGTGGCAGGCATTAATGCAGCTTTGAAAATCAAAGGCGAGGAGCCAATGATTCTTGACCGTGGCGGTTCATATATCGGAACGCTTATTGACGACCTTATTACTAAGGGATGTACAGACCCTTACCGTATGATGACAAGCCGTAGCGAATACCGTTTGGTGCTTCGTCAGGACAACGCAGATGTGCGTCTTACTCCCACAGGATACAAAATAGGCTTGATTTCTCAAGACAGATATGATAAATTTTTATATAAGGAAGAATGTGTAAAAAAAGAAAGGGATAGAATTGAAAATAAATCAATTCCCCTTTCCGATACCCTGCAGAAAATTCTTACCGACTGCGGAACAACTCCACTTGAGCGTGGATGTAAAATGATTGAGCTCATAAAAAGACCGCAGGTAACATATAAATCATTAGCACCTGTTGATGATGACAGACCTGACTATCCTACTGCTGTGTTTGAGCAGGTGGAGATTTCTGTGAAATACGAGGGATACATCGCCAGACAGGAGCAGCAAATTAAGGAAATGAGAAGAATTGAATGTAAAAAAATCCCTGAGGATATTGATTATTCTTCTCTTAGGGGTTTGCGTCTTGAGGCTGTTGAAAAGCTTTCAAAAATTAGACCTGAAAATTTAGGACAGGCAAGCAGAATCAGCGGAGTAAACCCCGCTGACATTGCCGCACTTAATATTATTTTGGAGACGTTATGATTAGTTACGAGTTGCTTGAGTCAGAGGCTAAAAAAATTGGAATTGATTTGGGAGAATACGGTGCAGATAGGTTTGATACCTACGCCGAAAGGCTTGTCAGATGGAACGAGCATGTTAATCTTACTGCAATTACCGAGCCTGACGAGATAGTTATTAAACATTTTATCGACTGCCTTTACATAATGAAATATGTTGAATTTAAACCTGAAGAAAAGTTGGTTGATATCGGAACAGGTGCCGGCTTCCCCGGTATGCCTCTTTTGATTGCAAATCCTGACCTTGAGGTTACATTTGTTGACAGTCTTGAAAAAAGAATAGGATTTCTCCGTGATGTTTTGAAAAATATCGGATTGACAGGATTTCGTATCCACGAGAGAGCAGAGACCGTTGGAAAGAATTCGGAATACAGAGAAAAGTTTGATTACGCAACAGCAAGAGCGGTTGCACCGCTTAATGTTCTTTGTGAATATTGCCTTCCTCTCGTTAAGGTTGGAGGACTGTTTGTTTCGCTGAAAGGTCCATCAGGTATGGAGGAGCTTAAAGCGGCTGAAAATGCAATTAGCGTATTAGGCGGAGAGGTGGCAAAGGCAGAGGAATACAACCTCCCTAACGGCGACGGCAGAAGTATAATTATTATAAGAAAGATATCGCAGACACCGACAAAATACCCCAGAAAGTCAAAGAAAATTGACACCAAGCCACTTTAATAATGTAATTTAATGTCAGATACAAAGGATTTCTCACGACGAGAAATCCTTTATTTTTTTGAAACACTATGGTATAGTATAGGCAACGAAGGGAAAACCATTGCCCAGCAAGGAGATGAGGTGAGTGGAACAACAGGTTATTGTTCAAATACCTACCGAAAAGCTTCTCCCCAACCCTTATCAGCCAAGAAAGCAATTCAAAAGTGAAGAAATGCTTTCCCTTGCTGATTCAATAAAGGAAAACGGAGTGCTTCAGCCCCTTTTATGCAGACAGATAAATAATAGCGATTATTACGAGCTTGTTGCAGGAGAAAGGCGTTTAAGGGCGTCAATTCTCGCTAATCTTCAAGCCGTACCCTGCATAATCATCACCTGTGATTATGAGGATAGTGCAGTATACTCTATTCTTGAGAATATTCAACGTAGCAACCTGAATTTTTTTGAGGAAGCTCAGGCAATAGGTCATTTAATCAATCAATTTGGCTTAACGCAGGAACAAATAGGCAAAAAGCTGGGAAAAAGTCAGTCTGCCCTTTCAAACAAGCTTAGGCTTTTAAGACTGCCCGTTGATGTAAGATACTTTATAGAAAAAGAAGGACTCACCGAAAGACACGCAAGGGCATTGTTAAAGATAGATAATGAAAAGGATATGTGGACAACCCTAAAGGTTATCACTGACAGACACCTTAATGTAGAACAAACTGAGGCGTATATCGACTCCCTGACAGATAAAAGAATAAAGCCAAAGAAAACAGTAATAAAAATATTTAAGGATATAAGAATATTTGTAAATACTGTGGACAAGGCTATCGCAACAATGAAGGAAGCCGGAATAAATGCCGAGTCTGACAAAACCGAGACAGACGAATATATAGAATACAGGGTAAGAATACCCAAAGAAGCACAAAAGTGCAACAACTCTGCTTAAAACGGGAAACCGTTTTAACATATTCTCCTCTTTTCATCACGTGGAAAAAACGGGCGCAAGCTCGTTTTTTCTGCGTTATACGACTTTTTTATTTTAACATCATTGTGTTTCACGTGAAAAGATATACAATATATTGTTTTTCATTTAAACTATGTTTAAATAGCAAATATTTAAGTGAAAAAATGTGTTTGAAACTGTTTATCTCGAATATCAGTGTTTCACGTGAAACATCTATATGTTGTATCTCCTATCTGACAAGAGCACAAATTTGAAAAAATAATTCTAATGTTTCACGTGAAACCTCTTGTATACATCACAATCGTGTAGTATAATTATACCCACGGAGGTGTTGCTATGGGCAAAACCATATCAATATTTAATCAAAAGGGCGGCGTTGGTAAGACTACCACTTGCGTAAACTTTGCTGCTGCTTTAGGTTTAAAGGGAAAGAAAACTCTTCTTGTTGATGTTGACCCTCAAGGTAATACAACAAGCGGTGTTGGAATTGATAAAACTGAATTTGAAAATTCAACATATAATATGCTCATTGATGATGTTCCTGTAAAGGATATCATTATTGAAACGCCATTTAAAAATCTTTCACTGCTCCCTGCCGATATGAATTTGGCAGGTGCGGAATTGGAGCTTGCGGAAAACGAAAACAGGTTTAAGGTATTGAAAAAAGCCCTTGCACCTGTTGTTATGGAATACGATTATATCATTATAGACTGTCCGCCAAGCTTGGGACTGCTTAGCCTCAACGCATTAACTGCGTCAGACACATTAATTGTTCCCTTGCAATGCGAATATTACGCTCTGGAAGGTTTAAGTCAGTTAGTTGGTACTGTCAGAACAGTAAAACAGCATTATAATGAGCATTTAGAGCTTGAGGGTGTCGTATACACAATGTATGACAGTAGATTAAAGCTGAATCAGCAGGTTATTGACGAGGTGGACAAGTTCTTCCCCGGAAAAGCGTATAAGACAAACATACCGAGAAGCGTTAAGCTTGCAGAGGCACCAAGCTTTGGAAAGCCTATTTTCTATTATGAAAAATACTCAAAGCCTGCCTTTGCCTACAAAAAGCTTGCAGACGAATTTTTAAAGAAACAGTAACACAGAATGATAAGAGGTGTAATATGGCTAAAAAACAAACAGGACTTGGAAAAGGCTTAGGTGCTTTGATGCTTGAAAATTCTGTTGATGAGATGGTAGCAACAAATACTTTGCCTTTAAATGAAATTGTTCCAAATAAAGAGCAGCCCCGAAAGACCTTTGACGAGGGTGCTTTGCAGGAGCTTGCCGACAGTATAAAACAGCACGGAGTTTTGCAACCGCTTCTTGTAAGACCTTTGCCTACAGGGGGATATCAGCTTGTAGCAGGTGAAAGACGTTGGAGAGCTTCAAGAATGGCAGGGCTCAAGGAAGTTCCTGTTGTAGTAAAGGAGCTTTCAGATGTTGAAACAATGGAGATTGCCATTATCGAAAATCTCCAGAGAGAAGACCTGAACCCTATTGAAGAAGCAGAGGGCTTGCAGGCGCTTATTGACAGATGCGGATTTACTCAGGAGGAGGTTGCTGTTTCAGTTGGAAAGTCAAGACCTGCGATTGCAAATTCACTTAGACTGCTTAAATTACCTCAAGAGGTCAGAGATATGACCAGAAACGGTAAAATTTCAGCAGGTCACGCAAGGGCGCTTCTTGCCTTCGATAATGAAGCAATGATTTATGAGGCCGCCAATAGTATAATCAGAAACAATCTTACCGTCCGTGATGTTGAACGTATGGCAAAGATTGCCGAAAAAACAGGCACAACAACGAGGTCAAAAAACAGAAGGCGTGATTCCTTTTATGACGAGGTTGAGCTGTCGCTGACAGAGGTGCTGGGCAGAAGAGTAAAGGTTTATAACGGCAGAGGAAAGGGAACACTTGAAATAGAGTTCTACTCAGCCGATGATTTAAAAGAATTAGCGAATAAGTTAGGAGAATAAAAATGCTTGATATTAAATTTGTAAGGGAAAATCCCGATATTGTAAAGGAAAACATAAAAAAGAAATTCCAAGATAAAAAGCTTCCTCTTGTTGACGAGGTAATCGCACTTGACGAGGAAAGAAGAGCCTCAATGGCAAAGGCTGACGAGCTTCGTGCCAACAGAAACAAGCTTTCAAAGCAAATCGGTGCATTGATGGCACAGGGCAAAAAGGACGAGGCAATGGAAATTCGTCAGCAGGTAACCGCACAGGCGGAGGAGCTTGAGGAGCTTGGAAAAAAGGAAAAGGAGCTTAATGAAAAGGTAACATCAATAATGATGAGCATACCTAACATCATTGACGAGTCAGTACCTATAGGTAAGGACGACAGCGAAAATGTTGAGGTTCAGCGTTACGGCGAGCCTGTAGTACCCGATTATGAAATTCCTTATCATACCGATATTATGGAAAGCTTTGACGGTATTGACCTTGAGTCAGCAGGCAGAGTTGCAGGAAACGGCTTTTACTATCTTATGGGAGATATCGCAAGACTTCACAGTGCAGTAATCAGCTACGCAAGAGATTTTATGATTGACAGAGGCTTTACCTATGTTGTGCCTCCGTTTATGATTAGGTCAAATGTTGTTACAGGCGTTATGAGCTTTGAGGAAATGGACGCAATGATGTACAAAATTGAGGGCGAGGACCTTTATCTTATCGGTACATCCGAGCATTCAATGATTGGTAAGTTTATCGACACAATCACTCCTGAGGAGGAATTGCCTAAAACTCTTACATCGTATTCACCTTGCTTCCGTAAGGAAAAGGGTGCTCACGGTATTGAGGAAAGAGGCGTTTACCGTATTCATCAGTTTGAAAAGCAGGAAATGGTTGTTGTCTGCAAGCCTGAGGAGTCAAAGATGTGGTTTGACAAGCTTTGGCAGAACACAGTTGATTTGTTCAGAAGCCTTGATATTCCTGTACGTACTCTTGAGTGCTGTTCAGGAGATTTGGCAGATTTAAAGGTTAAGTCCGTCGACGTTGAGGCCTGGTCGCCAAGACAACAAAAATATTTTGAGGTAGGCTCCTGCTCAAACCTTACAGATGCTCAGGCAAGACGTCTTAAAATCAGAATTAAGGGAGAGAACGGAAACTATCTTGCTCATACCCTCAACAATACAGTTGTTGCACCTCCGAGAATGTTAATTGCATTCCTTGAGAATAATCTTCAGGCAGACGGCTCTGTTCTCATTCCTGAGGCACTTCGTATGTATATGGGCGGAAAGGACAGGATTGTTCCGAAGAAATAATGGGAATAATCTTAATTATATTAGGCGCTGTGCTGATTGCAGTTTATCTTTTGCCGATTATCAGGCAGGTGTTTAACTTTGGGAGCATTGCAGGAATTGCAATGGGCACAGTAATGCTTGTGCTTGGATTAACGTGGAACAGGCTAACCTTTTCACAGCAAAAATTTACAGTCTTTGGAGCTATTGCTTTGGTTGTAGGCTTGTGGGGATTATCCGCCGCGATTCTGCGTGACGGCAGGTCTGATGCAGACGGCAAAAGAATACTTGTGGTTTTAGGCTGTAGAGTTAAGGGTGATATTCCCAGCAGGGCACTAAAAAAAAGAGTTGACAGTGCCTATCTTTATCTGCTTTCAAATCCGCAGTCAAAAGCAATTTTGAGCGGAGGACAGGGGAGAGATGAATTTATTTCCGAGGCACTTTGTATGAAAAATATGCTTACAGAGCGTGGAATTTCTCCCGATAGGCTGATAATAGAGGATAGGTCAGTGTCAACTTATGAGAATATAAAATTTTCAATGAAATATATTGAAGACGCAGGCGTAAAGGAAATCGCAGTAGCAACATCTGAGTATCATCAGAAAAGGGCAAAGCTGATTTGTAAAAAATTTGGCTTGACCGCTTATTCCGTAAGCTCAAAAACAGACCCGTTGATTTTGCCTGTGTTTGTTTTGCGGGAAATTTTTGCCTTAGCTAAGGAATATGTTTTAAAATAAGAGAGGTTTAATACAGTTGTCTATTCACCGACTATGTCGGCAAAATCTATTTTTATGATTTTTGAAAGGTCAAGGGGACTCATTTCAACCTGACAACCGATTTTTCCGCCGGAGAACATTATTGTGTTAAAGTCATTTGCGGTTTCGTGGGCAACTGTTTTAAACTGTTTTTTCATCCCTATGGGAGAGCAACCGCCGTGAATATATCCCGTTAGAGGCAGAAGCTCCTTTGATTTTATCATCTCAATTTTCTTTTCGCCGACTGCCTTGGCGGCTTTTTTTAGATTAAGCTCACAATTTACCGGCACCATAAAAACGTAATGATTTCCCGATTTTCCTACAGTTACGAGGGTTTTGAAAACCTTATTTGGATTTTCACCTAAAGCCTCGGCAACCTCAGCTCCGCCGATAGCATCGGTGTTCGTATAGCTGTGAAAGGAATAGCTTATTTTTTTCTTGTCAAGGGTTCTCATTACATTTGTTTTTTCTTCCATAGAAACAATCGCCTTTCGTTTTATCCAAAAAATTTTATCACAACATAATAATGTTTTCAAGTATTAACCGTTACATAAAGAGAAAGAGTCAGAGGTGAAAAAATGTACAAAGCAGATGAAAAAAGATATGAAAAAATGCCCTATAATTATTGTGGGGAAAGCGGTCTTGCTCTTCCTGCCATATCTGTAGGACTGTGGCAAAATTTCGGAGACAAGGCAGACCTCGATGAGATGAAGGATATTATCCTGACGGCATTTGATATGGGCGTTACTCATTTTGACCTTGCCAATAACTACGGTCCTGCTCCCGGTGCGGCAGAAATAAATTTCGGTAAAATTCTTAAAGAAAATCTGCTTGGGTACAGGGACGAGCTTATCATCAGCACAAAGGCAGGCTATGAAATGTGGCCCGGTCCTTACGGCGGAAGAGGCGGTACAAGAAAATATCTTATTGCCTCTCTTGACCAAAGCCTGAAAAGAATGGGACTTGATTATGTTGATATTTTTTATCATCACTGTATGACTCCCGAAACTCCCCTTGAGGAAACTGCCCTTTGTATGCACGATATAATAAGGCAGGGAAAAGCCCTTTATGCAGGCATCAGTAATTATGACGGCGAGCATATGGAAAGGATAAACAGCCTTTTTAATGAGCTTAATGTGCCGTTTATAATTAATCAAAACCGCTATTCTGTTTTTGACAGAACTGTTGAAAAGAATGGCTTGAAGAAAGAGGCAAATGACAGGAAAAAGGGAATTATAGCTTTTTCTCCTCTTGCACAGGGTACGCTTTCGGATAAGTATGCAAAGGGTATTCCCGAAAATTCAAGGCTTTATAATAATCCGACTCTTCAGGCAAAGGTTGGCTATGACGAGAACAGAAAGGTGCAGATTAAAAAGCTTTATGACCTTGCCCACGAAAGAGGAGAAACCCTTTCACAGCTTGCAATACAGTGGCTTCTTCAGTACGGCGGTGTTACGTCGGTGCTTGTGGGAGTTCATTCAAAGGCACAGCTTCTTGAAAATTTAGGCGCAATAAACTGTCCGCCTCTTTCTGAGGACGAAATCAAATTGATTAACAGTGTCGTTGAGGAATGACAAATTAGTATTTGCAGGCTGAGTCTGCCCAAACTCTAATTTTGTCACGCACAATAATATTTGACATAATAAATATATTGGTTTAAAATAGGTTCAACAAGGATGTGAAAAAATGAAGCTTTCATTTATCTGCCCCTGCTATAACGAGGAGGCGAATGTTGAACCTTTTTTGCGTTCAATTTTAAACAGCTTTCCGGTAACAGAGGATTACGAGGTTATATTTATCAATGACGGCAGTACAGACAAAACCTTTGAAAAATTAAAGGAGCTTAAAAGAGACTCGCTGATGAATATTAAAATCATCAACTTTTCAAGAAATTTCGGCAAGGAAGCCGCTATGTACGCAGGTATGAAAAACTGTCGTGGAGACTTAATAACCATAATTGATACAGATTTACAGCAAGATCCGGAAACAGTCAAGGAAATGTTGGCAATTTTAAATTCAAACCCTGATGTTGACTGCGTATGTGCCTGCCAAAAGGACAGAAACGAGTCATCCTTCAGCAAATTCTGCAAAAAAGCATTTTACAAAATTGCAGATAAATTTACCGATGCCGACTTCGTGGACGGAGCTTCTGATTTCAGAATATTCAGGAACACGGTCAAAGATGCTATTCTTTCTCTCGGAGAATATCACAGATTTTCAAAGGGCATATTCAGCTGGGTTGGATTTAATACGGTTTATATCGAGTATACAGCAAGGGAAAGAAACAGCGGAAAAAGCAGCTTTAATTTTTTCAAGCTGTTGAAATACGGAATAAACGGTATACTTTCCTTTACTACTGCCCCGTTGAAATTTGCCTCATATACAGGCGGCGTTGCAATTTTCTTCAGTCTGATTTATATGATTGTCACAGTTATAAGAAAGCTTATCAGTGATATAAATGTTGACGGCTTTACACAGCTTGTAATTCTTATAGCCTTCTTAGGCGGTATTCAGCTTTTCTCTATCGGAATTATCGGTGAATACCTTGCAAAGAATTATATTGAAACGAAAAAACGTCCTATCTATATCGCAAAAGAAATTATTGATTATGATAATGATATTAGATAAATTAGAGTTTAAAGGTTGTTGATGTAACAAACTTTCGTAGGGGCTTCCTTGGAGCGGACGTCAGACCCTTTTGTCTGCTTCGCAGACATTTCCCCTAACAGGGGAATCCCACTGCAAGCCCGTTATAAGCGGGCGACCATAGTCGCCCCTACGGTGATTTCTTGCAATAATACCTCGATAAATATATTACTATTGCTATTTTTTTGTCATTGTAGTATAATATTTGAGCAATTAAAAAAATTAAGTATAGGAGATTAAAATTATGCCATTAGTTACTACTACCGAAATGTTTAAAAAGGCATATGAGGGCGGTTACGCTATCGGTGCTTTTAACGTAAACAATATGGAGATTGTTCAGGGTATCACTCGTGCTGCAAAGAAGCTTGAGGCTCCTGTTATTCTTCAGTGCTCAGCAGGTGCAAGAAAATATGCTTCTCACGATTATCTTGTTGCTATGGTAAAGGCTGCTGCGGAGGAGACAGGTCTTCCAATCGCTCTTCACCTTGACCACGGCCCTGACTTTGAAACATGTAAGTCATGCATCGACGGTGGCTTCACATCAGTTATGATTGACGGCTCTTCTCTTCCTTATGAGGAAAACGTTGCTCTTACAAAGAAGGTTGTTGAATATGCACACGCTCACGGCGTTGTTGTTGAGGGCGAGCTTGGTACTCTTGCAGGTGTTGAGGACGATGTTCAGGTTGACGCTGAAAACGCTTCATACACAAAGCCTGAGGAGGTTTACGATTTTGCTACAAGAACTGGCTGCGACTCACTTGCTATCGCTATCGGTACAAGCCACGGTGCTTACAAGTTTAAGCCGGGTCAGAAGCCACAGCTCCGCTTTGACATTCTTGAAGAGGTTGCAAAGCAGCTTCCGGGCTTCCCGATCGTTCTTCACGGTGCATCTTCTGTAAATCAGGACCACATCAAGATGATTAACGAGTTCGGCGGTGAAATGCCTGATGCTATCGGCATTCCTGAGGATATGCTCAGACAGGCTGCATCAATGGCTGTATGTAAGATTAACGTTGACTCTGATATCCGTATTGCAATGACAGCTGCTGTAAGAAAGCACTTTGCTGAAAATCCGACACACTTTGACCCTCGTCAGTATCTCACTCCTGCAAGAGAGCTTATTGAAGAGGTTGTTGCTCATAAGATTGATGTTGTATTCGGTGCAGCAGGTCACGCAAACGACTAATTAACCTAATAATAAAAAGAGACCGCAAAGATGTTGAAATCTTTGCGGTTATTTTTTTATATTTATTTCTTTTTAAATTTGTCAAAGAAGCCTTCCTTACCGTTGTTTTTCGGTGGAACATAGTCCTCGTCAAATTTCTTTAAAAGCTCTTTTTGCTCAGAGGTTACAGATTTAGGAATATCAACAACAATTCTTACGTGCTCTTCGCCCTTGCCCATACCGTTGAGCCTTGAAATACCCTTGTTTCCTTTAAGAGTGAATACCTCGCCCGGTTGTGTTCCGGCAGGGATATTCAGCTTAACATCACCCTCGAGGGTAGGAACGTCAACCTCTGCACCGAGAGTTGCCTGAACGATTGAAATGTGCTTGTCAACCCAAACGTCATAGCCGTCACGGTTAAAATACGGATGCTTCTTTATATTGACAACGACCTTTAAATCGCCTGCAGGTCCGCCGTTAGAGCCTGCATTACCGAAGCCTCTTACGTTTACAACCTGATTGTTGTCGATACCAGCAGGTATGTTGACCTCAATCTTCTTTCTTGTACGAACCTTGCCTTTACCGTTACACTTACTGCAAGGAGTGTTGATTACCTTGCCCGTACCGCCGCAACGAGAGCAGGTTCTCTGTGTGCTCATAACACCGAGAGGAGTTCTTTGCTGAATATTGATTACACCTCTGCCCTGACATTCGGGGCAAACTGTTGGACTTGTACCCTTAGCGGCACCTGTACCTCCGCATTCGCTGCAGTCCATAACTCGCATAACCTCAATAGTCTTTTTACAGCCCTTAGCCGCCTCTTCAAATGTAAGAGTAACGGAAGCCTGAGTATCACGACCGCGCTGAGGAGCATTTGGATTTCTTCCGCCGCCACCGAAGCCGCCGCCGAAGAATGAGGAAAAAATATCGCCTAAATCTATATCCCCGTCGAAGCCAAATCCGCCACCGCCGTAGCCACCCTGACCTGCTCCGTAATTCGGGTCAACGCCTGCAAAGCCAAACTGGTCATATCGTGCCTTTTTCTGTGGGTCGGAAAGCACCTCGTAAGCCTCGTTACATTCCTTGAATTTTTCCTCAGCCGCTTTATCACCGGGGTTAAGGTCGGGGTGATACTTTTTAGCTGTTTTTCTGTATGCTTTTTTTATTTCATCATCTGAAGCGCCCTTGCCTACGCCTAACACTTCATAATAATCTCTCTTATCTTCAGGCATATTCTGCCCCCTTGTATAGCCTAACATTCCCTTGGATTACCCAAGGGAATGTTGTTTTAGTTTGTAATGTTTTTAGAGGATTAGATCAGTTATCGTCTACCTCTGTGTAGTCAGCATCTGCATAGCCTGCGTCTCCGCCGCCCTGCTGAGTTGGGTCAAATCCCTGACCTGCTGCATTTGGATCTGCACCTGCTGCCTGAGCTGCCTCATAAAGCTTCTGTGAAACCTCATAGAATTTGTTTGTCAAATCCTCCTGAGCTGACTTAATAGCATCCTCGTTGTCGCCCTTGAGAGCTTCCTTGAGAGTATCAACCTTAGTCTGAAGAGCTGATTTATCGTCTGCTGAGAACTTGTCGCCTTCCTCTGAAAGCATTTTTTCAGTCTGATATACCATCTGGTCTGCATTGTTTCTTAAATCAACAGACTCTCTCTTCTTTTTATCCTCTTCTGCAAACTGCTCTGCTTCCTTAACAGCCTTGTCGATATCCTCCTTACTCATATTTGATGAAGCTGTAATGGAAATCTGCTGTTCCTTACCTGTACCGAGGTCCTTAGCTGATACGTGAACAATACCGTTTGCGTCAATATCAAAGGTTACTTCAATCTGCGGAACGCCTCTTCTTGCAGGAAGAATACCGTCAAGATGGAACATACCGAGAGTTTTGTTATCCTTTGCAAATTCTCTTTCACCCTGAAGTACATGAACCTCAACTGATGTCTGATTATCTGCTGCTGTTGAGAAAATCTGGCTCTTCTTTGTAGGAATTGTAGTATTTCTCTCAATGATTACAGTGTTGATACCACCCATTGTTTCAATACCAAGTGAAAGCGGAGTAACATCAAGGAGAAGAAGTCCTTTAACGTCGCCGCCAAGTACACCGCCCTGAAGAGCAGCACCCATAGCAACACATTCGTCAGGGTTAATGCCCTTGAATGGCTCTTTACCGCTGAATTTCTGAATAGCCTCCTGAACTGCAGGAATTCTTGTTGAACCGCCAACGAGGAGAATCTTGTCGATATCGTTCATTGAAAGACCTGAGTCGCTCATAGCCTGACGAACAGGACCCATTGTTGCTTCAACAAGGTCTGTTGTCATTTCGTTGAATTTTGCTCTTGAAAGAGTAGTTTCAAGATGCTTTGGACCTGTAGCATCTGCTGTGATGAAAGGAAGTGAGATCTGTGCTGTTGTCATACCTGAAAGGTCAATCTTTGCCTTTTCGGCAGCTTCCTTAACTCTCTGCATAGCCATCTTGTCGTTTGAAAGGTCAATGCCTGTGTCCTTCTTGAATTCAGCAACAATCCAGTCCATAATCTTCTTATCGAAGTCGTCACCGCCGAGACGGTTGTTACCTGCTGTTGCAAGAACCTCCTGAACACCGTCGCCCATTTCAATGATAGATACATCGAAGGTACCGCCGCCAAGGTCATAAACCATAACCTTCTGGTCATCCTCTTTGTCAATACCGAAAGCAAGAGCAGCAGCAGTAGGCTCGTTGATAATTCTCTTTACCTCAAGACCTGCGATTTTACCTGCGTCCTTAGTAGCCTGACGCTGTGCGTCTGTGAAATATGCAGGAACTGTGATAACAGCCTCTGTTACCTTTTCGCCAAGATAAGCCTCAGCATCACTTTTAAGCTTCTGAAGAATGATAGCTGAAATCTCCTGAGGAGTATATGCCTTGCCGTCAATAGTTACTTTATAGTCAGAGCCCATATGTCTCTTGATAGAAGAGATTGTTCTCTCCGGGTTAGTGATAGCCTGACGCTTTGCAACGTTACCTACCATTCTTTCGCCGTCCTTTGAAAATGCAACAACTGACGGTGTTGTTCTTGCACCCTCTGCGTTTGCGATTACTACAGACTCGCCGCCTTCGATAACGCTTACACAGCTGTTTGTTGTACCTAAGTCAATACCTATAATCTTACTCATAATTAATTCCTCCATTTAGTTTTTTGATATGATTGTTTAGTTTGATTTTATGTTAATTGGCTGTTTTGACCATTGCAGGTCTAACAACCTTGTCACCTATTTTGTATCCCTTTTGGAAAACATCTGTAATAACATTTTCCTCAAGTGAATCGTCATCTACGTGCATAACTGCGTTATGGAAATTAGGATCAAATTTTTCTCCAACCTCACCGCAGGTTGTAACGCCTAATTTTTCAAGAGAAGCCATAAGTCCGTTAAAGGTCATTTCAACGCCCTTTTTCAGTCCCTCATAATCCTCCTGCTCATTTGCAAGAGCTCTTTCGAGGTTATCTGCAACTGTAAGAATCTCACCAACAGCCTTTGCGGTTGCAAAGGTAAAGCTTTCGTTCTTTTCCTTTTCGGAACGTTTACGGAAATTTGCATACTCCGCAGTTACTCTCAAAAGCTGATCCTTTGTATCTGCAAGCTCTTTTTCAAGAGGATTTTCCTCTGCTTTATTTGCATCGTCTGCTTTTTTGCTGTCAACCTGTGCTTCGGTGTCCTTTTGGGTTTCCTTTACTTCGTTTTCCTTTGAAGTGTCGTTTTTCTTTTTACTCATACGCTGCCTCCTTTTGATAAAAGAATGTCAACAGTGTCCATTATATATCGGATTTTCGGAATGATGTCCTTGTAGTCAATTCTTGTTGAGCCTACGATTCCGATTGCCGCCTTTTGATTATTTCCGTAGCTGTATTTTGCAACAGCTGTTGAAGTGTTCTTCATTTCATAAAGCGGATTTTCGTCGCCGATTAAAAAGGCTCTTTGCTTGTTCGACTCCGTAAATTGCTTCAATGCCTCCATAAGCTGTTTTTTCTCTGTTAAAAAAGAGAGAAGCTTATATACATCTGCACCAAACTCCTGATGAGAAAGTAGATTTGTTTCTCCCTCAAGGACAAGCTTGCTTTCTGATGCCTCGGCACAAAGAGAGCAAAGAGAAGTAAGTGCAGGGAGCAAATCAAATATTCTTGCTCCTGCCAAGCCTACTGCGTTTTGTACCAGTGCTAAATTTATTTCGCTTAGCGGAGTTCCGATGAAGAATTTGTTTAATATGCTGTAAAATATACTGCGGAATTCATCATCAATGGCACAAGGCATATTGATAAGCGAGGATCTAATTTTACTGCCTACCGTCATCATAACGAGCATCGCCTTTGAATTTCCTGCAGGTATCAAGTCAACTCCCTGAATACAGTCCAGTGAATCCTCAGGCATACAGTAAAAGGCTGCACAGTGGGAATATTCGCTTAAAAGCTTAGATGCATCTGCAAGCAATCTTTCAGGGTCGCCTGAATTTATGGAAAGTGTTTCGCTGATTCGCCTCGCATCATAATCGGAAACGGGATTTTCTTTCATAAGGGAATCTACATAATATCTATATGAAGCCTTGCAGGGAACTCTGCCGCCGCTTGTATGCCTTTGCTCGAGAAAGCCAAGCTGTGAAAGATAAGCCATTTCATTTCTGACGGTGGCACTTGATACGGGGTAAGGTAAAAGCTGACAAAGAGTCTTTGAGCCGATCGGCTCACCGGTCTGCAAATAATACTCAATAATCAAATTAAGTATTGCGTGACGTCTTTCACTTATCATCCTTTCCCACCTTCTTTTAACGTGTTAGCACTCTCATTACCCGAGTGCTAATTTACCTATATATTATATCCCTTTTTTTGTTTTGTCAATACTTTTTTGTGATTTTTCCAAAAATTCATTATTATGTAACAATTGATGATATCAAAATTATTGTTTATCTGTGGAATAATGTTGTTGATATACAGTAGGGACGGAAACCTGTCCGCTGCATTTTTACAGTAAACAATAACCGCAGAAGCATATGCCTCTGCGGTTACTATTTTATGAGTTATTTCCTTTTGCTGACTCTGAGGGTGCGCAATGAATTTGCAATGGCAATAAGACAAACGCCCACATCACCGAAAACGGCAAGCCACATTGCATTTTCATTAAATATTCCTATGGTACAGCCAATAATAATAAGTATTTTTACTGCAAGGGAGAAGATAATATTTTCCTTAACGATACGCAGAGTTTTCTTTGCAATTTTTCTGCCTATTGAGATTTTTGAGAGTGAGTCGCCCATAATTACCATATCGGATGCCTCAACTGCCACATCCGATCCTACACCGCCCATAGCGATACCCAAATCTGCCTGAGCAAGCACAGGAGCGTCGTTTATTCCGTCACCTGTATAAAGGACATTTCTTCCTTTCTCCTGCATTTCCTTAACCTTAGCCACCTTTTCATCGGGCATAAGCTTTGAATAAACAGTATCAATACCTGCTTTTTTGGCAATATCCTCGGCAATTTCCTTTTTGTCGCCTGTAAGCATAACAGTCTGAGCAATACCGTCCTTTTTAAGCATCGCAATAGCATCCTTGCTGTCCTGCTTAATAATATCCGCAAATACGATATCGCCTAAAAATTCCCTTTCGCTACAGCAGTAAACGGCTGTACCGATAAGCTCTGTTTCCTTAAAATCAACGCCTACCTCTGCCATCAGCTTTTCATTTCCCACATAATACTTAACGCCTTCAACCACTGCCGATACGCCTTTACCTGCATAATTCTTTGCATCCTTTACATCATATCCGTCGGCATAATGACCGAATGCAAGGCTGATTGATTTTGCAAGGGGATGGGTGGAAAATTTTTCACATGCGGCAATGATACCCAAAAGCTCTCTGTGATTTTTCTTGTCTGTGCAATGGCAATGGTAGCATTCACAGCTTACATATTCAAATTTACCGCTTGTAATTGTGCCTGTTTTATCAAAAACGCCTGTGTCAGCCTTTGCAAGTGCCTCAAGATAATTTCCGCCTTTAACAAGTATACCTTCCTTTGAGCAGGCACCTATACCGCCGAAAAAGCTTAAAGGAATTGAAATTACAAGTGCACAGGGACAGGAAACTACAAGAACCGAAAGTCCTCTGTAAATCCATTCCTGCCAATCTCCGTTAAGGAAAATCGGTGGAACAAGAATTACAAGAAGTGCCACAAGGCAAACTATGGGAGTATAAATTCTTGCAAATCTTCTGATAAACTGCTCTGCGTGGCTCTTTTTATCCTCTGCGTCCTCAAGCATATTGAGAATTTTTGCAACTGCTGAGTCCTTATATTCCTTTGTTGCCTCAACTGTAACTGCACCGTCAAGAACAACTGAGCCCGCAAGCACTGAATCGCCTACTGTCTTTGAAACGGGAATTGATTCACCTGTCAATGCCTTCATATCAATTTCGGCACAGCCTTCAACAATTTTTCCGTCGATATCAAGCTTTTCGCCGGGCTTAATTATCATCAAGTCACCGATTTTAACGTCCTGAGGAGAAATTGCCGTTTCTTTTCCGTTACGAACAACAGTAACCGCCTCAGGCTTTAACTCAAGCATATCCTTAATGGACTTTCTGCTTTTTTGAACGGCAAGGCTCTGCAAAAATTCGCCGATTGTAAACAGGAACATTACGGCACAGCCTTCAGTGTATTCGCCAACCGCAAAGGCACCTATTGACGCTATGCTCATAAGGAAATTTTCGTTGAACACATCGCCGTGAATTATGCCCTCAACTGCTTCCTTAATAATATCAAATCCTACAATAAGATATGAAATACCAAAGCAGAGAAGATAAACAAAGCTCGGTATATCGGCAATTCCTTTTTCGGTAAGCTCGCTGAGTATGTATCCTGCAACGAGAAGAGCACCGCCTACTCCTACCTTAAAGGCAAAGTCCTTTTTATTTAACTCCTCGTGGGCGTGGTCGTGACCGCATCCGCAGCCGTCACCGTGGTTATGGTCGTGATGGTCGTGTTGCTCACATTCACAGCAACTACACTCACCGGAATGATTATGCTTATGCTTTTCTTCCATAGCTATTCCTCCACATGCTCTGTTGCACAGTTTATTATTGTTTTTACGTGGTCATCTGCAAGAGAATAAATCATACTCTTGCCCTGACGCCTATATTTTATCAAATGATTTTGCTTCAGTATTCTAAGCTGGTGGGATATTGCGGTTTGGGACATTTCAAGCTTTTGAGCAATATCTCCAACGCATAGTTCACCCTCAAAAAGTGCCACAAGAATTCGTATCCTTGTGGAGTCGGAAAAAACCTTGAACAAATCTGCTAAATCATAGACGATTTCCTCGTCAAGTATTTCTGTATCCATCTTATGTACCTCATATGAATAATTGTTCATATGAGCATTATAGCCTAATCAGTATAGATTGTCAACTGTTTTTTTTCATCAATTGTTGCAAGCATAATTTTTTCTATTTTTTCACCCTTGTCCCTAACCTGTCTTTCAAGTTCCTTTTTAGTCATACCGACGCTTTTAAGGTCCTTTTCCATAATCTCCCCGTCGATTATCACATTAACCTGCAGCCCCTCTCGTTCAGGTGCAAAATTAAAGTCTGCGGGATTAAGCTCTCTTTTAAGAGGTATGGGAAGAAAGCTGATTTTACCGGTGGTTTCCATAATGGCATAATCGATATCAGACAAATTGAAATAGCCGTTACCTCTTGCACTTGTAAGCAAATCGTTTATTTCAACCTTTGCCTTATTCATATTTTTTCGCAAAATTTTACCCTTTTCCATAAGAATAATAGGCTGACCGGAAATAAATTTTCTTGCCTTAATGCTTTTCTGGGTAAGGATTGAAAGTAAAAGTCCAAGCAATCCGTATACCGCCATTGCCGTTATACCCTTCCACCATTCAAGGTCGATATTAGTTGACATTTCAGCAGCGATAGAGCCGATTGTTATTCCTATAATATAATCAAAAAAGCTCATTTCGCTTATCTGCCTGTAGCCAACCATTTTCGTTATTAGGAAAAGAACAAGCATTGATACAACTGAAAGAATAATTATATAAAGAAATTCCATAAAAATCACCATATTTATTTTGTGCAGTTTTCTTTTACATATTTGTATACAATCAAAATTTTTCTGTGGCAAAAGTATAATATATGTGTTATAATAAATTACTTTTTAAAAAAGCGGTGATTTTATGGGAAAGGTTGGAATTAAAGCGTCGCTTTTCGGCGTGATAATAAATTTTTTGCTGTTTCTTCTAAAGCTCTATGTAGGTATCAGCACAAATTCCCTTTCCGTTTACTGCGATTCAATCAATAATTTGGGAGATACGTTTTCCTGCTTAATAGGACTTTTGGGATTTTACCTTGTAATAAAGCTTGAGGAGAAAAGAGGCAGGAGAGCTCAGTCTCTTGCATCATTTGTAATCGGTGCAGTAGTAACGATTACAGGTGCATATTTTGCATATTCGGGGCTTGAAAGATTAATGTATCCCACGCCTATTTCATATTCGGTTAATTATGCGACTTTAATTTTACTGACAGTTTTTGTTAAGCTTGGGATGGGTGTTTTCTATTTACACGTAAATAAAAAATCTCCGTCTCCTGTAATAAAAACGCTGGCACTCGACAGCTTTATGGATACGTTTGTAACCCTTGCGGCGTTTTTAGGATTTACACTTGCAGAAAAAATTAATTTTGCAGTTGACGGTATCGTAGCTGTTATTATGGGAATTGCCGTTGCTGTTACGGCGTTGAAAACAGTTATTTCACAAACAAAATACTTAATCAACAACTAATAGGAGAGGTAACAATATGAGCGAAACGGTTAAGGTTAAGAAAACAGGTAAGCAACGACTTAAAATATTCGGCAAGGTACTTTTGATTATCATTTTAATTATTGCACTGCTTGCAGGAATTCTTGCATCAATAAGTGCAGTAGGAATTAAATCAAACAAAAATTTTGTATCATCGATTAAGGCAGTTGAATATGACAATCAGCTCAATCCGGTTATTGATGATGACGGATATTATACCTTTGTAACAGATGATAATTTCAAGGTTATGCAGCTTACAGACGTACATATCGGCGGTGGCTTTTTGTGCATTAAAAAGGATACAATGGCACTTAATTCCGTTGCGGCAATGATTGCGGCGGAAAAGCCTGATTTAGTTGTTGTAACAGGGGACATAACATATCCTGTTCCGTTTCAGGCAGGTACGTTTAACAATAAATTAAGCGCTCAGCTTTTCGCCGATTTAATGGAACAGCTTGGAGTTTATTGGTGTCCTGTTTTCGGTAATCACGATACAGAGGCTTATTCATTCTACAACAGAGAGCAGATTTCAGACGTCTACGGCAGTGATAAATATGAGCATTGTCTTTTCCAAGCAGGACCTGAGGAGGTTGACGGCTACGGTAACTATATTATTAAGGTTGAAAATTCCAAGGGTGAAATCACACAGGGACTTATTATGCTTGACTCCCATTCATACGTTGACGGTGATTATTTCGGTGCTCTTTGGAAATATGACACAATCCACGAAAATCAAGTTCAGTGGTATGAGCAGGAGCTGAAAAAGCTTCAGCAGGATAACAACTCGGTTATGCCGAAAACTCTTGCGTTTTTCCATATTGCTCTGCCTGAATACAAGGATGCTTGGTATGAGTACAGAGATAACGGCTACAATGATACCGACAATGTTCAGTACGTCTACGGTAAGGCAGGAGAAAAGGGTGATATAGTCTATTCAAGTAAAAGCTATAATTTCGGCTTTTTTGATAAAATGGTTGAGCTTGGTTCAACACAGGGAACATTCTGCGGTCACGACCATTTGAATAACTTTGCCATTGACTACAAAGGTATTCAGCTTACCTACGGATATTCCATTGACTATCTGGCATATGTAGGTATTATGAAATACGGTCTCCAAAGAGGATGCACAATGATTGATATTAAGCCTGACGGTTCATTCGAGTCACATCTTGAAAACTACTATCAGGATAAGTATTCCTCAACTAATGAAAAAGAAGACGTTTCAATGGAGGATATGTACGCTGGAGAAATTGACAAGGAGCAGTTAAGCAATTAAGATATGCTTACAGAAAATTCGTCGTAAATCCCACTGTGTGCGGGCGATTAATAGTCGCCCCTACAGTCACTTGGTCTAGAAACGTTACTGTATCAAGCTTTCGTAGGGGCTTGCAATGCAAGCCCGTTTGCAGTCAGTCGTTTCAAGCAATTAAGTGTTGACAAATAAAAAATATGGCATATAATAGATATTGCAGACAATAGTCTGACTAAAATATTTTCAGGGCGAGGTGAAATTCCTCACCGGTGGTAAAGTCCACGACCCGTAGCATCTGCTATGGCTGAATCGGTGAAATTCCGATACCGACGGTTAAAGTCCGGATGAGAGAAAATGTTTGGGAGATAAAATAAAATTATCCCCTCGGTCAAAGCATTTAAGCCCTGATGCGAAAGCGTCGGGGCTTCTCTTTTTTAAGTTTTTTAAAACGCCCAAAAAGGAGAAGAAGAAATGAAAAACAAAAAGGTAAGATTAATCACGGGAACAGCAATGCTGACGGCAGTTGCAGTTGTACTGCAGTACATTGAAATTTCAATTCCGATTATGCCAAGCTTTATAAAGCTTGATTTTTCCGATTTACCGGAGCTTATCGGTGCATTTGCCTACGGTCCTCTTGCAGGTGTAATTATCGCTTTGCTTAAAAATCTGATACATATGGCTGTCAGTCAAAGCGGTTTTGTAGGCGAGCTTTCAAACTTTGTTCTCGGCTCTGTTTTCGCCCTTGTGGCAGGTCTTATTTATCAGCACAAAAAGACAAAGGGCAATGCGGTTATCGCCGGTGTGGCAGGTGCTCTTGCAATGGCAGTTTTCAGCCTGCCCTGGAACTATTTTGTCACATATCCTATGTACTATTCCATTCTCGGCTTTCCCGAGGAGGCGGTTTTCGGTATGTATAAGGCAATTCTTCCAAGCGTTAAAAATATGGTGCAGGCACTTCTTATTTTCAACGTACCGTTTACTTTCGTAAAAGGACTTATCAGCGTTGCGGTATCTCTTGTAATATATAAGCCCCTGTCACCGCTGCTTAAAGGAAGGAAATAATTAGTATTTATATAGTACATCTGCAAAGCAGATATATTATGTTTTCGCTAACGCGAAGGTTTTTCATTTCTTTCGTGTCGTGAAAGAAATGAAACAAAGATTCGTTTGCGACTGCTCGCAGTGCGAGATAAAAGGAGCAACAAGAATTGGCAGTGGTCAAAATTTTAGAATTGCTTTAGCAATGAATGAAATTTTGGGTACCACAACTGTAGATTACAAATTAGGGGGAAGCATCAAAGATGCCCATTCCCCCTAATAACCCCTCTGCTACGTCGGCACGCACACAATGCGTACTGTGCCGAGGGGACAAGCTTTCGTAGGGGCTTGCAGTGCAAGCCCGTTTTAAACGGGCGACCAATGGGATTCCCCAGTTAGGTGAAATGTCTGCGAAGCAGACAAAAGGGTCTGGCGACCGCTCCAAGGTCGCCCCTACGGTCGTTTCGTTCAACAATATCTCGATAAACTCTAATTTACATTGCTCAAATGGAAACAACGTGCTATTATATATTGTATAAAGGTAAAAGGAGATGCTTTTATGGAATGGGAATTTAATCTGCCTGTTAAGCTTGTATTCGGAACAGGTAAAAGAAATAGCTTAAAATCATATATTGAAGAAATCGGCGGAACAAAAGGTGTTCTTGTTTGCGGCAAGAGCTTTGAGAAGAACGGCACTGCCGATGAATTTGTAAGGCTCAGCGACGGACTTATTAAGGTTGTTTTCAGCGATGTAAGACCTAATCCCACCACGGATAATGTAGACAGCTGTGTTGAAATTATGCGTGAAATAAATGCCGATTTTGCAGTTGCTTTAGGCGGTGGTTCTCCTATGGACTGCTGTAAGGCTGCCTGTGCTATCGCTAAAGGAAACGGCAAAATCAGAGCATATCACAGTGAGGGTAAAGCAATTTGTGCCCATGAGGCAATTCCTATGATTGCAGTTACAACAACCTCGGGCACAGCGTCAGAGGTTACCAATATTTCCGTCTTAACCGACGTGGAAAAGAACTTGAAAAATCCTATGAACGACCCTGCTATGTATCCGAAAATTGCAGTTATTGATCCTGAGCTGACATTGACGGTTCCGCCTCAAATTACTGCATCAACAGGTCTCGATGTACTTGCACACGCAGTTGAAAGCTATTGGGCAACAATTCATCAGCCCATTTGTACTGCCTGCTCAATTTACAGTGCAAGGCTTGTTTTTGAATGGCTTGAAAGGGCATACAACAATCCCTCTGATTTAGAGGCAAGAGAAAAAATGGCAGAGGCATCCATCGTTGCAGGCGTCGCATTCAGCCATCCAAGAACAACAGGCTCTCACGCCTGCTCATTCCCTCTGACGAATATTTACGGCGTACCCCACGGAGAAGCCTGTGCCTTTACCCTTGATTATTTCATCAAATTTAATGCCGACCACGCTGACAGCGACGGCAGAATTACTGCTCTTGCAAGGGACTGCGGCTTTGAGTCACCCTACGCAATGGCTGACGAAATCACCGCAATGAAAAAGAGAATGGGTATGGTTTGCAGTCTGTCCGAAATCGGTTGCACCAACGATGAGCAGATAGAGGAGCTGACAGAAAAAAGCATGTCAATGCTTATGACAAGAAACCCCATTACCCTTACAAAAGAGAACATTAAAGAAATGTATATCAAATTAAAATAAGCAATAACATTTTCAATTTATTACTGCATAAAGCTATCGTAGGGGCTTGCAATGCAAGCCCGTTTTAAGCGGGCGACCATTGGTCGCCCCTACGAAAAATCTGTGCATACACACTTTACAAAAAAACAACAGCCGTTCTGGTTTTTCAGAACGGCTGTTTTATTGTTAAAATTTACATTTTTATATTGATAGATTTTTTCGTTAGGCAAGGCTTTGGCAAAATTTCATCGACGGGAGCATACGTTGTGTATGTGACGAGTGGAATTTTGTCAGTAACGCAGCATAACGGAAAAAGATACAATATAAATTATTCGCCCTTCATTTCAAGGAGCTGAACAGTACCATTATATGCTGCCTCTGAAACTCGGATAGAATCTGCAATAGCTGCCTCGATATCATCCTCTTCAACGCCAAGCTCTTTTGTATACTCGTTATTGATAAACAGGTCGATGTCCATAATATCAGGAAGATTGAATGGGTCCATACCGGAGTCAATGCCTCTCTTCTTGTAGTCCTTGGCAACCTTGAACATACCCATCTTCATCATTGCAGGTGAAACGCCGACGATCTTTCTGTCAGCACCCATTCCTCTTGCTTCATAAACGATTGAAAGGAATTTATCCCACTTCATATTGTACATACTAATCGGAATAGCCTCAAAGCCCGGCTTCTCACGAAGAGCAGCACCTGCGATAGCCTGACCAACCTGACGGCAGGTAAGCATTGCTGTACCTCCCTTTGGATACATAGTGAAAGGCCATTTATCCATAAAGCCAATCTGCTCAATAAGGATTGTCCAAACAGGCTTTCTTCCCGGCTGTGTGCCGAATATGTAAGGAAGCTCAAGAACAGCACAGCTGAAATTATCATCACATGCTGCTGCACAAACCTCCTCTTGCATTATTCTTGACTTAAAGTAAGGATTCTTCTTTGTAAGTCCCATATCAGGTCTGCACTTTGAAAGATAAGCAAAGTATGAGCCGAGAACAACTGCTCTCTTAACTCCTACCTTTTTACAAAGAGGGAAAATTCTTTTAAGCGGTGCAATGTTAAATTTGTAATAATAATCCATTACAGGAGCAGGGAATTCCACTCTTTCGTCAACGCCTGCGGCAAAAATGAATACGTCATTGCCTTTAAGCATTTCTTCAATTTCTTCGTCTGACTTTTTGTTGATATCACCGAAAACGATATCCATTTCTTCAGGAATAGGAGCTCCTTCGGGAAGAGGTGGCAGGGCAACAGAAGTAACCTTGTGACCCATTTTGATAAGCTGGGTTGCTGCTTCACAGCCCAAAAGACCTGTTCCGCCAATCATAAATATGTTCATAATCTTTCCTCCGCAAATTAGCATTATTTGGTTAAATAACCGTATCAACATAATTATACCACTGAAAAAGATTTTGTCAATCACTGTAGGCTATATGTAATTGATAAATTATATTATAGACAAAAGAAACATAATATGATAATATAAAAGATAGACTTAAAGTATACCTGCTTGAAAAATTTTTTTGAGAGGAAATATTTGATGAACGACTATAAGGTAAGGGTTGAAAATTTAAAAGCAGAGAATTCTTATTTGGAAATGACAGTTTCCGTAACAGGTGATAAGCCACTTTCTTTTCCAAGGATTTCTGCGTGCTTTTACACCGATGACGATAACCGTATTTTGCCTATGGATTTAAAATCCTGCGACGGAAATACGGCAGTTGCCATAGGCTTTTTTGACATACCTTATCTTTTTTACAATAAATCAAAAAAGTCTAAAAATATCGGCGTAAAATTTCTTTTCAGCGACGGAAAAGCGGATAATATTATGCTTGCTCCCGATGAAGACGTTACTATTCCGTCGAAAAAGAAAAATATGCTTTTCCACTTTTTTAAGAGCAGTAAAAGAGAAAAATCAAAAATACTTTTTTCCGGAATTATGTCTCTCCTTTTTCTTCCCTACAGGCGGTTAAAGGTTCAGCCTAACAAGGTTACCTTTTTAACAAACAGGTCCGAAAGGCTTACAGGCAACATAAAAGCAGTCTTTTTTGAAATGACAAAAATTCCGGGGATAGAAATTAACGTCCTCTGTAAAAAGGGCGGAGTTAAATCGAACATACCGAATCTGTTTGAATTCTTTAAGCTGTATGCCACATCAAGCGTAGTTTTTGTTGACGACTATTACCATTTTCTTTCTTACTTAAAAAAGAAGGATGACGTTACGCTTATTCAGCTTTGGCACGCTTGCGGTGCTTTTAAAACCTTTGGCTTTTCACGACTTGGCAGAGACAGCTATTTGAGGCAAAGCTCTCCTAACCACAGGCAGTACAACTACGTAATCGTCAGCTCACAGGACGTAATACCGTATTATGCAGAGGGCTTCGGCGTTGCAATGGAAAAGGTTATCGCCCTCGGCTCTCCGAGATGCGACCTTCTTGAAAATGAAAAATATAAAAATTATTTCATCAAGAAATTTTACAAGGAAAACCCTGAGCTTGCGGGCAAAAGGATTTTACTTTTTGCTCCAACCTTTAGAGGCGGAGGTATGGGTAACTGTCATTATCCCATAGAACGCTTTGAGGTCGACAGACTGCTTTCAAGCCTTGACGATGACTGGGTAATTGCTGTAAAAATGCACCCTTATCTTTCCGAAAGACCCGCTTACTCCGAAAAGTACGCAGGCAGAGTGGTGGATTTTTCAACACAGTATGATATTAACGACCTTCTTTTTGTTGCCGACTTATTGGTAACAGATTATTCAAGCGTAATATTCGAAGCGTCAATAGTAAATGTTCCTATGGTGTTTTTCGCCTTTGACCTGAACGAATACAGCAGGGACAGAGATTTTTATTGTAATTTCTCCTCCTTTGTACCGGGCAAAATTGTTCTCAGTACAGATGAGATGATAAACGCAATTAACAATAAAGATTTTAAGCAAGAGCTTATTGAACCCTTTAGAGAAAGATTTTTCGGAAGCAACACAGGTCACGCAACCGAAAACGTGGTTAATTTTACAAAGGAGCTTTTAAATAGCTGATGTTTGACAGTAAAATGATAATCAACAAAATGAATGTTGATAAAAATAAATTGAATATTTCCGTTTCAATCAGCTGTCCCTTTGACGTTGATGTCACTTCGCCAAAAGCAAAAATTGTTTTTGAGTGTGACGGAAAAATAAGGAGATTGCCCTTTCTCGTAACAAACTATTTCAGACAGAAGCAAAGCAACTCCTGCATTATCGTTTGCACATATACATTTTTGCTTGACAACATATTTTACAATTTTGAAAGCGACAGTGACATAACAGCAAGAATAGATTTTTATTACGGCGACAATACGGTGGAATCCGTACCCTTTACAGTTTCAACAAATGTACTTAATGAAAATCCGGACATTCACCTTGACGAGCAGTATATTGAATATGAGTGCTTTGACGGTGTAACGGTTTTCACAAACGACGAAAACGATTTTGAAAATGAAAGAAAAAAGGACAGCCATATATACACCGTATCCTTCGACTGCGAAAACAGCCGTATTGTAATTTCCAAATCAAAGGAAACGGGCAGGGGAGGAAGCTTTGCGGAAAAAAGCAGAATAATTGTTCCTGTGCTTCGTCTGATTTTCTTTGTTTTAAGGCTTCTTCTTTCTGTTTTGCTTGCCCCGTATTTTGTATTAGACGGAATATTGGCGGGATTTGATGTTTTGCCCAGGAGAAAAACAAAGCAAATCGACGGCATTTTGAAAAACATTTTTGTTCAGATAAAAATTAACTTTTCATCATTTATAAAAACAAGCTTTAAAAAATCTGTATTTAGGGAAAATATAAGAAAGCCCCTTTTTGCAGTATGTAAAATGTACTATAAAATGCTTTCTGAAAAGGATATTGTTCCTAACAGAGTTACATTTATGTCAGGCAGGCGTGACGAATTAGGAGGAAATCCTCTTTTCGTCTACAATCTTTTGAAGGACAGAGAGGATATTGATTTTCAGTTTCTTCTTTTTTCCGACCCTGCAGGTCACAGCAAGGTTAAAAATATCGTAAAATTTTTAAAGCTTTATGCAACATCAAGGGTTGTTATTGTTGACGACTATTTCAGGCTTCTCAATCTTGTGGACAAGCGTGAGGGTGTGAAGCTGTTTCAGCTGTGGCATGCCTGCGGTGCGTTTAAAACCTTTGGCTTTACAAGGCTTGGCAAAAAGGGCGGTCCTAAGCAGACGGACCCTAACCACAGAATGTACGACTACGCTATCGTAAGCTCTCAGGAAATTGCAAAGCATTACGCAGAGGGATTTGGTTTAAGCGACGAAAACGTTGTGGCAACAGGTATTCCGAGAACAGATATTTTTATGGATAAGGAATATGCAGACAATGTTAAAAACGGCTTTTATGAAAGATATCCTCAGCTTGAAAATAAAAAAATAATGCTCTTTGCACCCACCTTTAGAGGTAACGGACAAATGAGTGCGTTTTATCCCACCGAGGCATTTTCGCCTGTTGAGGTTTATGAACAGCTTAAAGGCGAATATGTAATTATTATTAAGCTTCACCCCTTCTGTCAGGAACGCTTTGAAATTCCCGAGGAATACAAGGACGTTATTATAGATTTGTCAGATGATGACGAGCTTAATGATTTGCTTTTTGTTACCGATTTGCTTGTGACGGATTATTCAAGCGTAGTTTTTGAGGCGTCCCTTTTGAACATTCCTATGATGTTTTATGCATATGACCTTTATGACTACATTTCAAGCCGTGATTTCTATTACGATTTTGAGGGCTTTGTTCCGGGAAAAATTGTATTTTCTCAAAGAGAGCTTGTCGATTGTATAGAGAAAAAGGACTTTGAGCTTGAAAAGGTTGAGGGCTTTAAAAACAAATTCTTTGATGACCTTGACGGTAAATCAAGTCAGAGAGTTGCAGATTTAATACTTAAAAATTTGGACAAATGATAAGGAGATAATATTATGGTATACGGTGTTATTTTAGCAGGTGGTATAGGTTCAAGAATGGGTGGCGACAAGCCAAAGCAGTATCTAAATGTTAATGGAAAGCCTATAATTATCTACACTGTCGAAAAGTTTTTTGCCGTACCCGAGCTTGAAAAAATTATTGTTCTTTGCCCTAAGCAGTGGGTAGAGCATACAAAGAATCTTATTGAAAAGCATATAGCTCCCGCTAAAGAAAGAATAGCAGTAATCGAGGGCGGCGACACAAGAAATGAAACAATAATGAACGCCATTGACTTTATTGAAAAAGAGGGCAATCTTGACGACGATACAATTATTGTTACCCATGACAGCGTTAGACCCTTTGTTACAAACAGAATTATTGAAGAGAATATTCAGTTTGCAAAGGAATACGGTGCTTGTGATACTGTTGTTCCCGCAACTGATACAATTGTTGAGGCTCAGGATAATACGATTATCAGTTCAATTCCCGACAGAAGCAAAATGTATCAAGGTCAGACTCCTCAGTCATTTAATGCCTTGAAGCTCAAGAATATTTACAATGCTCTGACAAATGAAGAAAAAGATATTCTTACCGATGCCGCAAAGATTTTTGTTATAAAAGGCGAAAAGGTGGCACTTGTTCAGGGCGAGACATATAATATGAAAATTACATATCCTTATGATTTGCGTGTAGCAAAATCACTGTTGGAGGATGAAGAGTATGATTAATACGGTTTACAGATTAGTTGAGCCGAGACGTTTTGAAATAGCCTTTGAGGACATTAATCTCTTTGGAGAAAACGTAATAGTCAGACCTACAAATCTGTCTATCTGCAATGCCGATATGAGATATTATCTTGGTACACGTGACCCAAAGGTTCTTGCGGAAAAGCTGCCTATGGCACTTATTCACGAGGGCGTAGGCAGAGTTGTTTTTGACCCCACAGGAACATATAAGGCAGGCGACCACGTAGTTATGGTTCCCAATGCTCCTACCGAAAATGATAATTACATCGGCGAAAACTACTTGCGTTCATCAAAATTCTGCGGTTCATCTATGGACGGCTTTCTTCAGGAGTTTGTGGAGATTTCTCCCAAAAGGCTTGTAAAGCTCCCGGAAAATATTGATTTAAACGTGGCGGCATTTACGGAGATTGTTTCTGTTTCTGTTCACGCAATTTCAAGATTTGACAACATTGCCCACGGCAGAAGAGATGTCATCGGTGTTTGGGGCGACGGAAATTTAGGCTATATAACCTCCCTTTTCCTTAAATATCATTTTCCTGAGTCGAAAATCGTTGTTTTCGGAACTATGAGGGAAAAGCTTGCGGATTTCACCTTCGCAGACGAAACACATCTTGTAAATGAAATACCCGAGGACTTTACTATGGACCACGCCTTTGAATGTGTGGGCGGTAACGGCAGTCCTATTGCCATTGAGCAGATTATCGGTCTTATTAAGCCTGAGGCGACTATTTCTATTTTAGGCGTAAGCGAATACCCTGTTCCTATCAACACAAGAATGATTCTCGAAAAGGGACTGAGAGTTTTCGGCTCGTCAAGAAGCGGTGTAGCGGATTTTCAGAAAACTGTTGATATGTACGCAAAGCACCCCGAAATTATCGACTATCTGGGAAATCTTATCAGCTCCGTTAATATTGTAAGAACAACAACAGATATCAAAAATGCCTTTGAAAAGGACACACAAAAATCCTTCGGCAAAACCATAATGAAGTGGGAAGAATAAGCAAACCCCCGACTGATTTTCAGTCGGGGGAATTTTTCATGTTAATAAATTACTTAATGAAACAAGCTGTCGTAGGGGCTTGCAGTGCAAGCCCGTTATAAGCGGGCGACCAATGGTCGCCCCTACGGTTATTTCTCACAATAAAATCTTTTATAACTTATTTTCTTCCTGATATTCCTTTGAAAATTCTGTGTTCAAAACATCGGGAATGGGTACTCCCATTTCTGTTTTTTCGTCAGGCTGAACAGTGGGATTTGACACCCAAGAGCAATATTTATTAGTCAGCGTGGGGTCAAGGCTGTATTTTTCCTTATAATCCTTTGGCGTTTTTTTCGTTTTTGCAGGAATATCAACATTATTCATACTGCTTATATTTTGATTATCCCTGCACATTTCCCGTAAACCCTTCTGCAACTGCCTTTAGGTCCTCCAGGGAATTAATTTTTGCTCCGCTTTGATAAATTGACTCCTTGACGTTTTCGGGAAGAGAATTAAAGTATTCCTTCATCTGCTGAGTTAAATTAAACATATCCGGCATAATATCTGTCCTTTCAAAATTATTACACCGTTAGTATTTACAAAAGCTCACCGATTATTATGTTTGAAACAAGCTTCCCCTGATTCGTCAGGGAAATTTTTTTATCCGTTTCCGTGATTAAATTCATTTTTACAAATTTTTTGTAGCTGTCGTCTTTCAAAAGTGACTTGTCTATTCCCTCACAAAGCCGTAGACCAAGCATAATTTTTTCTTCAATGGTACCGCCTATTCCGTCATCAATTTTATTGAAATCTCTGTCATAGTAAAAGCGTCTGCCCTGCCAAAAGGAATGGGCACTTTTTCCTATTCCGAGATAAGAAGCAAGTCGCCAGTATTTCAAATTATGCCTGCTTTCAAAGCCTATCTTTGAAAAATTACTGATTTCGTACTGGTTAAAGCCAAGTGCCGACAGAGAATTTATTGTTTTCAGATACATTTCACAGACCGTATCCTCATCAGGTAAAGCAAGCCTGTCCTGCATTTCAAAAAATTTCGTACCCTCTTCGATTTTCAGCATATATGCACTTATGTGGGTGACGTTCATTTTATCAATAAACTCAAAGGTGCAGTCAAGAGAATCAAGACTTTGCTTAGGTGTGCCCAGCATCACGTCAAGGCTGATGTTCGTTATCCCTGCTTTTTTTGCGTCAGATACTGCCTTTGCCACCTCTGCCTGCCCTGCCGACCTGCCAAGTGCAAAGCGTTCCTCGTTTCTTGCACTTTGCATACCGAGGCTTATCCTGTTTATACCGTAGGATACGTATTTTTCAAAATCGCCTTCAAGATTTTTTGAGGGATTGCACTCAATGGTGATTTCCGCATTTTTGTCTATGACGAATTGTTTTTTTGCACTTTCAATAATTTTTCCTATAAGCTCAGGCTCAAGAATACTTGGCGTTCCGCCACCGAAATAAACAGTGTCAAAGCTGCCCTCATATTTTTTCATTTCCTTAATAAGCCTATGGGTGTAAGCCTCTGCAAGAGTCTTATCATATTTTACGCTGTAAAAATCACAGTAGGGGCACTTTGAACGGCAAAAAGGGATGTGAAAATACAAACCTGCTTTTTCGTTCATATAATCACATCCCTTTATGTTTACTACTATCTTAAACAGCGTTGCCTAACAAGCTGTCGTAGGGGCTTGCAGTGCAAGCCCGTTATAAGCGGGCGACCAATGGTCGCCCCTACGAAAATCTGTTACATTTAGACAATAAAATTAGCGGATTTTTTCGTTAGGCAAGGCTTTCACTGTGAAGCTGTACTTTGTGTACTGCGAACAGTAAATAACGCAGCATAACGGAAAAAGACATAATTTTTTATTTCTTTCTGCTTTCTGCTTTAAGTCTTAATGACTTGTCGAGAATTGTTTTACGGAGGCGGATTGACTTTGGAGTAACCTCCAAAAGCTCATCATCAGCAAGAAATTCCATACTCTGCTCAAGAGAAAGTGTTGTTGGCGGAACAAGCTTTAATGCCTCGTCAGAGCCACTTGCTCGTGTATTCGTAACATGCTTTTTCTTGCATACGTTACAGACGATATCCTCATCCTTTGCACATTCGCCTACAATCATACCCTCGTAAACCTCAACACCCGGACCGATAAACAGCTTGCCTCTGTCCTGAGTATTCCAAAGGCCGTAGCCTGTTGATGTACCTGTTTCGTGGGCAACGATTGAGCCTCTGCTTCTTGTTTCAATATCGCCCTTGTATGGCTCATAGCCTGCAAAAAGCTGGTTCATAATACCGTTTCCGTTTGTATCTGTAAGAAATTCGGAGCGGTAGCCTATAAGACCTCTTGAAGGAATTTTGATTTCCAAATGGGTCATACCTGTGCTTCTCGTATCCATATTTTCAATTTCGCCCTTACGTGAGCAAAGCTTTTCCATAACACTGCCCACGTACTCCTCAGGCACCTCGATTATAGCAAGCTCCATAGGCTCGAGGGTTTGGCCGTTTTCGCCTTTTTTCAGAATAACCTGGGGACGTGAAACCTGAAATTCATAATTTTCACGACGCATAGTTTCAATAAGAATTGAAAGGTGAAGCTCACCTCTGCCGGAAACCTTAAAGGTGTCCATAGAGTCTGTTTCCTCAACTCTCATGGAAACGTTTGTTTCAACCTCTTTGAAAAGTCTGTCACGGATATTTCTTGATGTAACATACTTGCCCTCTCTGCCTGCAAAGGGAGAATCGTTTACAATAAAATTCATTGAAATTGTAGGCTCGTCAATTTTAACGAAGGGCAGTGGCTCGATATTTTCGGGGTCACAGGCTGTTTCGCCGATATTAAGGTCGGAAACACCTGCTACGCATACTAAATCACCAAATGAAGCCTCGGTACAGTCAACCCTTTTCAAGCCCTCAAACTGATACATTTTAGAGAACTTAATATTCTCCTGTGTACCGTCCTGCTTACAGAGAACATAAGGAGTATTCACCTTTATTGTACCTCTTTCAACTCTGCCTACACCTATTCTGCCTACATAATCGTCATATTCAAGAGAGGAGAAAAGTATCTGTGCAGGGCCGTCAATATCACCCTTTGGAGATGGTATGTATTCCAAGATAGCGTCAAGAAGAGGTCTCATATCTCCCTCTCTTACGTTAGGGTCAAGACTTGAATAGCCGTCTCTTGCAGATGCATAGACAACAGGGAAATCTATCTGGTCATCATCAGCACCAAGCTCGATGAAAAGGTCCAAAACCTCGTCAACAACCTCTTCAGGTCTTGCACCCTCACGGTCCACCTTATTAACTATCACAAGAGGTGTTTTATGAAGACCGAGAGCCTTTTTCAAAACAAATCTTGTCTGTGGCATACAGCCCTCAAAGGCATCAACAAGAAGAAGAACACCGTCAACCATAGTCAAGATACGCTCAACCTCACCGCCGAAATCTGCGTGGCCGGGAGTGTCAACAATATTAATCTTCGTATCATTATAATGGATTGACGTATTCTTTGAAAGAATAGTAATTCCACGTTCTTTCTCAAGGTCGTTGGAGTCCATTACTCTTTCCTGTACAGCCTCATTATCACGGAAAATACCGCTTTGATGGAGCATTTCATCAACAAGGGTAGTCTTGCCGTGGTCTACGTGGGCGATAATCGCAATATTTTTTATATCATTTCTTGTACTCAATATTAATCACCTAATTTGCTGTTACTTTTTAATTTTGAAGCCGTCACGAAGGGGCACAGTTCTGTTGAACACAGGCATATCGTCTGTTGAGTCTTTATCCTTGCAGAAATAACCGTTTCTCATAAACTGATATTTTGTGCCTGTGTCGCAATGGGCTATTGCCTTTTCAACATAACCGTTCATAACAACAAGTGACTCAGGGTTAAGGTTGTCCTCAAAGGATTCAACACCCTCCTCATCACTTGGGTTTTCAACATTGAAAAGTCTTTCGTAAAGTCTGATTTCGGCAGGTGAATTATCCTTTGCAGATACCCAGTGGATAGTGCCCTTAACCTTTCTTCCGTCAGGCGCATCTCCCCCTAATGTTTCAGGGTCATAGGTGCAGTGAACGCAGCAAACCTCACCCTTTTCGTCAACATCATATCCTGTGCAGGTTACGAAATAAGCCTTATAAAGTCTTACCTCGTTTCCAACGAACAAACGACGGTACTTGCTGATAGGCTCTGCCATAAAGTCATTTTTCTCAATCCAAAGCTCCTTTGAAAACGGCATTTTTCTTGCACCGTATTCGGGGTGGTCGGGATGATATTCACATTCAATATCCTCTGTTTTATCCTCGGGATAATTGTCAATAACAAGCTTCAGCGGGTCGATAACTGCCATTGCTCTCGGAGAATTTGCACCCAGATTATCTCTTACGCATGCCTCAAGAAGTGCAAAGTCAACTACGCTATACGCCTTTGAAATACCGATTCTGTCGCAGAAATCTCTGATTGCCTCAGCAGGATAGCCACGTCTTCTCATACCGCTGATTGTCGCCATTCTCGGATCATCCCAGCCGGAAACGATATTATCCTTAACAAGCTTTAAGCACTTACGCTTTGATGTAAGAGTGTAGTTAAGATTAAGTCTTGCAAATTCAATCTGTCTTGGCTTTTCACCCTCGATAAGCTCATCAACAAACCAGTTATAAAGAGGTCTGTGATTTTCAAATTCAAGAGAACAGAGAGAATGGGTTACACCCTCATAAGCGTCTGAAAGCGGATGTGCAAAATCGTACATAGGATAAACGCACCACTTATCACCTGTTCTGTGGTGATGCGCATACATAATTCTATAAATAATAGGGTCTCTCATATTAAGGTTAGGAGATGCCATATCTATCTTTGCACGAAGAACCATTTTACCCTCGGGAAATTCGCCCTTTGTCATTCTTTCAAACAAATCAAGGCTTTCCTCAATAGGTCTGTCCCTATAAGGAGAATTTTTGCCTGCCTCTGTGAGAGTTCCTCTGTACTCTCTGATTTCGTCGGGAGTAAGCTCGCAGACATAAGCCTTGCCCTTTTTGATAAGCTTAATTGCACATTCATAGATAAAATCAAAATAGTCGGATGCGTAATAAACATTATCCCAGTCAAAGCCAAGCCACTTGATATCCTCCATTATTGAGTCAACATATTCCGTATCCTCTTTAGTAGGATTTGTATCATCAAGACGGAGATTGCAAAGTCCGTTATACTTTTCCTTAACGCCGAAATTAATGCAAATTGCCTTTGCGTGACCTATATGAAGATATCCGTTTGGCTCGGGAGGAAAACGGGTTTGAATTTTACTGTATTTACCCTCTGACAAATCCTCGTCAATAAAATCGTGGATAAAATTAGAGCTTTCCTTTACTTCTTCATTCTTTTCCATTTCTTCTGCCATTACTTTTCCTCCTTGTAGTGAGCTATTGCTTTTTCTATTCTTGCCTTTACTCTGTCCTCGCCTAAAAGGGCTGTTATGCAGTAAAGGTCGGGAGTGTTTGTCCTGCCTGTAAGGGCAACACGGATTACTGTTGAAACGTCACCGACATGGCCCTTAAATGCATCGGGATTTTGCTTGAATTCCTTAACATTTGGAGTACAGCCCACAGGCTCGCAGATTGACTTGATTTTTTCAAACCAGGTGTCCTTGTCATCATTGATATCAACGATATCCCTGTATCTTTCAAGAACATCAACTGCAAGGTCGGGAGTTGCATTGCCTGTTAAATCAAAGCACTCTTCAAAGGTTTCATCATACATATAGCTGATGTATTCAGGAATGTCAGACCATTTTGCAATATCCTTACGTGGCTTTTTATTTTCTCTGTCGATATTTAAAATTGCCTTTGCGTAATCTGTATCCTTTTCATAAAGAGAAGCAAGGGCGGTATTATATTTCTTTGCCCATTCATATGACTGTGCAAAAACCTCTTCTGCTTTCATTTGGCAAATAACATTTTTTGAAACGTCTGTAAGCTTTACAATATCAAAAAGTGCACCTGAAACAGACATTTTCTTAGGATTAAACGGAAAAGCGTCTATATCAGCGTCCTTATTTGCTCTACGCCAGTCCTCAAAATTTGAGTTTGCAATAGTCATTACGTACTCGTTTACACTGTCCTTTGGATATCCCTGTTCTGCATAATAGGTAACTGCAGCCTCCGGGTCCTTTCTCTTAGAAAGCTTACGCTTACCGCCGTTTTCCTCCTTCATAATCGGTGCAACGTGGGCATACTTAACAGGCTTGAAGCCTAAAAGCTTAAAGAGCTGTAAATGAAGAGGTACTGAAGCAATCCATTCATCACCTCTGAACACATGGGTTGTCCTCATCAAATGGTCGTCAACTGCGTGGGCAAAGTGATAGGTGGGTATGCCGTCTGTTTTGAGAAGTACAACATCAATAACATTTTCGGGCATTTCGATTTTGCCCTTTATTGCGTCGTCAAAATAACACTTTTTGTTTATTTCTCCGGGTGATTTTAAACGGAGAGTCCAGCTTTTGCCTGCGTCAATATTTTCTTTGATTTCATCAAGGGTAAGGTCACGGCATTTTGCATATTTTCCGTAATATCCCTTTATATCCTCGTTTTCCTGAGCATTGCGGATTTCCTCAATTTCCTCAGGTGAACAGAAGCACGGATACGCAAGTCCCTGTTCAACAAGGCTTTTTGCGTAGGACTGATATATCTCTTTTCTGTGGCTTTGATAATAAGGACCGTAATTGCCCTTTTCCGTATCCTCGCCGACAACGCCCTCGTCAGCCTCAACACCGTATTCCGAAAGGCTTGTAAGCATTGATGAAACAGCACCCTCAACCTTTCTCTTTTGGTCTGTATCCTCTACTCTTACATAGAAAACACCGTCGGTGCTTTTGGCTGTTCTGTATGCAACAATGCAGGTGAACAGATTTCCGAAATGGAGAAAGCCTGTGGGACTTGGTGCAAAACGTGTTACCCTTGCACCCTCCTTGAGATTTCTCGGCGGATATAACTCCTCATAGTAATCAGGAGTCTTGTCAATCTGCGGAAAAAGCAGATTTGCTAATTCTTCAAAATTTGTCATAATTTCTCCTATGGTTATAAAATTACATAATATTATTACACAAATTAAATAATTATTCAATATTTATTATACATATTTTATTGAAAATATTTTTTGGTTGTGATAAATTAGGGTTTATGGAGATGTTGTTGCAAGTAATCACAGTAGGGGCGACCATTGGTCGCCCGCTTAAAACGGGCTTGCACTGCAAGCCCCTACGAAATTTTGCTACAGTAACACACTGATAAATCCTAATTTACAGAGGTAAATTTACAATGCAAAAGAGAATAGCTCTATGGGATAATTTAAAGTTATTTTTAATATTTTTAGTTGTTTTAGGTCATTTGACCATACAATATTTTGAAAGCAGTCAAATGTTTGGAACGATGACACTTGTTATGTATACCTTTCATATGCCGGCGTTTATTTTTGTCAGCGGTCTGTTTTCAAAGCACAGCATCAACAGTGACAAACCGCCTTTGAAAAAGGCTTTTGGGTTTGTTATTGTGTATTTCTTCATAAGAATTCTTAACTTTTTATCAGGCTTAATATTCGGCGTGCACAATTCCTTTGATATTTTTTCCGTTAAGGATATTCCTTGGTATATGCTTGCAATGGCATCTTGGTACATAATCACTTGGGCAATAAGAAAAATTGACCCGAAATATATCCTTATAACCTCGGTTTTAATCGGATGCTTTGCAGGATATATGAAGGGCGATACTGATTTTCTGTGCATACTGAGGCTTATAACCTTTTATCCCTTTTTCTACTGCGGTTATATTCTTGACAGAGAAAGGGTTGAATATGTCACCTCAAAGAAAGGTGCTAAAATTTTTTCGGCAGTTTTCTTTACCGCCTTTGTTGTAATCTGCACCGTTACTTTTTATCAATCAAAATGGCTGTTTCCTCTTTTATCTTGCAGAAGAAAATTTTATGCTTTAGGGGAAATGGCTGATTGGGGTTGCCTGTTCAGACTTGCATATTATGCCATTGCGGGACTTCTTGTGTTTGCCGTTATATCTCTTTGTCCGAGAAAAGAGCTTAGAATTTCAAAGTACGGCAGAAGAACATTGCAGATTTACGTTTTTCATAGACCTATTTTATACATAATGAAATACTCAGGACTGATTTATCTGATTAAGCAGGTTGGACCGGGCTGGGAATGGATTGCCATTGTGCTGATTATAGCATTGACCGCTCTGCTTTGTATGAGCTTTTGGGGAAAGCCGGTAAATTATCTTATAAATCCAAAGGAGAAAAAGGAATATGCAGCTGCCAAATGACCCTGTAATGCTTATGAGTGTTATAAATATGAAGCTCAGAGATTTTTATCCAAATCTTGACGCTCTTTGCGAGGATTTGAATATTGATAAAGACAATCTTTGTGATGCTTTGATGACAGCAGGCTTTGAGTATAACGAAGAGCAAAATAAATTTTGGTGAGAAAATTTAAAAAAGTATTGACAAATAAAAATTATTTGATATAATCTAAATTGTAATTATTACAAATTAACAATAATTACAAGGTGGTGAAGATTTTGCAGACAAAGGAAATTACGGAGCTTTTCAGGTCGAGGGGACTTAAAGCTACGCCTCAGCGTATTGCCGTGTATAAATTCCTGTGCGAAAATCATATTCACCCCGATGTTGAAACAGTGTATAAAAATGTTTCAAAGGATAATCCGTCTTTTTCAAAAACAACGGTTTATAACTGCCTTGAGGCTTTGACCGACTGCGGTCTGCTTATACCTGTTAAAATTGACGCTGATAAAATCCGCTATGATGCCGATATTCATTTTCACGGTCATTTCATTTGTGAAAAATGTAAGAAAATTTATGATTTTGAATGTGAAGCTGAGATTTGCAAGGGCATAGACGGCTTTGAAATCAGACAAAAGGATGTTTATTACAGCGGTATTTGCAGCCGCTGCAAGAATAAAATTAATTAACTAAAGGAGTAATTTAAAATGGCAAAGAAGTATTATTGTCCCGTATGCGGCTACGAAAGTGACGAACCAATTGATGTTTGCCCAATCTGCGGCGCAAAAATGAAGGAAAGAACAGAGGATGCTATGGGCTGGGCTGCAGAGCATCAGGTTGGAATCACCGAAGGCGTTTCCGAAGAAATCATTCAGGGTCTCCGTGACAACTTCAACGGCGAATGCAGTGAGGTTGGTATGTATCTTGCAATGGCAAGAGTTGCACACAGAGAGGGTTATCCCGAAATCGGTCTTTATTGGGAAAAGGCTGCTTACGAGGAAGCAGAGCACGCTGCTAAGTTTGCAGAAATGCTCGGTGAGGTTGTAACAGATTCAACAAAGAAGAATCTTGAAATGAGAGTTGCTGCTGAAAACGGTGCAACTGCAGGAAAGACAGAGCTTGCTAAAATGGCTAAGGAAGCAGGTCTTGACGCTATTCACGATACAGTTCACGAAATGGCAAGAGACGAAGCAAGACACGGTAAAGCATTCGAGGGTCTTCTCAAGAGATATTTCGCTTAATAATTCAAACTCACTTTTTGGAGTGGCTTCGGCTCTTGCCAAGCTGCTCCAAATTTGCTTTTATGCAGTAAAAGAAAATTTGGGAGAAAAGGTACAGTGTACCTTTTCGTAGCAGGTTGCCAAACAAGGTGGAAGCAAGACACGGTAAAGCATTTGAGGGTCTTCTCAAGAGATATTTCGCTTAATAATTCAAACTCACTTTTCGGAGTGGCTTCGGCTCTTGCCAAGCTGCTCCGTTTTTTATGCAATAATATCTCATTAAATTAGGATTTGGCAGGCTGAGCCTGCACGCAGACGAGAAGATAGGCGGTTTAATGATAAACACCATTTCCCGACAATAAATAGTTTTATAAGTTAGTATTTGTCGAGATGCTGTTGAAAGAAATCACCGTAGGGGCGACCATTGGTCGCCCGCTTATAACGGGCTTGCACTGC
>JBJFGE010000010.1:0-5196 GCA_051892435.1 Eubacterium sp.
TCAAACGGTTCAACCTCACAGGGTTCAATCTGCGGTTCAACACTTGCTCTTATGGCAGCAGGTGTTCCTATTAAAGCTCCTGTTGCAGGTATCAGCTGTGGCCTTATCACAGGTGACGAGGGTGTTTACGGCGACTTTATGACAATGGTTGACATTCAGGGCCTTGAAGATTTCTACGGCGATATGGACTTTAAGGTAGCAGGTACAAAGAACGGTATCACTGCTATTCAGATGGACCTCAAGGTTCACGGACTTACTCCTGAAATTATCAAGGAGGCTTTTGCTAAAACACATAAGGCAAGAAATTATATTCTTGATGAAATTATGCTTCCTGTTATCAGCGAGCCGAGAAAGGAGCTTTCAAAGTATGCTCCTAAGATGTTTACTCTTACTATCAACCCTGACAAGATCGGCGATGTTATCGGCAAGGGCGGTAAGGTAATTCAGGAAATTCAGGCTGACTACGATGTTAAGATTAACATTGAGGAGGACGGCAGAGTTTATATCAGCGGTATTGACACTGAAAAGTGCAAGGGCGCAGTTGAAATTGTTAAGCTTATTGCTACCGACCCTGAGGTTGGTTCATTCTACAACGGTGTTGTTACAAGAATTATGAATTTCGGTGCATTTGTTGAAATTGCTCCGGGTAAAGAGGGACTTGTTCACATCTCAAGACTTGATGTTAAGAGAACAGAAAAGGTTGAGGACGTTGTAAATGTCGGAGATTCAATAATCGTTAAGTGCATTGAAATTGACGACCAGGGCAGAATTAATCTTTCAAGAAGAGATGCTCTTATCGAGCTTGAGGGAATGAAGCCCGAAAACGATATCGATGAGGCTCCTAAGAAGCCAAGAAGAGATAATCGCAGAAGATAATTAAAATGTTAAAGACGGCAGAAAAATCTGCCGTCTTTTTGTTTTTATACTGATTATGAATTCTTTTTTGTAGTAGTTTTGTCTTTTTCTGTTGTTTCTTTTTCCTTTTTTGTGGTGGTTGTTTTTGGCTTTTGATATTTACTGTAGGTGGTGTAATTTACCTTTCCGTCTACACTTCTTGTAAGGACGTATGAATTACCGTCCTTTTTTATTTTAACTTCAACCTTGCCCTCGGGAGCGATGTCCTCCTTTGCATAAACGGTACAGGTGAGTGTGCCGTCATTTGCGATAACAGAAAGCCTGATATCACTTTTAGAGTTATTCACAAATTGAAAGTCCTGAGAATTCCACTGAACAGTTGCGTCTCCTCCAAGAGGAACATAGCTGATTTCAAGAGAGTGACAGGCTCTGACCTTTATTTCAAGATTTGCTCTAAGCACAGCCTGAAATACTGTTGAGCTGACCTGGCAGATACCACCGCCGAGACCGTCAACAAACTCGTCACCCTTAACAACCTTTGCTTCCTCGTAGCCTGCAAGGATAGTCCTTTTTCCTACAGTTTGGTTAAAGGAAAAGGTTTCTCCGGCAGGAATGACAATATAGTTGAGCTTATCGACTGCATTATGAATGTTAGTTGTTCTCGTTGTGTTTGAGGACATATATGTAGTTTTGTAGCTTGCTATCTTGTAAGGATAGTCGCTGTCAGAGTCCTTTGAGAGTGCAGGATAAATCCTGTTTGTCTCCACCTCTTTAAAGGTGGTAGAAAGGTCCTCGGTTGTTCTCATTGTAGTAGTGGTTGTTGATGATGGTTCTGACGGATTTTCTGTAGTTTCGCTGACGTCTGCCGTTTCACTACAGGCGGTTAGGGTACAGCAAATTAAAATTACCGCCAAAAAAACAGCAAAATATTTTTTCACTTACTGATTACTCCTTATAGGGTTTCTTTTCCTTAACCCAATTTTCCTTAATAGTCTGTCTTGCTCTTGCAACTGAAAGAGCGTCTGACGGAACATTGTCTGTTATTGTTGAGCCTGCGGCAATATATGCCTTTTTGCCTATTTCAACAGGTGCAATAAGATTTGTGTTACAGCCAAGGAATGCACCGTCATCTATCTTGCAACGATACTTGTTTTTACCATCGTAATTGCAGGTAACTGTTCCGCAACCGAAATTAACATTTTTTCCAACATCGCTGTCACCGATATAGGTTAGGTGAGCACTTTTGCTTCCTTCGCCGATAACTGAATTCTTAACCTCAACAAAGTTGCCGATATGAACTCCTTTTTTGAGTACAGAGTTATTTCTAACCTTAACAAAAGGACCTGCATCAACATCATTTTCAACCGTGCTGTCAAGAATTTTGCAGTTGTCGAGAATAACATTGTCGCCGATTTCACTGTTGTCAATATATGTGTTAGGACCGATTGTGCAGTCCTTGCCGATTACTGTGTTACCGAGGATAATTGTGTTTGGCAAAATAACGGTAGAGGTGTCGATTTTTACATCTTTTCCTATTATTACACCGTCCGTACAAGGAATGTCAACACCCTCAAGCATAAGGCGTTCATTTATGTTTCTTCTCATAATTGTGTTGAGACCGTTTAACTGCTTTCTGTCGTTTGCACCGAGAACAACCTCGCTGTTCTCTACAACATAAGCACCTGCGTTTTTGCCTGCGGAAATGAGAATTGCAAGGCTGTCTGTGAGATAATACTCATTCTGTGCATTTTCGTTGGTGATATTTGAAAGAGCGTAGAGTAAATCCTTTCCCTTAAACCAATAACAGCCCGCATTTGATTCGTTGATTTTTTTCTCTTCCTCATTTGCATCCTTGTGCTCAATGATTCTTTCAAGAATACCGTTTTCGTCACGTTTAACGTGTCCGATTCCGTTAGTGTCCTCAACAATAGCACTGATAAGAGTGATTGAATTATCGTTTTCTTTATGATAATCGTATGCCTTGTTTATAGTTTCTGCGTCCATAAGAGGACCGTCGCCGTTTAAGATAAGAATATCATCGTCTGAGTGGTCACCGATAAAATCAGTTGCCTGCATAACTGCGTGACCTGTTCCGAGTTGAGGCTCCTGAAGAGCAGTTTTTATATCATCAGCCAAGTGCGCCTCAACCTCGTCGTGCCTATAGCCTGTGATAACGCAAATATCCTGTGCACCTGCTTCTCTTACTGCATCAACAACATAGTCAATCATAGGCTTGAAAAGTACCTCGCACATAACCTTTGGGCAATCAGCTTTCATTCTTGTACCTTTACCGCCTGCAAGAATTATTGCACATTTCATAAATATTCCTCCGTAACCGTAGTCCAAGTGTACGATAAATTTATTTTGGTTATTCAATTATGCAACAAAATATATATTTTTTCAAGTAAATTTACAATAAAGGTAAAATTTAATAAAAAATGTTTGTATTTTGGTTTGTCTTATGTTATAATGCTATCGCATTATACTGTATTAAGTATAAAGAACTAAAAGATGTTAATTAATTTTAGGAGGTTTTTCCAATGGCAAAAAAGTATTGCTACCTTTTTTCAGAGGGTAATGCTAACATGAGAGAGCTTCTCGGCGGTAAGGGTGCTAACCTTGCAGAAATGACTAATATCGGTCTTCCTGTTCCTCAGGGCTTCACCATTACAACAGAGGCTTGTACTCAGTATTATGAGGACGGTCGTGAAATCAATGACGGTATTATGGCTGAAATCAACGAGTACATCGTTAAGATGGAAGAAATCACAGGCAAAAAGTTCGGTGATAAGGAAAATCCGCTTCTTGTTTCTGTTCGTTCAGGTGCAAGAGCTTCTATGCCCGGTATGATGGACACAATCCTCAACCTCGGTCTTAATGAAGAGGTTGTTGAGGCTATTGCTGAAAAGTCAGGCAATCCAAGATGGGCTTGGGACTGCTACAGAAGATTCATCCAGATGTATTCTGACGTAGTTATGGAAGTTGGTAAGAAGTATTTTGAAGAGCTTATCGACGAAATGAAGGCTAAGAAGGGTGTTACTCAGGACGTAGAGCTTACTGCTGAGGACCTTAAAGAGCTTGCTTCTCAGTTCAAGGCTGAGTATAAAGAGAAAATCGGCGCTGATTTCCCTGCTGATCCTAAGGAACAGCTTATGGGTGCTATCAAAGCCGTATTCCGTTCATGGGATAACCCACGTGCTAACGTTTACAGAAGAGATAACGATATCCCTTATTCATGGGGTACTGCTGTAAACGTACAGTCAATGGCATTCGGTAATATGGGTGACGACTGCGGTACAGGTGTTGCTTTCACACGTGACCCTGCTACAGGTGCAAAGGGTCTCTTCGGTGAGTTCCTTACAAACGCACAGGGCGAAGACGTTGTTGCAGGTGTTCGTACTCCTATGCACATTTCAGAGATGGAGCAGAAGTTCCCAGAGGCATTTGCTGAATTTACAAAGGTTTGCCAGACTCTTGAAAATCACTACAGAGATATGCAGGATATGGAGTTCACTGTTGAACACGGTAAGCTCTTTATGCTTCAGACTCGTAACGGTAAGAGAACAGCTCAGGCTGCACTTCAGATTGCTTGTGACCTTGTTGACGAGGGTATGAGAACTGAAGAAGAGGCAGTTGAGATGATCGACCCACGTAACCTTGACACTCTCCTTCATCCACAGTTCGACGCTGCTGCTCTCAAGGCTGCAACACCTATGGGCAAGGGCCTTGGTGCTTCTCCCGGTGCTGCTTGCGGTAAGATTGTATTTACTGCTGACGACGCTGTTGAATGGGCAGACAAGGGTGAGAAGGTTGTTCTTGTTCGTCTTGAGACTTCACCTGAGGATATTACAGGCATGAAGGTTGCTCAGGGTATCCTTACAGTTAGAGGCGGTATGACATCACACGCTGCCGTTGTTGCTCGTGGTATGGGTACTTGCTGCGTATCAGGCTGCTCTGAAATCAATATGGACGAAGCTAATAAGAAGTTTACTCTCGCAGGTAAAGAATTCCACGAGGGAGATTATATTTCAATCGACGGTTCAACAGGTAACATCTATGACGGTGTTATTCCTACTGTTGACGCTACAATCGCAGGCACATTCGGAAGAATTATGGGTTGGGCTGATAAGTACAGAACTCTCAAGGTTCGTACAAACGCTGATACTCCTGCTGATGCAAAGAAGGCTCGTGAGCTTGGTGCTGAAGGTATCGGTCTTTGCCGTACAGAGCATATGTTCTTTGAAGAGGACAGAATTGCTGCATTCCGTGAAATGATTTGTGCTGACACAGTTGAAGAGAGAGAAGCTGCTCTTGATAAGATTCTTCCTTATCAGCAGGGTG
>JBJFGE010000011.1:0-5174 GCA_051892435.1 Eubacterium sp.
CTATTCTCCCCCGGTAGAACCGGGGGTTTTTCGTCTTTTGCCAAACAATAAAAAAAGCGTAAGCCCGATTATCCGGACTTACGCATTGCTGTTTAATAAACAGTATTGCTACACGATTTTGCTTATTATATCACTAAAAATCAAAAAAAGTCAACAAGAATTTTGTATGTCCCTATTTTTGTACCTAAATAATATTATTATTGTTTTAGATGAAATAATGTGATAAAATTACATCAAAGGATGTGGAAAAATGAACGATATTTTACTTTATGCAATACTAATTTTACTGATAGTCGCAGTTGCCCTTTTGGTTATATTACTGACCAAAAAGCCGAAAAAAGACAACACCGAGGCTTTACTGGGTCAAAAGATTGATATGACCTCAAAGGCAAGCAGTGAAAGGCTTGACTCTCTTACAAGGACAACCGACGAAAAATTAGAGCGTATTTCTCATCAGATGAAGGAGCTTACCGAAAAGAATTACGAGCAGCAGATTAAGCTTATCGAAACGCTGAACACAAATACGGAAAAGCAGACAAAGGCAACCTCTGATGCTATCGGCTCTATGCAAAAAAGCAATGAGGAAAAGCTGGAGCAGATGCGAAAAACAGTAGATGAAAAGCTTACAGAAACTCTTAATCAGCGTCTTAACGCATCGTTTAAAACTGTTTCAGAGCAGCTTACAAATGTGTACAAAAGCCTCGGCGAAATGAAGGAGTTAAGTGCAGGAGTTACCACAAGCGTAACAGGTCTTAACCGAGTTTTGACGAATGTTAAAAGCCGTGGCACCTGGGCAGAGGTACAGCTGGGAAATATCCTTGACCAGACCATACCGAATATGTACGAAACTAACGTACAGACTAATCCAAAGTATAACGGCAGAGTGGAATTTGCTGTAAAAATTCCTAATCAGGAGGACGGCGGCTTTACTTATCTTCCCATTGACTCAAAATTTCCTATGGAGGACTATGCAAGGCTTTCAGCCGCTTCGGAGGCAGGAGATTTAGCAGCTCTTGAGCAGGCAAAAAAAGCACTTGAGATAAGAGTAAAGGACGAGGCAAAGCTTGTTAAACAGTATATCAGCTCTCCGGAAACTACGCCCTTTGCTATTATGTACCTTGCAACTGAGGGACTGTACGCAGAAATAACTGCCTCAAAAACAGGCATTGCAGAAAAAATACAAGCTGACGGCATTATGATTGCAGGTCCGTCAACAATAACTGCACTTCTCAACTCTCTCGCAATGGGCTTTCGCACTATGGCAATTAACGAGAAGGCAAACGAGGTTTGGAAGGTTCTCGGTGCCGCAAAAGCTCAGTACGATAAATTCGGCGACCTTCTTGCCAAGGCACGTAAAAAGGTTGATGAGGCAGGAAAGGTTCTTGACGAGGCTGACCACAGAAATTCTATTATCCAAAAGAATCTTCGCAAGGTTGAAACCCTTGAAAGTGACGATGCGTCAGATATATTGGGCATTGAATAATTAATAAAAATCTATCTCCTATCTCCCGTATTATACGGGAGATTTTTTATTACCTATACAAAATAACCAAAAAGTGCAAATAAGGTATGATTTATTTATTAATATGTACGAAATTGATAAAAAGCGTCGATTATTCTTCAATAGTTATTGACATATGTCAGCAATTCCTTATAATAGTGGTGTACTAAACAGAGAGGGATATAGTATGGCACGACCGAAAAAATCACGTACAATCTGCGGTATTCCGAAAATTGATTGCTTTAACAGTAATCAATGCTCAAACGGAGAAATTCAGCTTACCGTTGACGAATACGAGGTAGTCAGGCAAATTGATTATTTAGGACTCACTCAAAACGAGTGTGCAAGGCAAATGCAGGTTGCACGAGCTACAATTGCCGCTATCTATGATACTGCAAGGAACAAAATTTCCGATTCTATCATAAATAACAAGTCGGTAAAAATCGAGGGCGGAGATTATGAGGTCTGCGACGGCTCAAAATACTGTTGCGGTCACTGCGGTCAAAACAGATGCGGAAGATGTAACCACGGCAAATGTGAAAGATGCACAGGTATTTTTCACGAAAGAGGACGTGAATGCTACGTCCTTCAAAATTAGCTTTTAATTATTTACATTTACATACTTTCTAGGAGGAATAAAAATGGAAGCATGGAGAAATTTTAAAGAAGGCGTTTGGTGCGATGAAATCAACGTAAGCAATTTCATCAAGCTTAACTACACACCATATGACGGAGATGCAAGCTTTCTTGCAGGTCCTACAGAGAGAACACAAATAGTTCTTGACAAGGTAAAGAATCTCCTTATCGAAGAAAACGAAAAGGGCGGTGTTCTTGACGTTGATACAAGCAAGGTCCTTTCAATCCTTTCACACGCCCCCGGTTATGTTGATAAGGAAAGAGATATAATCGTAGGTCTCCAGACAGATGAACCACTCAAGAGAGGCGTATCACCCTTTGCAGGCTTCAGAAATGCTGTTCAGGCATGCCGTGCTTACGGCTACGAGCTTTCAGATAAGGTTAAAGATGAGTTTACCTACAGAACAACTCATAACACAGGCGTATTCCGTGCTTACACAGATACAATGAAAAAGGCACGTCACGCAGGTATTCTTACAGGTCTTCCCGATGCATACGCAAGAGGAAGAATAATCGGTGACTACAGAAGAGTTGCTCTTTACGGTATGGACTATCTTATCGAGCAGAAGAAGCTTGACAAGCAAAAGGTCGGACAGGCAGACGTTCTTAACGAGGAAACAATCCATCTTCTTGAGGACCTTTCAAAGCAGCTTGACTTTATGAATCAGCTTAAGGGTCTTGCTCTTGATTACGGCTATGATATTTCAACTCCTGCAACAAATGCTAAAGAGGCTGTTCAGTGGCTCTATTTCGGATATCTCGGTGCTATCAAGGAGCAAAACGGTGCAGCTAATTCAATCGGCAGAATTGCTGAATTTATCGACTGCTACATTCAGAGAGACCTTGAAGAAGGCACTCTTACAGAGTCAGAGGCTCAGGAGCTTATTGATGACCTTGTTATTAAGCTCAGACTTGTTCGTCATCTCCGTACTCCCGAATACAACGACCTTTTCGCAGGCGACCCTGTATGGGTAACACTTGCACTTGCAGGTGTTACAGGCGAAGGCAAATCAATGTGCTCAAAGACCTCCTTCAGAGTTCTCCAAACTCTTTATAATCTCGGACCATCAGCAGAGCCGAATATCACAGTTCTTTGGTCTGAGCATCTTCCACAGGGCTTCAAGGATTTCTGTGCTCAGGTTTCTATTGATACAGATTCCATTCAATATGAAAACGATGACGTTATGAGAAGAATGTTCGGCGATGATTACTCAATCGCCTGCTGCGTATCAGCTATGAAAACAGGTAAGCAGATGCAGTTCTTCGGTGCAAGATGCAATCTTGCAAAGGTTCTTCTTATGGCTCTTAACGGCGGTAAGGACGAAATCGGTGCAGAGCAAATTGCTCCTGAAGGAAAAATGTTTGACGCAGAGGTTCTTAATTATGACGAGGTTATGGCAGCTTACAAAAAATACCTTTCATGGATGGCTAAGCTCTACGTAAACACAATGAATGTTATCCACTATATGCACGATAAATACGCTTACGAAAGACTTATGATGTCACTTCACGATACAGATGTTGAAAGACTTATGGCTTTCGGTGTATCGGGTATGTCAGTTGCTACAGACTCACTTTCAGCTATCAAATACGCAAAGGTTACTCCTATTAAGGATGAAAGAGGTATTATTACAGAGTTTAACGTTGAGGGCGATTTCCCGAAATACGGTAACGATGATGACAGAGTTGACCTTATCGGAAAAGAGCTTATCGAGTATTTCTACAAGGAGCTTTGCAAGACACCTGCTTACAGAGGTGCAAAGCATACTCTTTCAATTCTCACAATCACATCAAACGTTATGTACGGTAAAAAGACAGGCTCAACACCTGACGGACGTAAGGCAGGAGAGCCATTTGCACCGGGTGCTAACCCAATGCACGGCAGAGATGCTGAAGGTGCACTTGCTTCTCTTAACTCAGTGGCAAAGCTTGACTATGCTTGCTGTCAGGACGGTATTTCAAATACCTTCTCAATCACTCCCGACACTCTCGGTAAGGACAAGGATGACAGAATTGAGCATCTGACAACAATGCTTGACGGCTACTTCGCACAGGATGCACATCACCTTAACGTAAATGTTCTTAACCGTGAAAAGCTTATTGCTGCTATGAACGACCCGACTCTTTATCCGTCACTTACAATCCGTGTAAGCGGTTACGCAGTAAACTTCAATAAACTCACCCGTGAAAAGCAGGAAGAGGTTATCGCAAGAACATTCCATACTGCTATGTAATTTTGTTTATTATACAGTTAAAGCCCGTTGAAGCATTGTTTTTCAACGGGTTTTGTGTTATCCTATATTTGTAAATTTACAAAGGAGATTGGCTATGGCTGATATACATTCATTTGAATCAATGGCGGCGCTTGACGGTGACGGAATACGCTATGCCGTATTTTTTACAGGCTGTCCTTTAAGGTGTGCATACTGCCACAATCCCGACACCTGGTACAAATCGGGTAATGAATGGAGTGCTACTGATTTAGTAAATAAAATCAAGAGATACAAGCCATATTTCAAAAACGGCGGTGGCGTTACCTTTTCCGGCGGTGAACCGCTGTTAAATGCAAAATTCATAAATGAATCATCTGTGCTTTTAAAAGCCGAGGGCATTGACTATGCCATTGACACATCAGGCAGTGTACCGCTGACAGAGGATGTAAAAAAAGCACTTGACGGTGCTGATTTAGTTATCCTTGACCTAAAGTTTTACGAGCCTGAAAGCTATAAAAAATACACTAAGGGCAATTTTAACAATTTTGTTGAAATAGGAAAATACTGCACCGAAAAAGGAATAAGGCTATGGCTTCGTACGGTTGTTGTACCAAATATCAATGACAACGAAGAAAGCATTTCAAAATACGCAGAATTTGCGAGACAGTTTAAATTTGAAAAATACGAGCTTCTCGCATTTCACACAATGGGCTTTTTCAAATACGAAAATTTAGGAGAGGAAAATCCGTTAAAGGACACACCTGCCCTTGATAAAAGCCGTCTTGATGAATTACAAAAGCTCCTCAATAAAAAGCTTTCACAAT
>JBJFGE010000012.1:0-21678 GCA_051892435.1 Eubacterium sp.
AACCCCTGACCTGCTGATTACAAATCAGCTGCTCTACCAACTGAGCTACACCAGCGTATCTCCAACGCTTAAACAATATATCATAAATTCAGAGCATAGTCAAGTGTTTTTTTACAATTTTTTTAAAATCTATTTTCCCCAATTATCAATAACAGATTTTATCATATCCGGATCTCTTGTTGTAATATTATCAGGCTTAATCACAAGCATTTTCTTGGCAGTTTTCTCTTTATCTATTGTCCAGACAGAAAGCTTATATCCTTTTTTATGCAAGAGATTTGAAAGTTGAGAGCCTGCATATTTGTAGTTGCAGTTAATACCTACAGCACCTGTTTCTTCAAGCAAATCAATAATCTTTTGTCTGTAATCATCGGAAAAAATCTTGTATTTTGAAGGCATATAATTAAGGTAATATTCCATAGATGCACAGTTTGACTCCTTTACCGCCTTAACATTTATCTGCTCAATACCTGTTAAAAATGAACGGTCAAGGAGATTATATTCTACTATAAGCTCATAAAGATTATTAAGTGCCCTTGTTTCTTTGATATCAAAGTTGATTTTTATATCAGGAGCATCCTTTATCAATTTAAGAGCATCCTCAAGAGGAACACCATCATTATTTGTAACAACAATATCGTGGCTCATTACAACAGTACCATCAAGTCTCTGTCTTATGTCAAGCTCTATAATTTGTGCATTATTATCAATTGCCGCCTGTACTGATTCAATAGAATTCATAGGTGTATTGTATGCTCCTGTATGAGCCGTTATTGTAAAATTCTCCACAAAGCTCAATTTCCTTTCATCGTATGACTTCGTAACGGCATAATCGGCAACACCCACAATCATAATAACCGACACAACAAAAGCAAACACCTGATACGTCACGTGCTTTGCCCATGTAGGAGTCATATTTCTTTTTAAAAATCTTTTAAATTTTGTCCATTTAGAGATTTTTTCAGCCATAAAATTACCCGCTACTTAAAAGGGCAGTACTTTCAAAATACTGCCCGGAAATTATTATGATAGAATTATCTGTTAGAGCCTGAATAGTTAGGAGCTTCCTTAGTGATTGAAATATCGTGAGGATGGCTCTCAACAAGACCTGCATTTGTAATTCTGATAAACTTAGCGTTTGTACGAAGCTCTTCGATAGTGTGACAACCGCAGTATCCCATACCTGAACGCAAACCGCCCATCATTTGATAAATAGTATCTCCGAGAGGTCCCTTGTAAGGTACACGACCCTCTACGCCTTCGGGAACAAATTTCTTTGAGCCCTTCTGGAAATAACGGTCGGCACTGCCCTTATTCATTGCACCGAGAGAACCCATACCTCTGTAAACCTTAAACTGACGGCCTTGATAAATTTCCGTATCTCCGGGAGATTCCTCACAGCCTGCTACAAGTGAACCCATCATAACTGCTGAACCGCCTGCTGCGATAGCTTTAACAATCTCACCGCTGTATTTAATACCGCCGTCGGCAATAACAGGAATACCGTATTTATCTGCTCTTTCGGCAGAATCATAAATTGCAGTAATCTGAGGAACACCGATACCTGCAACAACACGGGTTGTACAAATAGAACCCGGTCCGATACCAACCTTAACTGCATCTGCACCTGCTTTAATAAGTGCTTCGGTTGCATCGGCAGTAGCAACGTTACCTGCAATGAGGGAAATATGAGGGAACGCATTCTTAACCTTATCAACAGATGTCATAATATTTTTACTGTGACCGTGTGCTGAGTCAAGAACGAATGCGTCAACACCTGCATCCGCAAGTGCCTGAGCACGAATAAGAACATCATCTGTTACACCAAGGGCTGCAGCACAGAGAAGTCTGCCCTCTTTATCTCTTGCTGTATTAGGATATTTAACGCTCTTTTCAATATCCTTGATTGTAACAAGTCCGCAAAGCTTTCCGTTTTCATCAACAAATGGAAGCTTCTCTACCTTTGACTTCATAAGCATTGCCTTTGCTTCCTCAAGAGTTGTACCCTTAGGAGCAGTTACAAGCTGAGCCTTAGGTGTCATAACGGTTGAAATTTTAACATTGTAATCTGTCATAAAACGCATATCACGGTTTGTAAGAATACCTACAAGAGTTCCGTCGTTTTCACAAATAGGAACACCGCTGATATGATACTTATTCATAAGAGCCTCTGCATCTGAAGCAAGATGCTCGGGAGAAAGGAAGAACGGGTTTGTAATAACGCCGTTTTCAGACCTCTTAACCTTGTCAACCTCTGTTGCCTGCTCTTCGATAGTCATATTCTTGTGGATAACACCGATACCGCCCTCACGTGCAATAGCTATTGCCATACGTGATTCTGTTACAGTATCCATAGCGGCTGTCATAACAGGGATATTAAGCATAATGTCCTTTGTAAGCCTTGTCTGAAGCTGTACCTTGTCAGGGGTAACATCAGACTCTGCCGGAATAAGAAGAACATCATCAAAGGTAAGTCCCTCTTTAACAAATTTCGTGCCGTATTCGCTCATTAAAATTCCCTCCGTTTTCCGTACTTTAAAAATATTTTTACTATAATAACACTTTTTATTTTACTGTTCAAGTACTTTATTTAACTGTTATGGATTTTTTTGTGCTCCAGCTACCGTAATACTTTTTGCCGTTTACTGTTTTATACGCTCTAACCCTTACATAATACTTTTTGCCTTTTTTAAGACTTTTAATTTTTGCAGAGGTTTTACTTGAACCTTTTACAGTTACGGTTTTTGCTTTTTTGAATTTACTGCTTGTTGAATACTGAACCTGAAATCCCGATGCAGACATCTTTTTCCAATAAACTGTTATTGTCTTTTTAGAGGTTTTGAGCTTTGTAATTTTAACCTTTGAGGGTTTTGAAATCTTCGTCGCTTTTGACGAAGCCGTACTTGTCGGTGTTGTTGCAGCCGTAGCTGTTGTAGTTACGCTTGACGAATTTGCAGCAGTTGTTGTTTCAATTTCCTTTGTTGTTGCCGAAGCTTCATTAGAATAATTTGAGAATAATGTTTCACTGTCAGTAACTGTATATCCTCTTACTCTGAAGGTATAGATTGTATTGGGAAGGAGTCCGTCAATAGTTGTGGAATTATATGTATTGTAAACATCCCGGACCTCGCTCCAAGTGCCGTTATATTTCATTTCCACCTTATAGCCACTAACTCCCGCAGAACTGTCCCAGCTCACATTTATGGAAGTTTCAGACAAAGTATTCGCACTAATGCAAGTGCTTTCGGGATAAATATAATAGTTTAACGAAGTCGTACCGCTATAATTACCTATACCGTCAACATAAATAGTATATTTCCCCGGATCTTTTGAATTATCACTTCTTACAGAATAATCAACGTTTTTAGTAAGTCCGTCAATAATCACATTCGGTATTTGAACAAGACCAAAGTACTCGGCTTTTGTAAAGCTGAGTTTAATGTCAACAGTATTTATATCTGCAGGAAAAACGTCATAGGTAAAATACTGTATGCCTGTATATTTTCCTATTCCCTGAACAATCGCCGTATAACTGCCGACGTTATTCTTTCCGGCATGGACTGAAACAATATAATCTGTCCCCTCTGACAATCCATCGGAATAAAAATTCAGATAAGCCTTATCATTTGAAAAACATATCGACTGAGTATTCTGTGTAAAGCCAATATTGTTTATACTCTTCTTTCTAACCGAATATGTACCGTTATAATCATTTGCACCTATTATTTTCGCAAAAGAGTTTCCATCTGAATTAACATAATAGTCAATTGTGTTTTGAAGTGCCTTTGTACCATCTTTTACAGATACATTTGAAGGATTATTATAATCAACTGTTATTTGGCAGTTGGCAATACTTTTTGAACTGCTGTCCCAACAATCGTCAGAAACAAATTTTTCATATTTGTTATAATAATCATCATTATCAAAATATTCGTCATAGAGCTTATGCTCAAAGTTTTTATCATCAGTTTGCAGTGTTTCATAATCCACAAGGAAGTATTTATATTGGTCGATTAAATCATCATCCCAGGTGGTGTCGACATAATAATACTCATTATCAAGACGAACAAGATTCCAAGCGTGACAACCCTCATTAGGGTCTGAAACACTTATTCTTACGTCAAAGCCTACTTCCTTGCACAATCTGTAAAATGCAAGTGCATATCCCTGACATACAGCCTTGCCCTTTTTAAATACACCGTAACAGCTGTAGTTATAATTTGCGTTCATATTGTAATAATTATAATCACAAACATCAAGAATATGGTCGTGAAATTCTTTCAGTAGCTCATAATCGCTGTATGAATTTAAATCAAGTGATGAAAGATATTCTTTTATTGCCTTGTCAGTCTCTCTTTCTTCCTCGGCACTATCATTATAATACAAATCCATATCAACGCTGTATTTACCGTCATTATATACATATTGCATACTGTATCCATCTAACTGCCATCTGATATAATCTCCATCAACAGAAGATACGGAAATGCTGTCAGAGGATGCATTCATAAAAAACTGATTGATAGAGTTTTTCATCTCTGATTTAGATAACATTGTTTCAGACGGAAATTCAAATTCATATTTTTCCTGTCTCAAAACAAGTGCGTCTCTAAATTCAGGAGCTTTAGATACCGTCCAATCCTGACTTTTGAATTTTTTTGAATTATATGTTATTTTTTCTCCGCTGTATATCGGATTTTCAACATTGTTTATTTCACCGCTATCCGATGCAAAAGCATTATATGGAAGGCAAAAGAATGTTGTCAGCACCATTATTACTACAAGTGAAAGTGATAAAAGCTTTTTCATAAGTTTCTCCTTTTCATATATACTTTTATTTTGCCGCTCTGACTATTGCGGCGGCAGTTTCATCAACTCTGTTATTACTGCAATTTATAACTGCCTGTGCCCATTTATTATACAGAGGCAATCTTTCGTCGTACATATCCTTTAGAGTTGCACCGTCTTTAAGGAGTACTCCTCTCGTTTCAAGATTTCTGATTCTCGATTCCATTGCTTCATAGCTTAAATGAAGATAGATAATTTTACCAAGACTTTTAAGATGCTCCATAGCCTTTTCAGAATAAATGACCGAGCCACCTGTTGCAATTACGGTTCCCTGCAAATCAAGAGTTAAAATTGCATTTTCCTCCGCCTTAGTGAAATATTCCGTACCGTCTGTATTTATAATATCCTGAAGGCTTCTGCCCTCTAAATTTTGAATAAGTAAATCGGTATCGTAAAAATTTTTTAAAAGCATTTTTGCGGCAACAACTCCGCAGGTTGATTTTCCGCTGCCGGGCATACCGATAAGAACTATATTTGAATTCATTTTTTAACCCCAACCTTTTTGCAAAAATCACTCATGGGACACTCCTCACAAAGAGGCTTTCTTGCAGAGCACACATCTCTGCCGAAAAGAACTATTCTGTGGCAAAAATCGGAGCCCTCCACTTTAGGAACAACCTTTTTAAGTGCGTACTCAATCTTCTCGGGGTCCTTGACATTTACAAGTCCCAGCCTGTTTGAAATTCTAATCATATGAGTATCGACAACAATACTTTCCTTACCGTAGACATCACCTACAATCAAATTTGCAGTTTTCCTGCCCACACCGGGAAGTGTAATCAAATCATCAATATTATCGGGAACTACACCGCCGAATTTATCCCTAATCATTTGTGCCATACCGATAATCGACTCTGCTTTACTTCTGTAAAAGCCACAGCTTTTGATTATATTTTCAACATCCTTTATATCTGCATTGCAGTAATCGTCAAGAGTTTTGTACCTTTCAAAAAGGGCAGGAGTAACCATATTCACCCTTGCATCTGTACACTGAGCAGACAGCCTTACTGCAACAAGCAGCTCAAAGGGATTTGACGCAGTCAGCGAACAAAGTGCATCGGGATATCTTTCTTTAAGTACATCAATAGCCTTTAATACTCTCTCTTTTCTTGTCATAAATTTCTCCGAATTAATTATCTTTACCTTTTACTTTATCCCAATAGGCTTTAAAAGCCTGCTCATTTTTATTATCACCGAACTGATAATACTTTTTATCTTTAAGCACATCGGGAAGATACTGCTGATATGTCCAATGATTTTCGTAATCGTGAGGATAGATATAATTCTGTCCCTTAACTACTGCATCCTCACCGTCAAAATGCTTGTTTTGAAGCTGTCTCGGAACAGGACCGTAATTTCCCCTTTGCACATCTGCCATAGCCTCGTTAATTGCATCATGTGCAGAATTGCTTTTCGGTGCGGTTGCCACAAGAACTACTGCATCTGCAAGGGGTAATCTTGCCTCAGGCAAGCCAACCATCATAGCAATATCCACAGCCGACTTGACTATAGGGATAATTTGGGGATAGGCAAGCCCTACATCCTCGCAGGCACAAACCGTAAGTCTTCTGCAGGCTGACGGCAAATCTCCTGCCTCAAGAAGCCTTGCAAGATAATGAAGTGCAGCATCAGGGTCAGAGCCACGCATACTTTTCTGATATGCGGAAATGATATCGTAATGCTCGTCGCCCTCTTTGTCGTATCTGACAGAGCTTTTCTGGGTTAATTCTTCGGCAATTTCAAGTGCTACAATTTTTTTATTTTCAACAGTTTTTGTGGCAAAAAAGCAATTTTCAACGCTGTTAAGTGCCTTTCTCACATCTCCGCCGCAGCCTGACGCTATTCTGTTATACACATTTTCATCAATTTCAAGCTGCACCCTATATTCGTCTGCAAGAATATTAAAGCCTCTTTTTATGGCAGGAATAACCTCATTGCTTTCCACTGCTTTAAATTCAAAAACGGTTGAACGTGAAAGAATAGCAGGATAGATATAAAAATAAGGGTTTTCCGTTGTTGATGCAATAAGGGTAATTTTCCCGTTTTCTATGTATTCAAGGAGGCTTTGCTGTTGCCTTTTGTTAAAATACTGTATCTCATCAAGATAAAGCAGAATACCGTTAGGAGCAGTAAATGTTCCGATTTCCGCAACAATATCCTTTATGTCCTGAGTTGACGCAGTAGTTCCGTTTAATCTGCGTAATGCTCTGTTTGTCTCATTAGCAATAATTGATGCAACGGTAGTTTTCCCTACTCCGCTTGGTCCGTAAAATATTAAATTCGGTATGTCACCTGACTCAATCAGGTTTCGAAGTGCCTTACCCTCCGAAAGCAAGTGACGTTGACCTACAACATCGTCAAGAGATGTTGGTCTTATTCTGTCTGCAAGGGGTTTATTCATTCTTATTCTCCATCATCGTTTTTGAATAAATACAGCCACAGAAATTCTGCCTGTAAAGATTATATTTTTTTGAAAGCTCTATTGATCTTTTGTAGCCCTCTTTCTTTTTAAAATCAGAGGGTAACCACTTTACACCGATTTCATTTTCAAGTGAAAATCCGATTTCATTTATCTTCTGAGAGTTTTTAAGAGGACTGATTGAAAGAGTTGTGCAAAAATAATCATATCCGTTCTTTTTCGCTTCCTCGGCGGTTTTTCGGAGTCTTAGCTCATAGCATCTAAAGCACCGTTCTCCGCCCTCTTTGCAATTCTCATAGCCCTTTGCAATTCTTTCAAAATCTGCGTAATCATAATCGCAATCCAGAAAATCTACCTTGTTTTCCGTTTTCATAGAATTAATAAGTCTGATTTGCTCTGCTTTTCTTTTTTCGTATTCCTCCTTAGGAGAAATATTCGGATTGTAATAAAAAACAGTTATTTTAAAATATTTTGAAAGATATTCTATTGTGTAGCTTGAGCAAGGAGCACAGCAACTATGCAGGAAAAGAGAGGGCAGTAAGTCCTCTCTTTTATTTACATCAATTATTTTGTCAAGTTCTTTTTGAAAATTTATCTTATTCATCAGCTTAAATAGTTTTTCGGATTTACTCGTCCCCCGTTAAGTCTAACTTCAAAGTGACAATGCGGTCCCGTTGAATTTCCTGTTGAGCCGCTTTTAGCTATTGTTTCACCTTTTTCAACACTGTCTCCAACGGACACAAGAATTGAAGAATTATGAGCATAAAGAGTTACAACAGAACGTCCCGACTTATCCGTGCCATGATAAATCATAACGTAATATCCATAGCTATAATCAAGGCGTTTTACAGTTATAACTATTCCCTTTTGAGCCGCAACAACCTTTGAGCCCGTTGCACATGGAAAATCTATACCGCCGTGATATTTACCTGAAGAATAATTCGGATATCCTGCGGAAATAGAATGGTGAGACGGAACAGGATAGGTCATATTAAGAACTGCGTCGGATTTAGAGTAAATGTCGGAATTGTCGCTTTCCTCAATTTTCTTATCGTTGTTCTTATCGGAATTTACGGCAGTTGTAGCCTCCTCACTTGTTATTACACCTGCAATAAGGTCCTGTATCTCCTGCTCCACTGCCTCGATAAGCTCACTGTCCTCATTTCTGAATTCTGTGTACTGCTTATTCTGAGCAGTCAGCTCTGCAAGAAGCCTGTCACTTTCTGCTCTGTCGGTAGCGAGGGAAACCTTTTTGTTTGCTATTTCCTCACTGTTTTTTTCTATAGATTTCTGCTTTGATAAAAGGTCGGATTTTTGACTGTCAAGCTCAGTCTTAACCGTTTCAAGCTCTGCCTTCTTCTCGTTAAGTCCGTTTTTCTTATCGGTAATTTCGGACATTTGCGACTGCACCTGAGCAAGAAGCTCTGAATCACTTTTTGAAACAGACCTGATCATTTCATATCTTGTAAAAAATCCTGACAAGTCCTTACAGCTCATAAGTGCCGCAAGAATATTAAACTCACCGCTTATGTAAATAACTTTAAGTCTGTAGCAATATGCCTCATAAACACTTTGAAATTTAGCACTTAAAGTATCATACTCCTTTTGAGCCCTTTCAACCTCTTGTGAAAGAACTGCCAAACTCTCTTCATTTTTATTTATTATTTCCATAAGCTCGTCAATTTCAGCCTGAACCTTTGTGTTCTGATTTTCAAGAACTGTCAACTGTTCATTAACATAGCCGATTTTTTGGTCAAGAGTATCAATATATTCTTCTGTAACCTTTGAGCTTTTCTCAAGCTCTGCAAGCTTTTTATCAGTTTGAGCTAAATTCTCTTCAAGCTCCTTTTGCTGTTCTTCAAGAGACTTCTGCTTTTTAGCGTCAAGCTCGGTTACTGCCTCTGTAACAGGATTTCCCTGAGCATCTGTTACGGCATTGCCGAATTCGTCTGTGACGGTTACTGTGCTTTGCTCAGACACGACAACAGTAGTTGAGGTCGCTTTTACCACTGATTTTGTTGTGCTTTCCTTCGCTATTGCAAGCACAGGCAAAAAGCACATAACAGTCATTACTGTCGCTAAAAGAAAAGAAAGAATTTTGGTTTTCAAATTTATCCCCTTCCGATGAACAATCATCAGTTGTACACAATGTAAATATTATAACACATATCGAACTGCAAATAAACTAAAACAACTGTAATTTTTATGGCAAATAGTAATTTGGATTTACACAATCGCTGTAATTTGCAGTAGGAGTTCTGACCTCAAAATGACAGTGAGGTCCCGTTGAATTTCCTGTCGAGCCACTATAGGCTATCAGCTGGCCCTTAGTTACATACTGACCTTCCGAAACAACAATACTTGAATTATGTGCATAAAGAGTATACACGTAATTTCCTGCAGAATCTGTCTTATCGTGCATAATTACAACGTGATATCCGTAGCTGTAATTAAGCTCCTTCGTATAGAAAACATAGCCTGACTCTGCAGCAACAACCTCCGAGCCTGTTGGGCATGAGAAATCTACACCTGTATGACCTACATAGCCTGCACTGCCGTAGTCACAGGTAATTTTCGTCTGGCTGGGAACAGGATATGTCATACTGAGCTTGTTGGAATTTTCAGTTGTAGCTTCTGTAACAGCAGTTGTTGAAATATCGCCTTGAGAAGTTTCCTGATTAGCAGTTGTCTCAGGCTTCTTCGTTGTAGTCTGCTTTTCCATCTTTTTTTTGAACTCTTCAGCTGCCTTAGCGATTTCAGCGTTTACAGCCTCAAGCTCAGCTTGGTCCTGATTTCTGTATTCGCTATAGGTCTGTGTGTCCTCCTGAAGCTGTCTAAGCAAATCGTCTGACTCTGCCTTTTCGTTTTCATATGCAGACTGCTTTTCCTTATATGACACCTGCTGAGTTTCAAGATTTGCCATAGAGCTTTTAAGGTTTTCTTCTGTCTGAGCCAAGGTTTTCTGATTTTCAGTGAGGCTTTTTTGCTTTTCCTCCATAGCTGTTTTAGTTTCCGAAAGCTCCTTTGCCTGAGCTTGAACAGACTCTAAAAGCTCCTTGTCATTTTTTGAAACACGCTTTATCATTTCATATCTTGTAAGCAAAGCTGACATATCAGTGCTGGTAAGAAGCATAGAAATAACACTTGTATTTCCGCTAATATAAATCGCCCTTATTCTTTGGCAAAAAAGCTGATAATTGTTGTCAAACTCTGCTTGAAGCTCCACGCTTTTTTCAGCCATTTCCGCCAAATCAATCTCCAGCTGTGCAATTTCTGTCTCGTTATCCCGTTGTTGCTTTTCGAGAGAAACAATTTTATTTTTTGAATCCTCTATCTCCTGCTGGGAAAGCGTAAGCTCGTTTTGAAGATAGCTGATTTTTTCGTCAAGAGTATTGATATACTCCTCGGTTTCCTTTGATTGCTCTCCAAGTGAATTAAGCTTTTCATTGACTTCCTTGAGCTTTTGCTCAATATATGCCTGCTTTTCCTCAGGCGTCATACCCTCGTAATCCTCGGAATAAACGCTGTCATCTGCTATAACAATCATTTGAGGAAAGATTGACGCTGTAAAAAGGCAAAAAGCCAACAAAACAGCAAATATTCTAAAAATTATACGATGCTGTTTCATTGACTTCACCTCTTAATCATACAAAATGTGTATCACTATATTAAAGATAGTTGTACGGATTTACTCTGTTACCGTTTACACGGACCTCAAAGTGGCAATGAGGACCTGTTGAATTTCCGGTTGAACCGCTCTTAGCGATAACTTGTCCTCTTGAAACGCTTTGACCAACGCTTACAAGAATTTGACTGTTATGAGCATAAAGTGTTGAAAGGCCGTTTCCGTGGTCAACCATTACATAATATCCATAGCTATAGCTCAAATGCTGAACAAGGATAACTGTACCCGCTGCCGCAGCATAGATATTTGAACCGGTAGGAACAGAAAAATCTATTCCGCCGTGATAACCGCCTGAAGAATAATTAGGATATCCTGCGGACACACGTCTTGAATCAGTCGGATACCCAAGCTGGCCCGAACCGTTTCCTGTTGAGCCTGCAATTGAACCGTTACCGCCCGATGCGGCAATAGCGGCAGCCCTGATTTGATTCTCAACCTCTTGGAGCTGCTCCTGATTTGTTTCGATAAGCTCCATATATTCAGAGGTCTGATCGGCAAGCTTTCTCATAATTTCATTGCATTCTGCAACCTCTGAGTCAAGCTCGCTCTTGGAGGCATCAATCTCATTGATGCTCTTCTGAAGCTCTTTCTTGTCTTCCTCAAGTGACTGCTTGTCATCATTAAGCTCGTTACGCTTAATTTCAAGCTCCTGCTTCTTTGCCTCGATTTCTTCCATTTTTTTCATAAGCTCATCAAGAATAGCACTGTCCTGCTCTGATACAGATTTAATCATCTGCGCTCTTGTAAGCATTGAACTCATATCGGGACAGGTCAGAAGGACCTCAAGGGTAGACGCAGAGCCTGATACGTACATTGCTCTAAGTCTTTGACAATATATGCTATACGCTTCGTCAAACTCAGCCTGCTTTTTATCTATTTCCGTCTGAGCCTGAATTATTTCGTTTTCAGTTTTTGTAATTTTTGCAGAAACTGCATCAATCTCAGACTGCAAAGCCGCTTTATCATCTTCAAGAGCATCAATTTTATCCTGAAGCAGATTTATTTTTGACTGCAAAGCATTAAGATATTCCTCAGTTTCTTTTTTTTGTGATGAAAGATCATTAATTTTGCTCTGAGCACTGTCTATTTCACTTTGTATTTTCTCTTTTTCGCTTTTTAATTCAGACGTGGACTTGGCTTGTGCCGTAACTCCGAACGAGAATGAAGCAACAACAAGAGCAATACTCATAAAAACAGACAGAATTTTACTTGGTTTAAACACCACTGATTTCACTGCCTTCCTTGTTAAGGTATTTTCTCATTGTAATAAGAGAACCGCCTACACCGCTGACAATACCGATTGCAATAAATATTCCGAGCATCGGCAAAGCGTAATCGGCAAATGCAAGAGCTTTAAGTCCCAATGACTCGATAAGGTCGGTAAATTCATTAATTGCCAGCTCGTAAAGTCCCCAAACGAGACCGAGACTGATTATACCTGAGGTTATGCCCAGTATAATACCCTCAACAACAAACGGCAGTCTGACAAATGAATTGGTCGCACCTACAGACTTCATAATGCTGATTTCAAGACGTCTGCTGTATACGGTAAGCTTAATTGTATTTGAAATAATGAACAGAGAAATCAAGAAAAGGACAGAAATGATTACTATGGCAATAACAGAAATACCCTGTCTGATAGCAACAAGCTTCTGAGCAAGATTTTTATTTTCTCTGATTGTATCAATATGGTCAAGGGTTTTGAGCTTTTCAACAGTTTGGTCGAATTGGTCAAGGTCAGCAACCGTAACCTTATAAGAATCGGGCAATGGTATATCTGAACTGATTTGTGTAAAAAATTCAGCCTGAGCCTCTTCCATTGTTGCGAGCTGTTCTTCCCAAGCACTTTCCTTTGAAACAAACTCTGTCTCCTTAATATTGCCTACTGCCTTGATATTTGCATCCATCTGTGCAACTTCCTCTTCGGTAGTACCATCAGCAATATAAACCATAATTACATTTTCCTCTTCAATTCTTGCAAGCAAGGAATCAATATTGAGGAAAATCATTGAAGCGGAGCCGATAAGAACAAGACAGCTCATAAGTACACATATTGATGCAATAGACATCATTCTGTTGGTCCAGGTATTTCTGAAGCCTTCTTTGATAAGATATTTTAAGCTTGAGCCTGTCATTATTCTTCACCTCCCTGTGCTGTGAGCTTGTCCTCAGCGTTTTCTGCATTTGATACAACGTCCTCAAGGTTATCAAAAACGTCATCAAGCCCAACATTATCAATGGCAATATCCTCTTCAAAGAAGAACATATCTGTGTCCTCCTTTGGATTTTCACCTGTGAACTGCGCATGGGTTGGGTCGGGAGTATCAGAAACAACCTCACCGTTTTTAATAACAATAACTCTTCTCTGGAATGAACGCACAAGGTCGTGCTCGTGAGTTACCATTATTACGGTAGTGCCGGCATTATTAATCTTTGTGAGAAGTCCTACAATCTCGTGGCTCATTTCAGGGTCAACATTACCTGTAGGCTCATCGGCAACAATAACCTTAGGGTTGTTTACAAGAGCTCTTGCAAGAGAAACTCTCTGCTGTTCACCGCCTGAAAGCTCATTCGGGTAAGCACGTGCCTTCTGCGAAAGACCTACAAGCTGAAGAATATACGGAACTCTTTTTCTGATTTCCTTTTCCTTTGCACCGATAACTCGCATAGCAAAGGCTACGTTATCGTAAACAGTCATTTTCGGAATAAGTCTGAAATCCTGGAAAACGATACCCATTTCACGTCTATAATAAGGTACCATTCTCTTTTTCAGGGTTGTTGAGGAATAATCGTTAAAAATAATTTCGCCCTCAGTAGGCTTTTCCTCATGCATTATCAGCTTCAGGAAGGTACTTTTACCTGCTCCTGATGAACCGACAACAAATACGAATTCGCCATCCTCGATTTTAATATTGACATTTGACAGAGCGTGAGTTCCGTTACTGTCATATACCTTTGATACATTTCTGAATTCAATCACAATTCTTACCTCTTAATTATGAATTAATAAATATGCGACTTAACGCACTTCCACATATACGTTTATATAATATAACAAGTTATATAATAAATCAAGTTTTTTCTGTTACTGTTTTGTAAACTATAGCGTCGAAATATCGAAAAATTGTGCCAATTAAAGAAAAAACAAGCATATTTAGTATATTGTTTCCAAAATAAAGTTACAAAAAAATAAAAAAAGACACCGAAAAGGTGTCTTTTTCATTAATATTTAACAGGGCTTGATGCGAGGTACTTATTAACCATTAATGCTACCTTGAATACGATAGCGTCGTCAAATTCTCTAAGGTCAAGACCTGTGAGCTTTTTAATTTTTTCAAGTCTGTAGACAAGAGTATTTCTGTGAACAAAAAGCTTTCTCGAGGTTTCGGAAACGTTAAGGTTGTTTTCAAAGAATTTTTGAATAGTAAACAATGTTTCTTGGTCAAGAGAATCAATTGAGCCTCTCTTGAAAACCTCTTTAAGAAACATCTCGCAAAGGGTTGTGGGGAGCTGATAAATAAGCCTTGCAATACCGAGATTCTCATAGCTGACAATAGTTTTTTCAGTATCAAAAACCTTTCCAACCTCAAGGGCAACCTGTGCCTCCTTAAAGGAATGGGCAAGCTCCTTGATGCCTGTAACGCAGGTGCCGATACCGATTATAGCATTGAAATAGAACTCGGAAAGGAGTGTATCGTTAATAGAACGTGCAAGCTTTTCCAAATCCTTTGTATCAACATTCGGTCTTACCTCTTTAACAAGAGCAATATCACTCTCATTAACATTAATAACAAAATCCTTACTCTTATCAGGGAAGAAATTCTGAATAATATCAAAAACGGAAATTTCAGTTTCCTGAGTTACACGGATAAGAAATACTACTCTTGTAGCATCATTGTTAAAATGAAGCTCTCTTGACTTCAAATAAATGTCACCCGGAAGAATATTGTCAAGAATAACGTTCTTAACAAAATTTGAGCGGTCAAATTTTTCGTCATTATTCTGCTTAATCTGGTCCATTGCAACCGCAATAATCTGAGAATAACGACGGCTAAGCTCGTCAGTTCCGTCAACAAAAACTGCATACTCAGGACGAACAAGCACATCAAAGGTTGTATATGTTGAATTATCAACACAGGTTTGAGCATTATTGAATACACCTGATGATACAACGCCCTTACGTACCTCGCCGATAATACCCAGCTCACTACATGCAATGACTGTACCGCTTTCATCAACAACACCGATAGTGCGGTCAATCGCATCTCTCATTTGATTGACTACTCCCTGAAATAATCTGTTTGGCATATTGTTCACCTCTCAAAATAGGCACTTTGCACAAAGAAATATTGCACAAAAAGAAAACGCCCCTATTGGCAATATTATACAAGAGCTTTCACCAATTTGCAACCTTTTTTACAAAAAAAATTAATTTTTTTGTGCTACTTGCATAAACTGATTTTTATTGTTAAAAAAAACACAATATATTGTTAGTCAATATTGTCAAAGGTATATTTCTTGTTATTCCTCGCCGGCAATTATTTTTAATTCTTCAGCAGTAAGATATCGACATTCTCCCTCATTTAAGGAATTATCAAGAAAAAGTCCGCCCATTTTTATACGCTTTAGGTCAACAACGGTAATCGAGTGCTTTTTAAACATTCTTTTAATTTGATGATACATACCCTGCTTTATGGTAACGACTGCCTTTTTAAAATCACCGTCCAAAGCCTCAATATGTGCAGGCATACAAACAGCATCCTTTAATTCTATTCCCTTTTCAAAATCAGAAACAACATCATCGTCAAAGGGCTTGTCCAAATCTGCTATATAAGTTTTTTCAATATGATTCTTAGGACTTAAAATCCTATGGGCAAAATCGCCGTCATCAGTTATAAGCACAAAGCCTGTTGTGTCTTTATCAAGCCTACCGGCAGGAAAAAGATTTTTCCTCTTCATTTCATCCGGAAGAATATCAATAACGGTTTTATCACTTTTCCCCTCTGATGCGGAAATTACACCCTTTGGCTTATTCATCATAATATATACAAACTTATTATATTCAATTTTTTCATCGCCGCAGAAAATATCGTCACAATTTTCATCAATCTTTTCCTTAGGACTTTTCACCGTTTTTCCGTTTACGGTTACTTTTCCGATTTTGATAAGCTGTGATGCTTCTTTTCTCGAGATATTTTTTGCAGAAGAAATTATTTTGTCGATTCTTTCCATAATTTATTTACTGACCGTTAAAGCCTACGAGAAAGCCGTTTTCAGCAGAGGTATTGCAAATATCTCCGCCGATAAGTACACCGTCACAAACGAGCATATCTGCGACTATACCCTCGCTTTCTCCCTTATAATTTGTAATTGTGTATGTGTAAAGTGTGACCTTTCTGCCTTTATAATCAGTAAGGTCAAAGCCCTGGTTTTTCTGTACCTCGTTGTAGTCAATATAAACATCATTCCAACGCTCAGGGACAGTAATCTCCTTTGTTTCAAAATCCTTGCCTGTTTCCCATCCGTATGATGATAAATAATCACGTCTTTCATTATCGGTAGATGCACTGACAGAGACAGAAACACTTTCTGACTTATCTGTATGATTTGACACAAAGGTAAGAAGTATAACAATAACTCCTGTAACAGCAAGAATTATTCCAAAAATTGTTTTGGGCTTCAGCTTAAATGTAAGCATTTTCATAAAAATCACCTACAGAATATTATGAAGTCCAAAGCCAAAATATCACACCATATATTCTTTTATTTCATCTATAAGCATTATATCGGCAGTTACATCAAGAAGTAAGCCGTGCTCAGTATATTCCTCGCTGTGAATAACACCGTCTTTTCTGATTTTTGCCGCAACAGAGCCTTTGTTAAACGGTATCAAAAGCTTAACTCTTTTTCTTGTCTGAGGAAGAGCATTTTCAATAGCTGAAAGAAGTTCATCAAGCCCCTCACCTGTTTTTGCACTTATCTTAACACATTTCTCTCCGTCGCCAAAGGGATATGTGATATCCGACAGATTTTCCGCAATATCGCATTTGTTGAAAACATTTATAACAGGAATGTCAACAACACCGCCGTCAAACAGAGATTCAAGAATATCATAGGTTGTTTTTATATGATTATGACATTCAGGACTTGATGCATCACATACATTCAAAATCAAATCGGCATAGGTTGCCTCCTCAAGAGTTGAACGAAAGGCATCTACAAGCTGGTGAGGAAGTCTGCTGATAAAGCCTACGGTATCAACAAGCATTATCTGCTGACCGTTTGGAAGCACAAGCTTTCTTGCAGTAGGGTCAAGAGTTGCAAAAAGCTTGTCCTCCTGCAAAACTCCCGCGTCTGTAAGAGCATTGAGGAGAGTTGACTTGCCTGCATTTGTATAGCCTACTATGGCAACTGCAACTGCACCGTTTTTCTTCCTTCTCTTGTGTTGCATTTCACGACGTTTTTCAACACCGTCAAGCTCCTGACGGATATACTGTATTCTGCGTCTGATATGACGTTTATCTGTTTCAAGCTTAGTTTCACCGGGACCTCTTGTGCCTATTCCTCCGCCAAGCCTTGAAAGGCTTGTTCCTTTTCCTGTCAAGCGTGGGAGAGAATATTTAAGCTGGGCAAGCTCAACCTGAAGCTTGCCCTCCTTTGACCTTGCTCTGCCTGCAAAAATATCAAGGATAAGAGTAGTTCTGTCAACAACTCTTGTATCTGTGTAATCCTCAATATTTCTAACCTGAACAGGAGTCAGCTCACCATCGGCAATTATTAAATCCGTATCATTATTACGGCAGTATTCGGATATTTCCTCAAGCCTTCCCCTGCCCACAAAATACACTCCGTCGGGAGTATCTCTTTTTTGAATAATCTCAGCCTGAACCTCTGCTCCTGCAGTTTTAGCAAGCTCACCTAATTCTTCTATTGAAACCTGTGCATCATAGTCGCCTGTGTCTACAGCAACAAGAAGAGCCTGTTCCTTTTTATCCTCGTTAATCAAGTCAAAATTCATAAAGTTATAATTTCCTTTAATCGTTTACAAGAGCCTGAAGCACCTTGTTTGCAACAGGTCCTGCTGTCTGCGAGCCTGAATTTCCATACTCAACAAGCACAATAAATGCATAAGGATTTTCCTCGTCATCCATAAATCCCATAAACCAAGCAGTATTGTGGGAATCCACATCATCTATCTGTGCCGTACCTGATTTTGCACAAAGATTCAGTCCCTTATAGTTATAATCTCCGTACTGCTCCTCAACATTATTCCTCATTAGCTTTTTCATTTTTGATGCAATTTCGCTACTGAGAACAGGCGTTTCATTTGATGTAAAATCAAGGTCAAGAGCCTTACCTGCCTTTGTAGCAAAGGACTCCACAAGGTTAAGTGAAACAGCCTTGCCGTCATTTGCTATGGCACCTGCAAGGCGAAGCATTGAAACAGGAGAAACAAGAGTATCTCCCTGTCCTATTCCTGTCCAGCCAACGTAATCGTCAGCATCGCCTTTTTCAAGGAAAAACCTGCCTGTTGAGGAAACGATATCACCGCTGACTGTTACAGATGAAGTCAAACCAAGCTCCTTTGCAGTTTCGGCAAGCTTTTCGGGACCAAGCTCTATGGCAATCTCAGCAAATGCAGAGTTGCAGGATTTTGCAAGTGCCTGCTCAAATGTAATTTTGCCGTGACGGGCATTACATTCAATAGGTGTTCCCTTGCCCGGGTCGTATTCGCCTGTACATTTAAAGGTTCTGCTTTCTATGTCAGGAATATTCTCAAGAGCACAAATTGCCGTAACAATCTTGAATGTTGAGCCGGGTGTATACAATCCGCTCAAAAGCCTGTTGATGTAAACTCCCTCATATCTTTCATTAGTATCAAGGTCTGACGGCTTATTCTGCGGGTCATAGCTTGGTGTCGAAACCATACAGACGATGTCGCCTGTTTTGTAATTCATAACCCCCACACAGCCTGCTTTGTAGTTTGACAAAGCCTCATAGGCAACATCGCAAACATCGGCATCAATAGTCAACTGCATATCATTTCCGCTACCGTTTTTTGTTACGCTGTAAATTCCGGAAAGAATACTATAGCCTGTCAGCTTAGCCTGATAAACATTTTGAACACCTGTTGAGATAAAACCCTTTGTGTCACCTACAGCGTGAAGGGTAGCCTTTCTTGTGGTAAGAGAGTCGTTATATTCTCTCTTTCCGTCATTAGTTTCCACAAGACTTCTGCCGTTACAGTCGGTAATTTTTCCTGCACCCACAAGCTCACCGTTATAGTAAACACTGCTGTTATAGGGCTGCATAACCCAGTTGTCGCCGTCATTTACAAGGCTAACGGTCATAAAAACAAGACCGCCTAAAAACGCAATTACAAGTATCAAGAGGAAAAGTCCTCTTTTTGTTATCATTTTCATTTCTTTCTGACACCTCCCAAATAATTGTAGGTGCGTACATCTGATGCTTTAATAAAAGCAAGCACCGCCCAGCAGGAAAGCATCGAGCTACCGCCCTGACTTACAAAGGGAAGAGTAACACCTGTCAACGGAAGCACATCAGTTATACCGAAAATATTAAGTGCCGTTTGGAAAAGCAGCATTCCTGCTGCCGCAACAGCTGCTATTGAATAAAAGGTTGACCTTGCGGCAATGGAATTCACAAGAGCCGAAACTGCTATTGCCACAAAGGAAAGAACGAGAATTATACCAAAAAAATATCCCCATTCCTCACAGATAAATCCGAAAATATCATCTGTTATGACGAGATAGCTGTCAAAATAATTTCTGATATTGCCTTTACCTATGCCCAGACCTAAAAGTCCGCCCGAAGCAATACCTGTTAAAATGTGTGTCTGCTGATAGCCCTTGCCGTAAATATCCTCCCAAATATGACGATACACGGAAAATCTTGCAGTAACATAGGGCTTGTACTTAATAACAATAGCACCGCCAAGGCCTGCTGCCGCAACAGCAAGACCTGCAGTTTTAACGTCGCCTGAGTTCATAAATGCTATTATAAGAAATGTTACAAAGAAAATCAGTGCAGTTCCGAAATCACGTATAAGAATTAAAGCACCCACGCAGGCAACCGAAAATACGATAAATTTTATTATATTTTTTGACGTTTGGATTTTTTCAAGAGTTGCAGAACCTACAAAGATAAATGCTACCTTTACAAATTCAGATGGCTGAATCGTAAAACCGCCAACCTCAATCCAGTTTTGAGCACCGTATTTAACAGTACCGATAATAAGATTAAGTAAAAGCAGAATCATAGCGCCTATTGCAACAGGCATTCTCAGCTTCATACACAAATCGACATCACCGAGAATAAATACAAAAACAGTAAAGCCAACAATACCGCACAAAACAATTAAAAGCTGTTTAAAGCAGGCACTCGGATCAACAGAACCGATAGCAGTTAATCCTACTCCCGACAGGAAAAATGCTATAAACTCAAGCTCAAAATTTCTTCTGTGCATTATAGAATAAAGCAGAGTAACATATACCCACTCCGCCACAATAAGTATTGCTATTGAAAGCAAGGTCTTAGCAGAAAAGCCGTCACCTGCCATAGCTGCCTGAAAGCCTGTTATAAGCTGAAAAAGAGAAAGGACAGTCAGCATAGCAAAATTATTTATCGGCTTTATGCTGGGAACCTTTTTAACCTTGTTTGCCATATGTTTTCTCCCTTATTTTTCGTAAAATACGAACACTCTTTCACCAAAGGTTATAGTGTCCTCGTCAAAAATCAACTGTGGCTGAGTGATAAATCTGCCGTTTAGCTTTGTACCGTTATGACTGTTCAAATCCGACAGTGCCCAGCCTCTTGAGGTAAGATGAATTCTTGCATGCTCAGAGCTTACCGTGTCAAGATTAATCTGAATATCCGCATTATCTCCCCTGCCGATAAGCACATCCTTTTTTCTGAGATAAATAGGTCTGTGAGTTTTAACATCAACTAAAACTGCATATGCAACATTTGTGTTGTTCTGTCTGCTAAGCTCACCTGCGGCATTTCGCATCTCATTCTTTGACTTTGCCGAAACAGCCTCGGTGCAAAGAAATTTAAGGGGAATTGAGCCGATAGTTATTATGTCTCCATCCTCAATAACAGATTTTTCCTCAATCTTTTTACCGTTTACAAGTATTCCTGTTTTGGAGAAGGTATCGGTTATAACCCACTCCTTTCTCTTCTTTGCAATTACTGCGTGAAATCTTGAAACATTGGGCATAGGCAAAACAATATCGTTTGACTTGCTTTTGCCGATAGATGTTTCAAAGCGGTCAATATCAATAATTGAGCCGTTGTTTTGGTCAACTAACTGTGCCAGCTTATGAAGCCTGGGTCTGTTTCTGAAAAGTGAAATTACACAAATTGAAAGAATAATAATCGCCATTATCGGCAGGATATATCTTATCAATCCTGCAAGCATTGAAATAATTGTATCCATAAAATCAACTCCTTGGTTGAGTTAAATATTTTAACATATTCACAGTTATATTATAATACGCTATTATACTACAGTAAACAGAAAAAAGCAAAATGTTAAACACAGTTAATACTTTCATAACAAAAAGGCAACCGAAAAATGAACTGCCCCAAGTTATGCAGACAGCACAAAAAAGGCACACCTACGGTAGAAAATTAAATTTTAAGCAACAAACTGATTTCGTTTTTCAAGCGGAGTCAGTTTTGTTTTTGTTTGAATACGATAATT
>JBJFGE010000013.1:0-20054 GCA_051892435.1 Eubacterium sp.
TGCAAGCCCGTTATAAGCGGGCGACCAATGGTCGCCCCTACGGTCGTTTCATTCATCAACACCACGATAAACCCTAATTTGTTTTGACATTAACGGTCGGGAAAAGGTGTTTTTCATAAAACCGCCTATCTTCTCGTTTGCGTGCAGGCTGAGCCTGCTAAACACTAATTAACAAATAAAAATTATGAAAAAAATTTTATTAATAGGCACAGGCGGAACCATTGCCTGTGTTAAGGACAACAGCATACACTTGGATTCTCCCTTTAAAATAGCAGAGCACTGCAAAATTGAGGGTGTTGATTTTGACTGCAAATCGCCCTTTACCGTACTGTCGGAAAACATTGATTTTTCCCTATGGCAAAGGCTCATTGATTTTATTAACAGTCAAAATTTAAAGGAATACAGCGGTGTAATTATTCTTCACGGCTCGGATACCCTTGCATATACAGGGGCACTTTTGGCAAATATTTTCTATAATGATAACATCTGCCTGACGGCATCCGACAAGCCTGTTGAGGATAAAAGCTCCAATGCAGTTAAGAACTTTACCGACGCTGTTGATTATATTCTAAAGGGTAAAAAAGGCGTTGTCATAAGCTATGAGGGAATAAAGCCTGCCGACTGCATGGCAAGTGCCGACGGCAACGATAAATTTATTGTGTCAGGAAAGCCTCAGCCGAAAATAGAAAACCCTGTTTTTTCACCAAAGAATATTCTTGTAATAAAGCCTTACCCGTCAATCAATTATGACAATTTCGGCTTGGAAAATGTTGATGCTGTTTTGCACACGATGTATCACTCTGCAACTGCACCGAAGGAGGCTTTGGACTTTGCAGCAAAGTGCAAAGACAAAAATATCCCCTTCTATTTCGTTACCGAAAAGGACAGGGCAGAGTATGAAAGTGCAAAAAATTTTGACAGCATTATCTTTAATTGCACCCTTGAAAATGCTTTTGCAAAAATTTTGTTGACAAAGAAATAGTTTAGTGCTATAATCGACTAAAGTGAATATTTAAACCGATGAAGCGGAGATAAAAATAAGATACGCACTCACAGAGAGCTCTGTTGCTGGGAAAGAGCAGTAAACGGCTTATTAAATGGACCGCCGAGGGTACGGTGAAAGGCATTTGCCGAGTATCCCGTAACGTGCAGACCTGCGTAAACGGTCAGAGATATGATAGTATCTTGCAAAGAGTATGGGTTCCCATAAATCAAGGTGGCACCGCGGAAAGTATTTTCGTCCTTGGTAATACATTAGTATTACCGAGGACTTTTTTATTTGTTCCGTAAATTTTGCAAGGTCAGATTGGAGAAATGATTATGACTGCAAAACCCACAAAAAAAGAAGTATTTGAAAAATACTCAACCTACAAAACAGTACCGTTAAGCCGTGAACTGACATATGATATCACCGCCATAGAGGTACTGAAGAAGCTGAAAAAAATCAGCTCCCACTGCTATATGCTTGAGTCTGTTGAGGACACAATGGAAACAGGTCGCTACACCTTTTTAGGCTTTGACCCAAAGGCAGAGGTTAGCTGTAAGGACTACTGCGTAACGGTAATTGACCAATACGGCGTTAAAAATGTAAAGGATAATCCAAGGGGATACATTAAGGAAATTCTTGATGAGCATAAGAGCCCAAGGCTTGATTATCTCCCCACCTTTACAGGCGGACTTGTTGGATATTTCGGCTATGACTACATTAAGTACAGCGAGCCGTCACTTAATCTTGATGCCGAGGACGACGGTAGCTTTAAGGACGTTGACCTGATGCTTTTTGACAAGGTTATCGCCTTTGACAACAAGGAAAACAAAATCATCATTATTGCGAATATGCAGACAGACGATATAGATAAGAATTATGACATCGCTGTAAAAGAGCTTGAAATTATGGAAGACATCATCAAAAACGGTGAGTCTGATGAACCGCCAAAGCCTGTTTTGAAATCAGAATTCAAGCCGCTTTTCGACGGTGAGCAATACGGAAAAATGGTTGAAAGGGCAAAGGAATATATCCGTGAGGGCGACATTTTCCAGGTGGTTCTTTCAAACAGGCTTGAGGCTGAAATGGAAGGCTCTCTTTTCAGCACCTATGAGGTGTTAAGAAAGCTGAACCCGTCTCCCTATATGTTCTATTTTTCATCAGACGATATTGAAATTGCAGGTGCATCACCCGAAACTCTTGTTAAATTAGACGGCAAAACTCTTTCAACCTATCCCCTTGCAGGCACAAGACCCAGAGGCAAAACTCCTGAGGAGGATAAGGCCCTTGAGGAAGGACTTTTGAAAGACCCAAAGGAGCTTTCGGAGCACAATATGCTTGTTGACCTTGGCAGAAACGATATCGGCAAAATCAGTAAATTCGGCACAGTTAAGGTTGACAAATATCATCAAATTCTCCGTTTCAGCCACGTAATGCACATAGGCTCAACAGTAAAGGGTGAAATCAGAGAGGACAAAACAGCACTTGACGCTGTTGATGCAGTATTGCCCGCCGGCACACTTTCAGGTGCACCGAAAATCAGGGCAATGGAAATCATTAATGAGCTTGAAAATAATAAGCGCGGAATTTACGGCGGTGCAATCGGCTATATAGATTTGACAGGAAATCTCGATACCTGCATTGCAATACGAATTGCATTCAAGAAAAAAGGCAAGGTTTATGTTCGTTCGGGTGCAGGAATAGTAGCCGACTCAGTACCTGCCAAGGAGCATCAGGAATGTATTAACAAGGCAAGGGCAGTAGTTCGAGCACTTGAAATCAGTCAGGAGGCGGAAAAATGATTTTACTTATTGATAATTACGACTCCTTTTCATACAATCTCTATCAGCTAATCGGAGAAATCAATCCCGACATAAAGGTGATAAGAAATGACGAAATGACAGTTGAGGAAATAAAAGCTCTTGCACCAAGTCACATAATTTTATCCCCCGGACCTAAAAGACCAGAGGACGCAGGAGTGTGCATTGACGTTGCAAAAAGCCTTGGCGGCACATCAAATATTTTAGGTGTTTGCTTAGGACATCAGTCAATATGTACAGCCTTTGGTGCAACAGTAGGCTATGCAAAGCAGTTAATGCACGGTAAGCAAAGCATCTGTAAAATTGACAGCAGTTCAAAGCTTTTTAAAGGCTTGGGAGAGGAAATTGCGGTTGCAAGATATCATTCCCTTGCCGCCATAGAGGGCACTATGCCTGACTGCCTTAAAATCACGGCAAAAACAGATGACGGTGAAATTATGGCAGTGGAGCACAAAACGCTTCCCATATACGGCGTACAATTTCATCCCGAATCAATAATGACTCCCGACGGAGTAAAAATACTTAAAAATTTTTTGGAGGATTGACTTATGATAAACGAATTACTTAAAAAGGTTTCTGCAAAAGAGGACCTTACATTTGACGAAGCAAAGCAGGCAATAGAAGAAATTATGAGCGGTGACATTTCACCGGTACTCATATCATCATTTTTAACCGCCCTTGCAATGAAGGGCGAAACAGAGGATGAAATCGCAGGTGCGGCAGAGGGTATGCGAAATAAGGCAATGCAGTTTGACATCGGTCGCCACGCCCTTGATATTGTAGGCACAGGCGGTGACGGCTCAAACTCCTTTAACATCTCCACCACATCGGGACTTGTTGCCGCAGCGGCAGGCGTTACTATCGCAAAGCACGGCAACCGTGCCGCATCATCAAAATGCGGTACTGCCGACTGCCTTGAGGCTCTTGGCGTTAAAATCGACTGCGAGCCTGAAATAATGAAAAAATCCCTTGAGGAAAATAACATAGTTTTCTTCTTCGCACAAAAATATCACAGTGCAATGAAATATGTTGGCCCTGTGAGAAAGGAAATGGGTATTAGAACAATATTCAATATTCTCGGCCCTCTTACCAATCCCGGCAAGGCTGACAGAATGTTATTAGGCGTTTTCAGCGAGGAATATGTTGAAAAAATTGCAAAGGCACTTGTTAAGCTTAAAATCAGCGACGCAATGGTTGTTTACGGTACAGACGGACTTGACGAAATCAGTGCCTGTGCAGAAACAAAGGTTGCTGAAATACGAGGCGAAAGCATAACCTACTACACTATTAAGCCTGAGGATTTCGGATACGAGAGAGTTACAAAGGCAGACCTTTTAGGCGGTACACCTGAGGAAAACGCAAAAATTACCGAAGCAGTTTTAAAGGGTGGCGGAACTCAGGCACAGAAAAATGCTGTTGCCCTTAACGCAGGTGCTTGCATCTACGTTGCAAAGGATGGTATAAATCTTAAAGATGCCGTAAAAGAGGCTGAAGAGGTAATGGCATCCGGCAAGGGCTATGAAATTTTGCAGGGATTTATCAAAACAACAAATCAGTAAGGTAAAAGCTATGTCCGATATTCTTAACACAATAGCCGAAAACACTCGGCAGAGATACGAAAAAACAATTGCCGAAAAACCCCTTGATGAAATAAAGGCACAGGCACTTTCAATGCAAAAGGGCGACTTTGAATTTGAAAAGGCACTAAAGGGTGATACACTTTCCTTTATCTGCGAGATTAAAAAGGCGTCTCCATCAAAGGGAATTATTGCTGAGGACTTCCCATATCTTGAAATTGCCAAGGAATATGAAAATGCGGGAGCAAGCTGTATAAGCTGTCTGACTGAGCCAAAATGGTTTTTAGGCAGTGATGAATACTTAAAAGAGGTTAGCAAAAGCGTTTCAATCCCTGTTTTAAGAAAAGACTTTACCGTAAACGAATATCAGATTTACGAGGCAAAGGTATTAGGTGCGAAGGCAGTTCTTTTAATCTGTGCAATTCTTGATACAGATACAATAAAACGATACATCGAAATTGCCGATAGCTTGGGAATGTCTGCTCTTGTGGAGGCTCATAACGAGGACGAGGTAAAATCTGCATTAACGGCAGGAGCAAGAATAATCGGCGTAAACAATCGAAACTTAAAGGATTTTTCCGTTGATGTAAATAATTCTTCAAAATACAGAAAAATGATACCCGATGATGTTATCTTTGTTTCCGAAAGCGGAATAAAAAATCACGATGATGTAAAGGCACTTATGGAAAACGGAACAAACGCAGTTTTAATCGGAGAGACTCTAATGAGGGCAAAGGATAAAAAGCAGAAAATAAAGGAGCTTTTATATGGCGAGAATTAAAATCTGCGGACTAAGACGTGACGAGGATATAGCATACGTCAATGAGCTAAAGCCTGACTACATCGGCTTTATTCTAACATCGGGCTTTCGCAGAAGCATTGATTTTGATACAGCAAAGCATTTAAAATCCCTGCTTTCTCCCGAAATAAAGGCTGTGGGCGTTTTCGTAAACGACAGTATAGAAAGCATTAACAAATTTTTAGACGAAAAAATTATTGATGCTGTTCAGCTTCACGGAAATGAAAGTCCTGATTTTTGCAATCAGATAAACAGCACGGTAATAAAATATTTCAAGCCTGATGATTTTGACAAAATTAATAATTATGATGTAGACTATTATCTATTCGACTCGGGCACGGGAACAGGCACCGCATTTGACTGGAGCAAAATACCGAAAACAGATAAGCCCTTTTTCCTCGCAGGAGGACTTAACAAGGACAACATACCCCTTGCAATAAAAAGCATAAATCCTTATTGCATTGATTTGTCATCTTCTGTTGAAACAGAGGGAGCTAAGGATTATAATAAAATAAAAGAAATTATGGAGTGTACAAAAAATGAGTAAAGGCAGATACGGAATTCACGGAGGACAATATATCCCCGAAACGCTGATGAACGAAATCATCAACCTTGAAAATGAATACGAAAAATATAAAAACGACCCTGAGTTTAACAAAGAGCTTGAAACACTTTTCAATGAATATGCAGGCAGACCGTCACTTCTCTACTATGCAGAGAAAATGACAAAGGATTTAGGCGGAGCAAAGATTTATTTTAAGCGTGAGGACCTGAACCACACAGGAAGTCACAAGATAAATAATGTTCTCGGTCAATGTCTCCTTGCAAAGAAAATGGGCAAAACAAGAGTTATTGCGGAAACAGGTGCAGGTCAGCACGGTGTTGCAACTGCTACTGCGGCGGCTCTTATGAATATGGAATGTGAAATCTTTATGGGCAAGGAGGACACAGACCGTCAGGCTCTTAATGTTTACAGAATGGAGCTTTTGGGTGCAAAGGTTCATCCTGTTACAACGGGAACAATGACCTTAAAGGACGCTGTAAACGAGGCAATGAGAGAATGGGTTTCACGAGTTGACGACACATTTTACGTTCTCGGCTCTGTTATGGGCCCTCACCCCTATCCAATGATTGTTCGTGATTTTCAATCCGTAATCTCAAAGGAGGCAAGACAGCAGATACTGGAGCTTGAGGGTAAGCTTCCTACTGCCGTCATGGCTTGTGTAGGCGGTGGCTCAAACGCAATGGGTATGTTCTATAATTTTATAAATGATAAAGACGTTAGACTTATCGGCTGCGAAGCCGCAGGCAGAGGAACCCACACAGGCGAAACAGCCGCAACTATTGCAACGGGAACGCTTGGCGTTTTCCACGGAATGAAGTCATATTTCTGTCAGAATGAATACGGACAGATTGCCCCTGTTTACTCAATCAGTGCAGGACTTGACTATCCCGGTGTAGGCCCTGAGCATGCATATCTCCACGATATCGGCAGAGCGGAATATGTGGCAATTACCGATGACGAGGCAGTAAACGCATTTGAATACATTGCAAAAACCGAGGGCATTATCTGTGCTATCGAATCCGCTCACGCAGTGGCTCATTTGATAAAGATTGCTCCCGAAATGAGCAAGGACGATATAATTATCTGCAATCTTTCGGGACGTGGCGACAAGGACGTTGCCGCAATAGCAAGATACAGGGGGATTGATTTACATGAATAAGATTTCAAAAGCATTTGAAAACGGCAAAGCATTTATCGGCTTTGTTACGGCAGGAGACCCTGACTTAGAAACAAGTGAAAAAATTATGGTAAAAATGGCAGAGGCAGGCTGTGATTTAATCGAAATCGGTATTCCTTTTTCCGACCCCATTGCCGAGGGACCTGTTATTCAGGAGGCTAACCTTCGTGCTCTTTCACAGGGCACAACTACTGACAAGGTCTTTGAGCTCACCGAAAGAATATCAAAGCAGGTGGATATTCCCCTTGTTTATATGACATATCTCAATGTGCTTTTCAAATACGGATATGACAGATTTCTTGAAAAAGCAGTTAAGGCAGGAATAAGCGGTGTAATTATTCCCGACCTTCCATATGAAGAAAAAGAGGAGCTTCAGAATGTAGCAGATAAATACTCAGTTGACGTTATCTCCCTTATAGCTCCCACAAGTGAGAACAGAATTAAAACTATTGCGTCAGATGCAAGAGGATTTGTTTATACTGTTTCCTCTATGGGCGTAACAGGTACAAGAAGCGAAATCACAACAGACCTTGAAGAAATAACAAAGCATATTAAGGCAGTAACAGATGTTCCTGCAGCTATAGGCTTCGGCATCAACACTCCCGAGCAGGCAAAGAAATATTCAAAAATTGCAGACGGTGTAATTGTGGGCTCGGCAATAGTAAAAATCATTGCCAAGTATGGCAAAAACGCACCCGACGAGGTTTACAAATACGTCAAAGAAATGAAGGACGCAATAAGATAAAGCAAAAATTAAGCCGTGGAGGTGATTAACACCTCTACGGCTTTTATAGTATTAACTTCTTTTATACCTTAGCGTTATAGTAAATCTTTGCATTATTCAATTCTGTTGCTAAGGAAGTGTATTTTACTTTTTTTGTTTTTCCGTTATCATCAACATAATGGTAGCCTATCTTTTTCCAATCTGACTTTGAACCGCCGTAATAAACATTCTTAATTTTCTTGCAGTTATAAAAGCCGTTTAGCTCTATTGATGTTACCTGCTTTGACAGCTTAACAGTCTGAAGATAGTTGCAGTTTACAAATGCAAAGCTGTCAATAGTCTTAACAGATTTTGGAACAGTATAGCTCTTGCTTGTTTTACCCGAAGGACAAGCCACAAGGACTGTCTTTTTCTTATTGAACAAAACGCCGTTTGATGCAGAAAAATACTTGTTATCCTTTGAAACAGTAATAGCCTTTAATCCACAGCTGTTGTAAAAAGCATATTCGGATATTGCTTTAACAGTAGCAGGAATTTTGTATGAAGAACATTTTTTTGCACTTGGGAAAGCAATAAGCTTTGTCTTTTTCTTGTTATACAAAACACCGTTTGAGGAAGAAAAATAATTATTGCTTTTTGATACAACAATGCTTTCAAGCGTAGAACACAAATTGAAAGCGGCAGGGTCTATCTTCTTAACATTGCTTCCTATTGTAATCTTTTTAACAGTCTTGTTTTTTGATGAAAAAGCACTGCCGACAATGGCTGTTACCTTATAATCTTCAACCTTTGACGGAATTACAACATTAGAAGCATCACCGTAATAGCCGTATATAACTATTTCCTTGTTTCCCTGAAGACGAATTTTAAAATTATCAAGCTTTGATGCTTTTGCACAGTGAAGAATGTAAAATCCCCGGCCGAGCGAAGTTTTTCCATCTACAAGCTTTGCCCATTGTAAAGCTGTACCGCCGTAGTAAAGGTCCGGCTCGTCAATATTGTGTGAATAATCAATATACCATTCGTCAGCAGTATTTCCGAAAGCGTTTGTTCCGATATACTCCACCTTATCTGAAACGGTTATTTTTTTCAGACCGAAACAATAGAAGAAAGCTCTGTCTCCTATTGACTTTACACTGTCAGGTACGGTTACTTCTGTCAGGGTGCGGTTATCTTCAAAAGCACTGTTTCCTATACTTGTAACAGTCTTTCCGTCAATTACTGAAGGAATCTCAATATTTGCCTGAGCTCCTTCGTATTTTGTAATTTGAGCAGTGCCGTCAGCAAGAAGCTCATACGTATAATCTCCGCTTTTCAATGTGTCTGCACTTGCAGTAAAGGTCAATCCTGTTGTAATTGTTAAAAGCATTGCTACTGACATAAATATACTAATTAATTTTTTCATAAAATTACCCTCTTTATGTAATATATTAATGGAATTTAAAATTATTTAACCACCGAAATCACCTTATCTGATTTCAGTATACACCGCATATATGTATAATGCAATACTTTAAAAATATTTCTCAGTACAAGCTAATAAAGGAATTCTCAATCAGCACGGGACAGCTCTTGACAGACTGAGAAAAAACGGAAACGTAAACACCTACACCATTGATACTCTATGCAGAATACTTGACTGCGACCTATCGGACATTGCAGAATATAAAAAAAACAGAAGAATAATACAAAGCCTCTTGAAAAAATTTCAAGAGGCTTTTACGTTTTATCAAATATGAAGAATTGTTGTTGCAAGTCCGAAATAGATAAGAAGCGAAATGGCATCTGTAATTGTAGTAATCAGCGGAGAAGCCATAACAGCCGGGTCAAATTTCAGCTTCTTTGCAATGATAGGAAGAACACAGCCAACAGCCTTCGCAAAAACTGTTTCCACAACAAGAGTAAGGCTGATAACAAGGTCAACTAAAAATGTTATGTCCTCTTGTCCAAGCAGCAGCTTATCAACAAGCAAAACCTTTATAAAGCTGACTGCCGCCAGAGAAATACCGCAAACAAAGCCTACTCTAAGCTCCTTCCACACGATTTTAAAAATATCTTTAAAATCAACCTCGTTAAGAGATAGGGCACGGATAATAGTTGAGCTTGCCTGACCGCCTGAATTACCGCCTGTACCCATAAGCATAGGGATAAATGATGTTAGGATAATCAGTGCTGACAGCTTATCCTCAAAGGCATTGATAATCATACCTGTAAAGGTAGCACTGATCATAAGAAACATCAGCCAGGGAATTCTTGATTTCCAGGTTTCGAAAACGCCGATTTTAAGATAAGGCTTTTCGGTAGTTCTTACGATAGCGTTCATCTTATGGATATCCTCGGTGTTCTCTTCCTCAAGAACGTCGATAGCATCGTCTACCGTGATGATGCCCACAAGCCTTTGCTCCATATCAACAACAGGAAGTGCAAGAAAATCGTATTTACCGAAAAGTCTTGCCGCCTCCTCCTTATCGTCATGGGTATTAACGTAAATCACGTTAGTTTCCATAAATTCCTGAATTATATCGTCATAATCATGGAGAAGAAGCTCTTTAACAGTAGTAACACCGATAAGATGTCTTGAACTGTCTGTAACATAGCAGGTGTAAATAGTTTCCTTGTCAACACCTGTGCGTCTGATTCTCTTAAATGCATCCTCAACCGTTGAATTTACCTTGAGGTCAACAAACTCAGGGGTCATAATTGAGCCTGCACTGTCCTCAGGATATTTCAGCAGAGTGTTAATAGATGCTCTTGTCTGTGAATCAGTATTTTTAAGGATACGCTTGACGATTGTTGCAGGCATTTCCTCAATGATATCAACAGTATCGTCAAGGTAAAGCTCGTCGATAACCTCTCGAAGCTCTGTATCCGAAAAGGCTGTAATCATAGCCTCTTGGGTTTCGGTATCAAGCTCAACAAAGGTATCTGCCGCCTCTTCCTTTGGAAGAAGTCTGAAAAGCAAGATTCTCTGCTCCTCGCTGAATTCCTCAAAAATTGCGGCAATGTCTGTGGGGTTGATTTCCTCGAATTCTCTTTTTATTTCAATGTACTTTTTACTTCGGAGGAGAGATAAAATTTCCTGTGCTGTTTCTTCGATGGTTTTTTCTTCAATATTCAAAATATCTATCTCCTTCCTCTGAATAAACAGTAATGGTATTAATTATTTATTTTCCTTATAAAAAGGCTTTTCGTTTTTGTCATAAGGGTTTGCAGCAATTCTGATTATCACTTTGCGAAGAATTATTATCACAAGCAGACCTATTGCTACACATACAGCAGCTACTAAAAATTCAGGATTTTCATATACCCTTGTTTCCTCTACAAAGGTAGTATATCCCTCCTGTGACATTTCTTTTTTAACCTGCTCGGTAGTTTTGTCAACTCGCTCAATTCTAACAAAATAATCTCTTTCGCTACCGTCGGAGGCTGTACATTTTAATGTAATCTCCGGAGTTTGCTCCTCGGTCAAGCTTAATTTAAGCGGAGGGCAGGTGGCATTTGTGTCGCTTGTTACGGGAGTGATTGTAAGCTCTGTTAAATCCTTTGGGATATAAAGCGTATATTTCTGCTCCTCATTATTTACGGCAGGTGATATTTCACCGCAGTTGCAGTAGATATCCTTTAAAAAATTATCGGAGCTTATAGGTGCTGTGACAGGATTTGAATAAGCAAAGGTGTAAATCATACTGCCGTTTTCAAAATCAAGGGTAGCAACAATTCCTGTTTGCGTTCCTGATTCGTCATATGAGTAGGTAACAAGCAATTCTCCGTCACCTTCAATATCGTAGCTTTTGAGCTCAGGAGTTTTGCTGTTGTCTGCAAGAGTTACGGTATAGCCTGTAACGTCGGAGGAAAATGTGCCGTCAATTTCAGCATTTTCAAAGCTTATTGATTTAAGCGTAGGCACCGTTTCTGCCGAAAAAGCAGGCACAGCCGCCAATAATGTACTAAGCGAAATTATCATTGCGAGTAAAAGAGGAATATTCTTTTTCATAATTATCCACAGCCTTTTCTCAGAATTACGTATCGTTTTCTACAGAAATAATATAATTTGCGGTATCCTTGCCGTAAAGATAATTTTTTAAATCATCTTCACGATTAGTTGTTATATAATAAACTGCGTTTGTACCTGCGTTTCTTTGAATTTTCTGTGATAGCTCTTTCTCAAATTCTTCGTCACTTTGGACGTATTGAATGTCTCCGTCGGACTTGACTTCCTCGTTTTCCTCAGAGTCATTGTCTTTACCCGGATTTACAGTATCGCAAACAGCGTCAACATCAACTGCCATAAGCAGCTTTATCTCATCGCCGAAATCGGCATACAGCTTTTTTGTAAGATTTGCAAAGCTGTCATTGTAGCTTGTGCTGACATCATCGGGAAGCTCAGTATTGTCAAGGACAAATATGGTTATTCCCATTCCCTTCGCCTCTTCAATGATACCCTTGATATAATTATATGTGGTTTCGCTGTCAGGATTTAAATAAGTGTTTCCGTCTGAATCCTTGTAGATGGTTGCACCGTTTGTTACTGCCGCAGTTAAATCTGCAACAGGAGCAATATTATCCTTGTAGCAGGATATTCGTGCAATAGGCAGCAAATCGCTTTCAAGGAGCTTTTCCACTGAGCCCATTAAGTCTGTTGACGCAGAGGATATTGCTCCATAGGCGTCGATAGTTGCCAATTTGCTTTCATAGCCTATTGTGCCATCGTCTCGCTTTAAATCAAATGTAACCGAGGAATAGCCTTGATTTTGGGTGTCTGTAATTACTGCGTCAAGCATTACTCCTCCGTCAAGAGAAAGGGACGGAACTACTCGGCTCTTGATATTCAACGAGAGATTTCCTATGTTTGTTTCAACCTGTGAGTCGCTGTCGTTTTCGGGCATTGCGTTTCTTTCCATATACAAATCCATAATTGTATATCCTACACTGACTACACAGAAGCACAGCAGAACCACAATGACATTTTTTAAAAGCTTACCTGTCTTTTCAGCAGTAATTATCTTTTTTCTTTTTTTAGGTCTTTTGCTGTCAAATTTGTCTGAGCCTGTGCCTGCGTCAATATATTTGTCAGCAAAATCAATTTTCCTTCCCTTAACAGGCTCTGTCCATTTGGTATTTCGTTTTTTGTTATTGTAAAAGCGTTTTTTTCTCATAAAACCACCGCTTTATACTTTTGCATTTTCTTTAAGAATATTGATTGCTTCGGCAGGATTTTCACTGTTAAATACGGCTGAGCCGGCAACAAAAACATTTGCCCCTGCCTGTCCTGCAATTTTAACTGTTTCATAGTTTATACCGCCGTCAACCTCAATGTCAATATCCGGGCATTTTTCACGTAAGGTCTTAATTTTCGGCATAGTGCTTTCCATAAAGCTCTGACCGCCAAAGCCCGGCTCAACTGTCATAACCAGCACCATTGAAAGCCTGTCAAGATAAGGATAAACCGTTTCAATAGGAGTGTTCGGCTTGACGGCAAGTGCCGCCTTGCATCCGCCTGCTATTATCTTATCAATAGTTTTGTCAATATCAGACTCACATTCGATATGGAAGCAAACAATATCTGCCCCTGCCTTGATAAAATCGTCTGCATAAAAATAAGGGTCGGAAATCATCAAATGAACATCAAAGGGAACGTTGCACACCTTTTTCATAGCTGCAATAACGGGAGCACCGATTGAAATATTCGGTACAAAATGGCCGTCCATTACGTCAAGGTGAATTAACTCTGCACCACCGTCAGAGCATTTCTTTAGCTCTCTTTCCAAATTTGCATAATCAGATGCCAGCATTGACGGCGAAATTTTAATATCCATATTTTTTCCTCCCACTGCTTTGGGTAACCCATATTTAATATATTATACTTTAAATTATAATCAAAATCAACAGTAATGATTATTTAATACTTGTTTTTACGGCAAGCTTCCGTAGGGGCGACCAGTGGTCGCCCGCTTAAAACGGGCTTGCACTGCAAGCCCCTACTAAAGTTTGTTGCAATCACTCAATGAAAAATACACAATTTTTGCTTGTTTTTATTATACATATGTAGTATTATATATCAGACAAATTTAGGAGGCGACATAATGATTCAGGCTAATAATGTAACAGTGCAGTTTGGCGGACGTGTTCTTTTTGAAAGAGTAAACGTTACCTTTTCCCCGGGAAACTGCTATGGTATCATAGGCGCAAACGGCGCAGGTAAATCTACATTTTTAAAGGTCCTTTCAGGTGAGCTTGACCCGCAAAAGGGTGAGGTTTTCATTACTCCGGGCGAAAGACTTTCGGTTTTAAAGCAGGACCATTTTGCATATGACGAATACGAGGTAATCAGAACAGTCCTTATGGGTAATCCGAGACTTATTGAGGTTATGGAGGAAAAGGATGCCCTTTATATGAAAGAGGACTTTTCCGAGGAGGACGGTATAAAAGCAGGTGAGCTTGAGGCAGAGTTTGCCGATATGGACGGCTGGAATGCCGAGTCCGATGCCGCTTTTATGCTTAACAAATTAGGCGTTCCTGACGAATATCACTATATGCAGATGGCAGAGCTTCCATCAGACTTAAAGGTAAAGGTGCTTCTCGCACAGGCCCTTTTCGGCAATCCTGATATTCTTCTTCTTGACGAGCCTACCAACCACCTTGACCTTTCCGCTATCCGCTGGCTTGAAAATTTCCTTATGGATTTTGAAAATACCGTTATCGTTGTATCTCACGACAGACATTTTCTTAACAAGGTCTGCACTCATATATGCGATGTTGACTTCGGTAAGATTCAGCTTTACACAGGTAACTATGATTTCTGGTATGAATACACACAGATGCGTCAGAGACAGGCAAGAGACCAGAACAAGAAAAATGAGCAGAAAATCAAGGAATTGCAGGAATTTATTCAGCGTTTCTCTGCAAATGCCGCTAAATCAAAGCAGGCAACAAGCCGAAAGAAGCAGCTTGATGCCCTTGAAATGATTGATATGCCCGTTTCAAGCAGACGTTTCCCATATGTTGACTTTAAGCCTGACAGAGAATGCGGAAACGACCTGCTTCGTGTTGACCACCTGACCAAAACAATCGGTGACAGAAAGGTGCTTGACGATATTTCATTTGTTATCCACCCCAGAGAAAAGGTTGCATTTGTCGGCTCAGATGTTGTGGCAAAAACAACTCTTTTCAAAATTATTATGGGCGAGCTTGAGCCTGATGAGGGCTCATTCAAGTGGGGAGTAACTACTACTCAGAGCTATTTCCCAAGCGACAACAGTGAATATTTTGACGGAGTTGACCTAACACTTGTTGATTGGCTCAGACAGTATACCTCATATACTCTTGAGGCAGATATCAGAGGTTGGTTGGGAAGAATGCTGTTCTCAGGTGAAGAGGCACTTAAAAAAGCTAACGTTCTTTCCGGTGGTGAAAGAGTACGTTGTATGCTTTGTAAAATGATGCTTTCAGGGGCAAATGTGCTTATCCTTGATGAGCCTACCAACCACCTTGACCTTGAATCAATTACAGCTCTTAACAACGGTCTTATCAGATATCCCGAAACAATACTTTTCACTTCTCACGACCATCAGTTCGTGCAGACTGTAGCTGACAGAATTATTGAAATTTCAGGCGATAAAATTCTCGACCGTATGGGCACCTATGATGAGTTCCTTGAGGATTTCAGTGAGGACCAGCTCAAGAAGTATTAATAAATTAAGGCTTATAGCGGTGTTAACGCTGTAATAAATATTATGCCTCCCTCTGATTTGTAACCTACAGTGCGATACCCAAAATTTTATTCATTGCTAAAGCCATTCTAAAATTTTGAACACAGCCAATCCTTATTTCTCTTTTATCTCGCACTGTAAGCGGTCGCAAACGTATCTTCGTTTTGCTTTTTGCAACACGAAAGAAATGAAAACCTTCGCATTAGTGAAAATACAGTTGAATTTTTGCGAAATTTTAGGCTTGCAACATTTTATTTGTTGCAAGCCTTTTTATTATGCTTATTTCTGTAATTTACCGCCCTTGTTTCCGCTGTATTTAATACCGCTAAGGGTTATTTTTCCAACCTTTTTTGTAAGGTAAATACCTTTTTTACTGTTCTTCTGAACCTTAGTGTTTTTAACAGAGCCTTTGGCGTTGTTGGTAAAGTAAATACCGTTTCCTTTGTTGGATGCAACCGTGCCTGAGCTGATTGTTGCTTTAGAGTTTTGGGTTACGTAGATACCCTCTTTGCTGTTTGATGAAGCGGTACAGTTGTTCATTGAGGCAGAGGATTTCTGAGTAAGATAAATGCCGTACTGTGAATTCTTTAATGCTTTTTCATTTTTTAACTTTGCAGTTGAATTTTGAAGAGCGATTCCGTACTTTTTGTTTGACTGAACAGTATCATTGTTCAGAGAGCTTGCAGTAGCACTGTTTACAATGAAGATGCCGTGTTTTTTATTGTTTTTAACGATATTACCGTTTGTTGTAATCTTGGAATTATCGTAGCACAAAATTCCGTTTTCTTTGTTATTTGTAACGGTATTTCCTGTAAGCACGGCCTGTGATTTTGTGCTGATGTTAATTCCGTTTTTCATAGCACCGGATACGTTGTTGTAGCTGATATTAATATTCTTTGACTTATCAGTAATAATACCGTTTTCAACGTATGAAACGGAATTTGCCTTAAAGGTATTGTTTGAAACATCAATGTTCTGAGCGGATTCGACTCTGATAGGGAAGCATTTTTTGCTTGATGATTTTCCTGTTGTATAGGTTACTGTGTTTCCTGTAGCAGAATTATTGTTTGCACCAACAAACCAGATACCGTTTGCACAGCAATTTGCGGTGATGCTGTTGTTGCTTACTGTAACATTCTGTACTCTGTAATCGCCGGCTTTAAGTGTACCGCCGTTGATTTTTACATCTTCATTAAGGCTTTCACCGTAAACTCTGACACCGTAAGGGAACTGAGTATAATTCTTATCTCCCATATCGGAAATGCTGATGGTGTTGTTTGTTATAATAGAACCCGGGTCTGTCTGAGGGGTATTGCCTGTAGCATACAGGTTTGCATACTCGGGAATTGTGCTTCTGTAATATATACCTGAACCGCAGTTAGTCATAACATTTGAAGAAATATTTACATTTCTGTAGTTAGATGTGATAACTGCGTAGCCTGTAACATTGGTGAAGGTGTTATCAGTAATTGTTACGTTATCAATATATTTACCGCTGAAAGCACTGTGAGAGCCGATGCCACGGTTTACGTTGTTAAAGGTACAGCCTGTTACGGTTACGTTACTGCTCATTGTGCCATCATAGCTTGCAGAGGCTTGGTCAGGGAAGTGAGACTTCTCAAGAATATCAAGCTGAACAGCCTCCATATTGTTATCTGCATTTGATGAGGTTGAATAGTGACCCTCAAATGTACATCCTGTAATCAAAACATTAGAACAGCCTGCAAAGCCGATGTGATGGGCATTACAGCAGTTTTTAAAGCTGACGTTTGATATTGTTACATTTCCTGCGTGAGAAAATTTAAGAATACTGCCTGTCTTTTTACCTGATTTTCCATCTGCATCAAATGTACCGCCGTTGATGGTGATGTCGTGGTAATAGGAATCGCCTGTTGCAGGGGTTGTAGTAAGACCGATAGCAAGCATAGTTCCGCTATTATAGGTTTTAGTAAAGGTTGCGCCGGTACATTCAAGATATGTGTTTGAATAAATAATAAAGTGGTCGCTTAATTTATAAGAACCTGCCGGAATGATTACCTTAATTGGTTGACTGCTGTCATATCTGTTGACGTTAAGTGCTTCCTGTACAGCCTCTTTAGCGTCGCTGCCGTTAGCGATGCTGACTTTGATTTCTTTGTAATCAGTGGCAAAGGCATTAGCTGTAAAGCAAAGGCAGGAGCTAATCACAATAATGACCGAAAGCAAAAACGATAAACTTTTTTTCATAAAAACTCTCCATTCTTAAACATATTTATTACAAATTATATCATATCATAAGGCGTTTGTTTTTTCAATCTAAATCATCTATATTTATAATACTTATTGTAAATAATTTTAATTTGTGATATCATAAGACAGAAATAAATTATGAGGTATTTCATATGAAAATTTATAATGTTATGCACTACGGTGCAAAGGGTGACGGAAAGACAAACGACGCTTTTTCAATCCAGCACGCCATTGATGACTGTGCTAAAAACGGCGGAGGACAGGTTGTGCTTCCGAGCGGATATGTGTTTTATTCAGATTCCATCCGACTGAGAAAAAATGTTGACCTTCACATTCAAAAGGGTGCAACCATAAAGGCAACAGACAATATTGACGGATACATCAGACCTAACAAGCTGATAAATGATCCGAAAACTGCTTTGATAGGTAATCCTGTTACAGGTAAGCCCAGCTTTGTTTTTATCTATGCATACGAGGCTGACCACTGTACAATAAGCGGTGAGGGAACCATTGATGCCAACGGTCACGCTTTCGTTCAAAGAAAGGATCAATACTATGTTACAGGAGATTTTTACCCGAGACCGACTGTAATGTATGTGGAAAAAAGTAATCATATTACATTTAGAGATTTTACTGTTATTGATGCTCCTTTTTGGACTCTTCATCCTGCAGGCTGTGACGATGTTTTGATTGACAAAATCAGAATTCTCAACGACCTTGATGTAGCAAACAGCGACGGTATCGACCCTGACCATTGCTCAAATGTAAGAATTTTAGGCTGTCACGTTACCTGTGCTGACGACTGCATCTGCCTGAAGGCATCAAAGGGCAACAGCGAATACGGACCATGTGAAAATATTGTTATTGACGGATGTACTCTTGTTTCTACGTCTGCGGCAATTAAAATCGGTACTGAGGGTGTTGGCGATTTTAAAAACGTAATTGTTTCAAACTGCGTTATCAGCCGTTCAAACAGAGGACTGTCAATCCAAATTCGTGACGGCGGATGCGTTGAAAATGTTACATATTCTAACATTATTATTGAAACGAGACGCTTTTGTCCTGACTGGTGGGGCACGGCAGAGCCTATTGTTATAACCACCTTCAATCGTGACGAAAACACAAAGAGCGGTACAATTAAAAATGTTCGCTTCTTCAATGTTACCGCAAAGGGTGAAAACGGTGTTCTTATCCATGGTAATGCCGATAACATCATTGAGGATATCACATTTGAGAATTGCCAAATTGAGATGACTAAAACGAGCAAATGGCAGTGCGGTCTTTACGATTTAAGACCGTGTCTTGATTGGGGTGTTGAAAGCTATGACAATTCTGCCTTCTTCATAAGATACGCAAAGAACGTAACTATTGAAAAGACAAAAACACGTTGGGGAAATCCTTGTGACAGCTATAAGCATGCTATTGATGCTGAAAATGTTGAAAATCTTCAGCTTGTTCGCTTCGACGGCCACAGCGTCTCGGAAAATGTTGAGGATTTCAAATTCAATAATGTTAAAGTTATTAATGACTGATTAGGAGAGATAAAAATGATAGAGCTTAAAGGATATAAGGTAAACAGACTTGAAATTGAAAATAAGGTTAAGCCGGGAACTCAGCTTAAACTTCAAAATCAGGTAAAATATAATATGAATTATATGGATACGGAAAATAAATGTGTTGGATTTCTTGAGCTTAGAATTTCAGACGCAGACCAAAATCCATTTGAAATCAGAATTGAGGCAGTTGCCGAATTTGTATATGGCGAAACAGACCAAAAGCCTGATATTCATGTTAATTCCTTTGACCAGCTGTTCCCGTTTATAAGACAGATTGTCAGCACATCTGCATCATTTACAGGTATGCCCGGACTTCTTATTCCGATAATCAAGCTTAACAAGGATACAGTTAAAATTGCTAACCCAAATAATAATGAGCCGGAAAGCTCACCTCTTAACTGATAAAGCAAAAGCCCCTATGGTAGGATAGGAAAACTACCGTAGGGGATATTTTTATCCCGGATAAAGCTTGAAAAAATATTTTTATCTGTAATGTTGTTGTGATAGTTAAAATATCTGTTAATGTCGTATTGACTTTTTATTGAAAAAGTGATAGGATTATTCCTACAACGGCATACAATGCAGCTTGATATTTTTGAAAAATTAAGATATACCATCGGGGTGTAGCGCAGGTGGTAGCGCACCAGACTGGGGGTCTGGGGGCCGCAAGTTCAAGTCTTGTCACTCCGACCATAAAAAGCAGATACCCTTTTGGGAATCTGCTTTTTATTATTAGAATTATACGAGACTTGAACTTGCGGCAGGCTTATCCAAATTCTGCGAATGAAATGAGCAAAGGATTTGGGAGAAACAGTCCGGGGGACTGTTTCGTAGAAGGCTAGACTCATTAGAAGTCTTGTCACTCCGACCATAAAAAGCAGATACCCTTTTGGGAATCTGCTTTTTATTATTG
>JBJFGE010000014.1:0-19643 GCA_051892435.1 Eubacterium sp.
CAAAGGGATTTATCACTCCAAAGAAATTCATATGTCCCTTGTAGTGAGTCCACTCCACAGCAGGAACAAAAGTCAAGCCATCGATATGAGGCAGAAATAAATTCTCTGAATAATTGTTGTGATTTGCAAGGGCAACAAAATCAAGACCTATGCTTTTGGCAATAGCTCCTACCTCATAAGCGCTTAGCTTTCCGTCTGACGCAGTTGTGTGAATATGCAAATCACCGAAAAGCAGTCTTTCTTCTTTGAATTTAAAATCAATACTATATGTAACGTCAACGCCCTGAGGCATTACGTGATATGCACCTACGAGAATTTTCCATTTTCCTTCCCTAATATGCTGACATAAATATCCGGGCGAAGAATCGTACTCTCCAACGCTGATTGACTTATGAGCACTTCCCGACCAGCCAATAAAATTACCGCTTTCATCCTCAATTCCAATATCGACTGTGTTTGACGGCTTTATGTCTGTAAGGACGCCTTTACCCTTTTGGAAATAATCATAGCTGACTGTAATTTTTTCTACATTGCTAGGCACATCAAAGGGTATCGTATAATACGTTCCCTCCCTATCCTTTGGTATATGATGATGAAGCAGTATAAATATCACCTCTTTCAAAATCAACTATCCTGATTTCATTTTATAATATATTATAGCGTAATTCTTGCTATAATTTAAGTAAAATAGGTGATTTTTTTAAGATTTCTGTATATCGTTGACAAAATTATAATTGAAATTATAATATTTAGTTGTAGAGATACTTTCGGGGGTTGTGTGCAATTTGAACATAAATAAAAAAGATAGAGATGATAATTTAGTGATTTTAGTAGATTATCGTAACAATAAATCGCTAAACAGATATGGCGTTGCCTGCCACTGGTGGAGTTCTGAAGCCACTTCACTGCATTGTCACAATTTTTATGAATTTTTTATCGTAACGTCAGGTGAGGCTGTCCACGAAATAAACTCAGAACACAAAAAGCTCCACAAGGGCACTCTTCAATTAATTCAGCCTAACGACAGACATATGATTGTTTCATCAAAATCAAAAAAATGCACTCATATAAATATCAGCGTAACTCCCGAAAAGCTTGAAAAAATCTGTAATGCTATTGATATATCCCTTGATGAGCTTACCGAAAACGCCCAAACTGTAACAAATTTATCTGTAAGCGAGCTTGAATACTTCATCAAGGTTGCCGAAAGAATCAGCCTGCTTTATTTTAATTCCGACGAAAAATTCCGTGTGCTGATTTGTGAAATGATTGTGGAGGCAGTATGTATTCTCTATAAAAATATGATTTCTTCGGACCTTGACTGTCCAAAATGGTTTACAGATGTACTCGATAAAATTCATTCACCGAAATACTGCGGTTGCTCTGCAAATGATGTTTATCAGCTTGCAGGCTTTTCTCCTCCTGTTGTTATCGAGCATTTCAAAAAATACACAGGTAAAACAGTTGTTGAATATCTCAAAAGTATAAAAATGAACAAGGCTTGTGATTTGCTGAAAAACACAGACACGCCTATTATTGAGATTTCAAATGTTTTAGGCTATGCAAGTCTAAGTCATTTCAACAGAATATTTAAGGACTATCTGGGAATAACTCCTGCCGCATACAGAAAATCAAAGCAAAAGAAAATAAGGAATTAAACTAAAAAGAGGTACTATTATGCTTACTATGGAAAACAGATTTAAGGATGCGAAAAAATATGAGTTATCGTCACGTATGCTTGACAGATATATTTCCGTCAAGCAGATAAATGATGTTTTCAAATGGTTGATGCCCTTTAAATTCAAAACTCTTATGAAAATTGTACCTGAGGGATTAAAGGGCACAATTTCAGGTATGGTAGATTTTTTAAACGGTAAAAATGTCATCATTGACAGTAATGACGAACGAAGCATACCGCTTTGGAAATCTGATGAAATTCCTCTTAATAACGGCGTAGATGAGCCATTTATAGTTCCATTTCTGCTGAAAGATAAAAAAGCTCCGGCTGTTCTTGTAATTCCCGGCGGAGCATATCTCTATGTGTCAATGGAAAATGAGGGCTTTAGGACGGCAAAAAAGCTTAACGAAATGGGCTTTCACGCAATAGTGCTTTCGTACAGAGTTTCACCGTCACGCTATCCCTGTATGCAGCTTGATATGATAAGAGCTATACAGCTTATGCGTAAGAATGCGGATGATTGGGGAATCATCCCCGAACAAATTATTGCTCTGGGATATTCCGCAGGCGGTCATCTCGCAATGAGTGTAAATGGCGTTTATGATGAGATAAACGAAATGTCAGGCGATTTGAGCTACATAGACGGTAAGCCTAATGCAATCGTCAGTGGCTATGGTATGATGGATTTAAAATGCAAAAGCTTCAACATAACCTGTGATATGATATTCTTAGGAGATAACTATACAGAGGAGGAAAGCAAAAGGCTCTGTGTTCATAATCTGATAAATGAGGATTATCCTCCTGTTTTTATGTTTTCTATGGAAAATGATACCACTGTTCCGCCGAAAACCAACTGTGTTGAGGTTAAGCCTATTCTTGAGAAAAACGGTGTTCCCTGTGAGATGCATATATACCCCGGCAACCGACACGGATTTGCCTTAGGTGAAGGCGAAGAGGCAGAGGAATGGCCCGATAAAATGGTTGAATTTCTAAAGAAAACAGGTGTAATTGAATAAGAACACCGTATATAGTAATCCTTGACAAATTAATACCCGGCGGTCATGCTCATTTTCAATTGTTCGTGACGCCATAATTCCGGGAACACCACAGCCTGTGCCTATAAGCATAGGAATAAAGGATTTACCCGAAAGACCGAATTTTCTGAATATACAGTCAAGCACAAAAGCAATACGTGCCATATATCCGCATCCCTCAAGAAATGCAAGGAAAAAAACAGAACAAGCATCTGCAGGAATCAGGCGAAATGTATTTGGAAACAATATATATCTTATCACAAAAAAACAGATATGTACGCTCAATAGACGTAGGTGAATATATGGTTTTTTCCAAGCCAAGCGTAAGCAGAGCAATGGGAATATTGAAAAACGGAGGATATGTTACCTCCGACTCCGAAGGATATTTATTTCTTACCGATGCCGGACTTGAGGTTGCTAAAAAATATATGAACGTCATACAACTCTTACGGAATTTTTAATTCGTCTGGGTGTGAATGAGAAAACAGCGGCAGAAGATGCCTGTAAAATGGAGCACGATATAAGCGACGAAACCTTTGAGGCGCTAAAAAAAACACGCAAATAAATACAGCAAATAAAATGCACCCCCAAAAGCTAAAGCAAACTTGGGGGCGCTTATTATTTTTAGGCTCAAGCCCTTATTTTTGAAAGGACCTCGCCCACCTTTTCACGTATAACAAGGTCGGCTTTGCCGTCCATAGATGTAGCATCACGATTTATCAGCACAAAATACTTGCCGTCGAAATATCGTATAAATCCTGCTGCAGGATAAACGGTTAGGCTTGTCCCCGCAACAATAAGGCAATCCGCATTCATAATAGCGTTTACTGCACCGTTAACAGTGTCATTATCAAGTCCCTCTTCATAAAGGACTACATCCGGCTTTATTATACCGCCGCAGTCATCACATTTCGGTATTCCTTTTGAATTCAATATATACTCTGCATCAAAGAATTTATGACAACGTGTGCAGTAATTACGCAAAACAGAGCCGTGAAGCTCATATACATTTTTACTGCCTGCCTTTTGGTGAAGTCCGTCGATATTCTGCGTTATCACTGCCGACAGCTTGCCCTTATTCTCTAATTCAGCAAGCTTTAAGTGTGCAGAATTCGGCTTGGCATCAAGACAAAGCATTTTATCTCTGTAGAAATCGAAAAATTCCAGAGTATGATTTTCAAAGAATGTATGTGACAAAATCTCTTCAGGAGGATAATCATACCTTTGATTATAAAGCCCGTCAACAGAACGGAAATCAGGTATTCCGCTTTCGGTGGAAACGCCTGCACCGCCAAAAAAAGCTATATTTTCACATGAATCAATTATTTCCTGCAGGGTCATATTAATACCTCGTCTGTAAACTACTCTGTTTCTTAATATCCTTATAAACAAAGACAAACATCACAACACTCATAACAACACAGCAAAAATCGGCTGTTGCCTGTGCCCAGATAATTCCATTGAGACCGACTGCTTTGTTAAGTATAAAAAGCAACGGAATATAGATAAGTCCCTGTCTTCCGACTGAAAGTACAAGCGACTGAACGCCCTTCCCCATTCCCTGAAAAGCAAAGTTCAAAACAAACATAATACCAACAACAGGACCGGGACTCATTAATGCCGTCAGCATTTTTACGCCCAAATCTATAACCTCTCTGTCATTAATAAACATACCGATAACGTTTTCTCTGAATACAATATAGAAAAGCATCATTGCCGTACCTACAATCATATTGCACATAATACTAAAGCCGAGAACATTTTTCATTCTCTTATAATTTTTAGCACCGTAGCAGTAGCCGATAAGCGGCTGAACGCCCTGACCGAGACCGATTTGCAGCATCATAACAAGCATATTTGCTTTCATTGCAACGCCCATTGCGGCAACTGCATTATCACCGTATTTTACAAGAACGATATTTACAATGATATTGCTTATGCTCATAAGCAAATTGTTGAGACTTGCAGGCAGTCCTACATTAATAACTCCCTTTGCAATTCCGTTTTTAACAGTAAATCTTTTAGGAGTAATACTGAGAATACTTTTTCCTCTCAAAAAATATACTAAGAAATAAACAACAGAAATGATATTACCGATAACAGTAGCTATTGCCGCACCTGCAACGCCCATGTCAAAGCCAAAGGGCAATGTTATTCCGAAAAGCTTATCACCGCTGTCAAGAATAAAAATCGGGTCAAGAATAATATTTGCTATCTGTCCGATAACCATTCCGAGCATAGAGTCCTTTGCAGCACCCTCACCTCTTATGAGGTTTCCGACTGTTATGGCGGTTACAACGAATGGTGAGCCTATAGCTATCCATTTCAAATAGTCAGAAGCAAAGCCGATAGTGTTATCGCTTGCACCTACAAGATAAAGCAGTGGGCTTTTAAATACAAGATAAATCAGTCCCAAAAGAGAGCCGATAACTATTGAGGCATAAACACAAAAGCTACTAATGCTTTTAACTCTGTCGTTTCTGCCCTCACCGAGAGACCGGCTGATAAAGGCACAACCGCCTACGCCGAAAAGATTACCCAATGCAATAAAAAGCAAAAACAATGGCATTGATACCGAAACGGCAGCAACCTGATTGCTGTCCCCTGTCTGACCTACAAAAAATGTATCTGCCAAATTATATACTATATTTATCAGCATACCGAGCATACTTGGTACAGCCATGGTCATTACTGCCTTTGGTATTTTATATTCTTCGAAAACCTTTTTGTTGTCCCTCATAAGTAAGTAAAATTTCTCCTTTCACAATCATAATCTATCTGAAATATTTATTAAGTCATCCATAGTAAGCTTTTCGGAACGAATATTTTTATCAATTGAAAGCTCTTCAAATATTTCCGAAATCCTGTCCTTTGATATTCCCATAGTATTTGAAATACTGTTAAGAGCAGTTTTTCTCCTTTGTGCAAAGGCACATTTCACGGTAGTAAAAAATTTTTTCTCATCTTTTACCGGATATTTCTGCTCTTTTCTGATTTTGAGACTTATAACAACGCTGTCAACCTTTGGACTTGGCATAAAGGACTCCCTGCCGACATCAAAAAGTATTTCACTTTCTGCATAATAATTTACTGCAGCGGTAACTGCTCCTGCGTCTCTTGTTCCAACCTGAGCACAAAGCCTTTCACCGGCTTCCTTCTGCACCATTACAACTATTTCGTCAATGGGCAGTCTGCTTTCAAGAAGCGTCATAATCACAGGAGATGTAATATAGTAGGGAAGATTTGCACAAACCTTAACAGAACTGCAATTTGCAAATTTCTCCTTGATAAGTGCTTTCAAATCAAGCTTCATAACGTCGCCGTTAATGATTTCAAGATTATCAAATTCCCCTAAGGTTTCATCAAGAACAGGCAGAAGTCTTTTGTCAAGCTCAACAGTTACAACCTTACCTGCAACCTTGCAAAGCTCCTTTGTAAGAACTCCTATTCCCGGACCAACCTCAAGAATTCCCGTGCTGTCGTCTGCATTTAGACTTTCTGCCATTGCAGGACAAACATCGGGATTTATCAAAAAGTTTTGTCCCAACGCCTTCGAAAAGGTAAAGCCGTGGCGTGAAAGTATTTTTTTTACTGTGTCAATATTATACAAATCCATAAGAATACCTTTATTTATACAAATTGATAATATATCTGTTGCCGCATATTTTAGCACATTAACGAACAGTTTACAATATTATTCTTGACATTTTATTTTCTTGTGGTAAAATAATAATTAGTCGGCTAATGTTAGTCGGCTAATTTGACAGAAGGGAGATAATTATGCACCCGAAAAATCATTGCGGTCCACCGCCTGAGGGTATGATTGGTCCAAGAGTGAATTTTCTTTCAAAGCTAATTCGCCGAGCCTTTAATGAAGCTTTAGCGGAGCAGGGACTGTTTTCAGGTCAGCATGATATAGTTTTTTATCTTGTTGAAAACGAAGGTGTTACATTAAGTCAGTTAGCAAAATGGCTTGGCGTTTCTACAGCAACGGCAAGCGTTTCTATAAAAAGAATGGAAAAATCGGGCTTCATTACAAAAAAGCCTGACGAAAATGATGCCAGAATTATTCGCCTTTATCCAACGGATAAGGCGAGAGTTGCACCGGAAAACATCAGGAATTATATGGATTCTCTCGAAACTGTTTTAAGTGACGGTATGACCGAGGAGGAGGCTTTGCTTTTTTCTCAATTGCTTGAAAAAGCAATACAAAATATGCTAAGACGAGGTGAAGATAAATGATAAGAAAATTAGCAAAATATATGAAGGGGCTGTGGTCGCTTGCACTTTTAAGTGCACTTGGTATGATTACCGAGGCTATATGCGAGCTTGCTATGCCCTCTCTTGCAAACAGCATTTATGAGAGAGTAAACACAGCCACATCGCCTGCTGACGCTAAAGGTTTTGTTATCAAAATGGGCTTAGGTATGCTCGTTTTGGCTGCGGTAGGTCTTTGCGGAGGACTTACCACTATGAAATCCTCTGCCGTAGTCAGCCAACGCTTTGCATTTAGGCTCAGACGTGACGTATATGACAAAATCAGCAGATTTTCATTTAAAAACATTGACCGGTTTTCAACAGCCTCTCTTACAACGAGAATGACAAATGATATTACAATGCTTCAAAACGTTGTAATGATGTGTCTTCGTATTCTTGTAAGAGGTCCGGCATTGCTCATTGTTTCGGCTGTTTTTGCATTTAAAATCAACGCTAAAATGTCAATGATTTTGCTTGTAATGCTTCCTGTAATTGCTGTAATCGTTGTACTTGTTTTGAAATTCGGATTTCCGATGTTTCAAAAAATGCAGAAAAAGGTTGATAACGTAAACAGAGTTGTTCAGGAAAACCTCATCGGTATGAGAGTAGTTAAAGCATTTGTTCGTGAGGACCACGAAAAAGACAAATTCCACAAGGTATCAGATGACCTTGCCCGACAGGGTGCAAAGGCTTCGGGACTTATTGTAACCGTTATGCCTGTTATGATGCTTCTCTTTAACGCTGTAATTGTTTTTGTTTATTACAAGGGCTCAGTAGATGCCGCAAATTTCAGCGAAACAGGTATGCAGGTAGGTCAGATTTCAGTATTCGCCTCATATATCTCTCAAATTCTTATGAACCTTATGATGATTTCAATGATGCTTCTTCAGGTTGCAAGAGGTAAAGCCTGCGGCGACAGAGTTGTTGAGGTTCTTGACACTGAAATTGATATTGTAAATCCCGAAAATCCATATATCCCATCAGTAGAAAGCACAAAGGGCAAGGTTGAATTCAAAGATGTATCTTTCAAGTATAATTTGGAATCTCACGGCGATAACATACTTGATAACATATCCTTCACCGCAAATCCCGGTGAAATAATCGGTATTGTTGGCGGAACAGGCTGCGGTAAATCAAGCCTTGTAAATCTTATCCCCCGTCTCTACGACGCAACAGAGGGTCAGGTGCTTATTGATGATATTGATGTAAAGGATTACGACTTGACTGCACTCAGAAGTATGATAGGCGTTGTTCTCCAAAAAAATGTACTTTTCAGCGGAACTATTGAAGAAAACATACGCTGGGGTAAAAAAGACGCAACAGAAGAGGAAATCGTAAATGCCTGCAAAGCCGCTCAGGCTGATGAATTCATAAGACAACAACCTGATGGCTATCAAACATATCTTGCACAGGGCGGACTTAACCTCTCAGGCGGTCAAAAGCAGAGGCTTTGCATTGCAAGAGCAATGATAAAGCAACCTAAAATTCTTATTCTTGATGACTCAACAAGTGCAGTTGATACTGCAACAGAAGCAAAAATCAGAGAAAGCTTTTATAATGAGCTTTCCGACACTACGGTATTTATCATTGCACAGAGAATTTCCTCCGTTAAAGACGCAGACAAAATTCTCGTGGTTGACGACGGAGAAATAAAGGGCATCGGCACACACGATGAGCTTATTGAAAACAATGAAATATACCGTGAAATTTATACAACACAGCAGAAAGGAGTGAGTGAATAATGCCACCAATGGGACCTCCCGGCAAACACGGAGATATGAAAAAGCCTAAAAATGCAAAAAAGACCTTTGGCAGAATACTGAAGTATATGGGAAAAAACAAGCTTTTCCTAATAGTCGTATTTTTTACGCTTATTCTCAGTACTGCGTGCTCTATAGGCGCTTCATATTGCTTAAAGCCTATACTCAATGATGTTGCAGACTCAATTCAGGCAAATAATTTCTTTGACACCGGCTTAAAAACTTTGATAAAAAATCTTGCAACACTCTCACTTCTTTATTTGGGTGCTTCTTTATTTAACTTTATCCAAAGTAAAATAATGGTTAAAATTGCGTATAAAACAACAAATCTTATAAGAAAAGACTTGTTTGACCATATGCAGACATTGCCTTTGAGATATTTTGACTCAAAAACCCACGGTGAAATTATGAGCCGTTTTACAAACGATGTTGATAACGTTCAAATGATGCTTGAGCAGTCAATGGTACAGCTTGTTTCCTCAGTATTTACCTTTGTGGGAATTGTTGCTGTGATGGTTGTTCTCAGTCCGACTCTTTTCGGAATTTCCTGCATATTCCTTGTAATTATGCTCATAGCAGTTACCAAAATCGGAAAGCAGTCGAGAAAATATTTCAGAGAACAGCAGAAAAATTTGGGTATAATGAACGGCAATATCGAAGAGTCAATCGAGGGAATGAAGGTTATCAAGGTTTTCAACCACGAGGAGCAGGCTGTTGAGGATTTCGGAAAAACCAACGAGGATTTCAGAAAATCCGCAACCAACGCAAACTTTTTCTCGGGTATTATGGGACCCTGCTCAACAGGTATAAATAATGCCAGCTATGCCTCAATAGCACTTACCGGAGGTATGCTTGCCCTTATGGGAACTATTGACATTGGTACATTTTTCACCTTCCTCAGCTATTCAAAGCAGTTTACTCAGCCTATCAACCAAATTGCAAATCAGATGAATACAGTTTTCTCCGCCCTTGCAGGTGCAGAACGTGTATTCGAGGTTATGGATATGGAAAGTGAGGTTGACGAGGGAACTGTTACTCTTGCCGAAGAGCATACAGCAGAGGGTAAAAAATGGTTCTGGATTGACGGTGATAAAAGAATATCTGTTGAGGGAAATGTTGTTTTCAACAATGTAAACTTCAGCTATGTTCCCGAAAAGCAGGTGCTTAAAAATATAAATCTTTACGCAAACGCAGGACAAAAAATTGCCTTCGTCGGCTCAACAGGTGCAGGAAAAACTACTATTACCAATCTTATCAATCGCTTTTACGATATCCAAGAGGGTTCAATCACATATGACTCAATAGATATCAAACGAATTAAAAAGGATGATTTAAGAAAGAGCCTTGCAATAGTTTTACAGGACACCCATATGTTCACGGGAACTATTATGGATAATATCCGCTACGGCAGACTTGACGCAACAGACGAGGAATGTATAGCCGCTGCAAAGCTTGCCTCGGCACATTCGTTTATCAGACGCTTGCCTGACGGATATAATACTGTTATTACAGGCGACGGCGGAAATCTTTCACAAGGTCAGCGTCAGCTCCTTGCTATTGCAAGAGCTGCAGTTGCGGATCCTCCCGTTATGATACTTGACGAGGCTACCTCTTCAATCGATACAAGAACAGAGCTTCATATTGAGCACGGTATGGACCGACTTATGATAGGAAGAACTGTATTTGTTATCGCCCACAGACTTTCTACCGTTAGAAATTCAAATGCAATTATGGTGCTTGAAAACGGTGAAATCATTGAACGTGGCGACCACGATGATTTGATTGCTCAAAGGGGCAGATATTACGAATTATGCACAGGAAAGGCTAAGCTCAGTTGATTTTGTTAAGGCTGATTTGTGAAAAAATTTCGTTTTTTGAGCTGAATATATCGTGGAGAAAAATTAATTTCAAAGTATTCAAACACAATCTGTTGGGATATTGATGAGACATCCCCATTTTTGCAAATGCTTTTTTCAAAAAATACTTTACTTTTGAGATGGATAGTGATATAATTACTATAAATTATTGGTATTTATTATAACAACTGAGGTGTTTATGATGAAAAAATTACTTTCAATTATCCTTTCAGCAATCATGGCTGTTTCAATGTGCACTGTTGCTGCACTTCCCGTTCTTGCAGCTGACACTGTTAAAAGCCCTACTGCTGCTGCTCTCCAGAACGATAAGGCTACAATTACAGTAAACGGTGAAAACAGACAGGGCGTTACTTACGGACCAAGTAGCACTAACTCAAACGAAATCACATTCAGATATGACGGCGAAGGCACACTTACAGGTTGGGAAAACAACCTTTCTGCTCTCGGTCTTGCTGTCGGCACAGACTACACACTTGTTCAGAATCCTGACGGTAGCTTAACCATCACCTTTATTTCACAGGCTGCTATTGACCAGTGGAATGCAGGAAACGTTGCAATCAATGCTCTTGTTGATTTTGATGAAGAAACCACCGAAGAAGAAATCGAAGAGGATGAAGAGGAAGAAACAACTAAGAAAAACATTTCTTCCAAGTCTCCAAGCACAGGTGCTTCAACAACCGCTATCGCTGGTAGCGTTGCATTAGCAGGTGCAGGCATAGCAATTATTGCGGCTACTAAGAAAAGAGACGCAGAATAATTCAATATAAGAAAAGGCCTGTTTGCCTATGGTGAACAGGTCATTTTTAATATATAGCATTTTGGTGATTTACTTTGAACGACAATTTAGAAAAAGACGAAAACGAAAGAAAAGACAGTAATAAAAAAAGAATACTTATAATAATTATTGTTTTTGTTTTGATTTTCTGCATTGCTTTGGCAGTAATCAACATCTATAACAGAGGTAACTCCACTCCTGAGGAAAATTTAACTACCACCGTTCAGACAACCGTCCAAGAAAGCATAGTTGAAAATCCTATAGATTTTGACTCTCTGAAGGATGGTAACGATGAAATTTATGCCTGGATAAAAATAGACGACACTAAGGTAGATTATCCTATAGTTCAAAACAAAACAGACGATTCGTTTTATCTTCGTCATAAGGCAGAGGATAAGTCCTGGTCTGCAAGTGGAGCTATTTACACAGAGCTTGGGAATTCAAAGGATTTCGGGGATTATGTCACGGTAATTTACGGACACAACGGCTACAGTGACACTATGTTCACAACTCTTCATTATTTTGAAAAAGAGGACTTTTTTAACAGTCACCCCTATTTCTATATCTACACCCCGACAAAAAAGCTTACATATCAAGTGGTGTCTGCTTTTAAATATGACGACCGCCACATCTTGAACTCATTTGATTTTGCAAAGGAAGAGGTTCTCACGGAATTTCGTGAGATGGTACAAAATCCCGATTCATCATTAAAAAATGTCAGAACCGACCTTGATACCCAAATCGACAACAAAAGCAAAATCGTTGTCCTTTCAACCTGCATAACAAACCAAAAAAGCAGTAGATATTTAGTTTGCGGAGTATTAGTAAAAAATGAAAAAACCTATTGATCCAAATTTAGACAATTTAATTGACGACGGCATATTGAATTTTAATGATGACAGCAATAAAAGCACATCAAATGCATCTGAGGACAGTATAAAATTTTCGTCAGACAGCATTGAAGAGCTAAATCAAAGCACATCATCAAAGGCCGACGATACTCAATTGTACATTCAATCTGTAGACAAGACTCAGATGAAACACCACCATTCAAGCTCAGGTACACACCATTCAAGCTCAGGTACACATCATTCGAGTTCAAGTACACATCATTCGAGTTCGTCACACCACAGCTCTTCTCAGCACTCCTCCCACTCATCAAAAAAGAAGAAAAAGCTTTCAACTGCGTCAAAAATTGCAATAGCAGCCCTAATAATATTTCTTATTCTGATTTTTGCAGTGGTATTTGCTGTTGTTTTTCTTGAAAACCACGGTAAAAATGACATTCAGAATGTCACACAGCAAACCGAATACCAAGAGGTAATAGAATATAACGGTGATGAATACGTTTATAACGAAAATGTTATTTCTGTTGCCTTCATTGGCGTTGATAAGCGCGATTTAGGTCTTGATAATGGTGCAATCGGTACTGCAGGACAGGCTGATGCTGACATTGTTTTCACGATTAATACAGAAACAGGACGTGTAAAGGCTATTGCCGTACCGAGAGATACAATGGTTGACGTTGACCTGTATTCTGAAAGCGGAATTTTCCTAAGAAGTGAAAATATGCAGCTTTGTCTCAGCTTCGCATACGGTAACGGAACTAACACCTCTGCCGAAAATGTTACAACATCACTTAGCAGAATTTTATATAACGTTCCGATAAACAAATATTTTGCTCTTGACCTTAACGGTATTGCCCCAATTAACGACGCAATCGGCGGTGTGACAGTTACTTCCCTTTACGATTTTGACAATCTGGGAATAAAAAAGGGTGATACGATACACCTTGAGGGCGATTTGACAGAAGCTTATGTCAGAACAAGAAATCTTGATACAGTCGAAGCATCTCTTAACAGAACAGCACGTCAGGTGCAGTACGCCAAAGCATTTGCCGCTCAGCTACTGCCTGCTGTTACAAAAGATTTCAGTATAATCAGCAGACTTTATAGTACAGCTACAGAATACAGCACAACTGATATATCTCTGTCAAATGCAACCTACCTTGCTTCACTTCTTCTTTCAAAGGGTATCACAGATTTTGAGACAGTTACCTTAGAGGGTGAAATGAGACCAAGTGAAAAGACAGAATATGCAGACTTTGTTTATGCAGAATTTTATCCTGACAAGGATAAGCTTATGGAGGTTGTCCTTGACACCTTCTACACAAAACAGGAAAAATAATTTGTAAGGAGTATAAATTATGGATAATGAAACTAAAAAAATGCTTTCCTCCTATGCCACAAAAATCAGAATGGGCATAATCGAAAGCACCTACAACGCAAAAGCAGGTCATCCGGGCGGAAGTCTTTCATCTGCAGATTTGTTTGCGTATCTTTATTTCAAGGAAATGAAGCTTGACCCGAAAAATCCAAAGTGGGAGGACAGAGACAGATTTGTTCTTTCAAAGGGCCACTGTGCACCGGGACTTTACAGTGCACTTGCTTACAAAGGCTTCTTTCCTGTTGAAGATTTGAAAACCTTGAGACATATTGACTCATATCTTCAGGGCCATCCGAATATGAACACTGTTCCCGGTATTGATATGTCAACAGGCTCTCTCGGTCAGGGCATCAGTGCAGCAGTAGGAATGGCAAAGGGTGCAAAATATATCGGTAAAAGCAATATCAATGTTTACACTCTTTTAGGCGACGGCGAAATAGAAGAAGGTCAGGTTTGGGAGGCAATGATGTTTGCCGCTCATTATAATCTTGACAATCTCTGTGTATTTATCGACTGGAACGGACTTCAAATTGACGGTGCTTGTAAGGACGTTATGAGTGCTGAACCTATCGACGGAAAGCTTAAAGCATTCGGCTTTGAGGTTATGACAATAGACGGCAACGATTTTGACGACCTCGAAAAAGCATTTGATGCCTTCCGCAAAACAACAGGCAAGCCCTTTGCAGTTATTATGAAAACCGTTAAGGGTAAGGGCGTTTCATATATGGAAAACCAGGTTGACTGGCACGGCAAAGCTCCCAATGAAGAGCAGTACAATATTGCTATGGCTGAGCTTAATGCAAAGCTTGCAGAGATTGAGGAGGCGTAATTATGGCAGAGATTAAGAAAATTGCAACACGTGAAAGCTACGGTAACGCATTAAAGGAGCTTGCGGCAGAGGGTGCGGACAACCTTGTTGTTCTTGACGCTGACCTTTCAGCCGCAACCAAAACAGGCATTTTCAAAAAGGCATATCCCGACCGCCATATCAACTGTGGTATTGCAGAGGCAAATATGATTTGTACTGCCGCAGGTATGAGCACAATGGGACTCGTTCCTTTCGCATCAAGCTTTGCTATGTTCGCCGCAGGCAGAGCCTTTGAGCAGGTTAGAAATACTATCGGCTATCCTCATCTCAATGTTAAAATCGGTGCTACCCACGCAGGTATTTCTGTTGGTGAGGACGGTGCTTCTCATCAGTGCTGTGAGGATTTTGCTCTTATGAGAGCAATTCCCGGTATGGTTGTTATCTGCCCTGCCGATGACGTTGAGGCAAAGCAGGCAGTTAAAGCCGCTTATAAATATGAAGGTCCTGTTTATCTCCGTTTCGGTAGACTTGCAGTTCCTGTATTCCACAATGACAATTACAAATTCGAAATCGGTAAGGGTGAGGTCATCACCGAGGGTACAGACGTTACAATTATCGCAAACGGTCTTATGGTAGCAGAGGCTATCGAGGCAGGCAAGACTCTTGCAAATAAGGGCATCAGTGCAGAGATTATAAACATAGCAACAATCAAGCCTCTTGACGAGGAGCTTGTTATTGCATCTGCTAAAAAGACAGGCAAGGTTATTACAGTTGAGGAGCACAGCGTTATAGGCGGTCTTGGTGAGGCTGTTTGCTCTCTCCTTTCTGAAAAATGCCCAACTCCTGTTAAAAGAATCGGTGTAAACGATGAATTCGGACACAGCGGTCCTGCTCTTGACCTTCTCAAGCAGTTTGGTCTTTCAGCAGAAAATATCGCAAAGACAGCCGAAGAATTTGTAAAATAAGTAAACAATAACATAACGCCGAAGAAGCTTAAACTTCTTCGGCGTTATTCTTTTTATACAGCTGATACAATTAACTTGTCTTAATCGACTTTACAGTTGACCATTTGCCGTAAACCTTAACACCGTTTACCTTGGTGTATGCTCTTACTCGAACATAATATGTTTTCTTGCTCTGAGCTGTTTTTATTGTTTTGGTTTTTGTGCTTGCAGAAAATGTAACAGTCTTGTAGTTAGTAGAAAAGTCCTTGCTTGTTGACCATTGAATTTGATATCCTGTACAGGTTGCTGACGCAAGGTTTACCTTTATGCTCTTTTTAGCAGGAGCTGTTATTGAAGAAATACTACCCTTTAGCGGAACAGTGGTTGCCTTGATATAATTGCTCTTTGCTCCCTCTTTACCGTCAACAAGAGCTGAAATCCTGAATTTATAGATTGTGCCAGCTTTAAGACCTGATACCTTGTATGAGTCTGCTGTACTGCTAACCTGAGCAATTTTTTCATACTTATTTGTTGAATCATTATACTGATAAATCACATAATCTTCAACATTAATAGCTTTGTCCCAAATGAGTCTGATGGCACTTGTTGACTTCGATTTAACAGCGAAGCCTGTTACTGTAGGAATTATATAATCAGGATTGGCTGCACTGCAAATAGAACATTTCTGAGCGTTAACACCGAAATTATGACCTGTTGCCTTGATAACATTTTCCTTGTAGGATGAACCGCAAACAGAACAGGTGTACTGTGTATAACCGTCCTCAGTGCAGGTAGGAGCAACAACCTTTGCAGTATATTTATGACCATCGTAGCACTCAGGAAGCGAATTTAAAAATGTCTCTAAACCAAAGAGAGCATCCTTTGTTGCATAAAGGTTTTCTTCCCCATCATACGTAAATATGCCTGCAGTTTTGCTTTCAAATTTGCACAAATCAGCGTAAACAGCCTCTGCCTTTTCGATATTTCCCATTGCCGAATAAGCTGCAAGGGCGAGGGCGGTTGAATCAGCATTTGCATCCTTTGAGTATTCAGCATTGCTGAAATATCCGCCGTCTGTCTTGTATGTTTCGATAAGAGCAAGAGCATCATCAACAACTTCTTTGTAATCGTTATAATATGATGCCATTGCAACTACAAACTGACAGGTATTGTCACAGCTAAAGCCGTACCAATCCAAGCCTTTGCCCTTTTTGTAGTAGGTTGAAACAAAGCTATCACAAACCTGCTTTGTAAAATCCTTGCCGAGCTTTGCTTTTTCAGCACCTGCAAGAGTTACTCTGTAATAATACGGATTGTCTTGATTGTCCTTCAAATCAACATGAGAAAAAGAATATACAATGTTGTAGCCTTCAAAAGCCTCAGCATCATATCCGAGAGCATCAAGAACAAGAATAACAGCACCGTATAATGCAGGACTCTCATAGCTTGTTGTTACAGAAGTATACTCTCCTGTTTCTTCATCTGCAACCCAATCTGTTTTTTCAGCCATGAGTTTTGCATGATTTGCGTCAAGATTTTCCTTGACACTCTTAACAAAGCCATCCTTGTAATCGCTTACATCCTTACCCGAATTGATAACCGTGAGAAAATCCACTGCGTTTGATACTGTGTAGGCTGAGCCGTCTGCTGTAATGTATTCAGCAGCACCTTTTATCTGAGCCTTAACTGCATCTGTGGTGGGCTTTGTTGTTTCTGCTATAGCAAACATACCTGTGAACAGGCTTGAAATCACTATGCACAGAGCCATTGTGATTGATATTAACTTCTTCATATCATTTACCTCCTATATATGAATTTATGATATATCAGCAGGTGTATGAAAATACAACCTTATCACCGTTTGAAAGCTTATATAATCCACAGCTTTTCTGCGGAAAAGCATCATTAACGCTGTAAAGCCAACCACTGCTTTTACCGCAATCCTTTTCATCAATATTGTTTATTCCTGCTACATAAACCCCGTAAGCTGTTTTTTGAGCATTGATTTTTATGCTTTTGTCCGAGCATGCCCTTTCCAAAGCATCATAAGCTGTTGAGCCTGACGGCATTGTTACGGTGTATGTATCAAGAATAATTCCGTCAGATGGCACATAGCTACTATGTCCTGCTTTGAGATTATCCATATTTTCAAGTATTACACTGCACTCAATTTTTACACTGCAGGTAATTTCAGATGCAGTGGTTGTTGTCGTCGATGTCTCCTTCTCAGTAGCTTTAACCGTTGTGCTTTCTTTGATAGTTACCTTTTCTGTTTTAAACTCTTCCACCGTTTCGGTAGCAAAATTTTCATTGCTTTTTTCGGTTATTTCAATAACATTTTCGCTTGTGGATACAACACCTTTTGACGAAGTAGTATGGCTTATTTCTGTTTTATTTTTAACTGAAGCAGAGGATTTGCTTTCCTTTTCATTCTTACCTGTCTTTTTTTCTGCTTTTGCAGTAGCTTGATATGCGCTTTCCTTCAATTTTGAAGTATTATATGCTTTACTGCTTTCCTCAAAGGATGTTGATAAAGCTGTACTCTCATTTGCTTTTTCATCATCTTTATTCACATTAGCTGTGGTAGCAATATCTGTCGATGATGAAGACTTCACCTCTGCTGAGCAAGCCGAAAAAAGCATACATACAGACAGCAACAACGCAATAAACGAATAGAATTTTCGCATAAATAAAAACCTCTGACCAATGGACAGAGGTATAGTAGGCACTTAAATTCTTAGCTCTCCCTCTGCCCGAAAGCTGAATTTAATTTAGGCAGGTCTCCCGGCTCGTGATATAGCTATGCATGAAAAAACGCCTTCTCAGTCTCCCAATGGCATATGTTTTCTCTTCATCACATACGGTAATGGCGGTTGCTCAGGCATCACACCTGATTCCCTTTTAATCTCTCGGCAAAATTCTTTGTTGCCTCAAGAACCTTAACTATTCATTTGCACTAAGTATATCACCGTTTAAATTTGTTGTCAATAATACTAAATGTTAAATTATTTTATTTTTAAGCGGTTGATTGTTTAAATATCTATTTATATTTTCGTAAATATTTCTATAGATTTTTTGGACTGTAAGATTTGTAATTCCTGCAATATGCGGAGTTAAAATAAGCTTATCCTTGATTATCTCGTCAAGAAGAATATTGTCCGCAGTTACAGGCTCAGGAGAAATCACATCAAGTCCTGCACCTGCTATTTTGCCATCCAACAAAGCATTATAAAGTGCATCGTTATTCACTAAATCCCCTCTTGCTGTGTTAATCAAATATGCGTCACTTTTCATTTTTGACAGAAATTCATAATTCACAATTTCTCTTGTTTCGTCAGTAACCGCAATGTGGAGAGATACGAAATCAGACTGCCCAAGAAGCGTATCCATATCCGCATATGTAACATTATATTCCCTTTCAAGTTGAGGATATCTTGTTCTGTTGGTATAAATAACCCTTGCACCGAGAGCATTTGCAAATTTTGCAGTTGCCCTTGCAATGTCGCCAAATCCGACTAAACCAACGGTGCATTGACTAAGCTCCCTTATCACACCAAAGGATAATCTTTTCACCTCAATCTGCCTGCCGTCGTAGATACTTTGATGGCCTGTTATAATCGACTTGAGACAGGCAAGCATAAGAAGAATTGCATCCTCTGCAACGGCAGTATCATTTACGCTCTTGTTGTTACAAAGAATTATTTCCTTCTTCTCTAAATATTTAAGGTCTATTCCCTGATATCCCACGCCCTCGGAATGTATTAATTTAAGATTCGGCATAGCGTCAATAATTTCTTTGTCTACAATTGCCATGGCGTCTGACATCATTATTTCAGTATCAGCGGCATCTTCGAGCATTTTTTCCGTTTCGTTCAGATTATAAATTCTGACAGTATGCTCTTTAAGTAATTGAGGAATATGTTCAAAAAGTGCCGCCTGCGTTGTTACATTTGAATAAAAGGTGATGTTCATTGGTAGTTATTCTTCTCTGCCTTTCTTAATTCTGCCCATTAGGTAATGCTTGATATATCTTAAACAGCTCTATTATATCATTTCAAATGATATAATGTCAAAATAATATAAAAAAATATAAATTATGCTTGCAAATTATATTCATTTGTGTTTTAATATTGTATGCAAATAAAACGAGGTGTGGCTCAGTTTGGTAGAGCGCCACGTTCGGGACGTGGAAGCCGCAGGTTCAAATCCTGTCACCTCGACCAACGAGGGCAGGTTTCGTACCTGCTCTTTTTTGTTGCCAAAAGCCGTGAAATGCCCTATTCA
>JBJFGE010000015.1:0-4559 GCA_051892435.1 Eubacterium sp.
ATAATTGCACAAAATTAATATTTTGTGCAATTTAGGGGAGTTAAAACAAAAAAATTAACCTATTTTGCTAAATAATAAGGAAATGTTGATTTATGAGAAAAGAAGAATTTTATACACTACCAAAACTTGTACAGCAATATCTTATTTATATTGAAGCAATCAAGGGTCACAGCGAATTGTCTGTTTTAGAATACGCTTCTGATTTAAGAACATTCTTCAGATACATATCAAGGCTTAAAGGTTTATATCCTATGGATACTGATGATGAAAAAATTGATATATCTTCATTAGATATTAATTTAATGAAAAACGTACAATTAACTGACGCTTATCAGTTTTTAATTTATTGCAAGGATGTTAGAAAAAACAATGAATCTACACGAGCTCGACGTGTTATATCTGTCAGAAGATTTTATTCCTATCTTACAGACAATTTAGGACTGCTTGATGTCAATCCAATGAAAAACCTTGATATTCCTAAAATTAAAAAATCTCTTCCTAAATACCTTACACTTGAAGAGTCTGAAAAATTACTCTCTGTAATAGATGGTAAATACAAAGAAAGAGATTATGCAATTATTACATTATTCTTAAACTGCGGAATGCGACTTAGTGAACTCGTGTCTATTAATTATACTGACATCAAATCAGACGGAACTCTTGTAATCACAGGAAAAGGAAATAAAGAAAGACCTGTTTATTTAAACACTGCTTGTCTGCAAGCAATTGACGATTACAGAAAGGTTAGACCAAATGACGGAGTGAAAGACAGAGCTTTATTTTTAAGCTCAAGAAATCAAAGAATAAGCAAACGTTCAGTTCAACAAATTGTTGAAAAATATCTTGAAAAAGCAGGTCTCGGAGGCAGAGGCTTATCTGTGCATAAATTGAGACATACAGCGGCAACGCTTATGTATCAGCATGGAGACGCAGATTTGCTTTTGCTTAAAGAAATACTCGGTCATGAGAACCTTGGAACGACTGAAATTTACACACATATCAGCAATGATGCAACAAAAAAAGCAATAGAGTCAAACCCGCTCGCTAATGAAAAATCTAAATGGTAACTACGCTGAAAAGTAAAATTGTTACACCTGCACTTGCAAAGGAAACGGAGATTATAACTGCACCCAAAACTGCATACTTTTTTAAGTAGGGCTTTATATCAAAATTTCTGTTACTCCCCTCTTTTGTTAAAATCATTAGATTTTTTGACATTTCAGCACTTATACAAAGAGTATATGAAATCACAGTTACAAATGCCGCTGAAAACGGAACAATCATTAAAATTGAATACCCTACCCCTTTAGTTGAATAATTTATCAGATAATATGATATTTTTAGTCCGTATTCAATTCCTAAAAACACGGGTATTACATTCATAATCGGATATCCAATTAAACACAATCCTAAAAAAACCACAACTAGAAACAGTGTCATATAAAGACACATATTAGATAAAAACAAATTTATTAGTGTTTCACTTTTAGGCTTTAAAATATTATCGAGAGCTTCGCTTGTAACTGCTTTATAAAGACTTGACCCGATTAAAATTCCGCACAAATAAAATACAGTTGAATAAATAAGATATTTATCCTTTTCAAAGTTGAATTCGATATTATTTTTTTTGTGCTCTTCCGGCAATTTAATTTCTTTTATCTTATCTTCCATAATTTCACCTATGCTTTCCTTTGATTCGCAGTAATGATGAAATAAAAGCTGCGGCAAGTATCACTATGATTTTTATAAATATCATTGTAGCATCTCCGCCGTGAACGCAGAAATTCACAATAACAAACAGTAGAAACGGAAAAACAGAAATAAACGAAAGCGGCAGTATATTATTTTTAAAGCCGCCGATTGAGATGTAAGATACAATCAATGCAGTTAAAAGACAAATTGCAATTCCCACATATTTGCAAACATTCAAATCAATATCGCATTTAAGAATAAGAAGTGAGAAAACAGAATTAAACATCAAAACCGATAAAACTGTTGTAGCAATGATTTTAAGCAAATATTTAATAATCAAGCCTTTTGCATTTGCACTGTTAATTTTAGGCATAATAAAATCCCCCTTGAATTTATATATTCAAAGGGGAATTTTTTTAGAACAAAATCAGTCTTTCTTTTCTTCGGAAGAATCATCTTTTTTGCTCTTTTTATTCTTCTTTTCCTTAGCAGCCTCTCTTGCAGCTTCAACTTCCTTCTGATGCTGCTCAGCCTTTGTTCTGTTAGTGTTTACAGCCCAGCGTTCAATTTTCATTTTGTTTCTGTCAGCACCGGTTTCAATAACAAGGTCATTTTCTCTGATTGTAACAACTTTGCCTACGATACCGCCAATTGTAACAATTTCATCGCCGATTTCAAGAGAATTTCTCATCTCCTGCTCCTGCTTTTCTCGTTTTTTCTGAGGGCGAATCATAAGAAAGTACATTACGGCAACGAGCACAACCATAAGGATAATATATGATGTACTGTTTGCTGTAGTTGACTGACTGCCTGTACCTGACTGTGCCATCAATAAAATCAAATCCATTTTGTAATCCTCCTAAACATAGTGTTCATATTATATAAGATACACGTACCTTTTGCAAGTATTTTTCTAAATTCTGGTATCAAGTTTTACACAATATTCATTTTTATAGTCAGAAAATGTACCATTGTCTAAATTTTTTCTGATTTCCTTCATCAAATTATTATAAAAATAAAGATTATGAATTACTGCAAGACGCATTCCAAGAATTTCATTGCTTTTGAATAAATGCCTCAAATACGACTTTGAATACTGTCTACAGGTTGGACAGCTACATTCCTCATCAACAGGAGAACCGTCTCTTTCATATTTGGCATTATTAATATTAATTATTCCTTTTTTAGTAAATAACTGTCCGTGTCTTGCGTTACGGCTGGGCATTACGCAATCAAAAAGGTCAACTCCCCTGCTGACTGCCTCAAGAATATTTCCGGGAGTGCCCACGCCCATAAGATATCTTGGCTTATTCTCAGGAGCATATGGCTCAACGGCAGAAATAATTCTGTACATATCCTCCTTTGGCTCACCAACTGCAAGACCGCCGATAGCATAGCCGTCAAGGTCCATTTTTGCTATTTCCTTCATATGCTCGATCCTGAGATTATCATAGGTACAGCCCTGATTTATGCCAAAAAGCATTTGATTTTTATTGATAGTTGTTTCAAGAGAATTAAGTCTGTCCATTTCAATTTTGCATCGTTCAAGCCATCGTAATGTTCTTTCACAGGCTTCTTTTGCATATTTTACAGTTGCAGGATTTTCAACACATTCATCAAATGCCATAGCTATAGTTGAGGCAAGATTTGACTGAATCTGCATACTCTCCTCAGGCCCCATAAAAATTTTTCTGCCGTCAACGTGGGAATTAAAATATACGCCTTCCTCTTTAATCTTGTTTAACTTTGCAAGGCTGAAAACCTGAAAGCCGCCACTGTCGGTCAAAATCGGTCTGTCCCAATTTGTAAATTTATGCAGACCGCCCATATCGTGTATTAAAGTGTCAGAGGGTCTCACGTGAAGATGATAGGTGTTACAAAGCATAACCTGACAGTCGATATTCTTTAAATCCTCTGTTGAAAGTCCGCCTTTAATTGCCGCAGAGGTAGCAACATTCATAAATGCAGGGGTTTGAACAGTTCCGTGCACAGTTACAAACTCTCCCCTTCTTGCAGTCCCCTCTTTTTTTATCAGTTTAAACATATTGTAACCTCAAATTTTATTTAATAAACATTGCGTCGCCGAATGAAAAGAATCTGTATTTTTCTTTAACAGCAGTATTATATGCGTTCATAACATTGTCATAGCCTGCAAAAGCGCTAACAAGCATAATCAGCGTACTTTCAGGCAAATGGAAATTTGTTATAAGTGCGTCAATGCACTTAAATTTATACCCGGGGTAAATAAAAATGCTTGTATCGTCCTCATCCTCACAGATACAGCCGTTTTTCGTAGCAACAGATTCAAGAGTACGACAGCTTGTAGTACCCACAGAAATAACTCTTTTCCCGTTTTTATGGGTTTCATTAATCAAATCAGCTGTTTCCTTAGGCATAACGTAATGCTCCGTATGCATTTTGTGCTTTGTTACATCATCAACCTTAACAGGTCTGAAGGTACCTAATCCCACGTGTAAGGTCACATAGCCTAAATTAACACCTTTTTCTTTAATTTCATCAAGCATTTCGTTTGTAAAATGGAGTCCTGCTGTAGGAGCTGCCGCAGAGCCTAAATGCTCACTGTAAACAGTCTGATATCTTTCCTTATCGTTGAGCTTTTCTTTAATGTAAGGAGGTAAAGGCATCTGACCTATTTCGTCAAGCACAGCATATATATTATTGTCACAATGAAATTCAATAATCCTATTGCCGTCATCAAGTATATCCTTAACGGTACATTCAAGCTGACCGTCACCAAAAACAAATTCAGTTCCTATTTTTGCTCTTTTACCGGGACCGCAGAGACATTCCCAAACAAGATTTTCGTGTTGCTTCAAAAGTAAAAATTCAACAACAGCACCTGTTTC
>JBJFGE010000016.1:0-4518 GCA_051892435.1 Eubacterium sp.
TACTCAAAATTCGTTTTTTCATTTTGTTTCCTCCTAAGAATTTATGTTAGGGTTGTATTTAGGGTTGTATTTCATAACAAAGAGTTCAAGGGTTTCTTTCAGCACCGCTATCTGCGATTTCATATAGAACTCATCCTCAAACAGTGCGTAGTGCACACAGGCTCTAACCAAAATAAAAATCAGCGGTGTGAGTTTTTCGTGGGGAATCCCCAGCTTTGGCTCCAAGCTCTTGGCGTATTCGGTATATCGTTCATCTACACCCTGAAAGAACTTCTGACCGTATTCTCTGTATTTCGGGTGGGTATAGACCTGATACATAAGCCTGTATTTCTTGCCGTGGTTTTTCGCCGTCCAATACGGTATCTCATCTATAAACCGCCACAAATCCTCAATATCCGTGGGGGCTTTCGCCATAAACTCATCTTCCACCTTACTCATACAATGCTCAGTGGACTGAATGATAAGGTCATCCAAATCCTCAAAATATGTATAAATCATTGACGGATTATATCCGCAATGCCTTCCTAATGAACGAAGGCCTGTTCCGTGGAGTCCCAATTCAGTTAAGCCGTCAAAGCATTTTTCCATAATGCTGACCTTTTTCGCATTCCATTGAGCTTCTGTATAATTCGCCAACTAATCACCCCATTTTAATAAAAACACTTGTAATAAATGAATTATAGCATATATTAAAAAAATAATCAATATAATATGGTGTTTATTTTATCAATATTATTATTTTACGGCTTTTACAACAAAAAGACGGACAGGAATCATTTTAATTCCTATCCGTTAAGTTTTTGAAAATCTCCTTTAAAACCTGTGAAAAATTCGACATATTTTTCAAACACAACTAATCATCATTCTTGAGGAAGGACAATACTGTTTCGTGATGTCGTGCAAAAACGAAACTGACTCTTTTTCCTCATCTGTAATAACCTTATCTTCGTTTGGTCTGATATTTCCTACCATAATTCTTGCAGTATCACAACATACTACATGGGAGCTATAATATCCGGATAATTTCAAAGCAATGATTTAGTATATACACTAAATTTCATCTTTATTTTTATTTTTTTCGGTCAGAATCCGTGCATTTTCCGCAACACGTTCTTTATCAAGCGGATAGAAAATTTGAATCACAACTGAAATCAAAAGAAAACCTATAGCAGGAATCAGACAGGTGACATTATAAATATTATTGACAACTTGTGTATCGTACGCTGTTGCCGTGGTATAACCAATAGCTGACAAAGCTGCACCGACAAGACCGGTTGCCAATGCCTGTGACATTTTTCTTGAGAAAGAGTATACGGAATAGATGTTACCGTCTTCACGGATACCGGTACGTACTTCGCTGTCATCAATAACATCACCAATCAACGCCCAATTGATCAATGCAAAAACACCGCATCCCGCATAGGATAAACCATACAACATAACGAATACCCAAGCATTATCGGTATGTACAAAAAAGGCAATTAACATCATAACGCCGCTAAATACACCGGAAATAACAGCCAGTTTTTTTCTTCCCAGCTTCATAGAAAGAGGAACAACAAAAGTAGAACAAATAAGTGTTACCAAAATACCGATGGCACTTGCTACCGACTGTGCCTTTGTATTGCCGAAGTAATTTGGATAAATGTACGGTGACATTCCGGATAATGTATTATTGGAAACACCAAGCAGAATTGTAAAAAGCATTACAACGATCAGTGCTTTGTTTTTGCCCCAGCCAACAATCAACTGCTTTAAATTAAATTTCTCCTGCTTCGGTTCTATCTTCACACGCTCGGTTGACAAGTGATAGCAAATCAGATAACAAACGATAGCCAGGCAGGAGCATACCGCAGCTGCAACACTTACCTTGGTACCGGAAAGTGCTTTATTGCCATTCTCGTCGGTATAATAGACCAGCAATGGCAGTGCAACACCGATTACTGCGGTTGCAAGAGATGCACCAATGGTACGGAAGGTAGACAGCTCCGCACGCTCCTTTGGATCTGAAGTAACAGCAGATGCCATAGAGCCATAAGGAATATTCACACCGGTATAGCAGACACTGCCCCAAAGCAAATAGGTGAAAAACATCCAAAAGATTTTGAAGCCCATAGGCATATCCTTAAACCATGTTGCATACATCAAAAAGGATGCCAATGCCACGGGACCGCACATACGACGAATCCACGGTGCAAATTTACCCTTTGCCGTTCTCGGACTGCGGTCAACAATTTGACCCATTGCCACATCTGTAAATGCATCCACAAACTTGACAATCATCATCATTGCTCCCACCAAAGCTGCGGAAATTCCCATCACATCCGTGTAAAATTTCATTAGGAATAGGGTTGCCAGCACGAACATAAAATCGTTGGCAAAATCGCCGAACATATAACCGATTTTGTCACGCATTCCAAACGGTCTGATTGTGTTTTCTTTATTCTCTCTCATAGCGTTATCCTTCCCTCATTTTTATCCATTATCGTTATCATAACAATTATTAAAAAACCTTACTATTGATTTTTCTTTCAATTTAGTCCATGATTTAGTTTCTTCCTTTGGAACAATCTGAAAATAGTGGACGTTGTTAATGATTGCAGCCTTTTCATCACCGGGTGCATCCCCTACCATAAGCGTTTTTTCGGGACTGTATCCTGATTTTATCAAACGGGATATGCAATCCGATTTTGTTCCCGCATCCTGAGCCATCACATAATTCACATATTCCATTAAACCGAAACGAGTCCATTCATCGTTGACTGCCTGTGAATTTGCAGATGAAACAATGGCTATATCCGCTTTGCTGCCGATTACTTCAAGAGCTTCCCTTACACCGTCAAAGGGCTTTATTTCAAAGCGTATGCTTTCAATTTTTTTATTAACCCTTTCAGACCAGCTTAGTGCTTTTTTAAATATCTCATTATCAGTTGCTTCAAACTGCTTTTTCACCGTATCATTTGAAAATGAATTTGTATTTTCACACCATAGGCAATAATCATCAATACCGTCTATCGAAATAAATGAACTGTTTATTTCGGACAGAATAATCTTCAAACCGAGGAAACGGTTAATACCTCTGGTTTTTGAATACAGATTTATGTTGTTCCATAAATCAAGAATTTCATTTTCATATTTTTCCAGATGCCATTCATCAATTAAGCACGGTCCAAAGCAGGTACGGTGCTTAATTTCCATTGAATCAATTGCACAGCCGTCGGAATCTATACAAACTAAATATTCTTTCATATCTAACCTCACAGCGTTGTATCCCATCTTGAACAGAAGGCATCAACGGGACTTACTCCTTTAAATTCCGACTTGCCCATAATTTTTTCAACAGTCAGCTTAACAGCCTCATAGCTGTTGTTATAAGTGTTTATATAAGTCGGCACCATTGCAAGATCTATGAGATGAAACGGATATGCAACCGATACGGCAACAGTCGGTATTTCGGAGACATACCACGGAATTTCAGGCCCCATAGGAATAGTCCAGTGCAGACTTCTCTCATTTGTAGTAGAAAAAGAGCCTATATTGCAAAGAACAATAGCCGCATCATAGCTATCCGTAAATTCTTTTACAGACATATCTGCAAGAGCTTTTTTACCGTTTACTCCGTGAGGTCCTAAATATTTCAAATAATTAACCTTGTATATTGTCGGCTCAAATCCCTGCTTTTTAAGTTCATCTGCAAACATTTGATTTATGCTTTTGCTTTTTCCGCCGAAAGCAATATTCTTAATCATCTGTGTAAGTCCGCCGCTTTGTACGGTATATATAACAATACGTTTATGCTTTTGCGGTGTCAGAGGAAGCTGATTGCGTGTGTTTTTAACAAGTGTAATTGACTTGTCTATAATCTCTTTTGCTTTCTCTTTATGCTCCTTACAACCGATTACGGAAAGATTTTCTCTGCTGTCAAGCAGAGTGTTTGTTTTCTGCCTTTCGTGAAGATGAAGGGACGCTTTAAATGCGAGAACTGTTTTTACCGCCTCGTCAAGCCTTTCCTGAGTAAGTCGTCCGTCGGAAAGAGCCTTTTTCAGATAACCGATATCCTCATCGTGAACACGGTAATATAAAATCATATCACAGCCTGCCATTAGCATTTCGGGGATAAAATCGTGGCGGCGTTTTTTAGAGGTGATACCTACCATATGAGTAGCGTCGGTTACAATAAGTCCGTTAAAGCCTAATTTGCCTCTCAGTAAATCCTGAAGAAGCTCCGGTGCTACTGTTGCAGGCATAATTTCCCCGTCTTTAATTCCGGGACGAAGTGCACGGCTGTATGCCGGCTGCATTATATGCCCTATCATAATGCTGGGAACACCTGCATCAATCATTCCCTTGTAAATTTTGCCAAAGCTTTCGTCCCATTCTTCACAGGAAAGATTGTTTACCGTAGTTACAAGATGCTGGTCACGCTCATCACAGCCGTCGCCGGGAAAGTGCTTCATACAACAGGCAACGCCTGCCTCGTGTGCACCCTTCATATATGCAAGTCCCATATCAAGAACC
>JBJFGE010000017.1:0-68874 GCA_051892435.1 Eubacterium sp.
TTAATGGACTCTGATGTTCCGTCATAAGCCTTGATAGCTTCCTGCAGTACAAATTCCTTGGAAAAAAGCCTAGTTGGGAAATTGACTTGACTTCCACGAAAACTTTCATAGATTTTTACTGCATTATCAAACCCGATTAGTTCGCTGATTGTTTCATATACACCATTTAGAGTGGTGCTTTTCTTGTCTTTTAAATCAATATCAATCACCCACTTTCCACCTTCTTTCTTAATTATAGTAATTCTTCTTGGAAAAATCTTTTGCCTTTTTCCACGCATATTTCCATATAATGACAAAACACCCTAATCTATTCCAACCGATAGACTAGGGTGTTAGCATAATTATAATATATATTTATAAGGCACACAAAACTGATACAGTGTCAATAAAGTGCCCATAATGATTATTTTTAGGACTCTTGGATTTCATAACCATTTTTCACTATTGATAAAATTAAGCAAAAAACAAAAATACTTAGAACATAGAAAAGCTGATGAATACTGCTTTGAAGTGCATAGACAAAAAAATAACCAGCATCCAAATGGATACTGGTTATTTTGGTGCGAGAGACGGGACTTGAACCCGTACGAGTCGCCCCACACGCCCCTCAAACGTGCGCGTCTGCCGATTCCGCCACTCTCGCGTCAACGATATGAATTATAGCAAAGCCGTCGCCGTTTGTCAACACTTTTTTTAAAAAAGTTTCAACAAAGTTTTGAGATATATTTCGGCTCGTCAATTATTGCCGACGGAGCCGCAGAAAGAAGACACTCAAAGCTCCTAAAGCCCCAAGAACAGCCTACCGCCTCAACACCTGCATTCTTTGCAGTTAAAACATCTACGTCACTGTCGCCGAAGAATATTGCCTCACTTGGCTTTACGCCAAGCTTTTTCAGGGTTTCATTAGTTGTAAATGGGTCAGGCTTTTTTGCGACACTTTCGTGAGCACCTGTAATAAGCTCAAAATAACCCTTACCAAAAAGAGCCTCCACCATTTTAACTGCTGATTTATGAGGCTTATTTGTAACAACAGCAAGCTTTACTCCCCTTTGCTTAACAGCATCGAGAGCCTCTTTTATACCGTCATATACATAAGCATTATCAATTAAAATATCGTTATATTTCACCTTGAACATATCAAGTGCCTTATCAAGCTGCTCATCAGAAAGAGTATTTTCAAATGCTCTTTCAAGGAGTTTTTTTGCACCGTTACCTACAAACCTTCTGTAGTCGGCGTCAGTCCACTTTGCTTCTCTGTCAAACTGCTCAAGCACATAAGCGGTTGCTCTGCCCAAGTCCTGAGAAGTATCAACAAGTGTTCCGTCTAAATCAAATATTGCACATTTAATCATACAAATCACTCAAATCCTGTTCCTTCTTTTTCTTGGCATTTGAAATTATTTTACCGATTATTACAACTACGGCAATTCCGCCGATAACAGAACATTCGACATAAATTTTCTTTTCCTGCTTTTTATTATCTACAGACAGCTTTCCGCTTTTCACCTGGGTCCATAAGTTATTTTCAAGCTCGATAATATTTTGGGGAAGATTTTTAAAATACTGAGTATTCAAATTTTCTGCGTATATTACATCACTTTGATAAAATGAGCTTTCTTCATTTTGCTCAACTGTAATATTAGGTGAACGGTAATAAATATACTCTGCATTTTCATAAGCCACTTGAGGCTCATGCATAAAGTTGATAAACGCCTCAGCACCTTTTTTATTTTTCGAGCAAACCGGAACACAAAAGGCATCGTAGAAAGCATTTACGCCCTCTTTAGGAAAGCAATAACCCAAATCAGAATTATTCTCAACCATCAAAAGATAGTCGCCTGCGTAATATGTTGCAAAAGCATATTCACCGCTTTCCATAAGATTAAAGACTTCGTCCATAACATACACAGGATTTACAGCATCCTTTTGCTCTGCCATAAGCTGTGCACAATCTACCCAGTCCTGCTCGCTTGTTGAGTTAAAATCCTGTCCAAGCATAGCCTGACCTATTGCAAAGGCATCACGGGGATTATTAAACATAAGCACTTTGTTTTTGTACTGCTCGTCCCAAAGTACATCCCAACTATCAGGCTTCTCTTTAACAAGCTCTTTATTATAAATTAATACAGTTGTTCCCACGTTATAGCAAACTGAATACTTTTGGTCGGGGTCATAGAAAAGATGCTGAAATTTCTCATCAATATACTTCATATTCGGAATATTATCAAAATCCAGCTCCAAAAGCATATCTTCATCAATGAGTCGGTCAATCATATAATCGCTTGGAACAATAATATCATATGAAACACCGCCTCCTGTAAGCTTTGAATACATATTCTCGTTTGACTCATAATTGGTATAGTTTACAGTACAGCCTGTAAGCCTTTCAAATTCAGCCACAGCGTCCATTGAACCATCACTGCCGTCGGAAATATATTCCCCCCAATTATAAATATTTACCGTAGTTCCCTGCAGTCCGAGATTTCTGTAATACTCAATTTGCTCATCTGAAAAATATTCATCCTCAGCATATGCACATACAGGAAAAACAGAAAGCATAAGAAGCACAGAAATTAAAGTCGCAATAAATCTTTTCATTTCTGTTCACTCTTACCCTTTCTATCAGCCTTGCTTTGAGCAATATTCATAAGTACAAGAAGCACCAAAATTGCTACAAACATAAGAGTTGAAAGAGCAAACATATCAGGCTTTACTCTCTTTTTTGTCATAGAGAAAATATAAATAGGTAAAGTCTGAAAGCTCGGTCCGTTTGTAAAATAACTGATTATAAAGTCATCAAGTGACAAAGTAAAGCTCATAACACAGCCTGTAATAATACCGCTTATAATTTCAGGCATAACAACCTTAAAAAAGGCTTTAACAGGCTTACATCCCAAGTCAACAGCAGCCTCATAAACATGCATATCAAACTGTCTAAGCTTAGGCATTACGTTTAAAATTACGTATGGCAATGAAAATGTAACATGGGCAATTAAAAGAGTCCAAAATCCAAGAACGTCTGTTTTATTTACAAGTGCACCCGCGAATACAAAAAGGAGCATCATTGCAATACCTGTTACGATTTCAGGGTTCATCATTGGAATATTAGTGGCAGTCATCATTGCTCTTTTATAAAGCTTATTTTTTGAATTAAAAAGACCTACTGCCGCAAGTATTCCCAAAACTGTGGAAACTAATGCTGTACAAACAGCCAGTAAAACTGTATTTTTTAACGCCTGCATTGCTGTAGAGTCAGCAAACATTTCCTTATACCAGTGCAATGAAAACCCACTGAAAACATAAGTGCTTGTTGTGGAATTAAATGAAAAAAGCATCATTACCGCTATAGGTGCATAAAGAAAAATAAAAATGAGAATTACATATAATTTTGACAATGGGGACATCTTCTTTTTCATATAATAACACCCCCGTCACCGTTTTCATCTGCGCCGAAATAATTCATTACACCAAGGCAAATGAGAATTAAAATCATCAAAACAAATGACAATGCCGCACCGAGATTGTAGTTATTAGCACTTTGAAACTGCGTTTCAATAACGTCACCGATAAGTACAATCTGACCGCCGCCAAGCTTTTGTGTGATATAAAAGGTTGAAACACACGGAACAAACACCATTGTTATCCCGCTGAGAACGCCGGGCATTGAAAGAGGAACAATAACTCTTTTCATAACCTGAAATCTGCTTGATCCCAAATCTTGAGCAGCTTCAACAAGAGAATTATCAAGTTTTGACAAAACCGAATAGATAGGCAGTATCATATACGGCAGAAAGTTATATACCATTCCGAGAATAACTGCTCCGCCCGTATTTATCAGTTTCAGCGGTTCAATGCCTAAGCATTCGAGAATTGTATTTATTACACCTGTGTCACCTAAAATAGTCATCCAGCTGTATGTTCTTATAAGGAAATTCATCCACATAGGAAGCATAACAAGAAGTACCATTGTCTGCTGTCTGCGTTTGCTTACCTTTGAAAAAATGTATGCAAAAGGAAAGCCTATTAAAAGACAGATTACAGTTGCGGCTAAGCCGTATAAAACAGATAAAAGTATCGTAGGAATATATGACGGTATCTGCTCAACACTTGCAAGTGAAAAGGCACCGCTTTTATCTGTAAAAGCATAATAAGCCACCATTAATAATGGTGCAATAATAAACAAAACAGTCCATACAAGGTATGGCTTATCAAGAAGCTTGGAGGAGGACTTACTCATTTTCTTCTTCCTCCCAATTATAAGAGGCATCGGAAATATGGTCCATCTCATCGGAAAAATAAGAATAATCCCCGAATTCACCGCTGTACTCACTTCTGTTCATAACGTGAATGGCATCAGGCTCGATATACATACCGATTTCCTCGCCCACATTATGATGCTCCGTGGTCTGAATCATCCAAATAAAGCCTGCAACATCAACAAGTATTTCAAAATGCACACCTTTAAAGGTTACACTTGTAATCCTTCCCGGAAGAGAAGCCTTACTGCCCTTTTTGACAATTCTGATATCCTCAGGCCTTACAACAACCTCAACAGATGTATTTTCACCGAAGCCTGAGTCAAGGCACTCAAAATTAACGCCGCCAAAGGATACAAGATAGTCCTTAATCATTGTTGCATCAACTATGTTAGACTCACCGATAAAGTCTGCAACAAAAGCATTTACAGGCTCGTTATAAATATCCTCGGGAGTTCCTATCTGCTGAATTTTACCCTTGTCCATAACAACAACAGTATCAGACATAGAAAGAGCTTCCTCTTGGTCATGAGTAACGTAAATAAATGTTATTCCCAGTCTTTTTTGAATTGCTTTTAACTCCGTTTGCATATCCTTTCGAAGCTTTAAATCAAGAGCACCCAAAGGCTCGTCCAAAAGAAGAACATGAGGATTGTTTGCCAAAGCTCTTGCGATTGCAACACGTTGCTGCTGACCTCCGGAAAGAGAGTCAATACTTCTTTGCTCAAAGCCTTTGAGGTTTACAAGCTCAAGCATCTGTGCAACAGTTTTTCGGATTTCATCCTTTGGCTTTTTCTGAATTTTTAGACCGAAAGCAATGTTTTCATAAACATTTAAATGAGAAAAAAGAGCATAACGCTGAAAAATGGTGTTCACCTTTCTCTTATGAGGCGGAACATCATTAATTTTCTTTCCTTCAAAAATAACATCTCCCTCATCAGGTTCAATAAAGCCTGCAATACATCGAAGGGTAGTGGTTTTTCCACAGCCGGAAGGACCAAGCAGCGTTATAAACTCTTTTTTGTTTATATATAAATTCAGTTTGTCAAGTACAACGTTATCACCGTATTTTACGGTAATATTTCTAAGGTCGATTATCTTTTCCAATATACACATCCTCATTTTAACCCGATTTGACAAAATGCTTTCTTTTAATGTTATATTCAGTGCAAAATGCCATAGGATAAATATATAAAATTAAGAGTAAAATGTCAATATTAAATGCATTAAATCAGAATATTTTTTTATTAATCTCAATTCCCTTTTTCGCCGCTTCTATTGTTTCGGATACCTTTTCAAAATCACAAACCATTGATTTGGGCTTCATAATACAGTTATCCATACCAAATGGTACAAAATAGTAATTTTTGTAATTTAAAAGCATACCGATATTTTTAGCAGCTGCTCCCAAAGCATCGTTTGTAGAAACTCCTATTACCACAGGTCTACTGTTTCTCAAATGACTTTTTGCTGCCATTGTAACTGAAGTATCTGTAATTCCGTTTGCAAGCTTTGCAAGGGTATTTCCTGTACAGGGAACGATTGCCAAAACATCAAACATTTTCTTTGGACCAATAGGTTCAGCCTGTTCTATAGTATGAATAATGCTGTTTCCCGTTATCTCGATTAGTCTGTTTTGAATATCGACTGCATCGCCGAATCGCGTATCCATAGTATACGCATTTTCGCTCATAATAGGCGTAATGTTATGACCTTCCTTGACAAGTGCTTTGAGGGATTCAATAGATTTTTCAAATGTACAAAAAGAGCCTGTAAAGCAATATCCTATATTCATTTATTTCCCTCCTTAATCATATTCAAAACAGTTTCTCCGATAAGATATCCTGCTGATTTTACCGAATATGCCGATGGCATTCCTCTACCATCTATCAGCCTTAGATTTTTATGCTTTGCGTAATGAGTATCTACTCCACCGGGAAAAGATGCCAAATCAATAAACAGGGTTTCATCATCAAGAGCATCAATCTCCTTTTTTGTAAAAACCACCTTAGGTACAGTATTAAAAACGACATCATAGTGCTCAGGTTTTGACAAATCGGCAAAATCTATACATTCTGCTCCGTTTGCCTCTGCTAAAACACGACTGATTTCATTTCTTGAACAAACCGTAACCTTGCTTGCAAAAGCATTTAACACGCCGTGAAGAGCCTTTGCAATTCTACCATAGCCAACTATCAGAACATTTGCATTATAAAGTGCAATATCACTGCTTTCTTTGAAAAGAGCAATCGCACCCTCTGCCGTCAGATAGGCATTTTTAAGCTTGAAGGCTTCGCTATTATTATAATCATAGCCCTTATAATCACCCACGCCGTAGAAAACAAGGTTATTTTCAAGTCCCTCAAACATATATTTTTTTACAGGAATAGGCAGGAGTACAAAGTCGGCTGATGATTTATCAACCGTTTCAGTCAAACCGTTTTTGGTAAAATACTCTGACGCATATAACATTCTTTTATCATCCTTGTACGGAATATAAAATTTTCTCATTTTCATAAAAACACTCCAAAAATGTCTTTATACATCCTATGAGGGAAAAAAATATTAGTTAATAAATATAGGGTATTTATTTTTAGTAAAAAAAGATGTATAATAAATACCAGAAAACAACCATTACACACGGAGGTAATCCTGTTTATGAATAAAAAAGCAAGTATTGATGAATTGCTTAAAAAAGTTAAAAGAATTCATTTTATCGGAATAGGTGGCTCAGGTATGTGCCCTCTTGCAGAAATTCTTATTTCTCTGGGATATAATCTTTCAGGCTCTGACAATAACGACACCGAAACCTTTAGAAAAATAGAAAAAGAAGGTGCCAAGGTATTTCTCGGTCAAGTTAAGGAAAACATAACCGATGACGTGGAGCTTGTTATTTACACAAATGCTATTCTTGACGGAAATGAAGAGCTTGAATATGCAAAGGCTAACTTTCCCTGCTTTGAAAGAGCTGACCTTTTAGGAGCAATGAGCAGAATTTTTACAAACTGTATCGGCATTTGCGGTACTCACGGAAAAACCACAACATCTTCGATGCTTACACAGGTTTTGCTTGAAGCAGGTCTTGACCCAAGTGCAGTTATCGGCGGTAAATTGCCTTTAATTGATGCATACGGAAGATATGGACACAGTCAAAATTTTGTTTGCGAAAGCTGTGAATTTAATAATACATTTTTGAAAATGAATCCCGACATTGCTGTTATACTAAACATTGATGAGGACCATTTGGACTTTTTCAAAAATCTTGACAACATAAAAAAATCATTTAGAGAATTTGCCGAAAAAACTACAAGAACGATTATATATAACGGTGACGACGAAAATACCATTGACACACTTGACGGAATTACGGGTAAAAAACTGATTTCAATTGGAAGAAACGAAAACAATGAATGGGTGGCAAGGAATATTGATGCACCCGGCGGCTTTCATTCTTCTTATGAGGTTTACCACAACGGTGAATTCGTAACAAGGGTTGAAATTTCCGTACCCGGTGAGCATAATATTCTTAATTCTCTGTGTGCATTTGTCGCTGCTTACGAAAGCGGTGCAAGCATTGAAAGCATTTGCAAGGGATTAAAGGATTTCGGCGGTGCAGGCAGACGCTTTGAGCTTTTGGGAACATACAAGGGCATAACATTTGCAGACGACTATGCTCATCATCCTGCTGAGCTTAAAGTAACTCTTGAGGCAGCTATGAAAATGGGATATAAGCGTGTATGGGCAGTTCATCAGCCTTTTACCTTTACAAGAACATCGTTACTCCTTGATGATTTTGCAAAGGTTTTACAGATACCCGATAAATGCGTTATATCCGCTATTATGGGAAGCCGTGAGGTAAACACCATAGGAATTAAGGCAAAGGACCTTGCCGATAAAGTACCCGGCAGCATTCAGTTTGACTCCTTTGAGGAAATCTGTGATTACGTTCTCGAAAATGCAGAAGACGGAGATTTAGTAATAACTCTCGGTTGCGGTGACATTTATAAAGTTGCAAGAATGATGGTAAATAAGCTATGCAATAAAGAGTAATAAAAAACAGGCTGTAAAAACGAGAGTTTTTTACAGCCTGTTTTTTATAAAATTATTTTTCGCTGAATACAGAATTAGTCAACATTATTTGCTAAATACTTTTCTGCTTGGAGGTTGAACATATAAGCATAGGTACCGTTCATAGCCATTAGCTGTTCGTGAGTTCCCTGCTCTATAATTCTTCCCTTTTCCATAACATAAATCATATCGGCATTAACCGTTGTTGACAGTCTGTGAGAGATAAACACAACTGTTTTATTCTCTGCTGCTTCAATCATAGACTGATTGAGATTATATTCTGCAACAGGGTCTAAGTTTGCAGACGGTTCATCAAGAATTACGTACGGACATTTTTTATAAAATGCTCTTGCAATAGCAACCTTTTGGCTTTCGCCACCCGACATCATAATTCCGTCATCATCAAATTCACGAAGCAGAAATGTATTAATACCATTCGGCGTTTTCTTGTCAAATCCGCTATGCTTTAATGCTTCCCAAACAGAAGCTTCGTCAAATTCCTTATCAAGAGCAACATTTTCACCGAGAGTTGCGGCGAAAATTTGGAAATCCTGAAATACCGCCGAGAAACGATTTCTGTGAGATTCAACAGAAACATCACGAATATCCTGAGAGTCAATTGTGATTCTGCCATCGGTCACATCATAAAGCCTTAACAATAGATTTGTCAGCGTTGTTTTGCCGGCACCGTTATAGCCTACAAGGGCAATCTTCTCTCTTGGATGAAGAGTGATATTAATATTTTTTAATGTTGGTTCGGTATTTCCGGGATATGTGAAGCTTACATTTTCAAGCTTAATTTCCTTCGGCTCGGTAATTTCTGCAACCTCACTGCCATCATTAATTTTACTTTCTGTTTTAAGGAACTCACGGTATTTCTCAATCATTTTTGCACGCTCCGAAAAATTACGAACTGCGGTAACTGTAAGGAATGAGAATGAAGCCGCAATCGAAAACGCACCGTTAAAGCTTGCAACGAAATCTCCTGCCGAAAGGGTTTGCTTTTCCAAAACGCAATATCCGAGATAGAGTGGCAGAATGAACATAAAGCCTATTATTTGCACGCCTGTTTCCTGAATGAAATACATTATATCAATTTTTCTGACATATTTCTTTTGATTGTCGCAAACCTCCTGTGCCGCCTCGTTATAACGTTTCATAAGAAGAGGCATAATATTATTCATTCTAACCTCTTTAACATAATCCTGAAGATAGAAAACTCTTGCGAAATAATCTGCTTTGCGATGAAGCCTGTTATTATCCTCACGGCGTTGCATTTGAACAGAGCCGATTTTCTTGCTGATAGGCGTAAAGATTGCAACAATAGCAAGAATAATCACAAGACAAATCGGGTCAATGGTTAGTAAGATTGAAGCAATAGTAATCAAGGAGACAAGCTCTCCGACATAGTGCTCAACCAATCCCATTACATTTTGAATATTATCTGAAGACGACTCGATTGTTAGAATGAAATTATTATAGAATTGAGGATTATCATAGCATTCCAAATCAAGTGATTTTGCCTTTTCGTACAAGGTTTTATTCAAGCCCTGATATGCCTTTTCTCTTGCAACATTCCAATATAATTCTCTAAACAGCCAATTTGCAAGCCTTGATACAACAAGAACAACTGCAACAATAAATACGACTTTGAATACATCCTTTGCAGTGCCACCCTTCTGAACAAGGTCAATCATATACTTAACACCGAGAACGGAAATAATTCTCGTCGGAAGTCTTTCTATTATTCCGTACAATATGTCACCAACAACAATTCCCGGCGAAACCTTGAAAAGAAGCACAACAAAATAGGCAATATTATTAACCATTGAATGTTGCTTAACAGCCTTATTCTTCATAATAAGCACCTCCCTCTCCTTTGTAGGCAGATGCTTGCAGGGTAAACATTTCGCTGTACTTGCCCCCTGCCTCCATCAGCTGATTATGACTTCCTGTTTCAATAATTCTGCCCTCATCAAGAACAAAAATCTTATTTGAAAGAACTGCACTTGAAAGTCTGTGAGAAATATAGATAACAGTTTTGTTTTGGGTTGCTTCAATAAGATTTTCATACATCTTACTTTCTGCAATCGGATCTAGTGCCGATGACGGTTCGTCAAGAATTGCAATATCAAATTCCTTTGCAAAAATTCTTGCAACGGCCGTTTTTTGTGCTTCGCCACCTGATAAGCCGGCTCCGTTTTCGTCAAACTCTCTTGTTAAAAGAGTATTACCTTTTTTATCAAAGGTACTGATTTTATCCCACGCACCGCTTTTCCTCATTGCCTGCTCTGCTATTCTTTCATCCTCCTCGTTGCATTCACGACAAAGTACATTTTCGTTTACCGAAAGAGCAAAGGTTTTGTAATCCTGAAAAACGGTTGCAAATCGTTCACGAAGTGAATTTTGCTCATACTCTTTAATATCAATTCCGTTATACAATATCTCTCCCTCGGTTACATCGTAGAATCGAAGAAGAAGCTTAACAAGGGTCGATTTTCCCGCTCCGTTTATGCCTACAACGGCAACCGTTTCTCCCTTATTAATTTTTAAGCTGACATTCTTCAATGAATAACGCTTGGCTGACGGATATTTGAACGAAACATTCCTTAATTCCAAGGATTCAAACTTGGGAGCCTTTATTGTTCCGTTCTTAACTTTTGGTTCGTATTCTAAGAAATCACGAAGATTTTGAAAATAAAATGCAACCTGATTCAAGTCGGAAAAGCCACGGGCAATTCCCTGTGCAGAATCGGCAACGGAACGAATTGAGGAAAGAACAACGGAAAAGCCAGAAACGTCAAGATTATTTGCCGAAATGAACTGATATCCGGCATAGGCATATGTTCCTACAATAGGTATAAACTCGCCGAAGATGGAGCTTACAGTGCTAAAAAGAAATAGCTTTAAGCCGTATTTCTTAATGATTTCAATGTTGCCCATAATCGCATTATCAAAGCGTTTCATAATTGCAGAAAAGATATTTGATGTTCGCATATCCTTTGAAAAGTCCTTAAGGAAAACTGTTCTTTGAATGTATGATTTAATGCGGTTATTCGTTGTCATTGCGATATCACGCTTAAAAAAAACCTTAGCCTTGAATATTTCAATAGGAAATACCAACAGAATGGGAGCAAGGAAAATAAGATAGCTTTTGTCGATCGACATAACAAGAGAAATAATCGAAACAAATGAGAAAAGCAATCCTAAAACAATTGATAAATTCCAAGAGAACATAACAAAATATCCCTTAGTCAGAATATCGGTTGCCCTTTGATACTTATCATAAAATGCAGGGTCCTCATAGCAACTGACATCAACCTTTGATGCCTTTTCAAACAGCATATTGTTAAGCGACTTAAATATTTTCTTCTGACCTACATTGGTTACATAATCTCCCCAAACAGAGATTGCTTCTGTCACTAAGCCGATTAAAAGAAAAAGAACAAGACATTTTACATAATACTTGAAATCGCCCGTTCCGGTTATTGCAGTTAAAAGCACCTTTAAGAACAAAACACCTTGAATGAAATGCTTAAATAAATCTGTTGAAATTTCAGATATAATTCCACTGAGCAAGAACCATTTGTCAGCTTTAAAAAGTATCTTTATTGCCCATATCAGATTTTTTACAACAGGCACTTTTTCGTGTTCTTCGTGCGGAATCCACGGCATTGTGCTATCCCTCCTTTTCTTTTATTGTTTAATTATGATACAATAAATGCCTGATTTTTGCAATGATTTAGCATAAAAAAAGGACTCTTACCGAGTCCTGTTTTTTATTTAAAAAGTTTTTTTATTCGCTTTTCTATTTTTAATTTGTATAAATCGGTAACTGCATTTATCATATAGTCATAAATGACAAATAGGAAATTCATTAAAACCGCAAATACAATAATGAAATATTTTCCCTCTCCTTCCTCAAGAAAAGGTATTCCAAGCACGTAAACAAGAATCAACTGACATACTGTCAGCATTGCATTAAATAATAATAGCTTACAAATTACCTTTAAGGGCTTTGCTTTAATTTTATCAATACTGCATTTTACAATAGGATAATATCCGAAAAATGTAATATACATCAAAACACATTCCTTATCAGCTACGAGCATAAAGGACAAAAGTGATGTGGCAACAAAAGTAATCCAAGCACTTTTCGTTCCGAATGTAGTTTTCAGCATTATCATAGCTATACTTACAAGCATAGGCATCGCATAAGCCAAAACAAATGTTATGCCACCGAAAAACAGCAGTACACAAGATAAAGCAGTCACTATTGAACAAACCGCTATTCTAGTTGCATTATTCATAAATTCCCACCTGTAAACTCAAATGAATACAAATAAGACTAGTGCAAAATTATGTAGATTTTGTGAACAATGCGTTAAATGTTTGTTCATATTTTATATTTATCATTTACTTTTAAATCTTAAAAATATATAATTGAACTATATTCATACAAGTATTATTTGAGGTGGTTAATTTGAAAAAAAGTGTAGTATTACTACTTGCAGTTCTGCTTTTAGTATCTTTTATTTTTGCTGCATGTACTGCGAAAAACAATGAAACCAATGCAGATGGCTCTACAACTGCGTTAGAAAACGGAAATGACCTTGAAAGCGAAGATACTGAATACGGCTTTGAAACCGAAGCTGTAACAGACGAAAATGGAGAACAAGTTACCGATGATAAAGGCAATACGGTAACAAATGATGTTGCAGTAGTATACAAAAAGGACAGTAACGGCAAAGTGTACGCACAAAAGCTTGATGCTGACGGAAATGGTGTTACAAAAGATGATGGTGCACCTGTTACATTAAAATCAAACTATGTTGATGAACTTAATAAAAACATTGAGAACAATAATTCTCAATCATCAAATTCCGAGTCAAGTAATTCTGAAGATAGCACGGTTGTGTCAAACAAAACAACCACAACATCAAAAGACAGCTCTTCCGAAACAGTGAAAAACACTACATCCACAACCAAAAATAATACTACATCTACTACTAAGATAAGCACCACAAGTACCACAAAAAATAACACTACAACCAAGCCGTCAACCACAGAAGATAAAACAACAGCTACAACTAAGAAAAATGTTGAGCTGACAAAGGATGCTTCAACAACTAAATTTGACGGAAAAGAGGTCGTTCCTAAAACAAGCCAGCAAGGTGAAGAAGTTAATTTCTCAAAAGCAGACCAGGAAATAATTTCTTCGATGTTAGAGGTTCCCTATCTTTATCTTTCAAATTATGAGAATTCAGACGGTGTTCCCGTAAAAACTGCAGTTTACACGGCAGTTTGGATGGCTCAGCGTGATGGCGGAACAGGTACAGGCAAAGACGCACCATACGCTTCAAACCCGATTATACTTAATCTCTTTAAGTTTTACGGTAATACAGTTGTAAACTTTAAAACAAAGTGTAATAATATTTCTGATACTCCTATTTCATATGTAAGCAGTAAGGATCAGTTTGTAATCAATGAATTCCCCGAAAAGCAACAATCAGTAACAATTACAAAGATTGAAGACTTAGGCAATAATAATTTTTATAAAATTACAGGCTCTGTAACAAATGCCGGCTCAATCAAAAAGGTCATTGCTATAGTTCAGAAAAACAGACTTGAACCAACTCTTGGTTTCTCAATCAAGGCTCTTGAATGGTCATAAATATTTATAAACGCATAACAAAAACTCCTGCCTCTTATGAAGCAGGAGTTTTTTATTGTATAAATATTAGTAGAGCTTTTCGCCGTTTTCTATTGCAGTAATCTGGTCAACTCTTGTTTGATGACGTCCGCCCTCAAACTCTGTGTTAAGGAAAGCATCTGCCATCTCTATTGCAAGACCTGCACCTACAACCCTTGCTCCCATACAGAGAACATTTGCGTCATTATGTGCTCTTGTGTATTTCGCACTGAAATAATCAGAGCAGCAACAAGCACGAATACCTTTCACCTTATTTGCCGCCATTGAAATTCCCACACCTGTTCCGCAACAGAGAATTGCTTTATCACATTCACCTGAAACCACCTTATCACAGGCTTTCTGTGCACTAATTGCATAATCAAAACGTTCAGGGGTATAACAACCTACATCTATGTAGTCTATTCCCTTTTCATCAAGATAAGCCTTTATTTCCTCTTTAAGCGGAAATCCTGCGTGATCCGAACCTATTGCAATCATTTTTTAATCTCCTTTTTAAGTTTAAATTCTCTTTCTGCCTGACTTAGCCTTAAATAAACAGGCATAAGCTCAGCAGCAGAAATTTTTTTCTTTTTTTCGGCAGCCCTTGAAACACCGATACCGTTTTGATATCTTCTGTTTTCGTCGGCAAGAGTGACATTTTGAAGTCCAATATTATTAAAGCAAAGCTCTGCTCCGTCACCGGCAATAATTACATTATCATATTCACTTAGTTCTTTTTCTAAGTCTTCAATTGATATTGCTCTGTCATTACAAAGACGGTTAACTTCACCGTTTTTTACCTCAAACAAGGCATTATAAAACTGCATTCTCCTTGCATCCATTACGGCACAGACTATGCAGTCAACACCCGTAAAATTATAGGCTATTGCCTCAAGGGTTGAAATGCTTATGCAGGGTATATTATTTTCAAAAGCAATGCCCTTTACCGTTGCAACGCCTATCCTAACTCCTGTAAAAGAACCCGGACCTGCTGTTACTGCTATTGCATCAAGGTCCGATGCTTTATAGCCCTCCATTACACGTTTAATCATAGGTAGTAAGGTTTCACTATGGGTAAGACCTGCGTTTACAAATTCATTTTTTATAACCTTTTCCCCGTCGGTTAATGCTACTGAAGCAGTAATCGCCGAAGAATCTATTGACAAAATCATTCCTCATCCTCTGATTTTCTGTACATTTTAAAATGCCTCGAATTTTCACCGATACGTTCAATTTCAACTATTAATGCGTCATCAGGCAAAGCACCGTAAATATTTTCGCTCCACTCTGCAGCAATATAGCCGTCAGTTTCAAGAAAATCAAAAAAGCCCGTGGAGTACAAATCATCCCAGCCGTCAACTCTGTACATATCAAAATGGTAAAGAGTATTTCCTTTGCCGACATACGTATTGCAAATAGCAAAGGTAGGAGACGACACATCGCAGTCAATTCCAAGTCCCTTTGCAAAGCCTGTCACAAATGCGGTCTTACCCATTCCGAGACCGCCGAGAAACGCAACAACACTTCCCTTTTCAAGCTCTGATGCAATACTTTCACCAAGAGCCACGGTCTCCTCATAACTGTTAGTAGTGTATTCCTTCATTAGAAAAGACCTACCGTATCGCCGTTTTCGTCAATATCAATTTTATAAGCAGCAGGAGCTTTTGAAAGTCCGGGCATAGTCATAATTGAGCCGGTCTGACATACGACAAAGCCTGCACCGTTTGAAAGACTTGCAGATGAAACGGTAATTCTAAAGCCTGTCGGTCTGCCCAAAGCCTTTGGATTATCGGAAAGGCTGTACTGTGTTTTAGCCATACATACAGGCATTTTGTCAGCACCAAGCTTAATAAATTCGTCAAGACTCTTTTTAGCGTCCTTTGTATAATCTACACCGTCGGCACCGTAAATCTCTTTAGCGATAGCTTCAATCTTATCGTAAAGAGGCATATCAATATCATAAAGGTAATGGAAATCGTTTTCCTTTTCGCAGGCAGAAACAACCTTTTCGGCAAGCTCAACAGAGCCCTTTCCTCCCTCTGCAAAGCATTTTGTAACAGCAAATTCAGCACCCTTTTCCTTACAGAACTGCTCTACAAACTCAATTTCCTTATCAGTATCGGCATAAAAATGATTAATTGCCACAACAACAGGCACGCCGAATTTTTTAAGATTATCAATATGAGCGCCGAGGTTTGCACTGCCCTTTTTGAGTGCCTCCATATTTTCATAAGTAAGCTCTGATTTTTCAACACCGCCGTTATATTTCATTGAGCGAACTGTTGAAACAAGAACAATACAGGAGGGCTTAATTCCTGCAAAACGACACTTAATGTCGAGGAATTTTTCGGCACCTAAATCAGAGCCGAAGCCTGCCTCTGTAATGCAGTAATCACCAAGCTTTAATGCGGTTTTTGTAGCTCTTACTGAGTTACAGCCGTGAGCAATATTTGCGAAAGGTCCGCCGTGCATAATAGCAGGGGTATTCTCTAAGGTTTGAACAAGATTTGGCTTGATTGCGTCCTTAAGAAGAACAGTCATTGCACCGTTTGCCTTAATATCCTTACAGTAAACAGGCTCTCCGTCATAGGTATATGCAACAAGAATATTACCAAGTCTTTTCTTCAAATCAAATATATCGGAGGCAAGACAAAGAATTGCCATAACCTCAGATGCAACAGTTATAACAAAATGGTCCTCTCTCGGAATACCATTAAGAGCTCCGCCAAGTGAATTAATAATATTTCTAAGTGCTCTGTCATTCATATCAAGGCAACGCTTAACCTGTACTCTTCTCGGGTCAATATTAAGCTCATTACCCTGCTGAATGTGGTTATCAAGCATGGCACACATAAGATTGTTTGCACTTGTGATAGCGTGCATATCACCTGTAAAATGAAGGTTGATATCCTCCATAGGAACTACCTGAGAATAACCACCGCCTGCTGCTCCGCCTTTAATTCCGAATACAGGGCCAAGTGAAGGCTCACGAAGAGCGATAACTGCGTTTTTACCAATCTGTGCCATAGCCTCGCCTAAGCCGATTGTAACAGTAGTCTTACCCTCGCCGGCAGGAGTTGGATTTACAGCAGTAACAAGAACAAGCTTACCGTCCTCTTTATCCTTAAGTCTGCTATAAACACTGTCAGATATCTTTGCCTTGTAATGACCGTAAGGCTCAATCTCATCCTCGCTAATACCGATTGATGCGGCAATTTCAGCAATCTTTTTCATTTCAGCATTTTGTGCAATTTCAATATCAGATAACATATTAATACCTCTGTTTCGATAAAATCTAATACAATATTTAGTATAACATATACAGTTAAATATTCCAACAGTTAATTTTAACATAATATACATATTTTTTTTCTTGACTTGAAAAGCACAATATATTTTAATATAATATGTTATGAATGAAAAGCAAAGGAGGTTTACTGTGAAAAAAGACAGAGTCGGATTTTTCGGCGGACTTGATTTTGTAACTCTGATTACCGCCCTTCTCGGCTCTTGCTACGGTCTTGTTCTTGTATACAGTGCCAGCTATTCAAGGCTTTCTGACGGAAGCATTATTACAAGTGATGTTAGAAGTATGCTTGTTTCCGTTTTCGGCGGTATTGTTATGGCTCTTATTGTATGCAACATCGACTATGAAATCATTTCAAAGCTTTGGCCTGTCATAGCCGCAGGCTGTATAGGGTTAATGCTTATCACCCTGTTTTTCGGTAAGGCAGTAAACCCCGACAGACCCGACGCTAAATCCTGGCTCGATTTCAAGGTGTTTACCTTTCAGACATCAGAGCTTTTGAAGGTCGGATTTATAATTTCTTTTTCATATCATCTTGATATGGTTAAGGACCATATTAACCGAATTAAAACTATTATTCCCCTTGTTATTCACGGAATGGTGCCTATCGCCCTTGTAATTGCCACAGGTGACTCAGGCTCAGCACTGATTTTCCTTTTAATGTTTATCGGTATGCTTTTCTTTGCAAAGGTACATATCGGATATTTCGTTGCAGGAATATGTGCAATAATTGTTGGATTTATTTCTGCGTGGAAACTGAATATTATCGATGGTGTTCAAAGAGAAAGAATCACTGCTCTGTTTTATCCCGAGCAGTACGAGGATGTTCTCTATCAGCAGACTAACGGTAAAATCGCCATAGGCAGCGGAGGATGGTTCGGTGAAGGATATCTCAACGGCAGTATGACACAAAGCGGTCAGGTCCCCGTTAATGAAAATGATATGATTCTTACCGTTGCAGGAGAAGAGCTTGGATATATCGGTGCTTTGGCAGTTATTGCTATCCTCACCGTTTTGATTTTGCGAGTAATGTTTACAGGACTTAAGGCAAGAGATAATGTAGGATATTTAATGTGCAGCGGAATTTCAGTTATGCTGTTTACACAGATGCTTATTAATATCGGAATGGAGCTTTCTCTCCTTCCTTGTATCGGTATTACCCTGCCCCTATTCTCGTCAGGCGGTTCGTCGTCACTTTGTATTTATCTTGCACTTGGTATTGAAATGAGCGTATACAGATTTTCAAAATCACAGCAAAAAGCATTGTTTTATACTTAATATCAAAAAATCCCGAGACTGCCTCGGGATTTTTTCTATATCTTATTTAGAATTGAAAAATCTTTTGCGTTTATTACGTTGTCGCCGTTAAGCTCAAACAGAAATGCCAGCTCGTCACAATCCGTATTTTTATTAATATAGTTAATATTCCACATTCTACGGACATTGTCTGCCTTATATGTAACTGTGTTATCCGTTTCGGCATCCTTATAAGTAACTTTACCGTTTTTAGCAGTAGTATATTTATAATCAAATGAGGTTATAACAGGTATATCATTATCCTTTCCGAACTTATAAATTGATGTGTCTGATGAGGGTGTATACAAGGTCAGCAAATCACAGTCTTTAAATGTATTAATGGAAAAAGAAATATTATCATCCGTTGTTTTAACAAGCTTAAGATTTTCACAGCCGTAAAACGCATGATTATCAATTTCGGTTAATGTACCAAGTTTCGCAGTTTCGAGTGAAATGCAATTTTTAAATAATCCTGTATTTGCATAAGTCAAATTTGGAATTTCGACATTTACTAAGTTTTCACATTGATAAAATGCATATCTACAACATTTTGTTACCCCAGTCGCTATGACTGTTTTTAAATTGGGACAATTAGCAAAAGCATATTCATCAATTTTCACTACACTTTCAGGCAAAATAATTGTCTCAATATCTTTATTGCCCATAAAACAATATTTGCCTATTTCCTGCACCTCGCAACCATCTATTTCATTTGGAACTTTAACGACCTTATCATTCAACTGACATCGTGTGATAACATTATATTGCTGTGTTTCGTTTGCTTTATTAAGCAGAAATCCACTATCATAGCAATAAATTGGTGCCATTATGTATTCAACTTTACTTTTTGCTTTTCCGGGTGCATAAGCACAAACTGTTAAAGATCTCCATTTATTAAGATTAAGTGTTGTACCTTTTTCATAAATATAACTACCTTCAGTATACATATCCCTGAATGGAATATATAAGTTTCCTCCGGAACCCAAATTATAATATATTGTTGCATCATCATCTGAAAAAAAAGAAATATCGGTATAAATCGTATCAGGATTTTTTGACATAAAATAATTAATTGGCACTTTTTCAAGTTCTTTCTCCGTTAGGACTTTAATTACTTCATATGCATCGACAATGACACGATTTTTCACGCTTATATTATCTTCATCAGTAGCACTTCCTGTTTCTAACAATAATTTTTCAATTTGTTGAACTGTTAAATCAGGATTTACGCATAGCATTAAAGAAACAACAGAAACAATTACGGGTGTTGCGGCAGAAGTACCACTCCAATCAATTACTTGACTACCGTTTGTGTTATAGCTTGTCATTCCTTTTCCTGTTGCGTAAATATCCACTCCATTTCCATAATTACTGAATGAAGCAAGTTTATTTGTATGATCGACAGCACCAACTGTTATTGCAGAAGGCACTAAGGCGGGATAGTTATTAGACAATTCAACATCCTTTGAATCATTTCCTGCACCGGCAACAACTATACACCCTTGCTTTGTTGCATAATCAACTGCTTCAATTATGGAGTATTTATCATTTGATTTTGTAGCATAAGCATAACTGCAGTTAATGATTTTGCAACCATCACTTACTGCAAGATATATAGCAGATATTGCTGTAGAAAGAGTTCCGGATTTATTAGCATTTATAATTTGATAGGAGTAAAGTTTGACATTTTCCAATGTATTAATGATTATTGTTCCAGCAACTTTAGTTCCGTGTCCATTATCATCTTGTGTGCCGTCAGCCGAATATCCCTCAAGAAAAGAATATCCACCCAAAAGTCTGTCTTGTGTGAAAATTGTTTTTGCAACACCTGTATCACAAATTGCCACTTTTATTTCCGGTATACTTTTGCATTCTCTATGAAGTAATTTAATTGCATCATCAATATTACAGTTTACCGTGCTATAACATTGAGGAATAAAATCAAAATCATCTTTTACTTCACAAAGAGCGTTTACTTCCACATTATCATGTTCAACATAATTAACATAGGATAACGAATTGTAATAATCATAAGCTTCGCTTGCTTTTTCAGCGTTTGGGAATTGAAGGACATAAAGCCCGTCAATTCCCGTTGCAACATCAACAGCATCCATATAATCAATATCTTTATTAGCACTAACAATCAATCTGCTTGAAACATCATATTCGGCTGTATTCATTTCATTTATTTCTTCAGCAAATTGATAGGCTTCTTCTTTGGTTATTTCATCAACAGGAGGTGTATAACCATCTGCCGCAAGTGCAACACTTACGGGTATAATTACTAGGATTGACAATATTATTGATAAAATTTTTTTCACATTAATCATCCTTTTATATACTAATTTTTCAAAAAAGTATGATATATCATTAAAGTTAACGATAAAAAGCATATTACGGATAAGATAATCCAAAACAACAGGGAATAAAAGGTTGTATCCTTACTCAAAAATGATTTGATGGATTTTACTGTATTTATAATAATTACCAAGGTTGTAAAAGCAAAAATTATTATAATATTTTTATTCATACTATCCATTTCCTATCCACTTCCAAATAATGTTTAATATAAAATTGTGTTTTATGCATTACGAGCGAGAATAATTAGCAGTATATATACTGCAACAACTAAAATTGAAATAACCACTGATTTTCTGTTTAATTTGGTATCGGTTAAATCGACAATACCAAATACGAACAACAACAAGAAAGTATAAATAACTAAAACTATCTTAAATATCATTTATGACCTCATTTAACATTTCTCATAATAGCTTTAATCAGCAACAATTTCGTATATCGGATAACCGAATCCACCTTGAATTTCCTTAATAGTAATTACATCTCCCTCGTCATATGTGATAATCGGAGAATTTATATCAATTTCAATTTCTTCACCATTTTGATTTTCTACGTATATTGCAAAATCAGGATCAAAGAAAAATGTAGCATAAAGTGCCTGCATTCGCACTATTTTAGTTTCATAGCTAATATAATCATTAGATGCGATTTTATTAAGAGGATTATATATTATCCTTGCAAGACTTACGAATAAAATCATTGCAACTATAAGAAAAATTCTGAATTTTTCTGTTTTTATGTTTTTTCTTTTAAAAATAAAAATTGCCAGAATAAATGAGATAACCGTACCGCAAATTACGGAAAGAAGTAATTGAAGCCATCCAGCATAACCGCTGATAACAAACCCATAAAAGCAATCAAATAATACTATTGATAATAGATAAGTAATAATTGACAAAGGTATTTTTAATGAATTTTTCATAACATCTCCAAAGATTTAATACTTATTATGCACCTTTTCAGCGAAGCAGAGAAAATCTTTTATCTCAATAACAGTGCCGTCATCAAGGACCGCCTTTCCTGTCATTCTGCCGAACACTTGATGCTGATCTGTTTCTATCAAGCCGAGAACACTTGTGAAATCGTTTCTGTCGATGATAGGAACAAAATCCATTTCAAATCGTCCGTCTGAAGATGTAAAGGTCCAAGGGTCAGTATAATTATCACTTATATTGAATGTGACGTCATCAAATTTATGAGCCTTGCCGTCATAGAATATTACATTTTCGCTGGCAGCCTTTGTATCTCCGAAGCCGTATCCGATATTAAAGCCAAAGCGATGACCGTCAACATTACCCGAGCCTGAGCCCCAGTACCACACATTATCATAGGTCCAGACACCTCTGCCCCAATCAAGTCCGCCGAAATCAGTTTCAGGACAAAGCTCATAAACCTTTCCGTCATACTCAATCTTACCTGAAGCAGGCATACAGTTAATTTTTTGATTATAATAAAAAGCCTTTTTATCCTCTGCCCAAGGGGTTGCAATAACCATAGTATCCTGTGGATCATTTGTCAGAGTAATATTAGCCTTCAGTCCTTTACCGCCGTCAAAATCAGGAAAATCACAGCGAAGAATACGCTTATTTCCACGCATTAAAAATTCAATGGCAAGCTTTTTGTTTTTCATTTTAATGTCGCCCTCTTGTGACGTTGACGGCATATTAAGCTTACCCATAGGGAAAGCACCCATACTGCCCTGTGTATGCTCTCTTGCAATATTAAAATCAAGGAAGCTTACGCTTTCAAGCTCAAGATAGCCTAAATCAGAAACTGTAAAGCAAACGGCAATGTTATGCTTATTTGAAATAACAGAGTAATAATCCCATTCCTTAATTCTTGTTTTACGCTTTTTTATATCATTTCTGTTATAAATTTGAACAAGACCTCTGCTCCAGCCGGGCTCACGCAAGGTTCCGTCAGGATTTAATAGCGGTTTATTTTCAGTAACCTCATGATTTCTCATATTTATCCCTCCAACTTAATATGATTTTAGCATATTGTATAATTATTTTCAACATTTTAGTAATTATCATTGCAATTTAACTACATTTAATGTTATAGTATAGATGTGACATAGGTCATAAAAAGGGGGATTTCGTTATGAACGAATACATTGAGAATGTCATCAAAACAGTTGAAAGAAGAGATAATGCAAAGCCTGAGTACATACAATGCGTTAAAGAGGTTTTCCGTTCTCTTGAAAAAGTAATTGAGGAGCATCCCGAATATGTGGAGGATGACCTTCTTACGAGAATGGCTGAGCCTGACAGGCTTATTACATTCCGTGTTGCCTGGGTTGACGATGCAGGAAAGACTCAGATAAACAGAGGATATCGTGTTCAGTTTAACTCAAGCATAGGTCCTTACAAGGGCGGTTTAAGATTTCATCCAAGCGTAAACTCGTCAATTATGTATTTCCTTGGATTTGAGCAAACCTTTAAGAATTCACTTACAGGACTTCCTATGGGTGGAGCTAAAGGTGGCTCCGACTTTGACCCAAGAGGAAGAAGTAAGGGCGAAATTATGAGATTTTGTCAGGCATTTATGACAGAGCTTTACAGACATATTGGTCCTAACGTTGACGTTCCCGCTGGTGATATTGGCGTGGGCTCGAGGGAAATCGGTTTTCTTTTCGGTCAGTATAAAAGAATTTCCGATGCCTTTGAAAACGGTGTAATTACAGGTAAGGGACTTTCCTACGGCGGTTCGCTTATCAGACCGGAAGCAACAGGCTACGGTGCGGTTTATTACACCTGCGAGGTATTCAAACACGAGGGTGACGATATCAAGGGCAAAACCTTTGCTATTTCAGGCTTCGGTAATGTTGCTTGGGGTGCCTGCAAAAAGATTGCAGAGCTTGGCGGTATTCCTGTCACAATTTCAGGTCCGGACGGCTATGTTTACGATAAAGACGGTATTATAACAGAAGAAAAAATTAACTATCTTCTTGAAATGAGAGCATCAGGCAGAGACAGATGTGAGGATTATGCAGACAAATTCGGTGTACCGTTCTATAAGGGACAGAAGCCTTGGGGCGTAAAGGTCGACGTTGCAATGCCTTGTGCTACGCAAAACGAAATCGGTATTGCTGAGGCAAAGCAAATTGCCGCAAACGGCACAAAGTATTACATAGAGGTTGCCAATATGCCTACAACTGAGGAGGCTCTTAACTTCCTTATGGAAAAAGAGGATATTATCGTTGCTCCTTCAAAGGCAGTTAATGCAGGCGGTGTATGCGTTTCAGGTCTTGAAATGAGCCAGAACAGTCAGCGACTTTCATGGACTGCCGAAGAGGTTGATGAAAAACTGCATAACGCTATGATTGCTATACACGAAAATTCTGTTAAAGCAGCAGAAAAGTACGGACTTGGCTACAATCTCGTTGCAGGTGCAAATATTGCCGGCTTTGAGAAGGTTGCTCAGGCAATGATGGAACAAGGTATTTATTAATAACAGTAAAAAACGCTTGAAGAATTTGTTTTCTTCAAGCGTTTTTTTATTTTGCCTTTGTTTCACAGTAAAGACAGCGGTATGTTCCGTTGTCATCAACAAGTGTAAAGATATGGTCAATATCTTCGTTGTTGCAAATACATCTTGGGTTTGAACACTTTATAACATTTGTAAGTGTTTTGGGCAATGATAAGCTCTTTTTTTCAACAGACTTACCGTCTTTTATAATATTAACAGTAATATTCTTATCAATATAGCAAAGCACATCTAAATTAATATCAATAAGGTCATTGATTTTGATAATATCCTTTGCACCCATTTTTTCACTACGTGCATTTTGAATTATGGCAACCTGACAGGAAAGCTTATCAAGGTGAAGCGTATTGTAAACCGTCATGCCCTTACCTGCCGTGATATGATCAAACACAATACCGTTTTCTATCTCGTCAATTTTCATTAAAGAGCACCTCCCCATTCAAGCAAGGTTTTTATAAGTGCCATTCTGATATATTTTCCGTTTAAAGCCTGTACAAAATATTTTGCTCTCGGGTCATCGTCAACCTCTGTTGCAATTTCATTAACTCTCGGAAGCGGATGCATAATCGTCAAATCAGGCTTCGCTGTTTTAAGCTTATCAAGGTCAAGTATAAAGGCATCCTTGTGCTTTAAATAATCGTCCTCAGAGAAGAAGCGTTCACGCTGTATTCTCGTCATATAGAGAATATCAAGCTGACTCATAGCCTCCTCCATTGTTTCAACCTCTACATATTCGTGACCGCTTTTATCGAGAATATCTGTTTTGATATATTCGGGAATTGCAAGCTCCTTCGGAGAAATCAGAATGAATTTAACATTATTATATCTGCACATTGCTTTGATAAGAGAGTGAACAGTTCTGCCGAATTTCAAATCTCCGCAAAGTCCGATTGTAAGATTTTCAAAGGTTCCCTTTTCACGATAAATTGTTAAAAGGTCCGTAAGCGTCTGAGTCGGGTGGGAATGACCTCCGTCACCTGCGTTAATAATAGGCACACCGCTTTTAAAGCTTGCAACCCTCGGAGCACCCTCCAATGGATGACGCATTGCAATTATATCTGCATAGCAGGACACCATTCTCACTGTATCCTCGACACTTTCGCCTTTAGAGGCAGAGGATGATGCCGCCTCTGAAAAGCCTAAAACATTTCCTCCAAGCTCCATCATAGCTGCTTCAAAGGAAAGCCTTGTCCTTGTGGACGGCTCAAAGAAAAGCGTACCAAGCTTTTTACCGTCACAAATATGAGCATATTTTTCCTTATTATCAATAATATCCATAGCAACTGCTATCATATTATCTATTTCTTCAAGCGTAAGGTCTGTTGTATCAAGTAAATGTCGCATTAACATTAACCTTCCTTTGCTCCGTTTATTTCAAGATATTTCTTTATACGTTCAACGTTTTCCGTATTTTTTTCGTCCTCTTCAAGATATTCAATAATATCGTAAACATCAACAACTGAATATACAGGAAAGCCGTATTCGTCGCTAACCTCTGCCATTGCAGATTTTTCGTTTTTACCCTTTTCCTTTCTGTCAACCATAACGAAAACTGCCGAAACCTTTGTTCCCTCTAATCCTGAAAGTATTGACATACTTTCTCTGATGGCTGTTCCCGCTGTGATAACATCCTCAACAATTACGATTTCCTCGCCTGCCTTCGGTTTATAGCCTACGAAAACACCGCCTTCACCGTGGTCCTTTTCCTCTTTTCTGTTAAAGAAGAACGGTACATCAAGTCCCTGCTTTGCAAGGGCTACTGCAACTGAAACCGCAATAGGAATTCCTTTATAGGCAGGTCCGTATAAAACAGCATTTTTATTTCCAAGCTTTTCAAAATAAGCCTTTGCGTAAAATTCGCCTAATTTCTGAATTTGCTCGCCTGTTTTAATATCGCCTGCGTTAATGAAATAAGGGATTTTTCTTCCGCTTTTAGCAGTGAAATCGCCAAATTTTAATACGCCGGCATCCTCTAAAAACTTAATAAATTCTCTTTTGTAGCCTTCCATAATTTTCTCCTTATCCTACAAATTCTTCAACACATCTTCTATATGCTGCAACAGGGTCCTCTGCCGCTGTAATCGGTCTGCCTACAACAATATAGTCAGAGCCTATTTCCTTTGCTTTTGCAGGTGTTGTTACTCTTACCTGGTCACCGATATCGCCGTCGGCAAAACGTACACCGGGTGTTACTGTCATAAAGTCAGCACCGCAGTTTTCCTTAACCATACCTGCCTCAAGAGGAGAACAAACTACGCCGTCAAGTCCTGCCTCTTTTGCATTTTGTGCATACTTAACTATTGTGTCATTTATTGATGCGTTAATGAGTAGTTCGTTTTGCATTCTTTCCTCACTTGTTGATGTAAGCTGAGTAACTGCGATAAGAAGAGGTCTTGTGCCGTCCTCTCTTGTAAGTCCCTCAACAGCCGCCTTCATCATATCAACAGTGCCTGCGGCGTGAAGATTTGTCATATCAACATCAAGCCTTGAAAGAACTGCCATAGATTTTTTAACAGTATTGGGAATATCGTGCAATTTAAGGTCAAGAAATATCTTGTGACCTCTTTTTTTTATCTCTTTTACTATTGAAGGACCTTCAGCATAGTAAAGCTCCATTCCGATTTTAACAAATGGCTTTTCATCTGTAAACTTGTCAAGAAAATCAAAGGTTGCCTCTGCTGATGAAAAATCGCAGGCAATAATAACGTCCTTACCCATTAATCAATCACTCCTATAATATCACTTAATTTATCTATACCGAGCTTTTCACATACACTCGGAAGAGATTCAATTATATCCTTGCAGGCATAGGGATTAACAAGATTTGCCGCTCCAACCTGAACGGCAGTTGCACCTGCCATCATCATTTCAACAACATTTTCTGCACTTGAAACACCACCGCATCCCATAACAGGAATATTGCATGCCTTTGCCACCTGATAAACCATTCTTACTGCCACAGGGAAAATAGCATCACCGCTAAAGCCACCCATTTTATTTGCAATAACAGGCTGTCTGCGTTTAATATCAATCCTCATACCAAGCATTGTATTGATAAGACAGATACCGTCAGCACCTGCCTCCTCGCAAGCCTTTGCTATTGAAACAATATCAGTTACATTAGGCGAAAGCTTAATAAACACAGGCTTTGTTGTAACTGCTTTAACTGCCCTTGTTACCTCTGCGGCACATTCGGGAGATGTACCGAAGCTCATTCCGCCACCGTGAACATTAGGACAGGAAACATTCACCTCAAGAATACCCACCTGCTCCTCCTTATCAAGAAGCTCGCAGGTATAGGCATAGTCATCAACTGAAAAGCCCGAAACATTAGCAATTACCTTTTTATGAAAATATTCCTTCATTTCGGGAAGCTCATGTTCAATTACGTGGTGAACACCGGGATTTTGAAGTCCTACTGCGTTAATCATACCCGAAGTACATTCTGCAATTCTCGGTGTAGGATTACCGAATCTGGAATCCTTTGTAGTACCCTTAAATGAGAATGAGCCCAAAATATTTATATCGTAAAAATCCTTAAATTCCTTACCAAAGCCGAAGGTACCTGATGCAGGAACTATGGGATTATCCATTTTCATACCTGCAAGGCAAACAGATAAATCTACCATATAATTTCCTCCTTCACAAGAACAGGACCGTCCTTGCATATTCTCTTGTTACCGTACTTTGTTTTACAGGAGCATCCCATACAAGCACCAAAGCCACATCCCATTCTTTCCTCAAATGAAAACTGGCCCGATGTGGTGGTTTTTTCATAAACTGCCTTAAACATAGGAAGAGGACCGCAGGTGTAAAAATAGTCGTAATCATCAATAAATGCGTCGGTTACAAAACCTTTAACACCATAAGAGCCATCGGCAGTTGCAACATAAACATCTGCACCCAAAGCCTTAAACTCCTGCTCAAAGAAGATTTCATCCTTTGTATTAAAGCCTAATATTACAGTTACCTTCTGTCCGTCTGCAATAAGCTTTTTTGCAAGCATATACATAGGCGGAACACCCACACCGCCACCGATAAGCATAGGCTTTTTTGACTTGGAAATATCATAGCCGTTGCCAAGACCAGTAAGAACGTCAAGGCTCTCCCCTGCCTGCATTTCGGACATTTCTTCAGTACCTGCACCGACAACCTTATAAATTATTGTTATTGTACTGTCATCACAGTCACAGACAGAAATAGGACGGCGAAGATATTTGTCGGAAATCTTTATGTTTACAAACTGTCCCGGAGCGGTAATATACTGAGTATCGCCCTCAAGGACCATTTTATAAACATCCTTTGCTATTTTTTCATTTGATAAAATTTTATAGATATTTTCTTTATACATATTCTAAACCTTATTCAGCGTCTATTGTTGATACACCTAAGGTTATTTCCTCAAGAACATCAAGAAGCACCTTAACTGTATCAAGAGATGTAAACATTGTTACGTTATTTTCAACGGCGGCACGTCTGATTTCAGAGCCGTCTGAGTGAGAGTCACCTGCGTTAATATCAATAGTATTGATAACATATGCAATATGTCCCTGTCTCAAAGCAAGTAGAATTTCATCACTTTCGTCAAGGGTAAGCTTATGTCTCACTCTTGTACGAATTCCGTGCTCTTTAAGATACTTTGCAGTACCCTCTGTTGCCTCAATATTAAAGCCCAGGTCATAGAATCTCTTGATAAGAGGTAAAGCAGTCGGCTTATCCTGATCTGCAATTGTTACAAGCACTGTACCATAGTTTGCAACATTCAAGCCTGAAGCCTGAATAGCTTTATAAAGTGCTCTTGTCAAGGATTTATCATATCCGATTGCCTCACCTGTTGATTTCATTTCAGGTGAAAGGTAGGTATCCATACCTTTAAGCTTTGAGAATGAGAAAGCGGGTGCCTTAACGTACCAGCGCACCTTTTCAGCAGGATATATTTCAGTTATTCCCTGCTCTTTAAGAGAGTGACCGAGAATAACCTGTGTTGCAATATGTGCCATAGGAACAGATGTTGCCTTTGAAAGAAACGGTACTGTTCTTGACGACCTTGGGTTTACTTCAATAACATAAACATCATCGTTTTCGTCAGCAATAAACTGAATGTTATAAAGTCCAACAATACCGATTGCTTTGCCAAGTCTTACTGTATAGTCAAGGATTTTATCCTTAACCTGCTGTGACGCAGTAAAGGTTGGATAAATTGATATTGAGTCACCCGAATGGACGCCTGTTCTTTCAACGTGCTCCATTATACCGGGGATAAATACGTCCTTACCGTCGCAAATTGCGTCAACCTCAAGCTCTCTGCCCATAATATATTTATCAACAAGTACAGGCTGTTCTGTGTTAATCTCAACGGCAGTTTGAAGATAATGACGAAGGGACTCCTCATTAGCTACAATTTGCATTGCTCTGCCGCCAAGTACAAATGAAGGTCTTACAAGAACGGGGTATCCGATTTCTGCTGCAACTCTTACGCCCTCTTCAATATCTGTAACAGCTAATCCCTTTGGCTGAGGGATACCAAGCTCCTCCATAACCTTTTCAAAGCTGTCTCTGTTTTCTGCTCTGTCGATAGCCTCAACATCCGTACCGATAATCGGAACTCCAAGAGCATCAAGAGGCGGTGCAAGGTTGATTGCAGTCTGACCGCCGAGAGAGACGACTATTCCCTCAGGATTTTCAAGACAGATTACATTCATTACATCCTCAACTGTAAGAGGTTCGAAATAAAGCTTGTCCGAGGTAGTGTAGTCGGTTGAAACTGTTTCGGGGTTATTATTAATAATAATTGCCTCATAGCCTGCCTCCCTTATAGACCATATAGCATGAACAGTAGAATAGTCAAATTCTACACCCTGTCCGATACGGATAGGACCTGAGCCTAAAACAACTATCTTTTTTCTGTCAGAAACAACAGACTCATTTTCCTCCTCGTAGGTTGAGTAGAAATACGGTACATATGAGTCAAACTCGGACGCACAGGTATCAATCATTTTATACACGGGGAAAATATTATTATCTCTGCGAAGTCTGAACACATCAGCCTCGCTCATATTCCAAATCATTCCGATAAACTTATCGGAATAGCCCATCTTCTTTGCGTCCTTTAATGCTTCAATATCTCCTGTTTTTCGAGCAAATGGTATTTCAAAATCAACAATGTTTTTGATTTTTTCAAGAAAGAACATATCTATCTTTGTTGCATTATAAATTCTTATCAAATCGCAGTTAAGTCTAATAAGCTGAGCAATGGCAAAAAGTCTGTCATCTGTTCCGTCTTTAATATATTTTAGAAGCTCATCCTCTGTAAATTCATCGAACTTCTTACTATAGAGATGACAAACACCTGTTTCAAGAGAACGGATTGCCTTGAGCAGACTCTCCTCCATAGTTCTGCCGATTGCCATAACCTCGCCTGTAGCCTTCATCTGCGTGTTAAGTGTGTTGTTGGCGTCTGCAAATTTATCAAACGGGAAACGTGCTATCTTTGTTACCACATAGTCAAGGGTAGGCTCAAATGAAGCAGGAGTATTTGCAATAGGAATTTCATCAAGGTGCATACCTACGGAAATCTTGGCAGAAACTCTTGCGATAGGATATCCTGATGCCTTAGAAGCAAGTGCGGAGGAACGTGAAACTCTTGGGTTTACCTCAATGAGATAATACTGGAAAGAGTGTGGATCAAGGGCAAACTGAACATTACATCCACCCTCAATTTTCAGCTCTCTTATAATTTTTAGAGCTGAATCACGAAGCATATGATACTCTTTATTTGTTAATGTTTGCGACGGTGCAACTACAACAGAGTCACCTGTATGAACACCTACAGGGTCGATATTTTCCATATTACAAATAGTAATTGCCGTATCGTTAGCGTCACGCATTACCTCATATTCAATTTCCTTGTAGCCTTTTATGCTTTTTTCAACAAGTACCTGATGAACAGGAGAAAGAGCGAGTGCATTCTTCATCATAAGCATAAACTCTTCTTCATCATCGGCAAAGCCACCGCCTGTACCGCCAAGTGTAAAAGCAGGACGAAGAACAACAGGAAAACCGATTCTTCTTGCGGCTTCAAGTCCTTCTTCAAGGCTTTCTGCAATTTCCGACGGTAAAACAGGCTCCCCGAGGCTTTCGCAAAGCTCCTTAAAAAGCTCTCTATCCTCTGCTCTCTCTATTGCTTCAAATGTTGTACCGAGAATTTCAACATCGCATTCTTTAAGAATTCCCTTTTTAGCAAGCTGAACTGCAAGATTAAGTCCGGTCTGACCACCGAGTGACGGCAGAATTGCATCAGGTCTTTCGTGACGAATAATTCTCGCAACATACTCAAGAGTAAGAGGCTCCATATAAACCTTATCTGCAATATCGGTATCGGTCATTATTGTTGCAGGGTTTGAGTTGATAAGCACAACCTCATAGCCCTCTTCGCGAAGAGCAAGACAAGCCTGCGTTCCAGAATAGTCAAACTCGGCAGCCTGCCCGATTACAATAGGACCTGAGCCGATAACAAGTATTTTGTGTATATCCGTTCTCTTAGGCATTGTGCTTATCCTCCTTTTCCATAAGTGCTATAAATTCATCAAACAAATATGCACTGTCCTGCGGACCGGGTGCACTTTCAGGGTGATACTGAACTGAAAACAGCTTATTTTCCTCAGACTTTACACCCTCAGCAGTATCATCAAGAAGATTTTTATGAGTTAATGTAAGAGGTGTACCCTCAAGTGATTTAACATCTACTGCATATGAATGGTTTTGAGAGGTGATCTCAATCTTTCCTGTATCAAGATTCATTACAGGATGATTTCCGCCTCTGTGACCGAATTTCATTTTAAATGTCCTTGCACCTAATGCAAGCGAAATCATTTGGTGTCCAAGGCAAATTCCGAATATCGGAAGCTGACCCTTAAGCTCCTTTACAACACTTATAACCGTCTGAACATCCTCGGGATTACCGGGGCCGTTTGAAAGAAACAATCCGTCGGGCTTCATTTTAAGTATTTCTTCAGCCGTAATATCATAGGGAACAACAGTTACATTACAGCCCTTTTCATTAAGCTTTCTTATAATATTGTGCTTAATTCCGCAGTCAATGGCAACAACATCATATTTATGATTTGGTGTTCTTGAATACCAACGCTTTTTACAGCTAACTCTTGAAACCATATCGGTTGGAATTACATATTCTCTTACCTTTTTAAGTGCCTCCTCATAAGGCACATCGGCATCGCAGATAATTACCTTCTGTGAGCCTTCATCACGGATAATTCTTGTAATCATTCTTGTATCAACACCGCTGATACCCGGAATATCATACTCGTCAAGAACCTCTGAAAGAGTTTTTGTGTATCTGAAGTTTGATGGCAGGTCGTTATATTCTCTTACAATAAATCCACCCATTGTAGGCAGCTTTGTTTCATAATCCTCGTCGGTCATACCGTAGTTTCCGATAAGAGGGTAGGTCATACAAACCATCTGGTCGGTATAGCTGGGGTCGGACACAATTTCCTGATAGCCTACCATAGAGGTGTTAAAAACGATTTCGTTTATCGCTTCCTTGTCTGCACCGAAACCGTAGCCGTAAAATTCCTTGCCGTTTTCAAGTACAATTTTCTTGTTATATGGCTTCATAAACAATCTCTCCTTTGCATACAGTTAAAAGATTTTCACCTTGTAATTTCCAATCTTTAAATGGCGTTGCCCTACCCATTGTGACAAATTTTTCAGGGTCGACAGTCCACTCTCTGTCAGCATCTATAAGTGCTAAATCTGCCGTTTCTCCAACGGCGATCCTGCCACCATCAAAGCCGAATATCTCTCTCGGTCTAACAGACATCATCTCAACAAGCTTTTCAAGGGTAATTACACCTGTCTTTACAAGCTTTGTATTAAGAACACCGAATGCGGTTTCAAGTCCCACAACCCCCATTGCCGATTTCTTAAGTCCCTTTGACTTTTCCTCAGCAGAATGTGGTGCGTGGTCAGTAGCTATTACGTCAACCGTTCCGTCCAGCACACCCGCAATAAGAGCTTCCATATCCTCTTTTGCTCTCAAAGGCGGATTCATTTTAAATCTGCCGTCCTCCTGCAAATCTTCATCGCACATAGTCAGGTAATGAGGTCCTGTCTCACAGGTAACCTTAACGCCCCTTGCCTTTGCTTTTCTGATTATATCAACACTTTCTTTAGTGGAAATATGACATACATGATACTGACATCCCGTTTCCTCAGCAAGACGGCAGTCTCTTTCAATCTGTTGCCATTCACTTTCAGAGCATATGCCTATGTGTCCGTGAGCCTTGCAGTATTCACCGTCGTGGATATATCCGCCGTTAAGCAAATCATTTACCTCGCAGTGAGCAGAAATTATTTTACCGAGCCGTGCACATTCTGTCATTGCCTTCTTCATAAGCTCTTCACTTTGAACACCTGTGCCGTCATCAGAAAAGCCTGCGACCTTATCAGCCATTGAAGCAAAATCAACAAGCTCTCCTACTCCCTTTCTGCCCTTTGTTATGGTAGCAAAAGGCACAACATCTATAACAGCGTCTCTATCAATTATATCGATCTGAGCCTTTAGTCCCCCAACGCTATCAGGAGCAGGATTAAGATTTGGCATAGTGCAAAGAAGAGTATATCCTGCCCTTGCTCCTGCCTGACTTCCTGTCTTAACCGTCTCTTTATAAGAAAAACCGGGTTCTCTAAGATGTGTATGAACATCTGCGAAACCCGGAATTAAAAAATACTTATCAAAAGCATCAATCACTTTATCAACACCATTAAAAGAAATGGCGATACCAAGGGACTTGATTTTCCCGTTCTCAATAAGAACATCTGACTTTTTAAATACACCGTCAATATATACCAACGCATTTTTAATAAGCAAAGTCATAAATCACATTCCTTTCTTTATCTAATGTATTATAATATATTTCCACTATATAAGTCAACAAGAAAATATTTATAAAAAGTATTTACATTGCATTGAATTTATAATATAATACAAATGATTTTTTTCAAAAGCGGAGACTTTAGCTGAGAAAAGTCTCTTTTTTATTTTATAGGATTGGGTGCATAAAATGGAATTTGTAACAGGTGCAGGAGCAACAAATGTTGACCTGCTTTATCAGGGATTTGACAGACTTGCCGATGTCGGTGAGGAGCTTTACTGCAAGGATTTTTCGTTACAGCTTGGAGGCGGTGTTCCTGCAACACTTATCAATTTAGGCAGACTTGGAATAAATGCAAAAATTGCAACAGAGCTTGGAAACGATATATTTTCAAATTTTGCAAAGGAAAGATTTGAAGAAAACTCTGTATCCCCTGTCAATCTTTACAGCGGTGACAAAATACCGCTAAATATTACCACTGCAATAATTTTGCCAAAAGACAGAACATTTTATACATACGGCAAAGGCACTATTGAGCCTGATGATAAAGCCTGCGAAACCTTTTATAATATGGCAAAGGGTGCAAAGGTCTGCATTATGCAACCGGGTGGATTTGTTGAGGTTTACAGTAGGTTGAAATCAGAGGGTACTATTATGGTGCTTGACACAGGTTGGGACGATGAGCTTTCCTTTGAAAAATACGGAAAATACCTTGAAATTGCCGACTACTACACACCTAACAGAAAAGAAGCAATGCAGATTACAGGAAAATCCACTCCGGAAGAATCAGCATATGCTTTGAAAAAGTATTTTGACAAGGTAGTTGTTAAGGTCGATGCAGACGGCTGTATTGGTATTGACGGCGATGATTATTTCTTCGTCAAGAGCGTTGAAGAATTTAAAAACGTTGATTCAACAGGTGCGGGCGATGCCTTTCTTGCAGGTTTTATTTACGGTCTGTTTTACGATAAAAGCCTTAAAGATTGCATAGAGCTTGGCAATATCACAGGCGGAAAGGCTGTTACTGCTACAGGTGCTTTGTCAGCTTACGTAAACGAAAAAGAACTCCTCGAATACAAGAATAAGATTTACAAATAAAAACTTAAACAGCATCGCTTAGGCGGTGCTGTTTTCATATTATAAAATGCGACATATTTTTCATCAATTTGTCGCATTCCTGCGTTTTTAATATGCTATAATCTCTATGAGGTGATATGAGTATGAGGATATATATTAAAAAAGGAATTTGTTTACTTATGTGTGCAGTACTTATTTTTACGCTTTCTGCCTGCTCAGGTAAAAGCAATTTTACTGTTATCAGAGAGATTTTTACGGATATGAATAAAATATCCTACAGCGAAAAATATACAGAGCTTTCAGACAATATTAGGAATGAAACTGACAGTTGGAGACAAGGTATGGTATCGGGTAACGGACTTCAGGGCTTTGTTGAAAGCGGTTCTCCCTATTCCGATACATTTATTTTCCAAAATATGCATTTTATAATGCCAAATCAAAATGTACGCTACTGCCCTGAAACCTTTGATGAACTTGAAACAGTAAAACAGTCTATTGCAAAAGGCGAAGACATTACTGACGATGCAAGCTATGACGATGTTTACCGTTTTCATCCCGGAGGACAGTTAAGAATTAACCTTGACGGTATGGACGAATCTAACTATATAAGATACACAGATTACGAAACATCACAGGTAGGCGTTCAATTTAAAAACAAGAACGGCGTTTGGAGCAGGAAATCATTTACTTCTATGGCTGACAATGCGGTTATTACTCAAATATGCTCATCTGACAAAGGTAAAAAAATCAATGCTATACTGTCATTTGATGATATTTCTACGCTTGCTAATTTCGGTGACAGTGACGAGGTTAATCTAAAGTATAAAAAGCTTGCAGGTGAAAGCGGAGATTATCTTACACTTGTTGCCCATTATCCTAACTACGAAAACAGCGAACTTAAAGATGGCGGATATGCAACATTAACTTATATTGTTACTTCAGGTGGTAGCAAAGAAAAAGTTGTTTTAGATAAAAACACAGAAGAAACACAATTCTGCGGTGAAAACAACGGCATAAAAATCACTGATGCTGACGCGGTTTATCTTATAACAATCTCTGACCGAACATATAATATGGGCAAGTACGATGAATTTGATAATCAAGAAAGCTATGCACTTACAGAAAGTATTTACAGCAAAGTTAAGGCTGTTGCTGACAAATACAAAACAGAAACAGGCTTTGATTATGACAAGGCACTTGAAAACCATCTTGCAATCTATCAGCCACAGTTTGACGCAGTAACGCTGACCCTTAAAAGCAAAACACAATCAAACGAAAAGCTACTGGAAAAGCAAAATGGTGAAGACAGCATTAATTCTACTCTTGCACAAAGAACATACTATGCAGGAAGATACGCTTATCTCTGCTGCAGTGGTTATTCAACAAGCCGTCTTTACGGTATGTGGACAGGAGAATGGAACACAGGATGGGGCAGTAAATACACAATGGATGCAAATGTAAATTTACAGACCTCGTCAATGAACACATCAAATATTACCTCATCACCAATCGGATATACATATTTTATATTACGTCAGCTTCCTGACTGGGAGGAAAATGCTTATGCAACTCACGGATTTACAGATGCAATACAAGCCCCTGTAAATACTGATGGTGACAAAGCAGTAATTACAGAAACCTGCTACTCTTATCCCTTCAGATACTGGAACGCAGGAACATCCTGGATGATTCAGCCGCTTTTTGAAACCCTACAATGCTATGGTAATATTCAAATTCCGCTTAGCAATGAATTTAATCTCAACGATTTAAAATCAGTTCTTTCTGTTTCAGAAAAGGATTTGACAGATAAGGAGATTAAGGAAATCACAGACAGAGGATATTTAAGGCTACAGGAGGACATTTTGCTTCCGCTTTTAACAAAGAGTGTAAATTATTGGAAACAGCTTCTCTCCACCGAATACTACACAGATAAAGACGGTGCTATTCATTACGAAAAGGGCAAAACAGAGCTAAATGACGGCGAAACCTACTGTATTCTTCCAAGCTACTCTCCCGAAAATAATCCTTCAAATTATCCAAGTCCATCAGATGCAAACTGTGCGATAGACATTGCCGCTTGCAGAGATAACATTAATATGCTTATTGAGGTTACAAGAAGCATTACACCTGACGCTGATACAGCAGAATTGGAATCACTTATTGATAATCTCCCGCCTTATCTCTATGATGAGACAGGTGCGCTTAAAGAATGGGCAACCACTTCCTTTGAAGAAAACAATGAGCACAGACATTTAAGCCATCTTTACTGCGTATGGCCTTTATTTGAAACGCAAAACAATGAAGAGCTTGCTAATGCCTGCAAACAAGCAATAGATAACCGTGAAAGCGAAAACGAAGCAAGCCACGCTCTTGTTCACCGTTCTCTAATCGCGGCAAGACTCAAGGACAGAGCAAGCCTCACAAATGCCTTGACTAAGCTTATGAACCACGAAATAAGATATAACTCTCTTATGACAAATCACGACTATAACTGCGGCAGCTGCTACTGCACCGATTTCGCAATAGGATACCTGGGCATCATAAACGAAAGCCTTGTGTATTCAAATAACGAAGAAATCGAGGTTTTACCTGCTCTTATTGAAACAGGTTTTGATAAGGGTGAAATTACAGGAATCAAAGCAAGAACAAGAGCAACTGTCGAAAAGCTTGAATGGGATTTGAATGCAGGAACAGCAACAGTAATAATCAGTTCAGATATCAACCAAACAATTACAGTTTCCTGCGGTTTGTCTGATGAAAAACAAGAATTAAACTTTAGTGAAAATGAAGAAAAAAGCATTACCTTTAATATAAAAAAATCTTAACATAAAAAATCCTGTCTGATTAAGACAGGATTTTTTATTATACTATTTTTTTGTTATTGTTATCTTCGCAGTATATTCACCGTAAATCCAACAATCCTTTGAATTTTCCACTGATGTAGTCACTGTATAATCGGAAGAGCCTGTGCTAATATTGTTTTCATACGCTGATAAATCAACGACCATACCGACTCCGAGACTATCTGCATTGAGTGAATTTTTCTTTCCTATAACTGTTACCGAACTACTGCTAACTGAAGTAACAACCGCATCATAGCCTTCGGGAATATTTGCTACAGTCACTGATGTCTTATCGACCTTAACATTTTCTCGTTCATAGCTTGATGGCACTCTGACATCAACGGTTATTTCATTTATATCCTCAAGAATGACCATATTTTCCAAGCTTGAAACATCAAACTTAAAGGTGTTAAGTCCGGGCTTTAGCTTTGAAAAATCAATGTTCCCAATATTTGCTTCGTTTATACCTGCATCCTCAAGAACTCCAGCATCAACCGTATCTTTACTGTACGTAATCACAAAATCAGAAGTATCTAAAGATTCAGGCTTATTTATAAACGACGATGTAACATTAAGTGTCATCTGCTTGAGCACAGGAATGGTCAATGTTAAATTATTGCTGCCTGTGTTAACAGAAACATAATCAACAGTTGAACCACTGCTGTCAATAGGCGAAACTGTCAAGTCTATTGACTGGGTGCTTTTTATTTTTTCGTCAATGCTTACTGTAGAAACCAGCTTTTTAACCTGAGACACATATGATTTCGGACCTGTTACAATAGCAGTATTCTCACTCAGTAGCGGTTCACCCATAATGTATCCCTCAGCAATAAAATCTTCATTATCGTAGCTGACATTTATATCCATAGATTTTTGGTCTTCAACATCAAAATAAGCTTTATATACTGTGGGATAATAACTTGTGATATTAAAATCGGCTTTTTCCCCTACTGCCTCAACCTTTACGGGTACTTCGGAATTACCCTTTGCTGTAACCGTATTAGTTTGCAAGACTACATTAATGTCTTCAGCAGTAATATCCTTTGCGAGATACTTTTTACAGCTTACAGTGACATCAACATCAAATGTTGCATCTCCGTAGCATTTAAGTCCTAAATGCTCTGCCGCAGAATCGCTGAAATCAACATTTACAGGTATTGTAATTGTCTTTGTTGTTTCAGGCGAAAGATTCATCGATGCAGCAACCCAAACAACAATCGCAGCAAGAATTGAAAAAATAATAAGATATTTATCGTTGTAGATTAGTTTTCTGAGTGAAAATTTATTTTTTTTCTCTTTTTTGTTTTCTTTTTTATCAGGCATTACTTTTTAATCCTCCTTACAAGCTTAGCTATAATCTTGTCATCTTCAGAGGTGCCTGTAGGTAAAAACTCTGTGGAAAGTATATCTCTCAAATCACCATAGGAAATATTACGTTGAAGAACTCCGCCCTTTGCAACCGAAATACCACCTGTCTCCTCACTGACAATTACAACAACCGCGTCACTTTCCTCTGAAAGTCCTATAGCTGCTCTGTGTCTTGTTCCGAGAGAAGAGGAAACCGTTTTCTTTGTAAGAGGAAGAATACATCCTGCCGCAAAAATCCTTCCGTCACGGATAACCATTGCTCCGTCATGAAGCGGTGATTTAGGATAGAAAATATTTTCAACAAGTGCGCCTGTAATTTTAGCATCAATTTCCGTACCTGAAGAAATAACATTTCCGAGAAGAGTATCATTTTCAAAGCAAATAAGTGCTCCGACCTTCTTATCGCTCATATTAGCGCATGCTTTACATACCGCCTCAATACCTTCCGTAAGCTCAGCAATATCCACAGCAACGCCGGGATGAATAATGGATTTAAGACTTTTACTTGTAGTACCGTGACCAACCTGCTCAAGAATACTTCTGATTTCAGGTCCGAAGATAACTACAAGAATAATCAGGATATTGGAAAAAATAGTTTTAAACAAATACCCCGATGCTTCCATTCCCAGAAGATTTACAACTCCGTAAACAATCAATATAAAAATTATACCTTTTGCGAGTTGCATTGCTCTTGTTTCTCTGATAATACGAACGCAGATGTAAATTACAACAGCAACCATAACTATATCGAGAAAGTCAGCAAAGCTAAAGGTAGAAAATACGCTAAGCACTCTATTTAGGGTGTCTTTTATCTGTTCTAGCATAATACACGGTCCTTGTCTTATTTTTCGTCTATTATTTTATCACAGAAAAAGAAATAAATAAAGCACTTATCTGAGTTTTTTTAAATAGTTTATAAAAATTTCACATTCACGCTGAGTTGTAAAAATTGACGGACTTATTCTAACTGTTCCTCTATCGCTCGTATTAAATGCCGAATGTGCAAGCGGTGCACAGTGATATCCCGCTCTTACTGCTATTCCCTTCTCAGCAAGAAGAGCCGCAGTCTTTTCCGACGAGTAATCAAGGAAATTAAAAGATAAAATCGGAACAGAATTGTAATCGCTTAACATAGGTGTATAAATAGTAACCTTTTCGTTTTTTTCGAGCTCTTTATAGATGTAGTTTATCAATGAAGCCTCATGGTTAAAAATTTTCTCTATTTTCTTAGCTTTTACAAAATCTATTGCAGAACCTAAAGCTATAATACCACTGTTATTCAAAGTACCGCTTTCAAATCTATCCGGTAGAAAATCAGGCTGTTTCATTTCGGTAGATACAGAGCCTGTTCCGCCCTCTAAAACAGTGTCAATTTTCAAATCGTTTCCAACTGCCATAAATCCTGTGCCCATAGGGCCGTAAAGGCCCTTATGACCGGGGGCACAAAGAATGTCTATATTATCTCTGCTTGCATCAATATCAACAACACCGGCAGTCTGTGCACCGTCAACAATGAATCTTATACTGTTTTCCTTGGCAAGCTGTCCTATTTCTCTAATCGGGAATAGACAACCAAACACATTAGATGCGTGCATACAAACAATGACAGATGTATTTGGCTTAATCAGCTTCTTAAAATTATTCACACATTCTTCCCTATCATAGCTAAAATCAGCAATATCATATGTTATTATTCCATCAAGAGCCAGCTTATATACAGGTCTTGCCACCGCATTATGCTCAAGATTTGAAAGAATAATATGGTCGCCTTTTTTTACACTTCCCTTTATAGCTGTATTCAAAGCATAGGTGCAGTTTTGCGTAAAGCAAATATTTTGCACATCAAATCCAAAGAGGTCGGCAATTCTATCGCGAACCGCATAAATTTCGCCTGCTGTTTCAACAGATTGTCTGTATCCGCCTCTACCACTGTTAAAGCTGTTTTTAATCATTGCTGAATTTGAGGCATATATAACTGATTTAGGTTTGGGATTAGTTGTAGCACTGTTATCAAGATATATCATCTTTTTTCAACACCTCTAATCTCTATTCCGCCGTCTTCAAGTATATTCACAGGAGCATCTCCGTTTGCTCTCACAAAAAGCTCATATCCGCAGCCATCAGATTTTGCCGGATTTTCCGTTTTTCTTATCTGTGACTTATATCCTTTAGAACGCAAAAGCCGTTGTCCTCGCTGGGCATTTGTTATAGAACCCACCTTTATATATAAATTTTGCATAAAAAATAACCCCATTTCATTACATACTTCATAATATGCTGAAATGAGGTTATTTGTTTAATTAGATTGTATTATTTATTTTTCTTCGCTGCTTTTTGTGCCTTACGCTTTTCAAGCTCTGCCTTTTCCTCGGCACGCTTTTTTTCAAGCTCCTCAGCATGGAGTCTGTCCTCCTCGTCAGCCTTTGCCTTTGCCTCATCATAGAGAGCAGCAATTTCATCAAAGTGAGAGAAATTCTCCTGCTGGATAAGGAAGTTTCTTGAGGTAATATAAGCATCAGCAGCACGGTTAAACATCGCATGCTTATCCATCTCAGCTTTAGATGCCTTGCTAACCTCTTTGCGCTTAGTTTCCCAAGACTTAATGTCTGCCTTAATCTCTGAAACTGCATCTGAATCCTTATTTTTCTTTGCCTCGGAAAGCAGTTTATTTAGCCTTACTAAATTCTCGTTGCACTCATCCTCTTCGTCAAACAGGTCATCAAGAATACTCATGTCAGGCTCTTTAAACTCATTAACAGAACCAAAATGCTTAACATAATTCTTATGTGAAGAAAGCTTTTTCTTTGCAAGCTCTATTTCTATAGAACGCATTTCTTTTTCTTCCGCAGTGTTATTTGGAAGGGCTTTAGCAACTTTAAGCTCAGCTTTTACTGCATCGACATCAATCTTCTTAATTCCGTCAAGTCCCTGATTATAAACCTCTTTGTAAAGCTCTACCTGACGAAGAACATTCGGTGATGAGAACTTATCAAGCTCTGCACATACAAATTTTGAAATGCCGATTTCCTCGTTAAATCCAAGTGCCTCACGATATGCCTTTTTAGCAGCCTTACGTTCAGCCTTATCCTTGATATTTTTATAGCTATCCTTAGAGACCTCAACAGGCGTTTTCTGCGACATTTCTCTTGCGTTATTTACAAGGTCAATAGCTTCAACAAGCTCGTGATTATCAAGGGCTTTGTTTCCATAGTCCTCAAACATTGCTCTTATTTTAAGAATTCTTACAATAGATTTTTGCTTAACCTCGGTAAAATCATAGAAGAAATAAGGGATAACATTCAATGTAGCGCCTATAGCCGCAACGATTATGAGAATCTTTAGGAGTGGCATAAGTGTACCTTGAACGTCATACAAGGCATTTGAAGGATTAAACAAATCCTGACCGTTTGCGGTCTGTTCAGCAAGCATCTGTCCGATAGTTTGCTGATTACCCGGCAAAACTCTTGACATAATATCTGTATTTGAAGTAACAACCTTTGCGTTAGCAGCAGTCATTCCATATCTCTCCTGTAAAGCAGGAAGAATTCCGGCAGTAACAAGTGTGATAACATTTCCGATAGCAGTAACGGCTGAAAACGCACCGTCAATTCTTTCACCTGTTTTATACTGCTGATAGTCACGAATATCAGCCTGAATTGAAGGATTAAGAATATGCTCAAAGGCACCTACAATACCATTGAAATACAGGCAAAGAAGAACACACCAAATTATGTAGGATTTCAGGTTACCTGTACTGTCAACACCTGCACTTACGAACGGAAGCATCATAATTATGAAAAGAATGTTTAACAAATTAACAACAATCTTAACCTTTTTCTTGCCCCATTTACGAATGAAGAACGGTGCCAAAATCATACCCCAAAGTGCCGCATTACCATTGAGGGTAATTATTATACTGTATACATTACCCGAGCAAGCACCACCATAGTTATAGAGCCAATAAAGAATATTTGAATATGCTGTTTCAAGGAAGCCAATCCAACCTGCAAGTGCTATAATCCAGAAATACTTATTCTTTGCAACAGCCTTTATGGCATCAATAAATTTAATTTGAATAACGTGGGTTTTTGCCTGGATAATTTTTTCCTGAGTGTTGGCATAAACCATAACTAAGAGAACCGTACCGATTACACTGAGAATCGGATAAAGGAGTCTGTATACACGGACATCTGTTTGGTTAGTATGATAAATATTCTGAGCAATAATCGGCATCAAAAGATTTATGATAGATGGTCCGAGAGAATATACGATGCTCTTAATTGAAACAACATCTGCTCTTTCCTGTGAATTAGGCGAAAGAACGTGAATGAGGTTTTCGTAAGCATCATTAAAGAAATAGTAAAAGAACTGTAACAGAATATTGAAAACAAGAACAACTACACATTTTGCAATATAAGCAGCAGACTTGCCGAAAATCACGCCGTCTCCTACGATAAATGCAAGCTTATCATAAGGGAACCATACCATTCCAATAAATATAAGAACGGACGGAATACCCATTCTAAGCAAATAAGGACGGTATTTACCGGCTTTGTTTCTTGTATTATCAACAATATTTGCTCTTAATGCTGTGAGAGGAATACCTGATAATACTGCAATAACATACATTATGTACATATCGGTTGGACCGATACCTATTGTACCTGTTATAAATACATTAGTTGAACCAAGCAGGAAGGTGTAACCCATACATAAAATAAGATATGCACCGATACCGCCAAATGCATAAGAAGCAATTTCCTTGAAGGACATATATCTGCCCTTGGGAGGCTCTTTCCAATAAAATCTGACATTGTCAATAAGCGACATTGCCTTTTGTTTTAGCGAAGTTTTTTCTTCCATTCTACTACCCCTTTCAAAAATTTCGCAAAACGAAACATTGTATTATAATGTTATTATAATAGCATAGATTTTAAAGGAATACAACAAAAAAGATGCAAATTAATGCATCTTTTTTGTATAATTTATTAAAATGTACAAATTTGTTGTGATAAGTCAATTAAGTAAAAACTCAAAATCTCCATTTCCTTTGCAGTCCGCAATTACCTTATTATCCTCAACTGTGTAAGAGGTACAGGTTGAAAGCATATTGTAGGTATCGTCTACTATTTCTTCAGGCTTTGTTTGATCGGTAAATACAAACTCATCATTTGATGAAACAGTAGCTCTTTCACTATCCATAGCGAAATAAACAAGTCCCGAGCCTGAGGTTTCATTAATTTCGGAAGCCGGATCAAAGTAGTATGTACCGCCGTTAAATTCTGCCATTGATATCATTCTGGCTATAGAATTTGAATCAAGATTCATTATATGACATGCAGGAATATCTGCCTGAAGCAGAAAATACTCAAACATACCTGATATGGTAGCACTGATACCCTTTTTATTGATAATCGTATCCATAACTGTAGTGACAGAATTATCAATAGTTACATTTGAAGAAATATATGTGTAGAGATTAAGCACATACTGATTATTTCCTACATTGCCATAAGCACAGACATTCATTATTTCACTTACGGCATTTTTAAACTCATCAATCTTTTTTGTGTGCTCTTCTGCTTCATACTTATACGAAATTGACACACCCGTATTGCCATCAAGAAACTCCATTCCGTCAACAAGAGCATAAAGCGGAAAGCTGGTATAAAAAAGCTGATTAACATCATCCATCATTGATGTATTGAATTTTAATTCAGTCTCGTGATTAATAACTGCGTTGCAAAGCTTTTCGTAAGCACGTACAGCACTTTCATCCATATCGCTATAATGAGAATCAAAAGTTATTTTTAAATCGCCTACAGGAGCAACTGTTTCACTATCTTTCTTATCATTCTCTGAACTGCATCCTGTAATCGAAAGGCACAAAAGCACCATACTCATTATAATACAAATTGACTTTTTCATTAAAACACCTACTTTTTAAACTGCTTCATTTTATTTTCACTCAATGCGAAAAAACGTTTATATGCCTCGCAATAATCCTTGTCCTGCCTGTTTCTTCGGCAACCTCCGCCACGGCATATATAAAAATATTCACATTTCTTACATTTATCGTCAAGCTTAAATGAAGTTTTAAGAAACTCCGCTGTCTTCGGCAGATTGTACAAATCTTTAAATGACAAATTATTGATATTTCCCAAATACCATTCATCTGTGCAATAAAAATCGCAGGGATAAACGCTTCCGTCGCCCTCAACCACAAACTGATTAGAGCAAAATCCGTTCATGCCGCATTGCTCGGCATTATTTCCGTTTACAAGGGATATGTAATTATCAAAGGTTCTTACCGATACGTAGTCCCCTCTCATATAATCGTTATAATAAATGTTAAACCCTTTAGTAAGGAAATATTCATAATCCTCACAGCTCATAAACATTTCCTCGTCATATTTGCTCTTCATCGGTCTGAGACCTATTATAAACTGAATATAGCGAAGATTATTGCTTTTGAAAAATCTATAGGCCTGTCTGAAATTACGTGCAGTATTTTTTGTGAGAACAGAAAGGACATTAAATTTTACATTATATTTTTTTAGCTTTTCAATACCGTTTAAAACATCATCAAAGGACTCTTTGCCGTCATAATACACCCTGTAGCAGTTAAGCGCCCTGTCACCGTCAAGGGATACACCTACGAGGAATCCGTTTTCAGCAAAGAAACGGGCATACTCATCTGTTATAAGTGTACCGTTAGTTTGCAGGCAATAATTAATTTTACTGTTTTTTACATTGTGCTTTTTAATATTGTCAACAAAGGCAACATAAAACTCCAATGGCTGAAGAAGCGGCTCACCGCCCTGAAAAGTAAAATAAACATCTGTTCCGTCTGCAAATTCAAGTGCACTATCAGCAACACGAAAGGCTGTTTCATCACTCATCATTCCCTTGGAAAATTCACTTCTCTCATTAGCTAATGAATGATAAAAGCAATATTTGCAATCAAGATTACAGTTGCTTGAAGCCGGTTTTATCATTACGGAAATCGGCATTAAACCACCTGCCATACAAAATCTCGGATTTATCCAACTGAATAAAAGTATATAACATCAATCGTGAATTGACAAGTATTTATTTTCCGTTATCTCTCAAAAATACAGAATATTTACAATTTATATAATTATTGTTCTTAAATAATACATTTTCAAAATTCACTGCCGATATAGCACAATCGGTAATATTTTTAAAGGTGCATCCTGTTATGGTTATACCGCTTTGGTATAAATCTTTAAAGTAATTGTGAGTTCCGACTCCTCGGTAAACATTTTTAAACAAACAATTCTCAACAGTAATATTTTTATTCATTGTATTATCATAACAGGTAAATCCCTGAAAATGCACCTTATCCAAAATATCAATTTGTATTGCTTCCGACGAACTTACATTCAAATCAGATACCTGTCCCGAAAAACTACAATCTCTGAAGGTAACATTTTCAGATGCTGCAATCTCTGCATGATGTGAATAATAGTTATTGAGAAAAGTCACGTTTTCAATTATTATGTTTTTAGAATGACAAAGCCTTAACATACAGGATTGATTTGTGTTAAAATTACCGTCAAGAGTTCCGTTTTTTATAACACATTCGGCGAGGGATGAATATTTCGGATAAGGCTTATCCTCAGGGGATTTAAGTATGTTCCCTCTTTTTTTATTAGAATTAATAAGTCTGGCTTCTCCTAAATCAAGTGTTGTATAGCTTGACAGATGTATTGTTTCTTTTACATCATAGCTTCCCTTTTCAATTTGAATTGTCAGTAAATTTTCAGCAGAAGCATTATTTTTCGTATATTCAAAAGCTTTTTTTAATGACTGTGTAATGTTATTTGAGGAGTAGTAATTTTCAAGAATTTCTCCGCATTCATTCAAAACGGAAACAGTGCTTTTTGACGAACCTGCCGAAATAATAACAAAAGGTAATATTGAAAAAATCATAAGTAATGATACTATTCTTTTATTCAAATTTTTCATCACCTTTCAGATTTTCTCCTATTATTTTTAATCAATATAAAAAATAAATTCAAAGTATCTTTTGGAAGGTTTGACATTGAGAACATATAATGTTATAATCTATAAATACTATATTAAGCTTAATTGGAAGTAATAAATTTGGAAAATTATTCATTATCCTTGCCCGATTATTCAATCGGTGCAAACGTTTATTCAAAAATCGAAGAAATATGTGCTCCTTTTGGGCAAAAAATCGTCTGCATAGGCGGAAAAACCGCAATGAGCAAATCCGGAGATTTAATCAGAAAAAGTATTGATAACACCTCTCTTGAAATTTTGGATTTTTTGTGGTACGGCGGTGAAGCATCATATGAAAACATTAAAATGCTTGAACAGAATGAAGCAGTAAAAAATGCTGATATGATTTTTGCAATCGGTGGTGGAAAGGCTCTTGACACTGCTAAGGCTCTTGCTTTTAGAACCGAAAAAAATGTTTTCACATTTCCTACTATTGCTTCAAACTGTGCAGGAACAACTGCTGTTTCAATTATGTATAACAGCGACGGTAGCTTTAAAGAGCCTTATTTTTTCCCTGCCCCTGCTAAACATTGCTTTATTAACACAGAGATTATTGCAAAATCTCCTGCAAAATATATTTGGGCAGGTATGGGAGATACATACGCAAAATACTTTGAAGCTGCTATGAGCAGTCGTGGAGAGGACCTTGTTCATTATCACGCTCTTGGCGTCACGGTCAGTCAAATGTGTCTATTTCCCCTTTTGAAATACGGTAAAAAGGCAATGGACGATTTTAGAAACGGCATTGCAAGCTTTGAGGTTGAACAGGCTATACTCGCAGTTGTTGTAACAACAGGCATTGCATCTATTCTTCTTACTAATGAGCATATCATTGACTACAACACAGGACTTGCCCACGCTGTTTTTTATGCACTCACTTCTTTTCCCCACATTGAAGAAAGACATCTTCACGGCGAGGTTGTAGGCTACGGAGTTTTAATTCTTTTACTTGTTGACAATGACGAAAAAATGTTCAAAACAATGTTTGATTTTAACAAATCAATCGGACTTCCCACCTGTCTTGCAGATATTGAAATGAGTGAGACAGATCTTGACAAGCTTGTGCCTATGGTTTGTGCTATGAAGGATATTGACCACAATCCGTACAAGATAACAGAGGAAATGGTTTTAAAAGCTTTTAGAGAGCTTGAAAAATATAATAAAAATTATAAAAAGGAGATATCATTATGAAAATGAAACTCAAAAAAATTCTTGCGTTAGTGCTTGCACTTGCGCTCACAGCCGCAGTATTTGCAGGCTGTTCAAAATCAGGCAACGAAGATGATACTACAACACCTGAAACTGCAAAGCCCGCTAAATTCGGCATTGTTGTTCAGACAGGTGCAAACGGTGCATTTGTTGACATGAAGGACGGCATCATTGAAGAAATGAAGGCTAACGGTTATGAGGATGCTACCTTTGATTACAAGGATGCTCAGGGTGATCCTACCGCTCTTGCAACAATCGTAAGTGCAATGGATGACGGCACATATGACGCTATCTTTACAATCGGTACTGCCTGCACTCAGACTCTTGTAAATCTTGGTTCTGAGACACCCTGCTTTTTCTGTGCGGTTTCCGCTCCTGTAGAAGCTCAGGTAATCACCGATATGAATGTACCTGACAAAAACGCTACAGGTACTTCAAATGCAATTCCCGTATCCGACATTATTGAAATGGGATATAAAATTACTCCTGATGTAACAAAATGGGGATTTGTTTACTCAACATCACAGGTTAATGCCGTAAACACTGTTGAGTCTGCTCAGGCTTATCTTGACAGCAAGGGTATTACTTATGATTCAGCAACTGTTGAAACCTCGGCAGATGTTAAATCAGCAACAGAAACTCTTATCAAAAACGGCTGTGACGTAATCTTTGTACCGAACGACGCTATCGTTCAGGACGGTGTTAGCGCTCTTGCACAGGTTTGCGAAGAGGAAAAAATCCCAACATACTGCTCTTCTGCAACTACTGTAAACAGCGGTTGTCTTGCTACTCTTGCAATAGATGATAAGGGAATCGGTGCAAAAACTGCAGACAAGTGCATTGAATATATGAACGGTACACCTATTACTGAAATTCCTTCAGATGTTGTTGGCATTGACTACTGCACCTTTAACGGTGGTGTTGCTGCAACTCTCGGTCTTGAAACACCGGACAAGGATACAATCGGTTATGAAATTCAGGTTGTAAATCAATAATATTTTTTAGGAAAGCAAAACTATGCAGGTCTATATTACAGCAATTGAGGAAGGTTTTTTATACGGACTCCTTGCTCTTGGAATATACATTTCACTTAGAATACTTGACATTCCCGACCTTACTACCGAAGGTTCATTCGGCTTCGGCTCAGCAGTTGCAGCAGTTGTTGCGGCACAAGGCTTCAGCTTTCTGAGCTTTATAGCAGCATTTTTATCGGGTGTACTTGCAGGTATTGTTACCGGACTTTTACAAACAAAGCTAAAGGTTCATCCTGTTCTTGCAGGAATCATAACGATGAGCGGTCTTTACTCCATTAATCTTATGGTTAGGGGCTCCTCTAACCTGAATTTCAATGATAATTCTGTGTTTACTAAATTTTTCAGATATCTTGGAATTTCAGGTGCTGACAAGAAAATTGTAGGACTTATTATCGGAGCTTTAATTTGTATCATTGTTTTAGTTCTGATTATTCTGTTTTTCAGAACACACCTCGGTCTTTGTATAAGAGCCACAGGTGATAATCCCGATATGGTTAAAGCATCGTCAATAAACGTTGATTTTTCACTTGTTTTCGGTCTTGCTTTGGCAAACGGATTAATTGCTCTTTCGGGTGCACTCATTTCTCACTATCTCGGTCTTTCCGATCAAAGCTTTTCTAACGGCACTCTTATTTACGGTCTTGCGGCCGTTATTATCGGAGAGGCAATATTCGGAAAAAGAAATGTTGCTTTGGGATTTATCAGTGCAGTTGTAGGTTCGGTAATATACAAGATTATTATGGCATTTGTTATAGATGTATCGCTTTTCGGCAAAAACAGTGAAAACCTTATGAAGCTTACCTGTGCAATAATCGTTGCAGCAACTCTTGTAATTCCCGAAATCAAAAACAGAATTAATAGCGGTAAGCTTAAAAAGGAGGCAAAGAGAAATGCTTGAAATTAAGGACGTTTCAAAAACCTTTGCCAAGGATACGGTCAATGAGCACCTTGCTCTAAATGACATATCAATTAAGCTTAACGAAGGCGAATTCGTAACAATAGTTGGTTCAAATGGTGCAGGAAAATCGACGCTTTTTAACATCATCTGCGGAACATACCTTCAGGATAAGGGAAGTATTTTCCTCGACGGAAAGGATATTTCTTTTTTGGCAGAGCATAAAAGAGCAAAATTGATAGGCAGGGTTTTTCAGGATCCAATGAAGGGCACTGCACCTAATATGACCATTGAGGAAAACCTTGCACTTGCCTATTCAAGAGCAGGCTCAGGCTTCTTCACTCAGGCAGTCGGCAAAAAGAAAAGAGAGCTTTTTCAGGAAGAGGTCAGCAAGTTCAACATGGGACTTGAGGACAGAATGAAAACCAAAATCGGTCTCCTTTCAGGCGGTCAAAGACAGGTTGTTACTCTTTTAATGTGCACTATCGTAACTCCTAAGCTTTTGCTTCTTGATGAACATACAGCTGCACTTGACCCTGTTACTGCTGACAAGGTTATGGAGATAACCAATAAAATTGTTAAAGAAAACAACATAACCACAATGATGATTACCCATAATATGTCACAGGCTCTTATTACGGGAACAAGAACAATAATGATGGACAGCGGTGAAATCATAATTGACCTTGACAGCAAAATAAGAAAGGAAATGACAGTTCCTGATTTGCTCAAGCTATACAGAGAAAAAGAAAACAAGGATTTTGATAACGACAGAATTCTTTTACAAAAAGATTGATAAAAAAAGAGGTCGCAGAAGCTAAAATTTCTGCGACTTCTTTTTTTGCATTTTACATAATATTTCTTTTGAATTTAATGTTATTCTCGCTGATTTCGGCTATAGCACCGTTACAATCTGCCGTTGCAATTATTCCGGATTTCGCAACTTTAAGCAGCTTATAGCGAACATCGGGATAAACTGCCCTTAGACTGTTACAAACAACTGAATACGTAGGACTCAGCTTCCTTGCCCAATAAAAAGATGTTGATCCGAAATATCCGTGATGCCCCACTTTAAGAATATCAACCTTACCGATTTTGTCTGCAAGGGCTTTTTCGTCTCCGTCTTTATAATTCAAATCACCTGCAAGAACTGCTTTTTTATTTCCCAGAGAAACAAGAGTAACTACAGAATTTATGTTTTCTCCAAATTTTCTTTTTCTCTTTCTGTAAGCACCGTTATAAAAATGAATTTTAAAATCGCCTAAAGGAATTTCAAGATCATCGAAGTTCTCTTCTCTTTTAACATTATTTGCTCTTATTGCGTCAACCATTTGGTTGTATACCTCTGTATTATCCCACTTTTTTCTCTCCATAATAAAGATGTCCTCTTCCTTATATGGCTTCAAATATGCGGTTTTAACATTTATATCAGGGTGGTTAATTACAGTATCAAAGCCTCCTATATGGTCGGAATGACAATGAGTTCCTAAAACAAACTCAATATTTACCTTTCCGTTTTCATCGGCAAAGTTTTTCAGCAGATAATTTACTACCTCTTTTTCATATCCGGGAAGTTTAAGATTAGGCTTGTCGGCAGGATAATCTGTATCCTCCGCAGCATCCACCATAGCAATTTTTCCTTGGCTTTCAAGAACAATACAATCAGAATGACCTGTGTTTAAAAAATGAATTCTTCCAAACATATATAGCCTCTTTTTTTCACAAAACATTATTAAAAATATAATCTGCAACTCCGTCATTGTTTGAACAAATGACTCTACCTGCAATTTTTTGAATTTCCTCAGAAGCATTTGACGGTGCAAGCGACAATCCCGCATAAGCATACATAGTAACATCATTACTACTATCCCCTACTGCTATAACCTTTGAGTAAGGAATATTAAGCATATCACAAAGCCTTGAAAGTGCCTTTCCCTTTGACACCTTTAATGGCATAATTTCAAGATTATTTTCCATTGATGTTGTGAAGGAGATATCATCAAAGGTCTTCAACTGTCGCATACATTCAAGACGTTCCTCAGAATTTTTGAAAAACACATTAAAGATTTCTGTCTTAACAGATTTTTTCACGTGCTCGGAAAGATCGTCAACGCCTATTCTTGTTTCAAAAATTACGCTTCTGTAATTTTCATCAACGCTATAATAATTGAGTGCATCTTCGCTGATTTTTTCCTTATCAGTAACAGGCCTACCGTCCTCGTAAAGTTCAATCATAGTATCAAAGGAATCAAGCAAATTGAATATTTCTCTGACAGAGTCGTTAGAAAAATATTTGCTGAAAAGGACCTTTGAGCTATTTCTATTTATCGCTACAGCACCATCTGAATAAATCACGTAATCTATGTATTTACACTCTCTAACCTCTTTAGGTATTTCATAGAAGGTACGTCCCGTAACTACTGCAAAATTGACTCCCGATTCTGTAATTTTTTTCACAGCGTCTGCATTTTTCTCGGTAAACACACTATTATCGTCAAGTAATGTACCGTCAAGGTCACAGGCAATTAATTTATATTTCATTAGCTTTTTTACGCTCCTTCTTTGATGCACCGATTAAAAACAGATTAAAAAACAATACTGCAAGCTGAAGTAAAATTTGAAGTGAATCATTAATATTAGGAATTGAATTTAGATAGCTACCTACCCAAGAGCAAAACCAACTACCCAATATTGATAAAAAAATTGATAGAATAAACGATAAAACTGTTTGATAAACACCTTGAGTTTTATCAAATAAAGTTACAAAACACAGACAAAGAGTACCTAATAACTGAGTTATCAAAGATGTCCAAAACAAATCCTTATAAAAAATTCCAAATAGATTATACACAGCAAGATGGTTGTCAGGTGTTTGAAATGATATTCTGAAAACACCGAAATACAAGATACAAAAACAAAAACAACTGATTACTGCCGAGAGCATACCGCCTAAAATATATCCCTCTTTAACATTTTTCATAAATAAACGCCTCTCAAAATCTTTTGAAGCCTTTATTTTTTCTTAACTCTATGAATAAGATACCTTTCTATAGGATAAGTCCAAATTGTAGGTATATTTATAATGATGAATTTTGATATTATTTCTGTAAAAGGATTTGACAGTGAATGTGCAGTCATAAACGTGCCGAATGCACCGCCTATCCAAGAGCTTACAAGTATATTAAACAGAGCGAGAAGAAAGTAAAGGCTTGAACTATAGGCAGGATTGATATTAGAATGGAAGGTCAGCTTTCTGTTCATAAGATATGCCGCCACATAGCCTGCCGTTGTTGATATTAAGTATGAAATCAGATACCCCTTATATCTGATGCCGAGAAATGATAATAAAGCATTATCAGGGAGCGGGGTTGAATTAAGACTTTTAAAAATAAAATACAGACAAATTAGGTAAGTAACAATATCAAGTGCAGAGGTTACTATAACAGTTATGTTGAATTTTATAAATTTCCAAAGCTCCTTGTGCTTTTTCTTAAAGCTATCAAATCTTTTATGGTTTTTCATCAATTGGTTTCTTCTTTCTGTGTATTACGAATCTGTTTAAAGGATAAGTCCAGATTGTAGGCACAGTCATAACCACTAGCTTCGTCAGCATTACGATAAACACGCTATCGTAGCCGTTATTTTTAATAAGTGTTCCGAGAAATGAGCCAAACCACGTGTTAAAAATAATCGTACATATAACCATAACAGCATAAATTATCGTTGATAAGACAGGATTTGCATCTGCCTTAAAGGTCAGCTTTCTGTTCATTATGTACGCTGCAGCATAACCGATAACTGCTGAAATGAAGTAGGAATACATATAACCCTTATACTCAATTCCTAAAAATGCCAGCACGGCGTTATCGGTTACAGGAACCTCATTAAGTGATTTGAAAACCACGTATTGCAATACGGCAAATACTGCCATTTCAAGCACCGATGTACTTGCACCGGTAAAGGTAAATTTAATGAATTTCCATATCTCACCGTGTTTATTCACAAATGCCTTTAGCTTATCCTTAAACTTATTTTCAGTTTTCTTTTCTAAAGCAATAGTGCTTTTTGTTTCTTCCATACATTTCACCTTTCGCAATTAACAAAATGTTTTTGTACAATCAAAGTATAAACATCAAATGTTAAATCTACGTCAAGACAAAAGTAAAATGTAGGTAATAATTCTGTTAAGCAGTAAACTTAATATTCTCTAATGATTTATCACTGTTTCAAAAGCGGTTTGAGATATTTTCCTGTATAGGACTCTTCACATTCTGCAACCTCCTCGGGAGTACCGCAAACGACAATCTCTCCGCCACCGTTACCTCCCTCAGGACCTAAATCTATGATATGGTCAGCAGTTTTGATAATATCAAGATTATGTTCAATTACAACTACTGTATTTCCGGCATCAACAAGCATATTCAGTACATTAACGAGCTTGTGAACATCAGCAGAATGAAGTCCTGTTGTAGGCTCATCAAGAATATAAATAGTCTTGCCTGTGCTTCTCTTTGAAAGCTCTGTGGCAAGCTTAACACGCTGTGCTTCACCGCCTGAAAGGGTAGTTGCACTTTGACCGATTTTGATATATCCCAAGCCAACATCCTGCAAGGTTTGAAGCTTTCTGAGAATTTTAGGTTGCTGTGAGAAAAATTCAACACCCTCATCAACCGTCATTTCAAGAACATCATATATTGACTTGCCCTTAAATTTAACTTCAAGTGTTTCTCGGTTATACCTTTTACCTGAGCAAACCTCACAGGGTACATACACGTCGGCTAAAAAGTGCATTTCAATCTTAACAATACCGTCACCCTCACAGGCCTCGCACCTACCGCCTTTAACATTAAAGGAAAATCTGTTTGCCTTATATCCTCTTTGCTTTGCGTCCGGAGTTTGTGCAAAAAGCTCTCTGATATCATTGAAAACACCTGTATAAGTTGCAGGGTTTGACCTTGGAGTTCTTCCTATAGGTGACTGGTCAATATCTATAACCTTATCAAGATTGTCCACGCCTGTTATTTTATCAAACTTACCCGGTCGCTTTTTGCCACCATTAAGCGTGGTGCAAAGATATTTATATAGTATTTCGTTTACAAGGCTTGACTTGCCTGAGCCGGAAACACCTGTAATTGCAACAAATTTTCCGAGAGGTATTTCAACATTAATATTTTTAAGATTATTTTCACAGGCACCGAAAACGGTTAGCTTTTTGCCGTTTCCCTTTCTCCTTTTCTCAGGAACGGGAATAACTCTTTTACCGCTTAAATACATGCCTGTAATTGAACGCTCACAATTTATTATATCATCTACTGTTCCTGCCGCAACGAGCTCTCCGCCATGAACACCTGCACCCGGTCCGATATCGACAATAAAATCGGCATTCCTCATTGTGTCCTCGTCGTGCTCTACAACGATAAGAGTATTTCCCAAATCACGCAAATTTTTAAGTGTTGCGAGAAGCTTGTCATTATCACGCTGATGCAAACCGATTGACGGCTCGTCAAGAATATAAAGCACTCCCATAAGCGATGAGCCAATCTGCGTTGCAAGACGTATTCTTTGAGCCTCACCGCCTGAAAGAGTCGCCGCCTCACGTGAAAGGGTAAGATAGTCAAGACCTACGGAATTAAGAAATTCAAGTCTCTGTCTTATTTCATTAATTACAAGCTTACCGATAATTTCCTGTCTGGGAGTAAGCTGAAGATTTTTAATAAATTCAAGCTCTTCCGAAATTGGCATTGAACAGAATTCATATATATTTTTACCGCCAATAGTGACGCTCAATATTTCGGGAGTGAGCCTTGAGCCTTTACAATCAGGACATACACAAGTAGTCATTACTGCTTCTATATCGGACCTTGACCAATCGGAAGTGGTTTCTGCATATCTGCGGTTAAGATTGGAAATAATGCCCTCAAAATCATTTTTATACGTTCCTGTACCATAGGAGGTAACACGCTGCATTTCAATTTTCTTTCCGTCTGTACCATAAAGAAGGGCGTGAAGACCCTCCTCACTAATCATATCCACGGGAACATCAAGAGAAAAATTATAAGCCTTTGCAATACCTTCGAAATACATTCTTGCAATACTGCCCTCTTTGATATTCCAGCCTGACGCCTTAATTGCACCCTGATTGATTGACAGCTTTTTATTCGGAATTATCAACTCGGGAGATATTTCCTTATATGAGCCTAATCCTCCGCACTTTTTGCAAGCACCGAAGGGATTATTAAACGAGAACATTCTCGGACTCATTTCCTCAATTACTGCTCCGTGCTCTGGACAGGCATAATTAAGTGAAAACAGTTCTTCCCTATCACCGACAATATCAATAAGAACATTACCGTTTGCAAGATGTGTAGCTGTTTCTATTGAATCAGTAAGTCTTGACTTTATATCGGGGTTAATAACAAGACGGTCAACGATTACCTCAATGTTATGCTTTTTGTTTTTATCAAGCTTAATTTCCTCAGACAAATCATAAACCGAGCCGTCAACACGCACTCTTACAAAGCCTGATTTTCTTATGTTGTCAAGCTCTTTTACATATTCGCCCTTTCTGCCCCTAACAATAGGTGCCATAACTTGGATTTTTGTTTTCTCTTCAAGTGAAAGGACACTGTCAACAATTTGGTCAACTGTCTGCTGTGTGATTTCTCTTCCGCATTTTGTACAATGCGGTGTACCTATTCTTGCATAAAGCAGACGAAGATAATCATATATTTCCGTTACAGTACCTACTGTTGAACGTGGATTTCTGCTTGTGGTTTTTTGGTCTATGGAAATAGCCGGAGAAAGTCCGTCAATATAATCAACATCAGGCTTTTCCATCTGACCGAGAAACTGTCTTGCATATGATGACAGGGATTCAACATATCTTCTCTGGCCCTCAGCATAAATCGTATCAAAGGCAAGACTTGATTTTCCCGAGCCTGAAAGGCCTGTAAAAACTACAAGCTTATCCCTTGGTATTTCCAAATCGATATTTTTAAGGTTATGCTCTTTAGCACCTTTTATAATAATGTTCTTATTCATCATTCATCACCTGCAATTTCTCTCTTATATCTTTCGTAGCCGTCTATTCCCTCTTTTGTTACAGGCTTTATCCACTTTTTTGACACAAAGTGGCTTATGCTGAAAACATTTTTAGGGATATCTTCAAATATATACATAACAGCAAATGCAACTACAAACGGTACTTTGAACACGTAAACTGCAATCAATGTTGCAGGAACTGACAATGCCCAAAGACAGAAAATTTCAAATTTCGCACCTGTAACAGTATCTCCGCCGCTTCTGAAAATTGCCACAATTTGAATATACGGTATCATTCTCAACGGAAAAGCAAAAGCGTAGATAATCATAAGGGTTACAGCTGTTTTCAAGGTAAGCTCACTTATATTACTTCCCATATTGAAAATTCCTACTAAATTTTCTCTAAATATTACAATAAACACCGACATAATCACAGCAAGGGACGGCACAATAACGGAAAACCTTTTTGAATCTGTAATAGCTTTATCTATTTCTCCGCTACCTATGGATTTGCCTATCATAACTGAGGCTGCACTGCCCAATCCAAAGAACATAACAAGGGCTATGTTTTCAAAGCTTCTCAGTATCGTAACTGCCGAAAAATACTCATATCCCATATTTGCAAAAATTACATTATATACAAAGGTACCTGCACCCCACATTCCTTCGTTCAAAACAACAGGAGTTGCCTTTCTTGCATAGGAAGCTATTTCATTTTTGTTAAAACTAAAATATTCAGATGGCTTTCCGATTACTATATTCTTTTGTATAAGCGAAATAACTATAATCATCAAAACGCCTATCCAAGCAGAAATTGATGTTGCAAGGGCAGCACCCTTAACTCCCATTTTATGAAAACCGAATTTACCGAAAATCATACAGTAATCCAAAAAGATGTTCAAAACTGTTGTAAAGCCTGATGCATACATAGGAAGCTTTACATTTTCAACTGCTCTTAAAACAGACGCTAAAATATTCGTAATAGCAACTGCAATATAAGATAAGGACACAATCATTAAATAATCTGTTCCTAAAGCAATAACCGTTTCGTCTTTATTAAATATCTGCACAACAAGATTAGGCATAATCAGGCTGACTGCAGTAAATAAAACAGATACAAACAGTGCAAAAATCAAAGATATTCCACATATATGCTTTATTCTTTTTAAATCCTTAATTCCCCAAAACTGTGAAGCAAAAACACCTGTTGCCGAGCAAAAGCCTACAAGTATCATATTCATCAGAAATGTCCACTGCCCGATCATTCCAACTGAGGACAAGGCAGCAGTACCTAAACTGCTTACAAGCAGTGTATCCGCCAAAGAATACGAGCTTGTAAGTAAATTTTGAAATGCAACAGGAACTGCAAGCTTAACTGCTGTTTTCCAAAATTGTTTATCTTTAAATAACTTATTCATTAGTTTTTCCCTCAAGCTCAGCTATCTGATCACGGAGATAAGCCGCATGCTCAAATTCAAGCATACGTGCCGCCTCCTTCATCTCCTTAGTAAGCTGAGTAATAAGAAGCTGTTTTTCTTTCTTAGTAAGATGCTTACGTTTACCCTCAATCTTTTCTTTCGATGTAATCTCAATAATTTGATGAACGTCCTTCTTGATTGTTTTCGGAACAATACCGTTCTCTGCATTATATTGCTCCTGAATACCTCTACGTCTGACTGTTTCGGTAATAGCACGTTCCATTGACGGCGTTACGCTGTCGGCATACATAATTACCTGACCGTTTTCATTTCTTGCGGCTCTGCCTATGGTCTGTACAAGAGATGTTTCACTTCTCAAAAAACCTTCCTTGTCAGCATCAAGAATTGCAACAAGGGACACCTCGGGAATATCAAGTCCCTCACGAAGCAGGTTAATACCTACAAGAACATCAAACTCACCGAGACGTAAATCTCTTATAATTTCCATTCTCTCAATAGTATCAATATCGTGGTGCATATATCTTACCTTAACGCCAAAGTCCTCCAGGTATTTTGTAAGGTCCTCTGCCATTGCCTTTGTAAGAGTGGTAACAAGGACTCTTTCCTTTCTTTCTGCTCTGATATTGATTTCGGAAAGCAAATCATCCATTTGGTCCTCAGTAGGCTTAACTGTAATAACAGGGTCAAGAAGTCCTGTTGGTCTGATTACCTGTTCGACAATCTGTGTACTTTGCTCCTTTTCAAATTCTCCGGGAGTAGCAGATGTGAAAATAACCTGATTGATTTTACTGTAAAATTCATCAAAGCGAAGAGGTCTGTTATCAAGGGCACTTGGCAGTCTAAAGCCGTACTGTACAAGGCTTTCCTTTCTGGCTCTGTCTCCTGCATACATACCTCTTACCTGAGGAAGCATTACATGGCTTTCGTCACAGAAAAGAAGAAAATCATCCGGAAAATAATCAATAAGGGTAAAGGGTGCCTCTCCTGTTTTTCTTCCACTCATAACAGCGGAATAGTTTTCAATACCCTTACAAAAGCCTGTTTCACGGAGCATTTCAATATCATTCATAGTACGCTCTTTGATTCTCTGTGCTTCAAGTAGCTTGCCCTGTTCCTCGAACTCTGCAACTCTTTCAACCATTTCATTATAGATTTTTTCTATGGCAATATTCATTTTTTCTGCACCTACAACATAATGAGATGCAGGATAAATGCAGACGTGAGAAAGCACACCCTCAACCTTACCGGTCAGTGGCTGTATTTCGCAAATTCTGTCAATTTCGTCACCGAAAAACTCAACTCTTACAGCGTTTCCCGATGAACCTGCAGGGAAAATTTCAACAGTATCTCCCCTAACTCTGAACTTATTTCTGACAAAATTTATATCATTTCTCTCATATTGAATTGAAACAAGCTTTTCAATAAGTGCATCTCTGCCGTATTCCATACCTGCACGAAGAGAAACAACCATACTTTTATAATCAATGGGGTCACCGATTGAATAAATACAGGATACAGATGCAACTATTATAACGTCACGTCTTTCAAAAAGTGCCGCTGTGGCTGAATGCCTCAGCTTATCAATTTCGTCGTTTATAGCCGAGTCCTTTTCGATATAAGTATCGGTTGTAGGAACATACGCTTCAGGCTGGTAATAATCATAATAGGAAACAAAATACTCAACTGCGTTTTCAGGAAAGAATTCCCTAAACTCACTGCAAAGCTGTGCCGCAAGTGTTTTATTATGAGCAAGAACAAGGGTTGGTCTGTTTACTTTTTCAATAATATTTGCCATTGTAAAGGTTTTTCCTGAGCCTGTAACACCCATAAGCGTTTGCTCTCTGTCACCGTTTAAAACGCCCTTTACAAGTGCATCTATTGCCTGCGGCTGATCACCTGTTGGCTTATATTTGCTGACTAGCTTGAATTTGTCCATAAAAAACACCTCTTGTTCCTAAAATTATTTTTTACTGTGGCATATACTCTGCTTTATGTATTTTTTCGCATTTGGAATATTATATGACAACTACATTAAAATTTCAAGTATATTATAATATTGTATAGAAGAAGATATAAGTTATGAAAAAATAATTACAATGATGTAATATTTATTGTTAATCTTGTCGCATTATGGTAGTATTACAAGGATAAAATATTATTTTGGAGGATTATGATTATGTCAAGAAAAGTAGTGATTATGGACCATCCGCTTATTCAGCACAAGCTGAGCATTCTTCGTGACGTTGACACAAGCACAAAAGAGTTTCGTGATCTTGTAAACGAGATTGCTATGCTGATGATTTATGATGCAACAAGAGATTTGCCTCTTGCAGACAAAAAGGTGACTACCCCATGCGGTGTTGCTGACTGTAAGGTAATCGCAGGAAGAAAGCTTGCTTTTGTTCCCATTCTCCGTGCAGGACTCGGAATGGTTGAGGGTGCTTTAGAGCTTGTACCTGCCGCAAGAGTCGGACACATCGGTCTTTACAGAGATGAGGAAACCTTGAAGCCTGTTGAGTACTACTGCAAGCTGCCAAAGGATATTGGGGAAAGAGACGTATTTGTTGTTGACCCAATGCTTGCAACAGGCGGTTCTGCAATAGACGCTATCTCTCAAATTAAACTCAGAGGTCCCCGTTCAATTAAGTTCCTCTGCATTATTGCAGCTCCGGAAGGTCTTGAGGCACTTAAAGAGGCTCATCCTGACGTAGACATTTTCTGTGCAGGAATGGACAAGCACTTAAACGAAAACGGTTACATCGTTCCCGGTCTCGGCGACGCAGGTGACAGAATCTTCGGAACAAAATAATAATTTAATTATAGAAAGAGGTTAAACTATGGCTAAAGAAAAAATCAAAGTAGGTACTGACGGTATCTATGATGCTCGAAAGCTTGGTGCAGGTAAAATGATTGTACTCGGATTCCAGCATATGTTTGCTATGTTCGGTGCAACCGTACTTGTTCCGCTTATCACAGGACTTGATATGTCAACAACACTCCTTATGGCAGGTCTCGGTACTCTTTTATTCCACCTGTTCACAAAATTTCAGGTTCCTGCATTTTTAGGTTCTTCCTTTGCTTTCCTTGGCGGATATGCAACAGTCGCTCCTATGCTTGAGGACGGAACTCCTAACAAGGAAATGCTCCCATATGCGTGTCTCGGCGTTGCCTGTGCAGGTCTTCTCTATCTTGTGCTTGCCGCAATAATTAAGCTTATCGGCATTAACAAGGTTATGAAATTCTTCCCTCCTGTTGTAACAGGTCCTATCATCGTTGCAATCGGCCTTGGTCTTGCACCTACCGCTGTCAGCAACTGCTCAAGCAACTGGTGGCTTGCTCTTATTGCATTAGGTCTTGTAATTGTATTCAATATTTTCGGTAAGGGTATGGCAAAGATTATTCCTATCCTTTTAGGTATCCTCGGTTCATATGCTGTTGCAGTTGTTGTTGGTAATATAATCGGTGTTGAAAGCTTTGCTGTTGATTTTTCAGCAGTAAAAGATGCTGCATGGATCGGCTTCCCAATTGAATGGAGCTCAACAGTATTCGGCGGTGTTCACGATTCATCAAAGGCTATCACAGCTATTATCGCAATTATGCCTATTGCTCTTGCTACTATGATGGAGCATATCGGCGATATTTCTGCTATTAGTGCTACATGCGGTAAAAACTATATCGCTGACCCGGGTCTTCACCGTTCACTTATGGGTGACGGTCTTGCTACCACACTTTCATCACTCTTCGGCGGTCCTGCTAACACAACATACGGTGAGAACACAGGCGTACTTGCTCTTTCAAAGGTTTATGACCCGAGAGTAGTAAGAATTGCCGCTTACTTCGCAATTCTCTTCTCATTCTCACCGAAATTTGCAGCACTTATTAACTCAATGCCTGCTGCTATCGTCGGCGGTATTTCATTCGTGCTTTACGGTATGATTTCAGCTATCGGTGTTAGAAACATGGTTGAAAATCACGTAGATTTCTCAAAGCCGAGAAATACAATCATTGCTGCCGTTATCCTTGTGTGTGCACTCGGTCTCGGTAACGGTATATCATTCAGCATCGGTGAAATCAACATCACTCTTTCCGCTCTTGCAATTGCTGCTCTTGCAGGTATTGTTCTTAACGCAATCTTCCCCGGTAAAGATTACGATTTTGAAAAGGCAAACGCAAAAGCAACAGATAAAGAATAATTTAATCTTTCAAATTTCAAAACGGAATGGAAGGCTTTATCCATTCCGTTTTTTATTTACTTATATTATCAAACAAAATTTTTTTAAATTTTTAGCGACATATTTTCAGTTTTCCCTGACTAATAAACGTAAATCAAATTTGATTTCGGAAAGGAGGAACGCTATGAGCAAGGCAAACGCCGACAAACAGCTTGAGGAAGCCTTTGAAAAATACAGCAAGGCACTGGAAAAATACTGCCGAGTACGTTTAGGCGAAATTTCAGAATCGGCTAACGACTGTGTACAGGAAGCCTTTTGTGTTTATTATAAACGGTTGCTTAACGGCGAGCAGTTTGAAAATCCCAGAGCGTTTCTCTACAAAACGGCTAACAATATGGTACTTCGTGCTAAGGAGGAATATTTTAAAAATCTAAAGCACACAAAAGCCCTTGAAGATGCGGAAAACGTGGCGGTCTATAACGAGGAAATCTCCGAGGAGGACATAAACCTTGATATAGATGCAGTCAAGGACATACTGATATCAAAGCTCTCAGATAGTGAAAAGGAGCTGTATCAAATGAAATATGTTCAGGGCAAATCGTTAAAGGAAATAGGAGAATACTTAAACATTCCACCTTCGGCAGTTGCCAACCGAACGTCAAGGCTAAGGTCAAAGGTACATAAATTAGTTCAGCCGGTTTTAACAGAATTTAGGAAAGGAGGCAGTTAGAATGGAATTCACGGTTACAGAAAAAAGCATAAAATCCTTGCTTAACGACAAAAAGCAGAACGAAGAAATCGTCAGATTTTTAAATCAGATTATTGATGAAGAAATTGAAAAGGACTCTCCCGACTGCGACTTAATTGATGAATGTATTGACGCTATTGACGAAATACAAAGAGATGAGAATTCACAGCCTGCACTCAGACTTGTGCTGACTAAAAAGCAGGTTATGAAATATTGCAGACGTCATACTCAAAATAACAACGCTGTTAAGTCTGTCGTTGCCGCCGCACTTGTTTTAATTATGGGCGGTACTGCCGTGTTTAACGCCTCTCCCGCTTTGGCTGAAACGGTAAAATCATTTTTTGAAACCGTTGTTTCAACCTTGCAGGAGTTATCTGCCGAAACAAAATCAGAAGAGGACAGCGATATATGTTCTATATACGCAAGTCTTGACGAAAATTCAAATTTGATTATTACGGACATTGATGATATAGACGAAGAAAAGCTGATTGTTACCGCCGTTTACAGCGACAATACAGAAAGAAACATTCCTATATCAAAATGTAAAATCAGCAAAACATTAGAGCATACGGATGAAGGCAGCTACGTGCTTGTGGCAATATCGTATGACGGCTGTGCCTGTAGCATAGCATTTGAGGTCAGGGGGTAAAATTATGACACCGTTAAAAAAATTATTATGTATTGTATTGTCTGTTGTAACAATAACGGCATCTGCACCGTTTGCGTCAATGTTCGCAATACTGAAATCAGAGCCTATTTCGGCAAGAGCCGATACTTTATCAAGTGAGGATTTTAAATATTCTATAATATCAGATACCCAAAAAGAACCGATTGTAGAAATTACGTCATATACAGGTAGCGATACAGATATTGTTATCCCATCTGAAATTGACGGGTACAAGGTTATAGGAATAGGAAAAAGCTTTTCTAAAAACAGCAAAAAAATTTTTAATAATATTGTAATTTCCGAAGGTATTAAATATATTAAAGAAAACTCATTTGACAGTCTTGATTCATTAAGCATTGAACTACCGTCTACCCTTGAATATATAGGTGAAAATGCTTTCGCAGGGAGCAAAATAATGTCAATAAATCTTCCGGAAGGCTTAATCGGCATCAGCCGTAATGCATTTAGTGATACAGAATTTAAAGACACAAAAATAATTCTTCCGTCAAGTCTTTTATATATCGACTGCGAAACAAAAAATGAGCCTAATATAGGTTTGTATCCTTCATATAGCCTCTTCTCTTACAGCAACATAACCTCGATACATTATTCGGATAATGTTAGATTTGTCACAAATTTGGAATATAGCTATTTTTCAAAATTCACTTTTGACGATATTGAATATAATGACTATTTCTCTCCTCTATATGGATGTGAATATATTGAAGAAATAGAGGTCAGCGAAAACAATCCCTATTTGGACAGCCTTGATAACGTACTGTACACGGAAGGATATGAATGCTTGTTATCCTGTTCAAAAAGACATTATCCTAAATTATCCATTCACGAAGATACAAAATCGATTGTTACTTATGCTTTTGAATATTGTACGATTGATTCCCTTAACATAGGAAAAGGTGTTGAAGCTCTCCCGTCAATAATGGCAAGTGAAGCAGAAATCGGAGAAATCACCTTCAGCGAAAACAGTAATTTGACAATTATCAGTGATATAGCATTTGAAAATGCTGTCTTATCAGGCAATTTAATCTTACCGAAAAATCTTAAATATATAGGCGAAAGTGCTTTTGCCGAAACAGATATTACATCTCTTTCATTCAAAACACCGTCAAACTGCAAAACAATTTGCCTAAAAGCATTTTATGACTGCAATGAGCTTGAAAGCGTTTTTATTCCTAATTCAGTAACCAAAATAGGAGATATCACCGGAGACGGCTCAGAAAATACAAATGGCTATCCTGTTTTTAAATGCAAAAATTTAAAAAATGTTGTATTTGAAGATAATTCAAAATTAAGATTTATTCCAAGAGAGGCTTTTATATGCAGCTTGGAATCATTAGATTTCGGTCAAAACAGCAGTATTGAAAATATTTACTGTGAATTTTCAGGATTGAATAGCCTTAATCTTACAGGCTGTAATAATCTTTACACTATATTTGGTTTCAGCTCCGGTGAGTTTGACAGTGTTGATTTAAACAATACTAAAATCAGATTCATTCCGAACTATTGCTTCCGTGGCTGTAAGAATCTTACCGATGTTAAATTGTCAGATGAAACTCATTACATTTTAAACGGAGCTTTTGAAAACTGTATATTACTATCAAACTGTGATTTGACAAATGTCGGGTATTTTGATTCAACTGCATTTAGCTCAACCAAAATTCCTGTCTTAAACTATAACAAAAAGCTAATGACATATGACAATTACAAATACTACGAGTACAACGAAAATATTGTAATATGGTCTACAATCACCAATCCAGCAGAAAAATCAGAATTAATAATTCCCGATACAATTGACGGAAAACCTGTAACAGGCATTGAAAACGGTGCTTTTTCAAATTATCAGATGAAATCCGTGGCCATTCCCGACACAGTAACATATATCGGTTCAGGTGCATTTAAGAACTGTAATTTAGAAAATGCCCCAAAAATTCCAAATAATGTAACATATATAGGTGATAATGCATTTGAGGGTAATTTTCAAAACAGTGTTGATATTGTAATTCCTGACAAAGTAACCTACATAGGAAAGAACTGTTTTAAGGGATGTAATATCAGCAGTCTTACTATTGGTAAAAATGTAGAAAGCATAGGTTCAAGCGCTTTTAGCAACTGCAAAAATATTTCTGAAATAACTATACCCGATTGCGTTAAAGATATCGAAAGAAACGCTTTCTATAACTGCGGTGTAAAGGAAATAAATTTTGAGGGAAACAACCCGCTGGTTATCGAAGCAATCACTTATTATACCAACACCTACACTATTAGCGGTGATGAGGCAGAGGAAGCCATTGATACGCTTGAATGCATTAATGTAAGCGAAGATAATACTGCATTTACTACTGAAAACGGCGTACTGTATAACAAGGATAAAACAAAAATAATATGTTATCCTTTTTCAAAAGCAGATGAAAACTACGTTATGCCTGATTCAGTTGTTGAAATCCCTGAATATTGCTTTTCTGATAATAAATATCTCAAAAGCATTGATTTATCGGATAATCTGGAAGAAATCGGAGATAATGCGTTTAACTTTTCATCTTTAACGCAGATAACTATTCCGTCATCAGTTACCGATATCGGTGTATCTGCTTTTGAAAATTGCAGAGAGCTTGAATATGTTAAGTTTGAGGACAATGTTACAATACCTTCTCTTAACAGAACATTTTATAATTGTGAAAAACTGAAAACAGTTGAATTCGGAGAAAATGTTTCTATAAGCAAAATTTCAAATTACGCTTTTTCATTCACTGCCATTACCTCCATAAAGCTTCCTGATGATGTTAATATTATTACCGACTATGCTTTTTCAAATAAAAGCAGTATAAGCGTTTTAACAGAAGTAACATTACCTAAAAATCTTACAACACTTAATAAAGGTGCTTTTTGCAGGACATGCATTGAAAAAATCGAAATGCCCGATAGTCTGAAATACATTGGAAAAGATGTATTCTCAAACTGTAAATCACTCAGTAATGTTTATCTTAACAATATTGAAGGAATAGACAGTTACGCATTCAAAAACTGTAGTGCACTTGAAAGCATAGATTTAACAGGTGTAACTGTATTATCCAAAACAGCATTTACAAGCTGTGAAAATCTTAAAAAATTCTATTTTGCAGAGGAAGAAAAAGAAGCATACATACCGAAAATGAATTCGAGGGTAACGAAACTATTGAAACGGTTGTAATCGGCAACAGTGTTAATGAAATTCAGGACAGAGCCTTTGCAGACTGTACTAATCTTCAGACTGCGCTTATTGCTGACGAGGTTGAAAATATTTCAGACACAGCCTTTGAAAACTGCGATAATCTGACTATCGTATGCTTGTACGAATCTCCTGTAATGTACTATGCACAGAGAAACAGTATTCCTTATGAGACATTTGTAATTGCACCTATTCCCGACCAGGAATATACAGGTAAGGCAATAACCCCTGCACTTGATGTCAAGCAGGCAGGAAAGACCATGACATTAGACAAGGATTACTCTGCATCATACAGCAACAACATCAATGTAGGTACTGCAAATGTTACTGTTGTAGGCTTAGGTGACTACCGTATTTTCGCAACAACAGCCAATTTCAAAATTGTGAAAACAAATGTTGAGGAAACCACGACAAAGCCCACCACAACAAAGCCCACCACAACAAAACCAACCACAATGAATCCCACCACAACAAAGCCGACCACAGCGAATCCGACAACCACTAAAAAAGTTACTACAACCGCAAAGCAGACTACTACCAAGAAGGTTACCACTACTGTTCCTACAACCATTGCACCGACAAAACAGACAACTGCAAAGGTACAACAGGAAGCAACCACAGCAAAACCTGTAAAGGTAACTACAACAAAGCCTGCAAGTTTAAAGGTCAGTGGTAATGTTTACAAGCTTGACAAAAACGGTGACTATGTATCAACAAAGGTAAAGAAGCCATCAATCA
>JBJFGE010000018.1:0-68125 GCA_051892435.1 Eubacterium sp.
CCTTAATATTCCATTTCGGAGTCGGAAAAGAATCCGGCTTTTCACCCTCATACTTACTTAGATATTCATAGTATGTCGGCGAAAGATAATGTGAATGAAAATCTATTTTTTGATTATAATAGCTCATATTCTTTCCTTTTTTCGTTTAGTATATTAGGCAGATGCCTTACAAAATAATACTGTCTTTTAGAATAATACCTATTTTATCGGTTTGCCTTTGGTTTTGATGATTTGGCGTAGGGATTCCTTGCAGGTTACAAAAATATACTCAAGAGTTTTCTCTCTGCTGAGTGCTCCCGTTTCCTTCCCCCTGATATAATTTATAAACATACCTGCATAGGCCTCTGTATAAAAATCTGCCAAAAACAAGCGAAAATCATCGTCTATTTTAAGATTAAGCTGATGCTCGCAGTCCTCAATAAGATTTTTGATTATATCTATAAAATCAAGATAGAAGAATCTTTTCATTTCATCTCTGCCCATTGAGTCATACGCACAGTTGACAATATGCTGATTTTCGTCAATATAATCAAGCACAAATTCTATTGCCTCCTCGGCATCAACAAGCAAATCAAAATGCCTGACTATATCTATTGCCTCCTGCTCAAACATCCATTTGAGGAGAGAATAAATATCCTCAAAATGATAATAAAAGGTTTTCCTGTTTACATCGCATATATCTATTATTTCACTGACCGTTATCTTTGATAATGGTTTTTTTTGCATACATTCCTTTAATGCGTGAGCAAGCTTTTCTTTTGTCTGATAAGAGCGGTCTTGATTCTTCACTATGTCACTTCCTGCTTTTGAATAATATACAATTCTACTATACACTTGTCCGTATTTTATTTCAACGGTCAAAATACGGTCATTTGTCCGTATTTTACCCAATATTCTGTTTTTGTCCGTATTTACACATTTCAAATAGCATTGCCCGTTTTATTTTTCGTAAACTTCGGTTAAATTAGTAGTCAAATCGGAAAGGAGAAATATATGATTGAAAACAAAGAATTAACATTCGACATACGAATGCAGACGCCTATCGGTATTAAAATCGGCAAAATGTCAATTACTAATGAAAAAGGGATTCTAAACGGTTATCTTGATATTTTAAAAAAATCAGAGCCGTTTACAGGTACAATTTTTTCTGACGGGAGTTGCAGAATAAACGGAAAAATTGTTACCCTGATGAAAACCGTTGCCTACACTGCCAGCGGTGTAATTGAAAACAGTATGCTGAGCCTTGAGGTTTTATGCGGCAAAAACAAATTCTACATTACGGGAAATTTAATTTCCTAAAATGAACTACGGAGGACAGATAGTGTGAAAAGATTTTACACTCGCATAGTAAACAATCCCAAAAAAATTATAATCATATTTATCGCTTCGGCAATTATTTGTGCGGTGCTACAAAATATGGTGGCAGTAAACTACGATATGAAGGACTACCTGCCTGACGAAAGTCCTTCCACTGTCTCAATAGATATGATGAACAGTGAATTTGACGGCGGTATCCCAAACGCACGTGTTATGGTGAGAAACGTCAGCATATCGGAGGCTCTTGATTATAAGGATAAGATAGAGCAGGTTGACGGAGTAAGCGAAGTAATGTGGCTTGATGACGCAGCAAACATTTATCAGCCCATAGAAACAATGGATACCGACACCGTTGAAGCATACTATAAGGACAACAATGCACTTTTTACGGTAACCATTGAAGAAGAAAAACGCAATGAAGCTGTTGACTCAATCCGCACTGTTATCGGCGAAGAAAATGCAATGACAGGCGACGCCGTATCAACTGCCGCCGCTACGGAAAGCACGGTAAAGGAAATCAGATATGTATCAATTTTCGCCGTACTTACTGTTATTGCCGTATTACTTGTGACAACAGGCTCCTGGGCAGAACCGTTTATAATTTTACTTGGACTTGGTGTAGCCATACTGATTAACAGCGGCACTAATCTAATATTCGGTGAAATATCCTTTGTAACAAACGCTGCAGGTTCAATTTTACAGCTTGCAGTTTCACTTGACTATTCCGTATTCTTAATCCACAGATTTGAGGAATGTCTGCAAGAGGAAAAGGATAAGAAAAAGGCGATGGTGCAGGCGCTTTGTAAATCCACAAGCTCAATCCTTTCAAGCGGACTTACCACCGTTATAGGCTTCCTTGCCCTAATATTTATGAGATACGGAATAGGTCCCGATTTAGGTCTTGCTCTTGCAAAGGGCGTTGCAATAAGCCTTATTACAGTATTTGTATTTATGCCTGTGCTTATTTTGTCTATGTATCCGCTTATGCATAAAACACGACATAAGCGACTTTTACCGGATTTCAAAAGCTTCGGAAAAATTGTTTACCGTATAATGATACCGTTTGTTTGCGTATTTGCCGTTGCTGTTGTCCCCTGCTATTTTGCGTCAAATCAAAACAGCTTTTACTACGGCTCCTCTCACATATTTAATGAAAAAACAAAGGTTGGAGCCGACACTGCCGAAATTGAAAATGTATTCGGCAAAAGCGACACCTATGTAATTTTAGTACCGAACGGCGACAACGAAAAGCAAAAGGAATTATCCATTGATCTTCACGGTATACCGCAGGTAAACAGCATTATTTCCTATGTTGATACCGTTGGTGCGGAAATTCCCACCGAGTATCTTGATGATGACACCCTTTCACAGCTTGTATCTGAAAATTACAGCCGTATGGTTCTGAATGTTGACACCGAATACGAGGGTGAGGAAACCTTTGCCCTTGTTGAAGCAATAAGAGAAACGGCAAACAAATATTACCCCGACAGCTTCTATCTTGCCGGCGAGGGTGTTAGCACCTATGACCTTATGGACACTATAACCGCAGATATGGTAAAGGTTAATCTGATTGCGATTTTTGCAGTTTTTGCGGTGCTTTTGCTGACGATGAAATCATTTTCCCTGCCGTTTATACTTGTTATTTCCATTGAAACGGCAATATTCATAAATATGGGAATTCCATATTTCTTTGACAACCCGATATTCTATATTGCATATTTGATTATAAGCTCGATACAGCTTGGAGCAACGGTTGACTATGCAATACTGTTTACCAACAGATACATTGAGTTTAGACACAAGGAAACGAAGAAGCTTGCCATTGAACAAACCGTACGTACGGTTTTGCCGTCGCTTTTGACCTCCGGCACGGCACTTGCTGTTGTTGGATATTTGCTTAACGGATTTTCAAGCCACGGAATTTTGGCACAGCTTGGTATGCTCCTCGGACGAGGAACGCTCTTTTCCCTTGTAATAGTGCTTTTTGTATTACCGGGACTGCTTTATATATTCGACGGCCTTATCCGTCGCACAACAAAAAATGTAAATTTTTATAATCCCAAAAAGGAGTTAAAGAATTATGAGAAAAACTGAAAAAATTATTGCAGTGCTTCTTTCAATATGTATTGCCGCAGTGCCCTGTCTAACAGCCCTTGCGGCAGATACTCCCTCTGAAAAGGAGGAGGTTGTATATATTAATCTCTATTCCGGCGGTGCAATCAAGGATATTTACACCGTTAACATTTTTGACGGCGGCGAGATAACCGATTACGGAAATTATGAGGAAGTAAAGCTTCTCAATTCAAATGACAAAATTAGTATTGACGGTGATAAAATTACATTTAATACCGATAAGGGCAGAGTATATTATCAGGGTACTTTGGTTCAGACACAAATCCCTTGGGATATCAGTATTTCCTATATCCTTAACAGAAAAGAAATTTCTGCAGACGAGCTTGCCGGTAAAAGCGGAAGCCTTGAAATATTATTTAAGATAAGCAAAAACGAAGACTGCACAGGTAACTTTTATGACGATTTTGCTTTGCAGGGTGCATTTACCTTTGATACGGAAAAATGCAAAAATATTGTATGTGAGGACGCAACCTTTGCAAATGTAGGAAACGACAAGCAGCTTTCCTTCACCATTTTGCCCGGCAAGGGAATCGACACAAAAATCACTGCAGATGTAACCGAATTTGAAATGGAGTCTGTTTCAATAAATGCAATTCCATTGACTCTTAACATTGAGGTTGATGATACCGAGCTGAAAAAGCAGATTAATGAATTGGCAGATGCCACCGAAAAAATTGACGACGGTGCCACGGAGGTAAAAAACGGTGCAAAGGAGCTAAACGATAATTCTTCAAATTTAAGCGACGGAAGCAAGGAGTTAAGCACAGGTGCCGAAAGCCTTAATAACGGTATCAACGAGTATTCTAACGGAGTAACGCAAATTCAGTCAGGTCTTAATGAGCTTAACTCAAAATCAGATAATCTTAATTCAGGCTCAAGTCAAATGAAAGCCGCACTTATTCAGCTTCAAAATGCTATAAAAGGTGTTGACTCAACCCAAAGCAATATAGAAAAGCTTACAGCAGCTTCAGCCGAAATACAAAAAGGGATAGATGAACTTGACTATTCGATTAATCAGCTTGAAAAAAGCGTAAGCTACAAAGCATATAAGCAGGCTATGGCAGAAAACGGTCTTGATATAGACAGCCTTGAGGCAGGAAATACCGAGGCAATAAAAAATCTTACAAAGCAGATTAAAGAACTAAAAAATCAAATTACCCTTCTTGAAAGCATAGGTGCAGATAAACAGCAAATTGCACAGTTAAGTGCACAGGTGGCTCAGCTTGAACAGATGGTAACGCTTTTTGAGGGCAACAATGCAAATATTAAAGGAAATGAACAATATCTTGATACGGTAAATCAAAACATTAAGGCAATATCGGACGGTGCTGATAAGCTTAGTAAAAGCTATGCCGAATTTAACACCGGAATAAACGAGCTTGCTTCCCGGCTTGAAAATATGCTTTACAGTATGTCGGAGCTTTCGTCAGTAGTTAATCAGCTTGTCGAGGAATACACAAAGCTTGATTCCGGCATAGAGGAATACACAAATGGCGTTGCACAGGTCGTTTTAGGCTACAATGAGCTTGCAGAAGGAACCGGTGAGCTTATAAACGGAAGTAAGCAATTAAACGACGGTGCAGACAATCTTTACAGTGGTGTAAAGGAATATGTAAGCGGTGTTGAAACACTCTATGACGGCACGGCTGAGCTTAACAAGGGCACAACAGAATTAAAAAATGAAACGGCATCTATCGAGCAAAAAACAGATGAAAAAATAAATGATATGATTGACAGCATATCGGGAAGCGGCGAGGTTAAATCCTTTACTTCAGATAAAAACACAAATGTAAAATCAGTACAGTTTGTAATCAAAACCGATGCAATAGAAATCCCCGAAGCCGAGGAGCAGGAAAGCAATCAGAATGAAAAGCTAAGCTTTTGGCAGAAGCTTTTGAAATTATTCAAAATTGACCGATAGTAGAACTAACCGTTTGAAGTCATTTGAGAGACAATCCTCTAATGTTCTAAATTACTTTTAAATAATCTTCTAATAAAAAAAGAGCTGGTTTTCAGCTCTTTTTTGTTTGTCTGCAGTATAAAAAGACGGGTAGGAATCATTCTTGAGAAAAGAAGAAACTGTTTCGTGACGTCGTGCAGTATCACAACATACTGCAAGGGAATTTTACTATCCGGATAATTAATATGCTTATTTGAAATAAAACTGGCAATAAAAACAGGTAACCTATGAATTATATTGTTCATAGATACAAAACTATTTTGTGCTTTTTATTGTTTTGCAAAGAAATTCATTTGCATAAGGCAGTTTATCTGTTTTCATAATATTCTTTTCTGTTCCCGCTTTAATTGCCGTTTCATAATAAGTGCACTTATGGTTGATAACATCAAGCATTTTTTGAAGCTCCTCTATCTGTGCCTCAACAGCCTTTTTACGTTCAAGAAACATTTCATATCTCTGCTCCAAAGAGTCGTCGCCCTCCTGTGCCCATTTAGAAAACTGCTTCATTTCCTGAATTGACATACCTGTGCTTTTCAGACATTCCAGAATTTGAAGCATGGCAATATCACCGTCGTTAAACACACGATAGCCTGACTCCTTGCGCTCCAAGAACGGTAAAAGCCCTTCCTTGTCGTAATAGCGAAGCGTTGTTGCAGGAATATTTGTCATTTCCGAAACCTGCTTTATCGTATAACTCATATTAAAACTCCTTTCAAAATTTGTAAAAAAGCTATTGACATTAAAGTTAACTTTAATGTTAAACTTATATAAACAAAAAGTCAAGGAGTGAATACAATGAATGAAACAAATATTTTACAAAAAATCAATTCCCCTGCCGATGTAAAAAATTGCAGTATAGGTGAGTTGAAAAATTTATCTGAAGAAATTCGCCAAGTACTTATTAATCGCATTACCGTTACAGGCGGACATATGGGCTCTAATCTGGGCTTTATTGAAGCAACCGTGGCGCTCCACTATGTTTTTGAGTCGCCCAGAGACAAATTCGTTTTTGATGTTTCTCATCAGTCATACACGCATAAAATTTTAACGGGTAGAAAAGAGGGCTTTACCGAGCCCGAAAAATATTACTCTTTAAGCGGTTATACAACCCCATCGGAAAGCGAACATGATAATTTTAAGGTTGGCCACACGGCAACATCAATTTCGCTTGCAACAGGTCTTGCAAAGGGCAGAGATTTAAACGGCGGAAAGGAAAACGTAATTGCTGTTATCGGAGATGGCTCTATGTCCGGAGGTGAAGCCTTTGAGGGCTTAAATAACGCCGCAATGCTGAAAAGCAACCTAATTATCGTTTTTAACGACAATGAAATGTCAATTGCCGAAAATCAGGGCGGTATGTATGAGAATTTCAAGCTGCTTCGCAAAACTAACGGAAAGGCTGAAAACAACTTTTTCAAAAACTTCGGACTTGATTATTATTATGTTGATGACGGAAACAATATTGAAGAGCTTATTTCCGTTTTTGAAAATGTTAAAGATACAAACCACCCCACCGTTATTCATATTCACACGCTGAAAGGCAAGGGGCTTGACTGGGCTATGGTGAATAAGGAAGCGGGACATTGGGCGCTTCCCGCTGCATTTTATGAAGAAGAACACATAGATGAAAGCTACGAGGACTTAACGGCACAATATTTACTAAGCAAAATGAAAAACGACCCGACAGTTGTTGCCGTTACCGCGGCCACTCCCGGTGCCACAGGCTTAACGCCGAAATTTCGTGAAAAGGCGGGGAAGCAATTTGTCGATGTCGGTATAGCGGAGGAGCATGCAGTTGCGTTTGTTTCCGGCATTGCAAAAAACGGTGGAAAGCCTGTTTTTGAGGTGCTAAGCAGTTTCTTACAAAGAACATACGACCAGCTAAATCAGGACCTTGCAATGAACAGTAATCCTGCAACAATACTTGTTTTCGGTGGAGGAATAGGCGGAGGAGATTGCACCCACAACGGAATGTATGACATTGCTTTAATCAGTTCAATACCTAACATAATCGGTCTTGCACCTGCAACAAAGGAGGAATACTTCGCCTTGCTTGATTGGGCAGTTGAGCAAAATAAATTTCCTGTTGTGATTAGAGTTCCCAAAGCAGTTATCAGTAACTCAGAAGAAATAACGCTTGATGAAAAAACAGCAGTTAAAGGAAAAATCGTCAAAACGGGAAGCAAAATTGCTATTATCGGATTGGGCGATTCTCTGCCGCTTGCAATGAAAGCCGCAGAGCTTTTAGAGAAGGACGGGGGCACAAGGATTACGGTTGTTAATCCTATATGCTTTACCGATCTTGACAAACAATTATTTGACAATCTAAAAAAAGGCCACGAGATAATTGCAACTGTTGAGGACGGTGTGCTTGACGGAGGCTTCGGCCAAAGTGTTGCATCTTACTATGGCTGTGATAATATTAAGGTCTTGAATTTCGGCGGAGAAAAGAAATTCAACGATTTAATTTCCGCAAAAGAAATTGCAATTCAAAATCATTTAACAGCAGAGCAAATTGCAGAGGATATAAAAAAATTTATTGTTTTATAATCAAATATACTAAAGACCGTAGATTTTTTCTACGGTCTTTATTTTTAGCGAATAAGATATTGTCTCCATACCACAGTTCCTGCACCCATATGCAAATGGCAATAAAATTCATTATTAAATGTGTCCTCAATATTTTCATAAGCATTGGAGACATTATACTTTTCGGCAAGGTCAACCGCCTTACTGTAGGTTCTGTTGGCAGCGCCGTAAAGAGTGCGTCCGTCCTTTCCATAGCCTGTGCAAGCTGATTTGCAATCACACCTCATTCTAAGATAACCCAGTTATAATTTTTCAAGTTAGCTTCTCTAAAAATCACAGTAGATTATCTGTATATTCGTTATATTTTTTCAACAAGAATGAATACGCATTATTGCTGATTTTTGCATATGGCACCATCATATCAAATGCGTGATATCCACCCTTGTATGTTTCTAAATCCGCCTTAACTCCTGCGGCATTCAGCCTGTTGAAATAATCTATTACTTCGTCATAGAAAGGGTCTACCGTGCCTACTACGGTTATTGCAGGCGGAAGATTTGATAGGTCATCGGCTCTTGCAGGTGCGGCATATACAGGCACATTATTATTCATAACCTTATCACCCAGATATATCGACCAAGCAGATTTGTTTTCCTTTGTGCCCCAAACAGGAGCATTGTTGTGGACAGATGATTTTGTTATTCTGTCATCAAGCATAGGATACAAGGGCATTTGAAAGCCTATGACATTTTCGCCCTTATCCCTTGCATAAAGGCACAGACCTGCCGTTAATCCGCCACCTGCACTTTCACCGCCCACAACAATTTTATCGTAAGAAATACCAAGCTCTTTTTTATGATTTTTAATCCAAAGCAAAGCTGTGTAAGCGTCATTTAACGCACAAGGATAGGGCTTTACAGTTGACAAGGTATAATCGGGAGAAACAATTACGCAGTTGCAGTTATTAATCAAATGCCTTGGAAATGACATAATTGCCATTTCGGGAGCTCCCAGAGAATAACCTCCGCCGTGAAGCCACAAAATTCCCACTGTTTTACCCTGAGCCTTCTTTCCCCGCATTACACAGGCACGAAAGCTTGTACCGTCATCACGTGAAATTTGTATTTTTTCACAATTAAGGCTTTTCAGTTTTAACACTGACAGTATCTTTGTCGATAACGGACCTACTGCCCGTTGCACACTTTCACTTCCAAGAGGACTTATCGCTCTTAATATTTTACCCTGAATTAAAATCTGCTTATCTATTTTCATAACTACACCTTTATTTCAATTTCTTATGTGATATATTTTATCATACATTTTCATCTATTACAACTTAAAAGAAAAACCAACAAATAATTATTGGAGTAGTACTATATACCGAATTTTAATTACATTTCAATGTAAATCTGACAATATAATCAACAACAGCAAAATTTGAGGTTTTATGAGCAGATGCATATGCTTACCCGCTGGTGACTACCTACCTTAAAAATTCCAAAGCAACCTTAGTTACAAACGGAGTTGAACACACCAAACAGCCGAAAAAAAGCTGAAACTAAACTGTTTTAACCGTTTTCCCTCCTTGGTGTTTAAATTACATACAAATGCTTTGACTAATTTGAAATTATAAAATAATACAATCAAACATTTCTATAAACAATTTATTTTTTCTTGCACAGAGAAAAAATAAATGATATAATTTACTCAAGATTAGATAAAAGAACATAAACGACACATGTAGTGCTCTGCACATAAATCTGATTACGGTATCTATGTATTCTTTCAAAGTTGAAATGTAATCGGATTTCAAAGGCAGTAGATATACATGTGTTTTTTTATGTTCAAAAAGGAGAAAAATTATGCCAAGAAATCAATTTCAGAGGATGGTTTTCGCTTTCCTCACAGTATTAGTCACCGTACATGGATATGTATTTTACAGCCTTTATGTTGTCAACGGAAATACTTTGATGCAGATAAACAATGCAGACAGTGTACTTCATGCAATTAACATTCAAGGCGGTGTGTATATGTTTGGTAACATGCTTCCTATATGGGCGGTTATAATTATAGAATTCTGCTGTGCGTACATACTTGAATGTGTAATCGGAAGCCCAATGTCGTTTAAAATGGCGTGTAAAATGTTTGATCCAATGAATAATCACCCTATGATATTTGAAACGGTTATCATTAGCTGTACTGTGCTTATTATGTGCCCGTTAATGAGCTTTTTAGCCGCATGGATGTATTACCCGTATTATGCAGGTTTTAATATTTTAACACTACTTGCTAACTGGATAAAGTTAGTATGTTATAATTTTCCGTTTGCCTTCTTTTCACAAATATTTTTTATTCAACCGTTTGTTAGATGGGCATTTGGTAAGCTTTTTGCAAAGGACATAGCTGCTCGAAACGCACAAGAAATGCCGGATCGTCCGCAAAATGAACAGGAAGCCATTGCAGATATTTACAGAAGAATGGACGTAATTCAAGAAAATCTTGCTCATGAAAGACGACAAAGAAAGAAGCTTGCTGAACAAATGAACGAGACGAATCTCTATGAGTAACTAGATTTTTTGTTTGCTTATGCAAGCGATTGATACATTTTGAACTCCTTGTATTGTTGCATACGTTGGAGATTTGTTTCGAATACCTCTCAACCGTATGAGTATTTATCTTTGCCGTTACCTGTATATCACTAGATGCGGTTAGATACCATATCTTACAGCGTTGACAGTGACATTTTTGATACACCGAGAGGTGATAAGGTAAGAGCGGGTGCATTTGAAAAAGTCAAGGCTGTGACGGAAATCACTGCGATACAGAGCTTTTAAATTAAACAACACTATTACCGGACTTGTTTAATTTATATCCCGTATTTTTTTATATTTTCAAAAGTAAAAGCCCAGTCCTTTTATGAGCAGGGCTATAACTACATTTATAATGTTTTTTATCTTCATCGCATAATAAAGAGGAATAATTTGCCATTATTGATATGACTGCCTATTTATGATATAATGCTACCATATCCAAAATAAAGAGAAAATTTTATAAGGTGAAACATATGAAGGTATTAAGGAAAATTGAAAGCAAGCTTAATTCATCCGCAGGTGCATACATATTTTATTTTCTTGTCGCCTGTTCCTCTGCATTTCTGAAAAGTGCTGACTGGGCCTACGGCTGGATTGCAGAGCTTTATCCTTTGGGTGAAAATTTTATCCCTGCTATGTTTGGCGTTATTTATGCCTGTATGGGTTTGGGAATAATATATCTGCTTATGCAGTGCTTTCACAAATTCGATAAAAATATTGCTGTAAGAATTATTCATTTAATTGTTGAAGTGATTAGTGTAATTCTTTTTATTTATACATTTGTGCTTTTATTTGGCCTTGACGCAGGCATTTCTTCTCAAAACATATCCCGAGGCATTCAGTCACTGTTTCCGAATATTTTACCTCTCGGCTTTGCCGTTGCACTTGTATTGGTATTTCTATTCTGTGACGACGGCAAAAAAGCTATTAAGGCTGCTGTTGCAGTTGCAGTTGTCGGTGCAATTATACTTACACCATTACAAATCGGCTCCTCATTAACCATCGGCAGTGCAGAGAAGGATTTTAAAGCTATGAATCTTCAATCGGAAAATATTGTAGAAAATGCAAAAATCACCTTTGAAAGCCTTAAAAAAGGAGAAAAAGCAGATGCAGAAAATCTGCTTTATGACAATGATAAATGCTGGACTCCTCAAAATCCTGACAGAACTCCTGCCGATGGCTGTGACGATGTGAATAACAGCGTGGCGGAAATTGAGCTTTCAGAAACATCAACCTTTAATACTGCCGTTATTGAGGAATTGGGAAATGAGGTTCAGTATTTCAGATTGCAGGCATTTGTTGACGGTCAATGGATTACATTTTATCAAAGTGAAAAAATACAGGATTTAAGACTTTGCAGCTTTGACGCTGTTACTACCGATAAAATTCGCCTTTCGATAGATAAATTCAGAAGTGACGATACGCCTGCAAATATCAAATCTATAAAATTATATAATGAGCCTTTGCGTGAAGCCGAAAGCTTTGAAGCTACAGTATATCAGCGTCTCGACGGGGATGTACCCACCGAAATACTCGCAAAGGGCGAGGACTACGCAAAAAATTATGCAAAATTTTATGACGTATATACTACCGTAATAGTTTTCGCCGCAATCAGCTGGGACGAAAACGGTAACATCAGCTTTGGCGATATGGGAGAAGAAGCCTTTGCAAAGGAGATTACGGCACTAAGAGAGATTATTTCCCTGCGTTCAAACAAAAACCACGAGGTTAAGCTTATAATAACAGGTCTTGCAGACGGTACAGGCGGTGACCACGGCGGAGTAAATGTGTTTATGGAAAACAACTGGGAAAAGGTTGCCGACGGCATTGTTGACCTTGTAAACAAATATGATTTTGACGGTGTTGACATTGACTGGGAATATCCTCAGTCAGGTGATGACTGGAAACGTTTTGACAGCTTTATTGCTAAGATTGATGATGCAATGAATAACGGTACAGATAAAAAAATAATTTCAACTGCCCTTTCCTCCGGAAGCTTAGGTCTGTCACAGGAAACCTTTGACCGCATTGATCAAATACAATTTATGGCATACGACGGAAATGATACCGACGGCTATCAAAGCTCTCTCCAGCAGGCACAGGAGGGTATTGCCGCCTTTGCCGAAAACGGTGCCGATATATCAAAAATCAACATAGGAATTGCCGCCTACGGCAGACCGGTAAACGGCACTCCGTTTTGGGCAACATGGCGTGATTTACAGCAGGCAAACTATTGGGACAGCAAATATTATAATGTTGCAGACGGCGGTCAAATTTATGACGGCACCTTCTGTTCACCTGCCCTTGCAGGCGATAAAACTGCATATGCACTGTTCAGCGGCTGCGGCGGTGTAATGGTTTTCCGTATCGGCTGTGATAAAACCATGGACAATCCAAACAGCGTTGCCTGCGGAATAAAGAATGCCATTGAGAGATATGTAGAAAACTGATTTGTTAAACTGACGGAGAGAAAAATGAAGAAGAAAAAAATTATGAAAATTACGGTATCGGTGCTTTTCACGGTTATAATTACTGCCGGTGCTGTAACGGCTATCGTATTCTCAGTATTGAACCAAGGTCCCTTTCAAGGAACAGTTAAGGAAAGCGGTACAGATAATCCAATTTCAAATGTTTGCGTAACCGATGGCAGAAATGTTGTTAAAACCGATGAAAACGGTAGATTTGAGCTTAAAGGCTGGAGAAAAAGCCATTTTGTAACCGTAACTGTTCCGTCGGGATATCAAACCGATAATTTTTACATTCCTGTTGAAAAAGATAAAGAAAGCTATGATTTTGTATTAAACAAATCCGAGCTTACCGCACAGGCAGACCATTGCTTTTTACAGATTAGTGATACCGAAATCGGTGAGGGCGGTACAGGCGAATGGCTTGATGCCATTAAAGACACTGTAAAGGAAAACAACCCTGCCTTTCTTATACATACAGGAGATATATGCTATGAAGCAGGACTTAAAAGGCATATTGAGGATATGAATACTGACACTATGGGCTGTACCGTTAGATATGTAATCGGCAACCACGATTATGTTGACGGCAAATACGGTGAGGAGCTTTATGAAAGTCTGTATGGTCCTGTATGGTATTCCTTTGATGTAGGAAATGTTCATTATGTTGTAACCTCCTTCCAGACAGGTAGTGATTATCAATCCTGCTATGGTGTAAACGACCGCTGGAAATGGCTTGAAAATGACCTTGCAAATGTTAGCGACGATATGCAGGTAGTTATGTTCAACCACACAAAATCCCCCACGGACGACTATGTTTTACCTTTAGGTATAAAAAAGCTTGACTTAAAAAAGCATAATCTTATTGCGTGGATATTCGGTCACTATCATTTCAATTATGTTTACGAAAATGAGGGTGTGCTTAATATAAGTGCTCCACGTCCCGACTGTGGGGGTATTGACTCCTCCCCTGCCGGAACAAGAATAATCAGTATAAGTTCAGACGGAGAAATCACTACAAATACAGATTATTATGATTTGAACTCCTCTGTAACACCGCAAAATACACTTTGGAGCACAAAGCTTCAGGGCAATGTACTTTTCTGCGATACCTTTTATGACGGTGGTAATATTTATACTGCTACTGTTGATGACAATTATCCACGTGAATGCGGAATATACTGTTTAAATGCAGATAACGGTGAAACTAAATGGTATTACAAAACCGAAAATTCTGTCAAAAATAATATTTGTATAGATGGTAGCATACTTGTTGCCATGGATGTTGACGGAAATGTTTACTGCCTTGATAAGACAGACGGAAGCATCCTATGGCAGATTAAGGTTAATCTCGGAAATAACATTGGAACAAGCAGTGGAATTTGCATAAATGATGGTATTGTATATACGGGAAATTCCCGTATTGTAACTGCTGTAAATATTAAAGACGGCAATATTATGTGGTCGCAGAACAGGGATAAGGGTGAAAATTCACCTGCCGAATTTATAGTTGCAGATAATAAGCTGATTGTTAATTCCCACTGGGATTCTCTGTCAGCCCTTGATATTGAAAACGGAAAGGAGCTTTGGAGTAATACTGATGAGGATATTCGCTTTAGAAGCTCCACTCCCGTTGCTGTTGACGATAATACATTGCTTGTCGCCGACGATGATGCGGTAATGCTTGTAAGTCTTAGTGACGGCAGTATCATAAGCAAAACAAATTTTGAAGGATACAATTTTTCATCAAGCGGTCAGCCGGCTTTTCTTAACGGAGTGGCTTATATTCCCACTGCAAACAATGGCATTATTGCCTTCGATGTAAGCAGTAAGGAAATGCTGTGGAATTTCAAAACGGAAGAAGGCGTACTGTTTACGGCACCATACGTAGGCAAAGGATCAAGAACCGTAGAGTCATCACCGATAATTGACGGAGGTAATCTTATCTTCGGTGCAAATGACGGATATATTTATTCTGTTGACGTTCACACCGGAAAGTTGATAAATAAAGAGCAAGCAGGATCGGCTGTTTTAGGTGAAACGGCATTGGCAGACGGGAAAATATATGCCGGCACATTTGACGGATATGTTGTTTGCTACAAAAAATAACAACAAGAAAGGCATATAAAATATCGCCCTCTTAATGCAGAATAAACATCAAGGGATTTCAATGTCCAAACTAAAAATTACAACCCTTCATTAAAAACACGCATACCATTATTTTTACACATATCCCCTCTTGCTTTGTCTGTGAATTCCTTTCAGTATCTCTATTCCCTTTTGAGCCAGATATTGCGGTGCACCGAGCTTTAACCGATTATGATATAATGATGTGCTTTCATCAAATGTGTAAACTATCCCGATATATTCTTATCAAAGCTTATTGAAGCGTCAATATTTTTGGCTTGCATACATCATTTCTGTCAAATTACTCCTGTTTCTTTTGCAAAATCAATAAGCTTGTATCATATTGCTTAGGGGTACTGTTATCTTTACACCACATCTCTTTTTATGCTAATATTCTTCACGTTAAAGCGTTTTATTGCGATGTCATCATAAAATTACACAGTAGCTGAAATTTGCATTATGCACTATTGCAATTTTAGTGCTTTAGGTATATAATAATCATAACAATTAAACAGACGGGAGCTTGTGTTACAGGCTGAGAGGAAGGTATAACCTTCGACCGATAACCTGATTTGGATAATGCCAACGTAGGGATGCCTGAGAATGTATTTAATGGGAAATTACCAAATCGGTGATTTCCTGTTTTTGTTTTTAGGAGGTAATGACTATGGTTACAATCAACGGAGAAATGGTTGATGCTAACGAAAAAACAATAGCCGAGTATCTTGAAACAACCGATTTCGATACAAAAAGAATTGCCGTTGAGCGAAACGGCGATATTGTACCTAAATCACAATACGGTGAAACGATACTGAAGGACGGCGACAGTGTAGAGGTTGTCAGCTTTGTGGGGGGCGGTTGATATGATACCTGCAAAGGATGAAATGATTTCTGCGTTGAAGGAACGCCACGGCAAAAAACTACAGGACAGGTTTTCATCGGCAACAGTCGCTGTATGCGGTTTAGGCGGTCTTGGCTCAAACATTGCAATATCCCTTGCCAGAGCAGGAATAGGAAAGCTAATTCTCATTGACTTTGACAAGGTCGATATAACTAACCTTAACAGACAGCAATACAAAGCATCACAAATCGGCAGATACAAAACCGATGCATTGACAGAAAATCTAAAAGAAATTGCACCGTATATTGAAATTGAATGTCACACTGTTCGTGTAAACGAAAGCAATGCCCTTGATTTACTAAGAGATGCAGATATAATTTGCGAAGCCTTTGATAACGCAGAATGTAAGGCAATGCTCACAGATACTGTTCTAGAAAAAATGCCTGATAAGTTTTTAGTAGCAGCATCAGGCATGGCGGGAATGGGTAGTCCAAACAGTATAGAAACAAGAAAAATAACAGAAAAATTCTATTTATGCGGTGATGGGGTAAGTGATGTAAATGACAATATAGGACTTGTTGCTCCTCGTGTAATGCTTTGTGCCGCACATCAGGCACATACTGTATTACGAATACTTGCAAATGAATTTGAAGCTTAATGAAAGAAGGTAATAAAAATGAATGATGATAAGCTTATTATCGGCGGACACGAATTTGACTCCCGTTTTATTCTCGGTTCAGGCAAATACTCCCTAAACCTTATTGAAGCGGCAGTAAAGGATGCAGGTGCACAAATCATAACCCTTGCTGTTCGCCGTGCCAACACAAAGGAACAGGAAAATATTTTAGATTATATTCCCGATGGAATTACCTTACTTCCGAATACAAGCGGTGCAAGAAATGCCGAGGAGGCAATACGTATTGCAAGGCTTGCAAGAGAGCTTGGATGCGGTAATTTCGTTAAAATTGAGATTATGCGAGATTCAAAATATCTACTCCCCGACAATCAGGAAACAATCAAGGCAACAGAAATTCTTGCTAATGAGGGCTTTGTTGTTATGCCGTATATGTATCCTGATTTGAATGTGGCAAGAGATTTGGTAAATGCAGGTGCGGCTTCAATAATGCCCCTTGCATCTCCGATAGGCTCAAACAAAGGCCTTGCAACAAAGGATTTTATACAGATACTTATTGATGAAATTGACCTGCCTATTATTGTTGATGCAGGTATCGGAAAACCGTCACAGGCATGTGAGGCTATGGAAATGGGTGCGGCGGCAATTATGGCGAATACTGCCCTTGCCACAGCAGGCAATCTTCCTATGATGGCATCAGCATTCCGTCAGGCTATTGAGGCAGGACGAAAGGCATATCTTGCAGGACTTGGCAGAGTTCTTACAAGGGGTGCTTCTGCATCTGACCCTCTTACAGGATTTCTTCGCAACTAAGGAGTATAGTTATGGAAAATCAGTTTTTTGTGGATTCAGAGTTCCTATCTCCAAAGGCACTTGAAAAAAAACACCGTCTTGAAACAGACCCATCCTTTCGTACAAATCATATGGAATATATGCATGGAATGGAAAAAATAGAGTCAGACGTTTGTTCAAGTGTTATGGAGCAAATGAGCTCGTATGATTATTCAAAATATACCGCCAAGGATGTAAAAGCGGCATTAGAGCACGAGACCTGCTCTATCGAAGATTTTAAGGCACTGCTTTCCCCTGCTGCAGAGCCGTTTCTTGAGCAGATGGCACAGCGTGCAAGGCTTGAAACAAGCAAACATTTCGGAAACACAGTATATCTTTTTACACCCTTATACATAGCAAATTACTGTGAAAACTACTGTGTATATTGCGGATTTAACTGCTACAACCATATTAACCGTATGAAGCTGACTATGGAGCAGATTGAGCACGAAATGAAAGTAATAGCCGACAGCGGTATGGAGGAAATTCTTATTTTGACAGGTGAAAGCCGAGCAAAAAGCGATATTGAATATATCGGTGAAGCCTGCAAGCTGGCAAGAAAATATTTTCGAATGGTAGGGCTTGAAATTTATCCAGTTAATACTGACGAATATCGCTATCTTCATGAATGCGGAGCAGACTATGTTACCGTTTTTCAGGAAACATATGATACTGATAAATATGAAAAGCTACATCTTCTGGGTCATAAGCGTATATGGCCTTACCGATTTGATGCTCAGGAAAGAGCATTAATGGGCGGTATGAGAGGTGTTGCATTTTCTGCTCTTTTGGGACTTTCGGATTTCAGAAAGGACGCTCTTGCAAGTGCCCTGCACGTTTATTATCTTCAACGAAAATATCCCCATGCGGAGATGTCCCTGTCCTGTCCCAGACTTCGACCTATAATTAATAATGACAAAATTAATCCTCTTGATGTTCACGAAAAACAGCTTTGTCAGGTGCTTTGTGCTTACCGCATTTTCTTGCCCTATGTGGGAATTACGGTATCATCAAGAGAAAGTGCCGAGTTTAGAAACGGAATAGTTAAGATTGCCGCAACTAAAATTTCCGCCGGAGTATCAACAGGCATCGGCGACCACGAAAGCAAATACAGCGGAAAGGAATCGGAGGAGATTCAGGGCGACGAGCAGTTTGAGATTGACGATAACCGCAGTCTTAACAAAATGTATCAGGATATTACAGATGAAGGTCTTCAGCCTGTTTTAAACGATTACCTTTATGTATAAATCGGAGGAAAAGCAATGAAAAAATTTGATTCAACGCTGTATTTTATAACGGACAGCACTATTTTCAGCGAAGAAGAATTTTTATTCAGAATTGAAGAAGCACTGAAGGGCGGAGCAACACTTCTTCAGCTTCGTGAAAAGGATAAAACCACCAGAGAATATATAGCACTTGCCGAAAAAGTACATACTTTAACAAAAAAATATAATGTACCTCTTATCATAGATGACCGCATTGATGTTGCTATGGCAATAGGAGCTGAAGGCGTGCATCTCGGTCAAAGTGATATGCCGATATATATTGCAAGAAAAATTCTCGGCAGTGATATCATTATCGGCGCAACTGCAAAAACAGTTCCACAGGCTTTGGAGGCATATGAACAAGGGGCGGATTACCTTGGAGTCGGGGCAATATATCCAACCACAACTAAAGTGAAAACGGTACTTACATCTGTTGATACCTTAAAGGATATTTGTAAAGCAGTTCCAATCCCTGTCAATGCCATAGGAGGACTTAATAAAACAAACACCGATATACTCCAAGGTGTAGATATAGCCGGATTTTGTGTTGTGTCTGCCATAATGAAAGCAGATAATCCAAAATACGAAACGGAAATACTTCTTAATATTGCAAGAAAGCTGACAGGACAGCAGATTTAAAACACAATATCAGCGGCAGATTGGGGGCACCACCTTTTGTCGCTTAATAAAAATAATGCAAATAAAAGAAAGGAAATTCTATGAAAACAGCATTATCAATCGCAGGCAGTGACTCCTGCGGAGGCGCCGGTATTCAGGCAGATATAAAAACAATGACTATGAACGGTGTTTATGCTATGAGTGTAATTACATCACTCACGGCACAAAACACAACCGGCGTTAGAGCAATTCAGGACTCCACACCTGAATTTCTGAAACAACAAATTGACGCTGTATTTGAGGACATATATCCCGATGCAGTAAAAATCGGAATGGTATCTTCGGCGGAGCTTATCAATGTAATTGCTGAAAGGCTGAAATACTTTAATGCTAAAAATATTGTTGTCGACCCTGTTATGGTGGCAACAAGCGGCTCTGCTCTAATAAAAACAGATGCCGTATCAACCCTTGAAAAAGAGCTGTTGCCTATTGCACTTTTGGTTACACCTAATATTCCCGAAGCACAAATATTAACAGGAGAAGAGATAAAAACAAAGGAAAATATGGCTTCAGCCGCAAAAAAAATCGGTGATACATACGGATGTGCTGTTTTGCTTAAAGGCGGTCACAGTGTAAATGACGCTACCGATTTACTCTATGAAAACGGCGAATACAGATGGTTTGATGGCAAGCGGATAAATAATCCCAATACCCACGGTACAGGCTGTACGCTTTCAAGTGCCATTGCTGCAAATCTTGCCAAGGGCTTGTCATTGTCCCAGTCGGTTTTCAACGCAAAGGAATACATATCAGGTGCATTGTCAGCAATGCTTGACTTGGGAAAAGGCTGTGGACCTATGAACCATGCCTTTGCACTTAATCAAAACATTAAATAAAATATCTGTTTGAAAGGAATTAATATTATGAGAAATTATACAACACAAATGGATGCCGCAAAGCGTGGCATAATTACTCCTGAAATGAAGGCAGTTGCCAAAAAGGAATATCGCACTGAAGAGGAAATCCGAGACCTTGTTGCTAAGGGTCAGGTAGCTATCTGTGCAAACAAATTACATACCTGCATTGAGCCAAACGGTGTAGGCTCTATGCTTCGCACAAAAATTAATGTTAATCTCGGCGTTTCAAGGGACTGCAAGGATTATGATATTGAAATGCAAAAGGTTATGGAAGCAGTTAATATGGGTGCAGAGGCTATAATGGATTTGTCATCTCACGGAAATACACAGCCGTTTAGAAGAAAGCTTACAAGCGAATGCCCTGCAATGATAGGTACTGTTCCTGTTTATGACAGCGTTATTCATTATCAAAGAGATTTAGCGACTTTAACTGCAAAGGATTTTATTGATGTTGTTCGTCTGCACGCACAGGACGGTGTGGATTTTGTTACTCTCCATTGCGGTATTACACGTAAAACCATTGAGCAGATTAAAAAGCATAAGAGAAAAATGAACATCGTGTCCCGTGGCGGTTCACTTGTATTTGCTTGGATGAGTATGACAGGAGAAGAAAATCCGTTTTATGAATACTATGATGAAATCCTCGATATTTGCCGTGAATATGATGTTACTATTTCCTTGGGTGATGCCTGCCGTCCCGGTTGTCTTGCAGACGGAAGCGATGTTTGTCAGATTGAAGAGCTTGTTCGTCTCGGCGAGCTTACAAAGCGTGCTTGGGCAAAGGATGTCCAGGTAATGGTTGAGGGACCGGGTCATATGCCTATGGACCAAATTGAAGCTAATATGAAAATTCAGCAGACAATCTGTATGGGTGCACCTTTCTATGTTCTCGGTCCTATAGTAACCGATATTGCACCCGGATATGACCATATCACCTCTGCAATCGGCGGTGCAATCGCAGCGGCATCAGGTGCGGCTTTCCTTTGTTATGTAACTCCTGCAGAGCATCTCGCTCTACCTAATGTTGAAGATGTAAAGCAGGGTATCATTGCATCAAGAATTGCAGCTCATGCGGCTGACATTGCTAAAAAGATACCTCACGCAAGAGACCTTGACGACCAAATGGCTGACGCAAGACGTACCTTTGACTGGGAAAAGCAATGGGAATGCTCCATTGACCCCGAAACTGCAAAGGCAATCCGTGACAGCCGTGCTCCCGAACACGAGGATACCTGTTCAATGTGCGGTAAATTCTGTGCAGTAAGAAGTATGAACAAAGCCCTTAACGGCGAATACATAGATATATTATAGATTCACATCATATAACATCATTCTACTGCCTACATTTTTAGAATTTTTTGAATTTGGAAATTATAAAATTTTCATACATCAAGCAAAAGTTTATTTAAAACGACATAAAATCGATATTTATGGCGTTTTAACATCTTTGATTTTTATTATAAAGCAAATATACTATACTTGTAATTTATGTTTGTGCGATATTCTGTATTTTGTTGTTAATAAAAATTTCGTACAAAATAATCTCAAAGGAGTTTAGTATGAGTAAGAAAAAAATATATACAGTTGCGACCTCACACCTTGATACAATTTGGTCCTGGGATTTTGAAACTACTGTCAGCAAATATATTTATAACACTCTTGTTGACAACTTTGCTTTGTTCAAAAAATATCCAAGCTATGTTTTCTCATTTGAAGGCTCTTATCGGTATGAGCTTATGGAGGAATATTATCCCGAATTATTTGAGGAGTTAAAGAAATATGTTGCCGAAGGCAGATGGAATGTTACCGGCTCAGCCTTTGAAAACGGTGATGTAAACTGCCCATCACCTGAGGCACTTTTCAGAAACATTCTTATCGGTAATACATATTTTGCCGAGAAATTCGGCAAACGCTCCTGCGATATTTATTTGCCTGATTGCTTTGGCTTCGGTTGGGCTCTGCCAAGCATTATGCATCACGCTAATCTTAAAGGCTTTACTACTCAAAAGCTTGCTTGGGGCAGTGCATACGGAACTCCCTTTGACATCGGTAAGTGGTACGGCGTTGACGGAAACTATGTTTATGCATCGGTAAACCCACATGATTATTATTTCACCTTGACAAAGCTTCGTAATTGGAGCTTTGTTACTAATAAGCTTAATGAAAACGAAAAATACGGCTTGGATTGGACGTATATGTTCCACGGAATAGGCGACCGTGGCGGTGCTCCTCCGGAGGCAACAGTTAAATTTGTTGACAAAGAAATCAAAAAGAATGATACCGAGGATATTGAGGTTATAGCAGCCTCTGCCGACCAAATTTATCGTGATATAGAAACAAAGCTTCCGCAGGAGGTTAAGGACAAGCTCCCCGAGTGGAAAACAGAGCTTGTTATGCAAAATCATGGTGTTGGCGGTTATACATCAAGGGCAATCGGCAAGCGTTGGAATGCAAAATGTCAGGAGCTTGGTGATATGGCAGAGCGTGCAGGTGTTATGGCTATGCACTTAGGTACTGCCAACTACAATGAAGAGGTCCTTGAAAAATCTTGGAAAAGAGCAATCGCCCATCAGTTTCACGACGATACACCGGGTACTTCCGTTCAGCGTGCTTACAGACGCTCTTGGAATGATTATGCAATGTCAATTAATCAATTTAGCGGTGAGCTTGAGGCATCGCTTTCATCCCTTACTCCGCTTATGAAATCTGATTTTTGTCAGGGTATTCCCCTTTTGGTATATAACTCTGTTGAGTCTGACAGAAAATCTGCCGTAAGAATTAAACTAAATAATATCAGCTCACCATTTGTTAGAATTTTTGATGATAAAGGAAAAGAGGTCCCTTCACAGCTTGTTTCCGAGGTTGACGGAATTAAGGAAATTCTTTTCTTGGCAGAGGTTAAGTCACTTGGACTAAAGGTTTTTGATGCTCGTCCTTCAAATGAACCCTGCAAAATTATCAGCAAGCTCAAATTAACTGATGACTCTCTTGAAAACCAAAAGTACGTTGTTACCTTGAATAAAAACGGTGATATCTCATCAATCATTGACAAAGAGGACGACGGAAGAGAGCTTCTTGAAAAACCTATTGTTCTCGGTTTGTTTAACTATACAGGTTCAAAGACTTGGCCCGCTTGGGAAATGAATTATGAAGAGGCTAATAAAGAGCCTGACAGAATTCCTAAATTAGTAACAGTTAAGGTTGCTGAAAACGGCCCTGTTCGTGTTGCTTTTGAGGTTAAACAAAGGGATAAGAAATCAGAATTCATAAGCTACATTTGCTTAACACAGGACAGCAATTTTGTTGAGGTCTATAACGAGATTGAGTGGCAGTCGATGCGTACTCTTGCAAAAAACAGATTTGCCTTCACTGCGTCCAATTCAAAGGCAACCTTTGACCTTGGTCTCGGTGCAATAGAGCGTAAAAATATGAACGAAAAGCTTTTTGAGGTGCCTGCTCAAAAATGGGCTGACATTACTGATAAAAGCGGCGAATTCGGTGTTTCTGTTTTCAGCGAATGCAAGCACGGCTGGGATAAATTTAACGATAATACACTTCGTTTAACCGCCATTCATACTCCAAAGAAAAACTACAGAATTGACTCAATGCAGTCGATGATGGATTTGGGTAAAAACCTTTATAGCTATGCAATTTATTCCCATAAGGGCAAGGTTGGAGCAGATACCCAGCTGCAAGCAAGGCTTTATACATACCCAATGACAGCAGTTGTATTTGAAAGACACATCGGCAAATTAGGTAGTAACTATTCATTCGGTGGTGTCAGCACAAATGACGTTATTATTCGTGCAATCAAAAAGGCTCACCACCGTGATGATGAAATCATTGTTCGTTTCAACGAGGGTGCTAATAAAGAGGTTGAAGGATTTCAATTTACTCTTGGTGACGGTATTGAAACTGCAAGAGAGCTTTGGGCAAGTGAGGAATATCGTGGAGAGGCAAATGTTGTAGACGGCAAGCTTGTATGCGATTTTAAGCCATACGAGGTTAAAACCTTTGGAATTACACTCAAAAAGCCCACAGTTCAGAGTGAAAAGGCAAAGCAAAAGCCTATTGAACTCAAGCTAAATCAGGGCTTAAATGATATTCCTGAAAATCTTATGAGGGATAAGATTAGTGTTTGCGGTGTTGACTTCATCCTCGGCAACGGCACAATGTATGCTGACGGTCAAAAAATTGAAGTGGCAGAAGGCAGCAAATTAAAGCTTCTTGTAACAAGCTATAACTATAATGATATCACCTTTGAGGTTGACGCAAAGCCTGTTGTTAAAACAGTAAACAACGCTTATGACGCCTTTGCTCGTTGGGATTTATATGATTTCGGCGAAACTGCTTACATCAAAAAGGGACACCTTGGTTATGAGTTTACCCATTCAATGGACGGTAAGGATATTCAATATGCAAAGGGACTTTATTTCTGGGTAATTACTCTTAACGGAACAACAGTTCTTCCTAAGGATAGTAATGTAGTTGTTCTTGCTGCAACAGAGGTTGAGGGTGCTGACAGCTCTCTCGTAACTCCTCTTATGGATGAAATTGAAAATAACAGACCGTTTACATTTGAAAAGAATTTCAAGGAAAAGCTGTGGTATTTAGAATCAAAGCTTCTTTGGAACATCCACGATAAGGACGACTATTTCCGTCACAACAATAACGGAAAAAACGGTAAGCGTGTTGAACAATCTAAAAAGAGAACGGTAACACGAACCGTTGAAAGCTTAAACAGAGATTTTGATAAATAATCAACAAGCTGTCTTGATTTCATAGAATTTAGAGTTATATCCTAAACATTTTTACAAATTATCAAAAGCAATATATTGTGTAATTAAATAATAAGGTAGTGATACTGTAAAGCTTGCAGTATCACTACCTTATTTCATTAAAGCTAATATTCAAAAAATTGCTATTACCGTTTAATTTTATTTCTCTATCGGTATGACATAATGTTAGTATGTTATTTATTTTTAAGATTACATTTTTTAGATTTGCTAAAACTTGTAAAAAAGTCATCAAGTTGATATAATCAAAATGGTATGCGCCCTTTATTTTTAAAATGCAAAAGGAGAATAGCTATGCATATTATCAAGTATACGAAGCCGGCAAAAAACTGGCGTGAAGCACTGCCGCTTGGTAACGGTCTGACAGGTGTTATGATTTACGGCTCATTAATGAATGAACGTATTTGCTTTAACGACGTCACTCTTTGGTCAGGCTATCCTAAAGATTACAACAGCGAAAAAAGCTTTAATAATCTTGAAAAAACACGCAGACTTATTTTTGATGGTGAAAACTCAAAGGCAGACTCTCTTTGCGGGAACAAGCTTAGAGGCTATTACAGCGAAGCTTTTATGCCCTTAGGTGAAATTTCTATTGAGTTCAGCGGAGTAAGTCGAGAAAATTATTCAAGAAGTCTTGACCTTTCAAATGCAATACATACTGTTAAATCAAATGGCTGTATAGCTGAGGCATTTTGCTCTTATCCCGATAAGGTTTGCGCATATAAAATAAAGGCTGACAAGCCCTTTTCTGTTACAATTAAAGCAAAAAGCAAACTAAAGCATCAAGTGTCTGCCAAGGAAAATAATCTTTTTCTTTCGGGCAATGCTCCCGATTATGCAGCCCCCAATTATCTCTTTACCGAAATATACCCTATTCGTTATAACAAAAGAAAAGGTATGGCATTCTGTCTGCAAACTAATGTGCAGACAAACGGCAATATAAATTGTTACAAAAATTATATCAACGTAAATAACGCAACGGAGATGACATTATATTTTGTGACAGCAACAGGCTTTAAAGCATTTGACAAAATGCCTGAAACAAGCAGAAATATTGTTAAAGAAAAAAGTAAAGCTGTTATGAATTCGATAAACAGGGATTATGACCTCTTAAAATCGTGTCATATTGCTGACTATTCAGCACTTTATAACAATCAAAGCATCTCCTTTAACTGTGACACAGATATCACTGCCGTTGAGCTTTTGAAATCAGTTAAAAAAGGCGGTGATGAAAGGGCACTATCAGAGCTCCTTTACAACTACGGAAAATATATGATTATTTCCGGTAGCAGAAAGGGAGGTCAGGCTCTTAATCTTCAGGGAATTTGGAACGATTCGCTCCGTCCCCCTTGGAGCAGTAACTACACTGTTAATATCAATACCCAGATGAATTATTGGGGCGCATCACGCAGTGGACTTTCGGATTGCATTGAACCGCTTATTCAAATGGTTTATGAGGCTTTACAAACCGGAAGAAAAACTGCCAAAATAAACTACGAATGTCGTGGCTTCGCCTGCAATCATAATGTGGATTTATGGCGTAAAACTCCCCCTGTTAGAGGAGGTTCAAATTATATGTTTGCTCCTCTGTGCGGTGTTTGGCTTTCCAATGAAATTTATACTCATTATAAAAACGGATTTCTTGAGGAATACAGGGAAAAAATCAAAGAAATCGTTACTGCATCTGCACGCTTTGCCTGTGATTTTCTTGTTATGCATAACGGTCAATATGTAACCTGTCCCTCAACGTCACCTGAAAATATTTTTACAAATGATAACGGCAAAAATTGTTGCCTTGATTATGCATCTGCATTCGATATGGGAATTGTAAAGCAAGCATTTAGTAACGCCCTGGAATTATCAGACGATAACGAATTGATAGCAGATATCAAAGAAAAAACGCCGCTTTTATACCCCTTTAAAGAGGGCAAAAACGGCATTTGTGAATGGCACAAGGATTATGAGGTACCCGAAAAGGGTCACCGTCATTTTTCGCCTCTTTATGCTTTTTATCCTGCTGATATTATCGGTTTTTACGGTAACAGCCGACAAACCGAATGGGTGAGAACGCTGTTTCATTACAGAACCGACAATTCCACTCAGGCTATCGGTTGGTCGGCAGCTTGGGCAATCTGTCTTTCAGCAAGATTGCGTGAGGGAGAGACGGCACAAGAAAACATCCGCAGTATGCTGACTGATTCCATATTTAAAAATCTTTTCTGCGTTCATCCGCCTCACTATTTCCAAATTGACGGAAATTTAGGATTTGTTGCAGGTATAAACGAAATGCTCATAACTGAGGAAAACGATTTTATTGAGCTTATTCCTGCTTTACCTGAAAGCTACGGTAAATCAGGCAAGGTTAATGATATGGTTGTAAAGGGTGCAAAAATCAGTTTTAAATGGCAGGACGGTCTTGTTACCGAAATCCATAGCGACAAGCCTGTAGCAATTCTTAAAAAGCATCTGCACAAAGAAGTGACAAAGAATAGCAATATTTACATTAAAGAGAATACTTTTACGCTGTATTCGTGAGGATGACCTTTATCGTGGCTTTGAAAAAATCAAGGAGATTGCCTCAAAACACGGAGTGGAAATCGAAGAAATCGAACAAGATTATTGTCAACCGACTGATTATAAAGCTCCTCAATTCAAGCTTTCAGAAAGCGTTATCAATGAGGTTTTTCCCGATGTAATTGTTGCACCGTTTCTTTTGGTAGCAGGTACTGATGCCAGACGTTTCACGGAGGTTGCAGATAATATTTTCCGCTTTGCTCCCATTGATTTAGACCGGGTGCAATATGCATCTGTTCACGGGGCAAACGAGCATATTAAAATTCAAAATATCGGTCAATGCGTCTGCTTTTACAAGGAATTATTAAAAAAATATAGGAAAAAGGGGCTGTTTTTTCACAGCCCCTTTTTTAGCTTTATTTGTTTACTGATTTCAAGCTGAAATCTTTATTTACTCTCTTTCAGCACCGTAGTTTACATCAACGGATTTTTTGAAAAGCCTGTAATCGTATTGAGGTCTCCACTGGTCACCTGTCTTAATGGATGAAAATTCCTCCTCGGTAGCACCTGTATTAATCTGAGTAATACCCATTAACTCATCATTTTCCTCGTAAACTGCATCCCAGAATGCGTGGTGACCGATATATGTTACCGATTTCGGTAAATACATATAGGACAGTCCTCTACAATAATAGAAACAGTCAGAGCCAATATATTCAAGGCCCTCAGGCAGAGAGTTATAAACACTCTTCATTCCGTCAATAGCCTTATAGGTAACGTCTGTTATCAGCTCATCAGTGGTGTAGCTGTATATATTAAGCAAAACGGTATTCTTAAATATCGCCATTGATTCCATTGTCTTAACGCCCTCGGGAATGTAGAGGTCGGTAATGTTGGAATAAGCAAAGGCAAGCTGACCGATTTTAGTTACGGTAGACGGAATAACATAAGTTCTTATCTGCTTATTATATTCAGCAAGGAATTCCTCGTCATATCTTTCGGTTGTACCCCAAAGCTCCTCCATAGGATTGCCCTCATCATCAAGAAGATTGTCATATCCTAACTTAGCTCTCAGGTATTTATCATGGTCATTTGGATAGAAAATAACCTCGGTTAAATCCTTATCATATACTACACCGTCAATGTCACATAAGTATGGGTTTTCATCATCAACGAAAACATTTTGAACCCACCAGCAGCTGTAAATTGATTTACCGTCAATTTCCTTAACATCCTTACCGAAGGAAATTGAATTCAGAGTCTCATCACAGTTAAAAGCATATTCATTGATAACAGAGATAGGCTTTGATGTGTCCTTTTCCCCTGTTTCCAAATCAACAACATAGTCAATAGTTATATCGGTGATATCACCCGGGTTTGAAAATTTTACAAGCTCGTATGTTCCGTCGCCAAGGTCTTTATACTTGTAGGTATCGCTGTGGACGGCACGAATCGAAAGGTAAATTGAACAGCTTATTGCAAGCAAAAGTACAATTACAACAATAATCTTATTTCTCTTCGCATTTTTAAACGGCTGATTTACGTGAGGAGCCTGAAGACCTTCAATTTGATATGTCCATATTTCATCATCGGGGATGTCAAGGGTATAATCATTGGCAGTCTGCTGCTCTTCCTTTGCCTCTTGGGCGAGGAAATCGTCATTCTTCTTTTTCTTACTCATGACATCACCTCCTGTGCTTCATCTTCTGATTCGGTAACAGTGTCCTCTTCTGTAATACCGTGTTCCTCATTGTACTGCTTTCTCGTTACCTCTTCACGACGTCGCAGTACCTCCATAACCTTATTCTGCTTGTCATCATCATAATCCCAGAATATATATGGGATAGTCATAAGAATATAGCCCACAATGTCAAAGATAATAGGTATAACAATAATTTTAATTCTTGATTCATCAATAAACAGTACATCCCAGTTACTGTTAAAGCCGAATTGCAACAAGAGAACAGGAATAATAAGGCTTACAAATGAAGTAACAGGACCGGTGAACCAACCGAATACACCTGAAAAGCTTTCAAGTCTTTCGCCTGACAGATACATCTGATAGTCATTGACACGAACATCCATATCGTGTGAAACAGACTTCGGCACTGTTTGGAACATTTCCGTAACAAACAGCATAGCAACGCTAAGAGTACCGCAGAGCATAAGATTATCACCGCAGAAGAGATAACATAATACAATTACAGTGTAGCAGACAGCTCTTGAAAGCTGGAAGAATATCATAATCTGCTTATACGAAAATCTCTTAATAAAATACGGCGTGAAGAAATCAGGCGGAGTACCTGCAAAGGAAACAAGTGCAACGATAAGGCTGTATGCAAGACCGCTTAAACGGAAGGTGTAAAGATAAAGCACCGTTGTAAATGCAAGCATACCGTTTCCAAGTGAATCCAAAAGGCCTACAATAGTCTGAATCCACTTGTATTTGTTTCTCATAACACCGAACATTCCGTCCCAGAAGCTAATATTAACCTTCTTTTCAAGAGGAGGCTGTGGAATACGTTCCTTAACCTTACCGGCAAATATCATCGTCAGCACGGCAGATACTGTAAATGTGATAGGAATTATGTACTTAAATACCGCAATATCAGCCCACTCATCCTTACACATACCTATGAAAACAGGAAGTAATATCTGGAGGATTGACTGTGCAAAGTGTGAAAGCTTAATAGGATATGTTCTAACAAAAATTCTTTCACGGACATTAGGACTGCAGTTTTGTGCACAGGTTTCAAGGTTATTTGCAAATCCAAACAGGTTATAAATCGAGAACAGGAGGTTTGCAACCCATACTCTCGTGGTAACGTCTGTGATTGTTGTGTAGAACGGAAGCCAACCTAAAAGAAATACCATAACGATTTTCGGGAAAAAATCACAGTAAAGTGAATACTTATATCTACCGAATTTAGGTATCAGCTTTTTACGCCAGAAGATATTTCTTGCACCTGCCCAGCCGTTCCAAAGAATATGAGTACCAAGAATCTTAATTGCCGACGCAGCACTGATACCCTCGAGACCGTTAAGATATGCTACGAGACGATTTGACGGATCTAATATTGCCGAGAAATCGCCCACAATCATATATATACCCAGCACAGCTAAAAACAGATACAAAACATTAAATTTTCTCTCTGTCTTTTTAGGAAGAAATCCGAGATTGTCATTGATAACCCAGCCTATCAATGTCCATATATAGTTAAGTGGCATATTGATAAGCGTTATTATCGAGAATGAAAGATACGGAAGCTTGTAATGATACATCATCAAATAACAGCTTGCCGCAAATGTTAAATATTCCAGTGTCTTTTGACCCACGTAGTTGCTTCCTACGCCTAAAAGAATATTGACATATTCTTTATAAGGAACATATTTTCCCTTGGCTGGAGTTTTCCAGTGGGCTTTGATGTCTTTGCCCAGCTCTTTTACAGCTGTGCCTAAATTTTTCTTTTCAGCCATAAGCCTTCCTCTTTCTTAAATAGAAATTAATACAATGTGATTTTAACATATAATTAGTCATATGTCACGAAAAATTTATAAATTTTAGATAATATTTATTTAATATTACAAGAAACCTGCTGATTTTATGTGTTTTTTATCCATACAAGAACAAATTAACAGATAAATTAATCTATCCTATCGGAATAAAAAACGTTGGAGTTGATTTTTCTCCAACGTTGTTTTTTATAATCCAAATCTTTTAACAAGGCGGTTGTACTCCTCATCTGTGATGTGCATAACAGAGCCGTGCCGTGGCTTTATATGATTTATGGCAAAATCCGTAGCCTCTTTAAAATTAATCAAATCAGTTGTTTCTTGAGCAAAATATCCGCCTGCTTTAAATTTATCCGCTATCATAACATATTTATCGGTGTTTAAAATTTTATAAATACAGTTGCCCTCAAGTGCGGTATCTGCAACAGAAACCTTATTATTTTCCGACTCATAATAAGGACCGTTGGGTTTATCACTTACGGCATAGCAAATGCCATCCTTGCCACCGTCTGCCTCATAAAGATAATATTTACCGTTTGACTCAATAATATCTGCATCAATGGCACTTAAACCGCATTTGGGGTTGAACAGCACCTGCGGAGCAGTTGTAAGAGACTTAAAGTCTTTTGTATAAGCGTACCAAATTATTGTGTCTAAGCTATCATCTGTATTATTATGACTCCAATAAATCATATATTCGTCTTTGAACCTATCATAGATAACCTGCGGAGCCCACACTCTATCAGCATTTTTTGTTTCTTCAATGACAGAAAAATCTATTATTCGCTCATTCTCCCAATTTATTAAATCAGCACTGTCCCACACAATCATTGAGTTATTACTGTTCCAGCCGTCATGGCATCTCATATCTGTTGCAAAAATATGAAAAATATTATTTTTATCACGGAATATAAAAGGGTCTCTGCATGATTTTTTGCCCAGCTTTTGCTCAATTACAGGATGATTTGAATTAAGTGCATCAAAATGATATCCATCCTTTGACAATGCAAAATGGACAGACTCCTCCTCAGGAAGATTACCCGTAAAATAACAGAAAAGATAGCTTGAAAGCTTCACAACATCACCGCCAAAAAATTATTTTCAATAAATAATTGCATCGTGAATATTTTAAAATACGAGACTAACATTTGTCAATCGGTTTTAATACTGCAATAAAAATATAACATATATGCATCAAAATTAGATGATTCAGTATCGGAAACAAGAATAAGTATAACAAACCTATTATATAGGAGCGACTGTTTTTCCTGTTGATTTATTTGATGTATATTGCCACCATTCATTTATTATTTTCATCCCTGCAATTTGCGAAGAAGACTGTATGACGGCTTTTTGTTGCCATACAAATCCGTTGAGCCATGGACACGCTGACGCATTTTGTCCTCACCTGCCTCACCGCAATGAGTACGATAATCATTTAGAGAAAACCACATATATCCGCAGATATTATCTATCCTTGAATACATTTCAAGCCGCTCTTTAAGTATTCTGGTTCTTTCTTCATCTCCGCCCTTGAAATGAGGCTCACAGAGTCCGAATTCGGAAACAAGCAAGGGCATACCCTTTGCCTTTTTGCAGGTTCTGATCATATGATTTTCAATGTCATCACTGGGCTCCCAAAGTCCCAAATAATCATTCCACATTGCTATATCGCCGTGAAGAGTTGCATCATCCTTATCAACATTTTCAATTCGACTTAAAGAGTTTGAAACATAGTTTACAAGACGCCTGCTGTCAAGGGATTTGAAATATGCAACCATATCATCAACATATTTTATTGTTGCTTCTGTTTCACCGCCAAGCTCATTACCAACTCCCCAACAAATAATTGACGGGTGATTTGAATGGAAATATACCATTTCGTCTGCCTGTTGTTTAGCAATATTCAGCTGTAATTCGGTAGCCTGCTTTGGATAACCCCAATAAGGGATTTCCTCCTGAACAAGAATACCGTTTTCGTCGCACCAATCAAATATACTGTCGTCCTGCTGCCAATGGAAGCGAGTGAATATACAACCTGCCGATTTGAGCTGTCTTAAACATTTTATTGAATGGTCAAGGGGTTCTCCCATGCCGAAATCAGGATGAGAGCCGGGCATCCACTCACAACCCTTTAAGTAAATTTCCTCATCATTGAGATAAACCCTTTCGCCCTTAACCTCGATTTTGCGGATACCGATTCTCTCCTCAAAAATATCATTATCCGTTTCAAGAGTTACAATATAAAGATTAGGTGAATAGCAGGACCATATTTTTAGATTTTCAAACGGAACTGTTAAATCATTATGCTCGATAACAAGCTGTCCGTTTGAATAATCATAAATCTTAACGGTGCAGGGCTTATCAACATTTGTTTTGATTGTAAGCGTTCCCCTTGCACGTCCGCCGGTGATGCTTTCGATATCCTCACTGATTTGCATATATTCAATTCCGTCAGGCTCAATGAAATCAAGACTAACCCTACGTATAACACCGCCGTCATCTGCCCAGTCAAAATCATCCTTGCGGGGTAGCATTTCATCAATATGGGTGTTATCAACTACAACCTTAATATTATTATCTGCACCGAAAATAACCTTGTCTGTTATCTCAAGCTTAAAGGGTGTATATCCCGAACAGGAATGACAGCCTGCAAAAGCATCATTTACATAAACCCTTGCAGAATGGTAAACTGCATTGAATTTCAAAAATGCTTTCTTATCCTTCAAGCTATCATCAATAAATACAGCGGTTTCGTATTCGGCTTCGCCTCTGTGCTTCATAACCGGGTCATCAACATTCCATGTGTGAGGTATTGTAACATTTGCACTGTAATCACCAAGTGTAAATTTCCAACGATTTATAGTCTGTGTATATCTCATATCATTTCTCCTCAAAAAGTAAATCATAATGGGTTGCTATTTGGAATGTGTTTGGATTTATTAATAAAGCCTGTTCAAATAGCTTTTTGCTTTCTGCAATTTCGCCCTTGCCGTATAATCCAAGTGCTTTCATAAACATACAATGAAGCTGATTTTTTGTATTCAAGTTTTCATCAAACACCAATAAATCGGGCAGAGAAACGGCAAAGTAATCTATTTTAACATCATCATTTATATGCTCGTTCGCATAGGAAATCAGCTTATTAAAGCGTTTGTTGGCCTCGATTTCATTACCAAGCTCTTTCCACGCCATACCCTGATAAAAAATTGTTTCGGGTGGTTGGTCGTTATAATACATTGCCGACGCAGGCTCGCTGATACCCATAGACGCTTTTTCAAAATACTCCCTGTTTCCCGTCAGCAGACCAAAGTAGTAATTTTGTCTGTTTTCCTGTGCACCGTAAAGCTTACCTTCGCCGAGATTTTCCGGATATGTAAAGGTATTATTTAGGCTTTTTTCCGTACCGATTGCAATATTTGCAAACAGATACTGCTCAGGCACCTTGCCTTCCCCACCCTCCCAGGGATGAAAACGGTGAGCCATAATCTGCTCCAACGCTTTTTTATACTGCTTTGTTAAATTTAAAAGGGTTATATATTCCAAAAGCAAATCGTCTCGGCTTTCCACAAGATTATAATGCTCTTGTAAAAATGCCAATCTAACCTTCGGCTCAACACCTATCCTCTTTTTGAGCAAATCAAGTTCATAAAGTATTCTTGCGTCTGATTTGTCAAGGTCAAATGCTTTTTCCATAAGCACAAGTGCTTTGTCGCTATCGCCAAGCACATTGTAGGTAAGCAGTGATAAATTACGGTATGGCGTTGCAAAATCACAGCCTCTGCCGATTGACATTTCAAAGCATTTGATTGCATCCTGATGACGTTCCTTATCATAATAGAGATTACCAAGATAATAGGGTGCATTGAAATCCTTTTCGTTATTCTCTATGGCATATTCAAGAACGGCAATATCCTCAATCCTGTTCGGAAAACAGCAATACTGATTATCCTTAAAGGCTTTATCAAGATAAGCTTTATCCCCGCTGAAATGCGCCTTATAGTAGTCAACCATAGGAAAATCGTCGCTTGCCATATCAAGAAGCTTTATTGCGTCATCATAAAATCCTGCATTTGCAAATTCCAGACTCAAATCTATAAGCATATTTGAGTTAATTATATGCCTTGAAATATCCTCACCGTTAAGGTACAGAGCAACAATATTAAGACTGTCAAGGGAAAGAGTATGAGCAATATTTTCTTTATTCTCAATTTGAAGTTCTCTTTGAAGCATTGATTTCAAGTTAAGGGCATTGAAATTTTGAGAATTATAAACAAGGGCGTTTTCCGTGAACTCAAGTGCTTTTTCATAGTTCCCCTGTCTTGACCTGATAAGTGCCATAAAATAAAACGCATTAGCCTGAGTATCGTTACTCCAAGTAGCTTTGTAAAAGCAGTCAAATGCCTCGTCGAGCCTGTCTTGATAAAACAGACATAATCCTAAATTATAATGTGCTTCACCTGAAATGAAGTTAGGATTAGAACGGCTTTGCTTTTCTATGGCTGTTCTAAAATAATGCTCGCTTTCCTTGATATATCCTTTTTTAAAAAGTAACATACCGTAGGCGTTATTCAGTCTAATATCGGTTTTATCTCTCTTGAGTCCCTCAAGATAATAGTCATCGGCTCTGCGTGTGGCGTGACGATACTGTTCAATATGCAATCCATATAAATATAAATCCTCAGTTGTTTCACAATCCTGCGGTAACGGTGCAGGCTTTGCAGGCTCGGGGATTTCGTGCTTTTCAAAATCTCCGTTGAATTTTAAAATTGTTCGTCCGTTTTGAGTTACGGAAAATTTAACTGTTTCAATATCAACCGACTTGTTGATTATGTATGTATTTGCACACTGAAAATCAATGATTTCGCTGTAATCATTAATTATTACCTTACATTCTCCAAGAGTGCCTGAACAGTAAATAACAACCTTGTCATCATCAAAATGAACAGATAAATCCTTACTTGCATTATGCACCTGTCCTAAATCATGGTAAGGCATAAAATACTGGGTGAAATGCCTGCTTTCCATAGGAGCAATGTAGCTGAAATCAGGTTGATTATCGGTAAAACAGCCTGTCATAAGCTCAAAATAAGGTCCGTCCTCATCGGTCAGATTTCTGTCCCAAGCCTTTCCGAAATCTCCGCAACCCCATGTCCACTGCTTTTTACCCGGTGAAATTTGGTGATCGGCAATATGGAGAATTCCTGCACCGACACCGTAATCATATCCTCCTACAAAATCAAAATTGGATTTCGCCGCCATATACGAGGTTGGAACAGGGAGATTATTATATTTTGAAATATCAACGCCTCTTGAATAATCAACCTTGTAATATGTACCTGTGGCAATAGGAAAGGTTGAAACATCTCTTTTTCCGTGGTCCATAACAGCAGTTACATCAGGCGGAAAAATGCTTGAATAATTATCATTTACTGCAACGGCAGGATTTGCCCACCATAAAAATGTTTGCTTAATATTAGTACGGTTAAAAAGATGATTTTTAAGCTCCAAATATGCCTTGTCAGGATAAAGAGTGAATTCTGTTTCGCCTTTGGTATGAAACATATTTTCAATTTCACTGCAAACTACGGTTGCACTTCCGTCAGCATTTTCACGATATGTATAATTCACTTCATCAAAGGTTGACGGTCTGTGGTGCTGTGGCCAGTTAAACTCAATACCGCCGCTTATCCACGGACCTGCCAAGCCAACCAAGGCAGGCTTGATTACCTGATTATAATAAACAAAATCATAATTCTTTGTTTTGTCATAAGCTCTTTGAACTCTGCCTCCAAGCTCAGGCAAAATCATAATTTTAAGATAGTCGTTTTCAAGAAACACTGCGGTGTATTCCCTGTCAGTCTTTGTATCGCTTATTTTATCAATTACAGGATGAGGATAAACCTTACCGCTACTGCCTTGGTATACTCTTTTTTCGAGAAATAATGGATTTTTGTCGGGTTTATATGCCTCGTAGGTCGGTATGACTACCCTTTCCTCCCAAACATCAACTTTAGAAATTTTATTCATATTATCATCTCACATTGACTTTATTGTGTTTCTATTGTAATATGTTTTATAGGGAATTTGTTTTGATATTCTATCAAAAAATTTAGAAATTCTGTTTTATAATTATGGAACATAAAGACATTGGACTCAGCAAAGGCTCACATATGTATTTTTACACTCCAAGTCAAAATGCAAAAAAGCTCTTATACTACCCAATCGCTGTGGGTGATTTTTATTGCAATAAGGATTACATAGTATCACGTGACAGATATGACAGTATACTCATTATATTTGTTTTAAGCGGGAGCATAACTCTTGAACAGGATGGGATATATACCGCAAACGGAAACGAAGCGCTTATTGTTGATTGCTACAAGCCACACAAGTATTATTCAAACGATGAAACTCACACCCTTTGGTTGCATTTTGACGGCAACAATTCAAGAGAATGGCTAAAGGAAACAGGCTTGCAAAAAATATATTGCAGCAGCGAAATTGCCGAGCGGATTTTAAAAATTATTAACTACATTAAACACAACGGCAGTGAATATGACATTTCAAGCACTCTGTATTCTGTTATCTGCAAATTGTCAAAGCCTAAAGACAGTATTCAAAATGAGCGATTTAAACAAATAAATCAGTCAAAGGAATATATTGAAAATAATTTCAACAGTCAGATTTCCGTTTACGATATTGCAAAGTCAGTTAATATGAGCACATCTTATTTTTCAAAAATATTTAAAAAAGGTACAGGCCTTTCGCCGTATGATTATTTACTGTCAGTAAGACTTGAAAAAGCAAAGGAAATGCTACACAAAACTAACCTTTCAGTATCGCAAATCGCATATCAGACAGGCTTTAACAGCGACGCTAATTTTATTTACTTTTTTAAAAAGCAGACAGGCATATCACCTCTTAAATTCAGAAATATCAGCTTTTGATTAGACTTTTAAAGTGTAGAATTCTTATTTTACAGGTAAAAGCATTATTAAAAATCGGAGAAATACTTTTATGTCTATTGCCGAAAAAATATTTGAACATAAGCTCAATAATATTGAGCCTCGTGCCGTAAATCCTATCTTGCCCCTTGACGAATTGATACCCGACGTTGAGGCACGTGTTTTTACGGACAGTAACGGCGAGGAGCGTGTATTTTTATACGGTTCTCATGACTCCTTTGGCTCAAAAACATAGTGTTCATACAAATACAAAGTATATTCTTCTCCTGTGACAGATTTGGCAAAGTGGACAGATCACGGCGTTTCCTTTGCTTCAAGAAAGGGACAGGGATATTTTTGGAATGGGAAAAATGCCGACGGGATATCATGGAACAACAATCGACTTTTTGCTCCCGATGTCAACAAAATCGGAGACACCTATTATCTTATCACCTGCAGTCAGGGTGGCTCCTGCCTTGGTGTTGCAACAAGTAAAAATCCCGAAGGGCCTTTTTCTCCGGCTAAGAAAATTTTATATGATGACGGAAGTGAAACATCAAGCATTGACCCCACCCTTTATGTAGAGAATGATGGGGATAACAAAAGAGTCTATCTTTTATGGGGACAACGACCTGCCTTTAACGCAAATGGATTGCTTGGTGCAGAATTAATTAAAGACAAAAACGGTATTTACAGAATTATAAAAAAGAGTACACAGCGTGTACTCTTCACGGGAGAAAATGACGGATGTGATTTGCGTTCCGGCAACAATCACGGCTCATTCTGTGAAATCAACGGTCAATGGTATTTGTTTTATCACAGAGGCTTCGGCAATAGTGATATGCAACGACGGGTATGCGTTGAAAAAATATATTTCGATGAAAACGGAAGGATAAGCGGTAAAGAAGGTGCTAAGGTTGTTATGACAAATCACGGATTTGGTGAAGCCTTAAACCCATTCATCAAAACAGATGCATCCTATGCAACACATGTACGTCTTGATGGATTCAAAAGCGGATGCTATCTTACGGAAAAAGGAAAAAATCTTCATCCGTTGATTAATATTACTGACGGTAATTGCGTTGAGTATAAAGATTTCAATTTCGAAACAGATAATAATGATTTATATTTCTCTGCGGACCTTTTGCCGAGAAAAGGCGGAAAAATACATATTGTGCTTGATAATCCGTCAGGCACACCCGTTGGAACACTTAATATTTCTCCAATGCTTTTCAAAAAATATGTTGAAATATCTACTCACGTTGGAAAAATAACAGGTATTCACACTTTATATTTGCGGTTTGAATCAACCGGCAACGGAAAAATATGTGACCTTGCCTCGTTCAAATTTTTTGTTAAACACGTTTGAAACGGATTACACCGAAAGGCTAAATAAACCAATGGTGCTACAGATTTATTTTAGAATTTTCCACCTTTGCGTTATTGAGCAAATATATCGCAAAAGATAGGAATTGCTTTCTATGGAATTTGCAATAATTATTCAGACTTAATTTGATAGGCCAGCTGTTTATATGCGTCAATTCAATAATTTTACTATCTAAAAAAGCAAGGTAGGAGATACTGTAATTTTTACAATACTCCTACCTTACTTTATGCGTTTAATGAAATTTATTTAGAACTAAATTTTATAGTCAGCATAAAACTGAGAAATATAGTCCTCAATATCGTTTCTGCCTGCTTTAAGCGGTCCGGGTGTTTCCATTTTAAGTGAAACTGTTGCAGTTGCAGTAAGAAGAGCCTTACCAATAGGATTGTTAAGTCTTTCATTTATATATGCGGCAAAGGTTGTATCACCTCTGCCTGTTCTTCCGCTAAGGTTTCTTGCTCTTATAGGGCAAGTGTAAATCTTCTTTCCGTCATAAACAAGAACCTCTTTATTATGAGTAATAAGAACCTCTTTTGCACCCATTTCCCAAAGGATTTTTGCAGCCTTTTCTCTATCCTCTGTGCCTGTCATTATCTCAGCCTCTGCGGCATCTGTTTTAAGATAGGTTATGTAAGGGAGCATCTCTTTCTTCGATTCCCAATCCTCAAAGAACATCGAGCCATCGCTCATATCGGCGTGTCTTAAACATGCCTGAACATCAAGAGCAACAGCACCCTTTTTTGCACATTCCTTTATCATTTCATTCGGAAAATCACCATAAAGCAGTCCTGCAAAATGGTAAATATCAGCCTGAACATCAGGCAAATCGGAAATATTAAAAGGTTGAGCACAGGAAAGACAAGTACCCTTTCTTCTCTCCTTATCAGGAGTAAAATACTCATTTCTCATTGTTGTTGAGCTTTCGCAAAAGGAGCAATAAACATCCTCGTTGTCGATTGTGAAGCTATCAAGCCTATCCTCATCATTTTCTGCAAGCTTTGTAACAGCTGCTACGGTATGTCCGAGCGCATATGCAGATGCAGACGAGAAGAGAACGGCACCTCCGCAAATTTCCGTAGTGTTTTTAAGATGGTCGATATTATAGTCCTTTGTTATGTGGCCTATAATCATACTGTCGTAATGCTTCATTTTTATTTCCTCATATTGTATATGTTGTATTTTCGTTTGCACTGATGATAGAATATCCTTTTAAATCCTCTTCGGGATTATAATCGGCAGATTGATGAGTCGCAATAATTTGCTTGTGGGGATATTTTTCGGAAAGAGAAATTGCATCCTCAATATTCATATGCGGTCCTTCAAATCCCCTTGGCTTACTGCAATCTGCAAGGACAAGATCGCTTATTTCAAAGCATTTCAAAACATTGTCATTATAAAGCGTATCGCCGGTATAGCAAAGAGTCTTTTCGCCCTTAATCATAATCGCATAATCAGTCACCGTATGATTCATCGGGAGAAAGCTCAGCTCCATAGAATCTGCCTTAATAACAGTATTTTCATCAATATCAATCACATTAAAATTAGGGTGGTCAAAAAGTATTTTGTACCACTCAGACTCTTCACGGTGGGTATAAATATTTACATTGTGAGATAATTCCTCAAGTAAATATCTGAATACCAGCAAATCACTTGTATGGTCATAATGAAGATGTGATATAAATATATGCTTTAATTTTTTTATATCAATGGCATCACATAATCTTGAAAGTGTTCCGCATCCCATATCAAGAGCAATATAGTCCCCATTGTTTTCAACAAGATATCCGCTTGAACAGCCGTTTCCTGCCTTGCCGTAAGGTCCGTATTTACCTAAAACAGTAAGCTTCATTTTTATTCCAGCCCTTTTTTATATTCCTCTTCAAGCTCTGCTTTAACATTGCCTTTGAGTAGATTAAGATTAAGTATTTGTCTGCACTTTGAATAATCACGGGTCATAAAATCACCTGCAATTATATTTGCTCTTTCAAGATAACGGGGAGTAGATGCAATACCGTCAATCATAACATGGAAATACTTTATCAAATCATTATCGAGCTTTATGGGAGTTGTAACACCGATTTCTGTTCCTAAATTAGGTGTCTGCTGAGTTTGAAACCAGTAAAGACCATCCGTCTTATAATCGTCAAAAAATCTCAGTGTTTCATTTGCAAATTTTTCTGCTTTTGCTCCGTTTACATCCTTTTCCCAAGGCAAAATCTGCTCGCAGCTCTTACTGTATTTGTAATCTTCATTTTCATTAATAAGAATAAATCTCTTTCCGCTTTTTCTGATATCCCCGACAGTAACATCGCTGATATGCTCAAAATCATAAAAAGCATTGTTTTCAGGGTCAAGATACTTTTTAAGCAAGCTGTCAACCTTATTCTTATCTGCCTTATAAGTAAGTGTAATTGGTCCGAATTTCTGAGGATAGTACTCTCTTACGTCAAAGAGAATAAACTCGCTTGGGTATAGCTCTAAAGCCTTTTTAATGTCCTTAATGGCATTTTCAAACAAATCTCCCTTGGAAATTCCGTGTGCTAAAACAATTTCGCCCTTTTTGTTTGTATTAAGTCGCAGACAAAACTGTCTTATTCCGTGTTCAAACTGAACAAAGAGATTATCCTTTTGACATTCTGCCATTCCTTTCATTCCATAGCTGCCTGCATTATGAGCACCGGGAATAACAAGACTTGTCAGCTTAACATCATCTTTAATGTAAGACATCCAATTAGTATAAATCATAACTACCTCTCAAAAACCATGAAAAAATTTATATTTTAACAGTTAGATTTTACCATATATCAGCGGTTATATCAATACCGGAAAAGTTTTACTTTTCCGGTATTGATATAACCAATTTTGATGTTATCTTATATTCAGTATGTTGGACTACTGCTTCCATCTCTTTAAGGTTGGGAATAGTTCGGTGCAAAGCTTTCGCATTTCTTCATTGCTCATACCTGCCTGCTCACCGTACTGTGAGCACATATCAATATATTCCTCCATTGATACCTTGTCGATAAACTCGCCGTTTTCATAGCAGTATTTGCAATAATCCTCGTTAATGCTGCCGTCTTTATTTGTTCCTAACTGCTCATTTGAGGTAATAGGCATACCACAGCTTTGACAAATTCGTTCGGACATAATTATTCTCCTTTAAATATATTTAACTGCTGTGCCCGAGGCAACTATTTCTGCCGCACCCTGTACAATGGCAGAGCTTGAAAATCTAACATTTACTACTGCGTCTGCACCCATTGCCTCTGCCTGCTCAATCATTCTCTGCATAGCAATATCACGAGCCTCTGCAAGCATCTTTTGATATGAGCCAAGCTCTCCGCCCACAATTGATTTCATGCCTGCGCCGAAGTCCTTAACAAAATTCTTTGAACGGACAGTATTTCCGGCAACTATGCCAAGCATTTCAAAATTCTTTCCTGTGATTGTTTCTGTTGTTACTACTAACATAACTATTCTCCTTTAAATTTATTTTTATATCATTATAATATTTTTTATTCTGCCTTTTCCAAGGTTAAATTACCGCTGACTGCATCATGCTCAATTTTTGTGTAGCCGTCACCATAATTGAGGGTATTACCGAAATCATTTGTATTTACAGAGCCGGAAACGCTTTCATTAGATATTGAATATCCTGTGATATCGCTTGGAAAAACAAGCTGAATATCACCGCTTACTGTATCCATCTCAATATCCTGAGGTTGCGTAGCAAAGTAAATATGGGAATTGCCGCTAACTGCATTTAATTCAAAATCACGGGTATTTAGATTTGATATTGTCAGATTAGCCGAAACAATATCCAAGGTAAACTCATTAGTTTTAAACTCGCTTGGAATTTTTACAGTTAAATCCTTTTTCAGTTTACTTGAAAATGCAGTTGATACATTATCGGCAAATTCATCAATATAAAGGGTTTTATTATCAACTTTATAGGTCATCGGGTTCTTATCACTTTTTGCCGACTCCTCAATATAAATCGTATCGCCGTCGTAATACTGAACATCTACATTTCCGCTAACCCATTCAATGTCAATATTTTCAATACCTTCGGTTGCAACATCATAGGGTCCCTCAACATAGCTTTCGGTACTTTGGGAATCATTATCAAAAATTCCGTGAATATTGATGCTTCCGCCGCTTAACCAAGCAAATGTGCAAATAATGGCTATACCTGCAACAACAGCAGTACATATAATAGCTGTAATAATTATTGAGTTTGAATTATTTTTAGGTTGCTGTGGAGTTACCTCAACAGATGGCTGATAGTATACGCCCTCTTGTTTAACCTCTGTTTGATTATTCTCTGTAGGTATCTGTTGATTTTCCGGCTGCTGTGTCTTTGATTTCTTTATAGCGTCACATACAGCGTAGTATGCAGGAATGGTAACAAACAGCACCCACATAGGATGCCACCAGCCCCACATCATACCGGTGAACAGAAATATTGCCGCTACTAAAACAGGGTATGCAAATTTCGACGCATCCTTTGAATTGATTGCATTTACCAAGGTTTCAACAATAGGAATTAAGAGGAATAATATCCAGCCTATTGCCCAGCCCGCATCGAATATAAAGCCGATTAATATGTATGCTACCGTTATAACTATCGGCAATAATGCGTGTAATAATGGACTTACGTTATTTTTGTTTTTCATACAAATTCTCCTAACTTTTACTATATGATTAAACTATCTTATCCAGCCATTTCCGAGACCGTCGGTTAAGCACTAACCGTCTCTTTAGGGGATAAATACCAAATTCAGTTAATATCTGATGAAGCATTTTTTCTTTTTACAGGTACAATTTTATTTATCATAGCTTGCTGTTTCAGGGATCAGATACTTTCCTATACGGAAATTGATGTTTGCTTTTTTCGCTTGAGAATGCTGATAACGGCGAAGAATACGGTATTCCTTACCATCCTTTATAAGCCTTGCACCTGTTTGATGAAATCTGAAAGGCACATTCGCACTCAGACACTGTTCTCTTAAACACAAAATCCAATCATAATCGCAAGGTCTTGCGTCAGCTCCCGATTCACCGCCAACCGAAACCTCTTCTATAGTACTGTCCAAGTACATTGAAACATCAATTTTTTCCAATATCGGTGCGATGATTATTGATTTATGCTTTATCGGCAGACTCTTAAAAATCGGCAAACGATAATCTGCCATTTTCTGATTTTCTACGGTGCAACCGATTAGAACATTATCGTAGCCGTCGCCCCAATCATTAGGCAGGCACTCTTTAAGCCGATGAATTCTTTTGGTAAAAAAATAGAAATAGCAATCGTTTCTTTCTTTCATCATTTTCCAGCAGTCAGCTCGCCACTCATCAGCGTCTTCCAACAAAAAATCAGATGTAAAGCAGGTAAACACGATTGAGTTTGGGGGAATTTTATATGACTTATCTCGTTTTCTTTTCAGTGGCTTATCAAAGTCCAAATTCTTTTTACAAAAAGAGCTTGCCGTTGTACTGCCATACATTTCATCCTGCCTGTATACATAACAATATTTGCATCCCGGGCTAATCTTTGTGCAACCGTGCCACGGATTCCAATCGTAGTAGATTGATTTGTTTTCACTGTCTGTCATTCAGCTGTCCTCAATTTTTATATTTCATAGGTGTGAAGCGTATACCGTTTACTGTCTGTTCGGTATCAGTAGCAACAAAGCCTAAATGCTCATATATCTGCACAGCATAGGGTGAGGAATTAACGGTAAATTCCTGCTTTTCATAATCAGCCTTCATAGCTTCAAAAAGCATTCTGCCAAAACCCTTTCCCTGACAATTTGTCTTTACAAAAAATCCGCCGATATGCTGAGGAGCTCTCATTGTGAGCACACCTACAAGATTTTCATTGTCAAATGCACCGTACCAGTTCAGAGCTCTTATCCTTTCCTTATCATCAAGACTTGCTCTGAAATAATTAATGCCCTCCTGTGAATATTCGGGTGCTTCAAACTGAAGAAAAACCTCCCAAATCAAGTCAATAGCGTTTTGCAATTCATCGCTCACAAGATGTCTTACACACTTATTTTCAAAGCAGACTTCTCTATTTTCAATTTTACTCTTTGCTTTCAAAACATTATCCATAACTAATTCTGCTGTTTTATATTGTTGATATAGGTGATATAAATATGACTGATTCCAAATAGAACAGCCATTACAAGCAATGACCAATGATTAAGGGAAACAGCACTTACAATAAATATCAGTGTAGGTATAATCGCAAGGGCAAGAGCATTCCCCATACTTTTGTTTTTGAAGTATAACGCCCAAAACACGTAATACATTATCAGTAATAAAGCATTTGAGATAATATAAACAAACATAAATTCAAGAGGAGCAAAGCCAAATTTCCAAACAAACAGCGGAATCACCATCAGTGCCATACAGCCGTATCTGCCGATTTGTTCAATTACTGTTACTGCTTTTCCTGCTTTATTAGTCTGTTGCTCTTTGCATCTTACTGCAAAAATAATGTTAGGTATTAACATTATAATAACAATGATTGCACCAAATATATTTATCCAATTAAATTCCATATTATCAATCCCTTATCTGTCTTTGTTGGCAATTCTTTTCTTCAGAATCATCCTTATTACATTCATCATCCTTGTCATCATTATGATTGCGTTTTTCAAAAATCTTTTTAATTCCAAACGTTATGGCTATACATAAAGGAAAATATGGTGTAAACGGACCTGCCCAAAAGGCAAGATATGTCGTTGCAACAACAGAACCCCATTTGATTTTAAACAGTATGTGTAGCAAATATCCTCCCCAAACAGGTGCATACATAATAAACACAACTATTAAAAGCAGTACCAGCGTATGCCAATCCTTGCACTCACTCCAAATCCATTTGCAAAAGTTTACAAATTTGTCCTTCACCCTATTGCAAAATTCTATAAATTTAATCTTCATCCTCTTTTAATATTAATATTAATCCTTTCTTGTTGGGTGAATTGTATATTTTGACTTATCAAGATTCTTTATTGCCGTTAGTGAGCCGATATAAGATAAGCCAAGATATTCATCGAGCTGTTCGTCGGTAAACTCACAGGTTTTTGATGATACAAGATAGCATATCCCAAGTCCTGTAACAAGCACCTGCTTGAATAACAGCTCTACCTCCTTATCGCTCAACTTAGTTTGCTCCTTAATTGCGTTTATACATATATCTGCACTCGGAAAGCTCAAAATCATATCGTCATAATTCACATTATTTTCAGCTGAATTCATAAATAAAACCTTAAAAAGATTTGGAAATTCCCTGGCATATTTAATCATACGAAAGCCGAATGCTTTAAACATAGGTGTGTAATTCAATCCCTCGTTAATATAATTTGAATAATGTATTTTAACTTCCTTGAACACTTCATTTTTCAAATCGTCCATATTTTCAAAGGCTACAAAAACAGGCGTTGACGATGTGCCAAGCTGTTTTCCTACCTCTCGGGCAGTAACAGCGGATATGCCCTGCTCCCTTGTTACGTCAACAGCAGCCTGAATAATCTGCTCTCTGGTATATTTAGCTTTTGGCGGCATATTAAAACCCCTTTTTTATTCATTGTGTAACATATGTTACATATCGTTAGTTACACAATAACACATAATAACACATTTGTCAATAGCATTTATAACTCAAATCAATAAAACAGACTGACATATGGTATATTTTTTATGCAATGATTCTTTAAATTTCAATTCATATATGATATGATATAATTAATTAAACTTTACAAATTAGAATAATGCTATGAATAAGCAATAGAAATCTTCTGAAAATCACCTGTCACGAAGGGGGCAAAGCATATTGACTGAAAAGAAAAAGGCAATTTTGCTCACATCTGAGGAGCATAATGCGAAGCGTGTTTATGACAGCAGTGTAATATCAAAATTAAAAGAACGTTATGATTTATACGAAACAGTAATTTGCAAAAGCAATATAAAAAATCATTTGAATATTTGCAAGAACGCAGAATATATTTTCTCCACTTGGGGCATGGAGCATTTTAGTAAAGAGGAAATAAAAGAGTATTTTTCAAATGCAAAATGTCTTTTCTATGCCGCAGGCTCTGTTCAGCATTTTGCACAGGAATTTTTAAGCTGTAACATTCGTGTTTTCAGTGCTTGGAAGGCAAATGCAGTACCCGTTGCAGAATACACCTATGCACAGATTTTACTCGCTCTTAAAGGCTTCTATCAAGCCTCGTTCAAGACAAAAAAGCAGTATTACAAAATGGCAAAATATTCGGGTAATTGCGGCGGAATATATAATGCAAAAATAGGTATTATCGGTGTGGGCAGTATAGGAAGTGCTGTTGCCCAAATGCTAAAGCAAAATCAGGTTGAGATTTATTATTACGACCCTTATCTGTCTAAAGAAACCGCACAAAAATTGAATATTAAAGCAGCCACACTTGAAGAGATTTTTTCAAAATGTGATGTGATTTCAAACCACCTTGCCAACAAGGAGGAGCTGACAGGTATTTTAAGCGGCAGGCTCTTTGATATGATGAAGCCCTACGCCGTCTTTATCAACACAGGCAGGGGCAGACAGGTGGACGAAAAGGGCTTGGTTAAGGCAATGCGCAGTGTTAAAACAAGAACTGCCCTTCTTGATGTGCTTTGCCGTGAGCCGTTAACCCCTTTCTCCTCTATCGCACGATGTAAAAATATAATTGTAACTCCCCATATTGCAGGCAGTCTCGGCAAAGAGGTTATAAGAATGGCAGAATATATGACAGACGAGGCAGAGAGAATTGATAACGGCGAAAGCCCTCTTTACGAGGTAACAAAAGAGATGCTTAAAACAATGGCTTGAGGTATTTTTATGCAAAATATAGGCTTTACAACTGTAACCTTTCGCAGTAAAAGCAGGCGTGAAATCTGTGAAATCGCAAAAGAAAACAATATCAGTTATATTGAATGGGGCGGTGATATTCACCTTCCCCCTAATGATGAGGTTGCTTTACAAGAGGTTGTCTCTCTGCAAAAGGAATTTGACTTAACCGCAATTTCCTACGGAACATACTACCGCTTGGGTGCAGAGGATTATGATTTGTGGGAGAGCATTACCGAAACGGCAAATGCAATAGGTGCTAAAATTATCAGAATTTGGCAGGGAACAAAGCCTTCTTCCGATATCAGCAAGGATACGCTTTCATCAATGATAAACGAAGCAATGGCTCTTGCCGACATTGCTGAGAAAAAAGAACTGATGGTTGCTTTTGAATTTCACAATGGCACTAATAACGATAACGGAAAAAGTGCTATTGAATTTCTAAAGGCAGTGGACAGACCTAATGTAAAAACATATTGGCAACCCTTTTCTACAAATAATGACATAGATAATCTTAAAGCAGTTTTACCCTATCTTATTTGTGTTCACGTTTTTGAATGGAACGAAAAGGGCAAGCGTTATTCACTGAAGCACGGCAGTAAAAGGTGGAGCGAATTTTTAGAAATAATCAAAAACAGTGGCACTAATCCCCACTTAATAATGGAATTTGTTAAAAATGACAGCGAAAAGCAGTTTGCTAAGGACGTTAAAGCCTTGCGTATGCTGACAAATGAATGAGGACTTAATTATGAAAAATAATGAATTACATAGCATAGCAGAATTTTGCAAGGATAACTGGAGTGATTACTGCGATTTTACAATAAAAACTGCGGACAGAGTGTGCGAAAACCGCTTTCTTTTCGACTCCCCGAGGGATATGGAAAGAACTGAAAACGAGGTTTCATTCGGTGAAAATATCAACTGGTATTACAAGCTAAACGGTGACGAAGAATTTATGTTCCAGCTTAACCGTCACGGCTACTTAATTCAGCTTGGTCAGGCATACTATCTAACAGGTGATGAGAAATATTTAAAGCATTTTGTCAGAATTTTAGAAAACTGGCTTGATACTGTCCCCTGCGATTACAAAAACAACAGTCCTTGGCGTTCTCTTGAAACAGGTATGAGAGGCGACAAATGGCTGAAAGCACTCAAATATATTGAGGATACCGAATATTATTCCGATGAACTTAGAGAGAAAATCAACAAATCACTTTTAACTCATATTGAACTGCTGAAAAAAGCACATTCAGGCTTTCAAAAGGGCAGTAACTGGGGAATTATCCAGGACGGCGGTCTGTTTCATATAGGCGTTTATTTGAGCGATAATGACATTATTAATTTAGCTCTTGACCGCTTAAATCAGGAAACGGATTTACAGATAATGTCCGACGGTGCACAGTGGGAGCAGTCAAGTAATTATCATAACGAGGTTTTGTTGATTTTACTTGACATTATCATCGACGCAGACAAAAACAACATTTCCCTGCCTGACGGATTAAGAAGAAAGATTGAAAGAATGGCAGATACGGCACTGAAAACAGTTAAGCCAAACGGTCACAATCCCCTTTTCGGCGACAGTGATGATACAGATATAAGGGATATTATGAGCAGGTGTGCTTTTGTATTCGACAGGGCAGATTTTAAGTATTACGGCTTTGGCTGTTTGGATTTCAACACCGTATGGCTGACAGGTGCAGACAGTATTGAAAAATACAGTCAAATTGAAAAAATACCACCCTCATTTAACAATGCCTTTCTCACCGACAGCGGAAATTATATTTTAAGAGAAAATCAAACCGACGCATCAAATTATCTTTGCTTTCATAACGGCTACACAGGTGCAGGACACGCCCACGCCGACAAGCTTCATTTTGACCTAATGATTAAGGGTAGAGATGTACTCGTTGACGCAGGCAGATATACATATCTCAACAACGCTCAAAGAAGATACATAAAAAGTCCAAAGGCACATAATGTTTGCCTTATTGATAATAAACAGTATCTCCAGGTAACAACCCAGTGGGAAACAAAAAATCCTGCTCTTGCGGTGCAGTACCCCTGCTTTGATAACGAATACTGCACTCTTATCGGCGGTGCACATCTCGGATATTTAAAATCAAGAAATGCTTTTGCTGAAAGAAAAATTCTTTATATTAAGCCGGATATTTATGTGATTATTGACACCTTTAAAGCAAGGCTTTATCACACCTATCAGCAGTATTTTCACTTTGCACCGACAGGCACGGCAAATATTAACGGCAACACAGCAGAATTTGATGACGGTGTTGTTAGAGCAAGGCTTCATTTTCTTACCCCTAATGTAACAATAAAAAAGGAGGAGTCTATTTACTCCTCAAACTACAATGCCATTTGCGATAACGACTGTGTAAAAGCAGACTTTTCCGCTATTGGAGACAATTCTGCAATAACAGTTATTTACGGAAACAAAGCAGAGAATTTCAAGCCCTTTGAGGTTACATTTGAACAAATAAAAGCGGCAAGAAGCGGAAAAATGCTATCACCTGATAAGGCTTCGGGAATTATCATAAAAACTCCCGAAAATGAATACACTATTTGTCTTGCTTTTAAAGAGCTTAAAGAGCCCTTTGGCTGTAATAATAAAATCGGCTCAGGATTAATCAGCGTATTTAAAAATGACAAAATGATTTTCAATAAGTGGTAAAAATTTCAAAGAGGTTATCGCTATGAAATATGAAAAATACTTTAATATGAAAAACTCCGAAATTCCGCCTGAAATATCAAAAAAGCTGATATCTTCCGGAGCAAATACAATCACGGCTTTTGATGATAAAAACATAATTTTAACTGATTCCTCTCTTCAAGCTCAGGCAGGATATTCCGAAATGGAAAATGGGGATTATCTCGTTTCTATGTACACACCTATGCCTAATGTTACGGTAGATATGCTCAACTGGTGGTTTTGGTGGCATCCGCAGGAAAAGGAGAGATATCAGTTATGGTTTCCCGGAGAGCATTTCGGTATTAGCTACAGTAAGGAAAACAACACCTATTTTTCTCAAAGCAAAGTACCGACATTTCAAAATAATATACAGTACCCCATAGAGCGAATAGGAAAAATAAAAATGCCGTTATCTATTTCATTTGTCAGTCCCGAGGAGTTCGGATTTGATAGTAAGACAATGAAAGAAAATAATGTGGCAACAATTATATGCGGACACGTAGGTGCATTTCGAGGAATGGTAGAGCACACAGAGATGGCTCATATCTGCTTTCAGCAGGAAAACGGCTTATTTATGGTAAGTCGTTTTTGGATAGGCAAAAGGCTTTCAAATAATTTGATACGTAAGTTTATACTGACAGAGGAAACAGCCAAGGGTATGGCAGAGCATTGCTGTGTCGAATACAGAAATTTAGCAAAAAAGCTTCCTGAATTATACAAAGAATTCGCATAATAGATAAAGGCAGGTAATCATTTTTGATTACCTGCCCTTTTGATTTTATTTCTTCCTTTTCTTTATCATATGGATAATGAATATGAGCACTCCGATTAAGGCGGCTGCACCGACTGTACCGCCGATAACAGCAGGAAGGAAGATGTCCTTATATTCGTGATAGCCATGATTAGCTATGTAGGAATTACTTATTTTATAATCAACTAAATCATCAAACAAAAGAACCTCTGAGTCAAAATCTGTTAAATTCGATTCATTAAGCGTAACTGTTCTCACTCCATGATGATTTCCGTAGCTGTAAAATCCTGCGCCGGGAGTTGCAATGAGCTTAATTCCTTTATACTCACCTGAAAAGTCATTAACGTGGTCGTGGCCGAAAAATGCACCGATAATATCTCCTTGATCAACCCAACTGTCAAACTGACCGCCATTCACATTTGATGGGCAGGGACCTTCATTCAAATTGCCGTCATAAATATATTCATTATTTATAACATAATATTTATCACTTCTGCTACCATAGCCCTTAACAGCACCCTTTGTTCCTTTTTCCACCTCGTTGAACATATCATAAACCTCAGGAACAACAATGTGCTGGAACAATAATGACGGTACAACCTCTCCACCGTTTTTAGCCTTTAACTCATCAGAGGTTTTTTCATACCATTGGATTTGGTCCTCGTGGACATATCCGTAGCCTCCGCCCTCCTCTTCGGGTGTATAGGGATTGGAGTCCATAAACCAAAGATTAAAGATATCCTTTTCGCCTTTACTGTCTTTAACTAAAAGATTGTAGTTTCCTACACCTGTCATTTCTTCTCCCTCAACGGCAAGGCAGGTATCATATTTTTGGAAGCAGGAAAGAATAAACTCCTTTGCCTCCTCCTCGGTCATACCGTTTTCTTCATTTGCAAGACCTTCATGGTCGTGATTACCAAATACAAGAGCAAATGGTATACCTCTGTCATCGATTGCTTTTGCTACAATATCGACAGCTGCCTCTGTTTTTGCTTTATCAACGCCTTTCCACCAGCCTGCAGTATTATCACCTGTCAGGACAATAAAATCCGGATTTGTATTTTCTATTGCGGCATTTACCAAATCAACAGTTTCCTTTTGAGGAGTATCGGTATCCTGTATATCTGCCAAAATCAAAATTTTGAACTGACCGTTTTTAAACTGTAATGTGTTTTCGGTCTTTTGTGATGCGAAAATATTCATAGGATTCATAGTAAAAATCATAAGTATAGTTGTAAGTATTGCAATTATCTTTTTCATTTCTTTTTTCTCTTTCTTTTAATAATCAAAATGATATTCGTAATCAGTCCATTGATGTTCAACAAAATTGCGAACTCTGACGACAATCTCGTCTTCATAGACTTCAACCTGAAGTCCCATTCCCGTGTCCTGAACATCAGAAACAACAATATCATTTTCACAGCCAAAGGACGGTACATTTATATAGGTGATGTTACCGTCATCCTTTATGCCGTACTCATCATCAAAAATTCCCATATGAAGATGTCCTGTAAAAAAGAAAATACGGTTATCATATTTTGTCAAAAGCTTTTTCAACTCGTCGCTCTGCTCTCCGACGTGACCCTCCTGCCAAGCATCTGAAAACACATCATTCAGTGGCCAATGGCTGAACAAAAACACAGGATTTCCGCTTTCTGAGGCTGATTTCAGTTCTTCATCAAGCCAAGCAAATTGCTCAGGAGAAATATACTGCTGAATATCCGCATCGGCATCTGTACCCAATACAATATAATGATATCCGTCAATAATCCTACTGTAATACAGATTTTCAATTTGATTATCCAAAAAAATGTTATTAAATTTAATAAAACGTTCTTTCAGTGTTTCGTAATCCTTTGAATTATAATCTCCGTCGCAAACGTCGTGATTTCCTGCTACAGTCAGCACATTTTCAATTTTATTGTACTTATTAAGCAAACCGTAAAGCATACTTGTTTCAATAAACTGACCATTCATAGTGTTATCGCCAAGCATAATCAGTGTACGGCTCATTACCTCTGCATTTGCCGTATCGCAAAAGAACTCACCGTAATTTTTATGCTTTTGCGAGTTATTCGATTCCAAATGTCCATCGGAAATAACCGTAAAGCTTGTTTTGAGATTATCCTTATCAATGGGAGAATAGGCAGAAACGTCTCCCGACGGAGAAAAAATAAACAACGCTAAAACAGCCGAAATAAATTTGATAAAAACCTTCATAATGATCACCACAGCAATAGAGAATTATTCCTTATCTTTGTTCCTTTTATTTTTGATAAACTTGGGAGTTACTTTATCAATCAGCTTATCTAACTGCTCCCATTCCTTCTCAGCCTTTGCAGCGTCCTCCTCTAAACGATTTTCCATATTATAATACATCAAGTTACAGCCACATTTAGGACAAGTTGGCTTTAAATAAAATACACTGAGCTTTTCTCCGCATTTAGGACATACATTATCCATTATGAATTCGCCTCCATATCTTCCTGTGATACTTCCTTTGAACGATTTTCTCTATGCTCTTTTATTTCAGCATGTATAGTATCTAATTTTTCACCCTCAAGGTCATAGAAAATATACGGTATTAAGGAAATCAGATTCAAAACTGCAGGAATTGCAGTAACAAGTCCCCAAAGCCAAAATCTTGTATTTACTGGTCCGTTTTCCTGCAAAACCATATCACTACCTACCTGCTGAAGTCCGATAATAGGGATAATTGCTGTTGCCAAGGCAGTGCTGAGTGAGCCTGTTAATTTGCTCATAAAGGTAAGCAATGAGAATGTCATACCCTCATTTCTCTTCTTTGTTTTCCATTCCATATAATCAACTGTATCGCCTACCATTTTTGTTGGAATTACCATTTTTATACTTGAAACAGCACTTGTGAAGAAGCCCTGAATTGACAAAAGCGGTACAATTACATTAGGATTACGGTAAAACTTACAGCCACAAAGGAAAATTATTGTTGTTACTACTGCCTTTAAAACTGTTACTCTTATAACTATTTGCTTTGATGTATATCTCTTTTCAAGCCACGGAATCAGAAGATATGAGAAAAATCCCATTACCGTTCCCGGAATACCTGCCAAAATAGAGAGGCTTGCAAAGCCTAATGACAGCTTGTAATAGTACTGACTGAAAACATCAGTGATACCCTCAACAGTACCAAGAACATTTGAAAGTACAATTAAAAGCAATGGCTTGTTATTGAATAATACACGGAAGCTTTCAAATATGCTGGGTTCCTTTGTTGACTGAACAACACGCTCGCGTGTAAAAATACCCGACAGGCTAAACAGAAGCATACCTACAGTTCCGGAGAAAATGCCCATAAATAAGAACACCTGCGGCAATGTCCAGCTGATAACATCATTAGTTGTAAGATCAATGAAAACAGGAATAAGAATATTAACAACACCGCCGATAATGCTTGAAATAAATCTGGCTGATGTAATTGCACGTGAACGGTCATTTGGGTTTGGAGAAATTGCGGCAGACAGTCCCCAAAACGGAATGTCGCCTATTGTATAGAAAAATTCCCAAATAAAATACGTAACGCACATATATATGATTTTCGCCGTATTACCTGCATCCTGCATAAATTCCGCACCGCCGAATACGGCAACGGTTGCAATACCTAACGGAATGGGAACAAAAATCAAATACGGACGAAGCTTACCGAAACGGGTTCGTGTCCTATCAACAATGCTACCCATAAGCGGGTCATTAAGTGCATCCCAAATTCCCATAAAGAAAATCATTGCAGTAACAGCCTTGGCAGGTATACCAAAAACAGTTACAAAGAAAAATGTAAGCTGCATTCTGATAAGATTATATCCAATTACCTGACCGCCGTTTGCAACGCCGTATAATGCGGTTTCCTTGACACCGACGTATCGTTTTTCCTTCTCTGTAACAGAAGAACTCATTAAAATCACAACCCCTTAATTGATATCATTTATATTAATTTTAAAATTTTTATTTCCAGCCGTTACTGTACTCTTTGTTATGTTCAATATACTCGTCAACTAACGCACAGGCAAGAGAATAAGAATTAACAAGCGGATGAAGTGTAAGTGCTTGAATTGCCGACGTTCTATCCTTTTCTCTGATTGCCTTTGAGGAAAGACGTTCATAAATTTTAACACGACGGATAAGCTCAAGATTTTGCTCATCAACCTTGCCAATATAATGAGGTTTGCATCCATTTGCATCAACATCACATGTAACCTCAACAACATCGTCAGCTCTTAAACCGTCAATGGAATTTTCGTTTGGTATACACATTATCATTGTGCCTTTTTTACCACTTTGAGCTGTTTCGATAAATTTAAGCGCGACTCCTGCATAACCTCCGTCATCCTCTTCATAGATATCAAAATGCCAAGGCGTAGTACGTTTTTCACCGGTTTCGCTTGCCATATAACTGCCCTCTCGCATACCGTACCACTTGTTGAATATTTCAAGACATCCTTCAAAATCATTTTCTATATCCATTTTTGAAAGCTCTGCAGTCATATTTTTATTGATATCCCTTATTTGCTCGCCTCTTGTCTGCCGTGCATTCAAGATGTTTTCAACAGCCTTTTCTCTGTAGTAGAAATAGTAGAGATATTCGTTAAGGATAGCACCTCTGTCTTTTAAAAGCTCCTTGCTGAAATAACGCATATCCGTTTTCCTGTAAGCCTCGTCATTTTCAATAAGCTCCTGTGTTATCTCTTTTCCGTTAAGAGTAATGCTCTTGAAATATGACAAATGATTAAGACCGTAAACCTCACCGCTTATGTTATCGGGGCTTTCGTTATAAAGAAGTGCAAAGGAACGGAGCATACCCGACGGTGCATCACAAATTCCGTAAGTAAAATCATATCCCATATCCCGCAGGGTTTGAGATACTACACCTGCAGGATTAGTAAAATTGAATACCCTTACATTTTTCTTTGAATATTTTTTAATCAGCTCACAGTATTCTGCCAAAGCAGGAACACTACGCATAGCAAAGGAAAAGCCTGCTGCACCGGTTGTTTCCTGACCGAGAACACCTTTATTAAGAGCAATGCGTTCATCCTTAGCACGCATATCATCCTCACCAACGCGAATTGTAGTTATTACATAATCGGCATCATTAACCGCCTCAACAGCGTCTATAGTCAGAGTAAACTTCATTTTCGGACAAAGTAGCTTTGCCACATGTGAAGCCATACCGCCGTAAATTTTTAATTTTTTCTCATTGTTATCCATAAAGCAAAGCTCATCAATATGCAATTTTTCTGCCTTTTGAGCAATGCTTTTGGCAAGAAACATTGAGCGAACTCCTCCGCCGCCAATAACTGTAATTTTCATTAAATTTACTGCCTTTCTGCTATATACTTATATTCTATAAAAACAGTATAATTTCTTTTCGCTTCGATTGAAAGATATTAACACGACAAAATAGTTGTATTTATGTCGTTTACTATGTGTTTTCTATTGAAAAACAATAGATTCCCTGATATAATAAGCTTGTAACTTATCAGAAAAAGGCGATTTAATGGGCTTATCATTTTATTTCAATGACAATAAAATACAGATTTTTAAAATTTCTTCAGTTACGATTGATGAAATTGTTATGATGCATGCACATGCAAAAAACGGATACGAACTGCATCTTATAGACAGTGGGTATGGAATTTTAGATACAACTGACGGAAAATATAATTTATCAAAAAATACTCTCTATGTCACCGGACCAAATGTGTTTCACAAGCAAACACCTGATTTTAAAAATCCGATGCACGAGCTTTGCGTGTATCTTGAAATTTCCAATTCTAAAAATTCGGACAAGGCACTTGAGTTATTTACATCAAAGCCGTTTTGGATAGGTAAAAGTAATACTGCAATTCGCCGTATTTTTAAGCTAATGCTTGAAGGAAGTGAAGGCAGTGATTTTTTAAAGGACAGCATTTTATCCTCACTTACAATAAGATTAATTGTTGAAATGGCACGCTTATATTATCCCGATGGAACGAGTCTCACAAAATCAACTGCAAGAAGTGATTTAAACGAAAGTCGTTGCTGGATACTTGAACAGCTTTTTTTAGACGATTGCAGTAATGTAAGTCTCAATGATTTTGCAGAACAAATGGGGGTATGCACAAGGCAAGCAGAAAGAATAATTAAAGATTATTACGGTTCTTCATTCAAAAAACTACGCTATGAGGCTAAAATGGCTATGGCAGCTATGCTTCTTGAGCAGGAAAATATTTCTATTGAAAAATGCTCGGTCAAATGCGGTTATTCCTCTGTTAATGCTTTTAGTGCCGCCTTTAAAGGTAAGTACAAAATCACACCTAAGGAATACCAAAAAAGAAACAGAAAATATTAATTTGTTACCTTAGTTTATCATAACCACGGTACACAGTCGGTATTATCAGCTGTATTTAGCTTGAGTTTTTCAGGTCTTGACAAGGATGATATGATACTAAATAAATATACAAAATTATTGAATAACAAAAAAGGACAGTCAAATGACTGTCCTTAATTATTTATTGTATTATCTTAAACAAGCTCAATGATGCACATTTCTGCTGCGTCACCACGACGAGGGCCTGTTTTGATAATACGGCAATAACCGCCGTTTCTGTCTGCGTACTTTGGAGCAACCTCATCAAAAAGCTTCTTAACAACGTCTTCCTTAGTTACATAAGAAAGAACCTGTCTTCTTGAGTGAAGTGTATCGTTCTTGCCGAGAGTAATCATTTTCTCTGTCATAGCACGAACTTCCTTTGCTCTTGTAACGGTAGTTTCAATCTTGCCGTTTTCTAAAAGATAAGTTACCATACCTCTGAGCATAGCTTTTCTATGGTCAGTAGGACGGCCTAACTTTCTGCTACCTGGCATTGAAATTCCCTCCTTTAGTCCTCTTCCTTGCTAAGTCCGAAACCGAGAGAGCCGAGCTTTGCTACGACCTCATCAAGTGACTTTCTGCCAAGGTTTCTGACTTTCATCATATCTTCTTCGGATTTTCCGATTAAATCTTCTACTGTGTTAATACCTGCTCTCTTCAGGCAGTTGAAGGAACGAACGGAAAGGTCAAGCTCTTCAATAGTCATTTCAAGAACCTTTTCCTTGCTGTCGTCATCCTTTTCAACCATAATGTCCTGATTGCCGATTTCTTCTGAAAGGTCAACAAAGAGCATAAGGTGGTCATTGAGAATTTTAGCAGCAAGTGAAGCCGCCTCATCAGCCGGAATAGTACCGTCTGTCTCAATGTCGAGAATGAGCTTGTCAAGGTCAGTCTGCTGACCTACACGGGTGTTTTCAACAGTGTAATTTACCTTTAAAACAGGTGTATAGATTGAGTCAATGGCAATAGTGCCGATTGGCAAATCCATGAGCTGCTTATTGCGGTCACACGGAACATAACCTCTACCTGAGTTAGCGGTAAGCTCCATATTTACACTTGCACCTTCATCAAGATAAGCGATATGAAGGTCAGGATTAAGAATTTCAACATTTGAATCGTGCTTAATATCAGCAGCTGTGATTTCACCCTCGCCCGAAGCCTCAATATACATTGTAGTAGGGTTGTCATCATGTATTTTAAGAATTACGTCCTTGAGATTAAGAACAATCTCGGTAACATCCTCTTTAACATGAGGGATTGTTGAAAATTCGTGTAAAACACCATCAATCTTAACGGAAGTGATAGCATATCCCGGAAGTGAGGAAAGAAGAACTCTTCTCATTCCGTTACCGAGAGTTGTTCCGAAGCCTCTCTCAAGAGGTTCAACAACAAATCTGCCTGTGCTACGGCTTCCGACAGTAGAAACATCTACAATCTCGATTTTAGGCTTATCAATTTCGATCATCTAAAAGCCTCCTAAAAAATTGTTGTATTTTGTTTTCGCTAAATAACAGCAACAACAGGCTATTATTTAGAGTAGAACTCAACGATCAAATGCTCTTCAACAGGTGTTGCTATTTCTTCTCTCTCAGGAAGCTTTATAACCTTTGCTTCCATAGCATCCTTGTTTACGTCAAGCCACTGAGGAACAGGACGAGAAGCATTATCCTCTGCAAGCTTCTTGAACTCGTCTGTAGTCTTGCTTGTTTCCTTAACAGCAACTACATCGCCTGCTTTAAGGAGATATGAAGGAATATCTACCTTTGATCCGTTTACAGTGAAGTGAGCATGATTTACAAGCTGACGAGCCTGAGCTCTTGAGCTTGCGAAACCTGCTGTATAAACAACATTGTCAAGACGGCTCTCACAAATCTGAAGGAGATTTTCACCTGTTACACCGGCCTTACGCTCAGCCATAACGAAGTATTTGTGGAACTGTCCCTCTGCTATACCGTAATAACGGCGAGCAGTCTGCTTTGCACGAAGCTGAAGACCATATTCTGAAGTCTTCTTTCTATTCTGACCGTGCTGACCGGGTGCATATGAACGACGGTCAATTGCACATTTGCTTGTATAACATCTGTCACCCTTGAGGAAAAGCTTCTTGCCCTCACGACGACAAAGCTTACAAGCAGGTCCTGTATATCTTGCCATATCAAGTAACCTCCAAGTTTTAAACTATACGCGACGTCTTTTAGGCGGACGACAGCCGTTGTGCGGAATAGGAGTAACATCTTTGATAAGACTTACTTCCAAGCCTGCTGTCTGAAGAGCTCTGATTGCTGATTCACGACCTGAGCCCGGACCCTTAACGTAAACTTCAACATATTTCATACCATGCTCCATTGCAGCCTTTGCAGCAGTTTCAGCAGCTGTTGCAGCAGCGAAAGGAGTAGACTTTCTTGAACCACGGAAGCCCATTTCACCGGCTGATGCCCAAGAAACAGCGTTTCCGTTTGTGTCAGTAATTGTTACGATTGTATTGTTGAAGGTTGACTGAATATGGGCAGCACCACGTTCAATATTTTTCTTCTCACGACGTTTACGTGAGCCTGTGGTCTTTTTAGTAGCCATACTGTTTTGTTTCCTCCTACTTATTTCTTCTTATTAGCTATGGTCTTTTTAGGACCCTTACGTGTACGTGCATTGTTTTTAGAAGTCTGACCTCTTACAGGGAGACCCTTTCTATGTCTAACGCCACGATAGCAGCCAATTTCTATAAGTCTCTTGATATCAAAAGCTGTATCTCTGCGAAGATCACCTTCAACTGTAAGGTTGTTAGTGATATAATCACTGAGCTTCTTGACATCGTCTTCTGTTAAATCTCTGCAGCGTGTATCCGGATTAATACCGGTAGCTGCGATAACCTGACTAGCAGTTGTACGTCCGATACCGTAAATATAGGTAAGGCCGATTTCAACTCTTTTGTCATTAGGTAAGTCAACACCTGAAATACGTGCCATTTTACAATTTACCTCCGATTATTAATTCAGGATTAGCCCTGACGCTGTTTGTGCTTTGGATTTTCACAGATAACCATTACTTTTCCATTACGCTTTATTACTTTGCACTTTTCGCAAATTTTCTTTACAGAAGGTCTTACTTTCATTCTGAATATCCTCCTAAATAATTACTTTGAGCGCCAAATGATACGACCCTTTGTAAGGTCATAAGGGGACATCTCAATCGTTACCTTGTCACCGGGAAGTATACGAATGTTATTCATTCTGAGCTTTCCGCTGATATGGGCTGTAATGATGTGGCCGTTTTGAAGTGAAACCTTAAATGTTGTGTTAGGTAATACCTCGACCACTGTACCCTCAACTTCTATCATATCTGACTTTGACATCTTATACCTCGCTAAAATTAAATATTTACGATTGATGTTTTTTTCATTAACTGGAATCACATTACGGCGTAATCGCCAGCAATTGAATTCACACTTCAGACTTTTGTCATTATAACGGGACCGTTTGCAGTTACTGCAACAGTATGCTCAAAATGAGCAGAAAGCTTGCCGTCACTTGTCTTAACAGTCCAACCGTCTGAAAGCTGTTTAACCTTGTAGGTTCCCAGATTTATCATTGGTTCAATTGCCAATGTCATTCCGGGTAACAGTCTGATGCCACGACCTGCGTGACCGAAGTTTGGTACGCTTGGCTCTTCGTGAAGCTTTGTTCCGACGCCGTGTCCTACATAATCACGGACAACGCCGAATCCACGTTCCTCGCAATAGGTCTGAACTGCATTTGAGATATCGCCGATTCTGTTGCCGGGAACAGCCTGCTCAATACCTTTATAAAGGCTTTCACGGGTTGTATCCATCAGCCGCTTTGCCTCGGGAGAGCAAGTCCCGCAGGCAAAAGTAGCAGCATTATCGCCGTTATATCCGTTTTTAGCAGCGCCCAAATCTATGCTGACAATATCACCCTCTTTGAGAATTCTGTCAGCCCTTGGGATACCGTGGATAACTTCATCATTTATAGATATACATGCGGTAGCAGGAAATCCACCGTAGTTCAAAAAATTCGGGGTTGCACCGTGTTTTTTAATAAACTTGTATGCAATCTCATCAATTTCCTTGGTAGAGACTCCCGGCTTAACTGCCTCGCCTGCTACCATTAATGCTTCAGCCGAAATTTGACAAGCTTCTTTCATAAGCTCTAATTCTCGACTGCTTTTAAGCACTACCATGTTAATCCTCCAATGCGGCAAAAACGAATGCTGTAGTATCGGCAACCTCTTCCTGTCCTTCAACTACAACAAGCTTACCAAGCTTCTCATAGAAGTCCTTAAGAGGCTCTGTCATTTGATGATACTCAACCAAACGAGCCTTTACTGTTTCAGGAGCATCGTCTTTACGCTGAATCAATTCGCCGCCGCAAGCGTCGCAAACACCCTCAACCTTTGGCTTCTTATATTCCATATGATATGAGTTTGCACACTTTGCACATACACGGCGACCGCTCATTCTCTTTGTGATTTTCTCGTCAGGAACTTCAATGTCAACAACCTTATCGATTTCAACATTTGCATCCTCTAAAGCCTGAGCCTGAGGAATTGTTCTCGGAAAACCATCGAGAATGAAACCATTTTCGCAATCCTTTTCTTTAAGTCTGTCCTTAATAATACCTATTACAACCTCATCAGGAACAAGACCGCCGGCGTCCATAAATGACTTAGCCTTGAGTCCCATCTCTGTGCCCTCTTTAACAGCAGCACGAAGAATGTTACCTGTTGAAATTGCCGGGATACCATACTTTTCTACAATCTTTTCTGCCTGTGTGCCTTTACCTGCACCCGGTGCTCCGAGAAGAATAAGTTTCATAGTAATACTCCTTTATGATTAATCAAGGAAGCCTTTGTAATGACGCATCATCATCTGTGATTCAAGCTGACGAACTGTCTCAAGAGCAACACCGCACATAATGATAAGTGAAGTACCGCCAAGTGAGATAGACATACCGCCGTCTGAACCGCCCTCAGTAAGAGGCTGAATTGCCATATCACAAATAAGTGAGTAAACAATCGGGAACAGAGCGATAACCGAAAGCATCAAAGCACCGATAAGTGTAAGCCTTGAAAGAACTCTGAGAATGTAATCAGAGGTTGGCTTACCAGGTCTGATACCCGGGATTGCGCCGTTATTTTTACGAAGATTGTTTGCCATTTCTATTGGGTTGTACTGAATTGTACTGTAGAAATAAGCAAAGAAAATTATAAGCAGGAAGTACATTGCTGCGTACCACCAGGAATCACTCTGGAATGCATTAAAGAATTTCTCCCAGAAGGTACCCTCGTACTTGCTTGATGAAAGGAACATCTGAACTGTTCCGGGTAACGAGAGAATAGATGAAGCAAAGATTACAGGAAGTACACCGCTCATATTAACCTTAATCGGCATATGTGTTGACTGACCGCCCATCATCTTTCTTCCGACAACTCTCTTAGCATAAGAAATCGGAAGTCTTCTCTCTGAATTGTCCATAAATACGATATATGCAATCATAAGAACGAAGATTACACATACTACAGGAACAAGAATTCTGTAAACAAGTCTACCTGTATCAAGATACTGGAAGAGTTGCTTAATAAGTGTTGGGAAACGAGATACGATACCTGCGAAAAGGATAATGGAAATACCGTTACCGATACCGCTGATTGTAATCTGTTCACCAAGCCACATTATAACTGCTGTACCTGCTGTAAGCACAGCAACAATTACGATTGCCTGAAATACTGCGTCAAAGCCTGAGAAAGCTGTTCCGTCAGCAGCAGTCATAAGATATCCGTTTGCACGAAGATAGAAGTAATATGCAAGTGACTGTAAAAGACCAAGTGCAACTGTTACGAAACGGGTGATAGAAGCAATCTTCTTTCTGCCCTCTTCGCCTTCCTTCTGTAATCTTTCAAGTGCAGGAATTGCAACTGCAAGGAGCTGCATGATAATTGAAGCGTTGATGTAAGGTGTGATTGACATAGCGAAAATAGTACCGTATGTGAAAGCACTACCTGTCATCAGGCTTAAATATGTGAGAATTGTATTTCCCTTACCAACACTGATTTCATCAACAATGTTGAGAAACGGTACCGGAATGACTGAACCTATTCTGAAAACGAGGATAACGAACGCTGTAAACAGAAGCTTTTTTCTGATATCAGGTACCTTCCACGCATTTACGATGGTCTTAATCATTAGAGCACCTCCACCTTGCCGCCTGCAGCCTCAATCTTTGCTTTAGCTGACTCGCTGACAGCTGCAACCTTAACTGTAAGCGCCTTGGTGATTTCGCCCTTGCCAAGAACCTTAACGCCGTCAAGTGTCTTCTTGAGAACACCGGCATCTTTAAGGCTCTGAGCATCTACAGTAGCACCGTCTTCAAATCTGTCATTGAGAACAGATACATTTACAGTTGCATACTCAGTAGCGAAAATGTTATTAAATCCTCTCTTAGGAACTCTTCTTTGAAGAGGCATCTGACCGCCTTCAAATCCGGGACGTCTGCTATAGCCGGAACGTGACTTAGCACCCTTCTGGCCTTTACCTGAAGTCTTGCCCTGTCCTGAAGCAGTACCTCTGCCTATTCTCTTTACGCTCTTTTTAGAGCCTTCAGCAGGAGAAAGTTCATGTAATTTCATATGATCTGCACCTCCCCTTATTCTTCTACGATAGTTACAAGGTGAGCAATTTTAGCAAGCTTACCCTGTGTCTGTGCATTATCAGGCTGAACTGTTACGTTGCCGATTTTGCGAAGACCGAGAGAGTGGGCTGTGGCAATCTGGTCTGCTTTGCTGCCGATTAAGCTCTTTGTAAGCTTGATTTTGATATCTGCCATTGTTCCACCCTCCTTAACCTAAAATTTCCTTGGTTGACTTGCCACGAACTGCAGCAACCTCGTCAGCTGTACGAAGCTGGCTCAAACCATTGATTGTTGCTCTTACAACATTGCAAGGATTGTTAGAACGGATAGCCTTTGTTCTGATATCCTTAATACCAACTGTCTCAACAACGGCACGAACAGGACCACCTGCGATAACACCGGTACCCTTTGGAGCAGGCATAAGGAGAACCTCTCCTGCGCCAAACTTACCTTTAACCTCGTGTGGAATTGTTGTGCCTTTAAGAGCAACCTTAATAATGTTCTTCTTTGCGTCTTCGATACCCTTGCGGATAGCGTCCGGAACTTCGCCTGACTTACCGATACCGAAGCCAACAAGACCGTTTCCGTCACCAACAACTACAAGAGCTGCGAACTTGAAAATTCTACCGCCCTTAACTGTCTTTGATACACGGTTTATTGTTACTACTCTTTCTTCAAGTTCCATTGAAGATACGTCAATCTTTGCCATAAAAATTTTCCTCCTTCGTTAGAACTTAAGTCCGCCTTCACGAGCGCCGTCAGCAACTGCTGCCACACGACCGTGATATACGTAACCGCCTCTGTCAAATACGCATTCTTCAATGCCCTTTGCTTTGGCTCTTTCTGCTAATGTCTTACCGACAGCCTTAGCTGCCTCTACGTTTCCGCCGTACTCTGTGAAGTCCTTCTCAACTGTTGAAGCTGCTGCGATTGTTACACCTGCAACATCATCAATCAGCTGAGCGTAAATATTGCTGAGAGAGCGATATACGTTAAGTCTTGGACATTCAGCAGTACCGCTGATTTTGCCACGTACTCTTGTGTGGCGCTTCTGTCTTGCTTTGTTAGCATCTTGTCTTGAAACCATTGTATTTCACTCCTTCCCTTATTTCTTACCTGCTTTTCCTTCTTTACGACGGATATGCTCTTCGGCGTACTTGATACCCTTGCCCTTATATGGCTCAGGTGGTCTCTTCTCACGAACCTGTGCTGCGAACTGACCAACCTTCTGCTTATCAGCACCGCTGATTACGATAGCGTTTGCTGATGGGCATTCGATCTTAACACCTTCCGGAGCTTCCATTGTTACCTGATGTGAGAAACCGAGGTTCATTACAAGAGTATTGCCCTGCATCTGAACACGGTAACCAACACCGTTTACTTCAAGATTCTTCTTAAAGCCTTCTGTTACACCTGTTACCATATTAGCAATAAGTGAACGTGTAAGACCATGAAGAGATCTGTTTTCTTTTTCGTCGTTAGGTCTGCTAACGATAATCTCGCTGCCCTCAACGCTGATAGCCATGTTTGGATGAGCATCCATTGAAAGAGTACCATTTGGTCCCTTTACGGTAACAGCATTGCCATTGATTTGAACATCAACGCCGGCAGGAATTGTAATAGGCTTTAAACCAATACGTGACATCCTGACTGTACCTCCTTACCAAATGAATGCTAAAACCTCGCCGCCAACGTTCTGCTTGCGAGCTTCTTTATCTGTCATAATGCCCTTTGAAGTTGAAACGATTGCAACACCGAGTCCCTTCATAACCTTAGGCATTTCCTCTACGTTTGAGTAAATACGAAGACCCGGCTTAGATACTCTGCGAAGTCCGGTGATAACCTGACTCTTACCCTCGCCGTACTTGAGTGTTACACGGATAACACCCTGCTTGCCGTCTTCAATTACCTTATATGTTTTGATATAACCTTCATCAACAAGAATCTGAGCAATTGCCTTCTTCATGTTTGACGCAGGAATATCTACTGTATCGTGTTTTGCTGAATTTGCATTACGAATTCTTGTAAGCATATCAGCGATTGGATCTGTAATATGCATTTGATATTTCCTCCTTATAGATTAGCAATTCTCAGTTCTTACCAAGATGACTTTTTAACTCCGGGAATCTCGCCCTTGTGAGCAAGCTCTCTGAAGCAGATTCTGCATACACCGTACTTACGAAGATAAGCGTGAGGTCTACCGCAGATTTTGCATCTGTTATACTGTCTTGTTGAATACTTAGCAGGCTTAGCAGCCTTAACTTTCATAGATGTTTTTGCCACGATAATCCCTCCTTACTCTGCGAACGGAGCGCCCATTAACTTGAGAAGTTCACGAGCCTCTTCGTCTGTGTTTGCAGTTGTTACCATGATGATGTCCATACCACGAACAGCATCAATCTTATCATAATCGATTTCAGGGAAAATCAACTGTTCTTTGATACCCATAGCATAGTTGCCACGGCCGTCAAATGAATTTGGATTAATACCTCTGAAGTCACGTACTCTTGGAAGAGCGAGATTGAAGAATCTGTCAAGGAATTCATACATTCTTTCTCCACGAAGAGTAACCTTTACACCGATTGGCATACCCTCACGAAGTTTGAAGTTAGCAACAGACTTCTTTGCACGGCATACAATCGGCTTCTGACCTGTAATAGTAGCAAGGTCAGTTGTGATAGCGTCAACTACCTTTGAGTTTTCACGAGCTTCGCCGCAACCAACATTGAGAACAATCTTGTCAAGCTTTGGGATTTGCATAACAGACTTGTAACCGAATTTTTTCATCAATGCCGGAGCTACTTCGCTCTGATATTTTTCTTTCAATACAGCAGCCATTAGTTATGTCCTCCCTTACTTAAAACTCATTTCCGCATTTCTTACAAACACGGATACCGCCCTTTTTATGACCTACACGTGTAGCCTCGCCGCACTTAGGACATACGAGCTGAACCTTTGATGCATAAAGAGCTGATTCTACTTCAATAAGACCACCGGGCTCGCCCATCTTACGAGGCTTAACGTGCTTAGTAACAACGTTTACCTTCTTAACGATAACCTTACCTTCTGACGGACTAACAGCGATAACCTCGCCCTTAACGCCCTTTGACTTACCGCTGAGTACCATAACGGTATCACCGGACTTAACAAACATTTTACTCATATCTTCGCACCTCCATTAAAGTACTTCGGGAGCGAGAGAAAGGATTTTCATATAATCCTTCTCACGAAGCTCACGAGCTACGGGTCCAAAAATACGGGTGCCACGAGGGGTTTTATCCTCTCTGATAATTACGGCAGCATTCTCGTCAAAACGGATATACTGACCGTCGTCACGACGTACACCTTTAGTTGTACGAACGATGACTGCTTTAACAACTTCGCCCT
>JBJFGE010000019.1:0-17625 GCA_051892435.1 Eubacterium sp.
TTTTTTACAGGATTGATGTGGATGGGAAGGTCTAAGGCTTGTTACCGACAGGCTTGACAGTAAAAATTATTACGCAACAAACCCCAGCTTCGATTGATAAAATCCCTCAACTGTCATCAGTTGAGGGATTTTCATACTCATAAAAATTATTCGAATGGATTTTCTGTTGGGTATGGGATTGATTTCGGCTGATTATATGAAATATCGGCAATGCCAAGATATTTAAACACCTCATAAAGAGCTTTGCCGTGGTGACCGAAAGCAACTGCACCGTGATGTGGAAAACGCTTTTGAATAAGCACGTGACGGTAAAAGCGTTCCATTTCATCAATGGCAAACACACCTATTGAGCCAAAGCTTTCACAATCAACGTCAAGAACCTCACCCTGTGCAATATATGCTTTAAGCTGAGTATCTGCTGTTGACTGCAAGCGGAAAAAAGTAATTTCTCCCGGTTTAACATTTCCCTCAATAGTACCTCTTGTGATATCAGGCTCGGGAAGCTCAGGCTCAAGGTCACGTTTCATTATAAGCTGGTAGCCCATATGAGGATTTTTCAGAAGCTCACAGGCAGTATTGCCACAGTGGAATCCCATAAAGGTTTCCGAAATACGCTTGTTACTGCTGTTTTTTATTGCCTTATCATAAATTGATTTAGGAACGGTATTATTAATATCAAGGAGAGTGGTTGCGCCACCGGATACGCAAACGCCGACATATTCGCTGAGTGCACCGTAGATATCCACCTCGCAGGCAACAGGAATGCCTCTTGCAGCAAGACGGCTGTTTACATAGCAGGGAACAAATTTAAACTCTGTCTGAAAAGCAGGCCAGCACTTGTTGGCAAAAGCAACATACTGTCTTGTGCCCTTATGCTCATCTGCCCAGTCAAGAAGAGTAAGCTCATACTGTGCCAGACGTGGAAGAATACCTGCATACTTATTGTCAGCGCCTAATTCCTTTTTCATTTCTTCGATTTTTTCGGAAATTCTTGGGTCGTTGTTATGCTTATTGTAGGCAACTAAAAGGTCAAGCTCGGAGTTTTCTTCAACAGCAACGCCCATATCATAAAGTGCTTTAATAGGTGCATTGCAGGCGAGAAAATCGTCAGGTCTCGGACCAAATGCTATAATCTTCAGTCCCTTAAATCCTATAACAGCCCTTGCGATAGGTATGTACTCTCTTATTTTTTCTGCAAGCTCATCTGCTGTGCCGACAGGATATTCGGGGATATATGCAGTCTTATTGCGAAGGCCTAAATTGTAGGAGCAGTTTAACATTCCGCAGTATGCATCGCCTCTGCCGTCGATTAAATCACCGTCACCCTCTGCGGCGGCAACATACATAATCGGTCCGTCAAACCATTCTGAAATCAGGGTTTCAGGTGTTTCCGGTCCGAAATTACCCAAGAATACCACAAGAGCATTTACGCCGTTTTTCTTTATATCATCAACAGCCTTTTGAGCATCTGTTTCGTTTTCAACAACAACAGGACATTCATAAATATCGTCACCGTATGCCTCTACAACTGCTTTTCTACGTCTTTCTGACAGAGACATAGGAAAGCAGGAACGTGAAACGGCAATAATACCTAGCTTAACATTCGGAATATTTGTGATCATAATACCTTCTCCTTTATTTAATTTCTTTAAAAAGATTTTTTACAGACGGGTATATTTTTTTAAACTGACTGTAGCGTTCTTCGTACAGGCTCATAAGATGCTTATCGGGATAAACAGTATCATTAATTTCCACTAAATCATCTACTGCCGATTTGACGCTGTCATATTCACCGCAGGCAACCATAGCGAGAATTGCACCTCCGTAGGAGGGTCCCTGTTCAGTCTTAACAGTGTCAAGGGGGATGCCCAGAACATTTGCAAAAATTGTTTTCCAAAGACTGCTTTTACTTCCGCCGCCGCAGATATTGGACCTTTCAATATTAATTCCAAGGCTTTTTGCAACCTCGAAGCTGTCACGCATTGCAAAGGCAACGCCCTCTAAAACCGCCTGAGTCATATCTGCTCTTGCGGAATCCATTGTCATACCTATGAATGTACCTCTGGCATCGGTGTCGTTTATAGGACTGCGTTCACCCATAAGGTAGGGGAGAAAGTAGATATGATTTCTGCCTAAATTTTCATAAGGTATCTTTTCCTGCTCTTCGGAAAAATCACTTGTTTTTAAAATATCCTCCATCCACCACTTGTTGCAGGATGCCGCTGAAAGCATACATCCCATAAGGTGATATCCGCCGTCTGCGTGGGCAAAGCTGTGAAGAGAATTGTTGTTGTCAACACTAAAGCTGTTACTGCTGATGAAAATTGTTCCCGATGTTCCCACGGAGATGTTACACCCACCGTTACTGACTGTACCTGTTCCTACTGCCGCCGCAGCATTATCTCCTGCACCTGCACATACGGTAACGCTTTCAAATAATCCTAAATCCTTTGCAATTTCTGCTTTTACTGTCCCCACCGCATCATAGCTTTCATAAAGCTTAGGAAGCTGATTTTCGCTGATATGACATATATCGCACATTTCCTTGGACCAGCATTTGTGCTCAACATCAAGCAAAAGCATACCCGATGCGTCAGAGTAATCTGTTGAATGAGCACCTGTCAGACGATAAACAATATAGTCCTTAGGCAGCATTATTTTCGATATTCTGCCAAATAATTCAGGCTCATTTTCTCTCATCCATAAAAGCTTGGGTGCAGTAAAGCCTGCAAAAGCGATGTTAGCGGTATATTTACTTAACTTATCCTGTCCAATCGTTTCGTTAAGATAGTCAACCTGCTTTGCAGTTCTCGAGTCATTCCATAAAATTGCAGGACGAATAACCTCATCATTGTTATCAAGGACAACAAGTCCGTGCATTTGACCTGCAATACCTATACCTCTGATAAGAGATTTGTCAAAATCCGCAGTAAGCTTTTTTATACCCGAAGCACAAGCATTCCACCAGTCAGTAGGATTTTGTTCACTCCATGATGGGTGAGGAAAATAAATAGGATATTCCTCTGTTACGGAATTTATAACATTGCCCTTTTCATTAACCAAAAGCATTTTACAGGCTGATGTACCTAAATCGACGCCAATATAATTCATATTTTCACCTTCTTAAATTGGGCATTTTTCAATTATAGTTGTTTCCTTTTTATTTATGTGTTCACCTATATTGCAGTGAATATTTTGTCCGTCAGTCAGGTGCAAAGCATATTTTCCCGATAGATAAACGGTATCGCCTGACTCGTTTACGGAATAAAAATCGCTGTCATTCAAATGAATGCTTATCTCCTTTTCCTCACCTGATGACAGATAAAACCGTTCAATTTTAATCAGTGAGCGAATGGGATTAAGATAATCCGTTTCGGGACAGGTCATATATAGCTGTAATGTTTCGTAACAGCCTGTATCGCTTGTATTTTTCACAGTTAATATCAGCTCGTTTCCTTTCAGCAAATATGACGTTAAAGAAAAACCCGTATAGGTAAGACCGTATCCGAAGGGATATTGAACAGAACCGTCAAAATAACGATAGGTTCTGTTTTCCATTGAGTAATCCTCAAAATCAGGTAAATCATCAATGGAATTATAAAAGGTTACAGGAAGCTTTCCTGACGGTGATGTATTTCCGAAAAGAATATTTGCAATGGCTTTTCCGCCCATTGCACCGGGATACCAGCATTGCAAAATCGCATCTGCATAACCTTTGCATCCTCTCAAATCTATACAACCGCCTGAGAAATTAAGAATGATTATATTTTTACCAAGTGCAATAAGCTTTTTCATAAGCTCCTGCTGAACATCAGGAAGTGACAGAGATTGACGGTCGCCCTGCTCGCCGAGCATTCCTCCGCCACCCTGCAGCAGCTCTCCTGCCTGTTCTCCCTCAAAGGAGCAGTCGAGTCCTGTGCACATTAAAATTAAGTCTGCATTTTTTGCCTGCTCAATTGCCTGACTCTGTAAAGCATTGTTTTCCTTTAAATTATAAGAATATCCTTGCACGTATTCTGTGTCAGGATTATAGCCCTTTACTGCCTCTGTAACCTTGCAGAAACGCTTTGGTGTACCGCAATAATTTCCGAGATATGCAAGATCATTTTCAGCATTATAGCCTACTACGAGAATTTTTTGATTACTGCTTTTCAGAGGAAGAATACCGTTGTTTTCAAGAAGGACAATCCCCTCCTCTGCTGCTTTTACTGATAATTCTTCGTGCTTTGAAATTGCATTTTCATCGGGAGAAATACTGTTATATAAGCAGTCCTTATCAAACATTCCAAGACTGCTTCTGATAGCCAAAAGCCTTGAAACAGACTGCCTAAGAGTTTCCTTGTTCACATAGTGATTTAAGTATGAAAAATAAAGCAATCTGTAGAATTTACCGCATTCCAAATCGCATCCTGTATTCAAAGCCATAGCGGCTCCTTTAAGCGGATTTTTTGCCAGCTTGTGATGATATACAATATCAGGCAATGCTCCGCAGTCGGATACAAAATAGCCATCAAATCCCCAGCTGTTTCTCAAAATCTTATTTATAAGAGTATCAGAGGCACAGCACGCCTCACCGTTTACACGGTTATAAGCACCCATTACTCCGCAAACCTTTGCGTCCTTTACTGCTTTTCTGAACGCAGGCAGATATGTTTCAAACATATCCTTTTTTGATACAACTGAGTTGAAGCTGTGTCGGTCTTCCTCAGGTCCGCTGTGAACGGCAAAATGCTTTGCACAGGCGGCTGTTTTAATATACCTTGGGTCATCACCCTGCAAGCCCTTTATAAATGCCGTTCCTAAAATTCCTGTGAGATAGGGGTCCTCTCCATATGTTTCCTGACCTCTGCCCCATCTTGGGTCACGGTAAATATTGATGTTAGGTGACCACATAGTAAGACCTTTATATATCCCGTAATCTTCGTTTTTCTGACTTTCATTAAATTTTGCACGTGCCTCCGTTGAGATGGCTTTTGCAACCTCAAGCATTAAATTCTCACTGAAGGAGGAAGCCAAACAAATTGCCTGAGGAAATACGGTGGCAATACCTGCCCTTGCAACTCCGTGCAAAGCCTCATTCCACCACACATACGGCTTGATGCCAAGACGGTCTATACCCTTTGAATAATGCATAAGCTGTGAAATAAGCTCCTTTACAGAAAGCTTATCGGCAAGTGTTTTTCCGACTTCAATATGTTTTTCTCTGTTTTTGGTATTCATTATTCCTCCTCCTTGACAATCTCTTTTCTACACTATATAATAGAGAAAAGCTCGTGCACGTGCACGGTAATATAATTATAGCATTGAATTTATTAAAAATCAAGGGGAATACAGATGCCTATTACAGTAAAGGAAATTGCGAGACTTGCAGGGGTCAGCAGAGGTACGGTTGACCGTGCTTTAAAAAACAGGCCCGGAATAAGCGAGCAGACAAAAAATCGAATACTTGAAATAGCAAAGCAGTATGATTACAAGCCTAACATTATAGGCAAAGCCCTTGTTTATTCAGGCAAGCCTATCCAAATCGCTGTAATTTTGAATAGTATAGGAAACCCCTTTTTTGACGACGTAAAGGACGGAATTTTTGCGGCACAGGAGGAATTTGAAAGCTACGGCTTTAAGATAACTCTTTTTGAATTTAAAGGATATGACGCAGAGAATCTGCTGAATATTCTTGATAATCTTCCCGAAGATACATCACATGTAATTTTAACCCCTATATGCGACGAAAGAGTGGAGAAAAAAATTTGTGCTCTCCAAAAAAAATCAATACGTATAATAATGCTTTCCAGTGCTCTTGAGGGAGTTAAGGATGCAGTATATGTAGGCTGTGACTATCTCAAAAGCGGTCGCATTGCAGGAAGAATAACAGGGCTTATTTCATCCGGAAATGCTAATCTTTACATCATAACGGGTAGCTCTCAGCACAAGGGTCACGGACAGAGAGTTGAGGGAATAATCCAAATTCTAAAGAAGGACTATCCCACAATCAATCTCATAGGTGTGGCTGAAAGCAACGACGATGATGAAATCGCCTATAAAAAAATGAAGGATGCACTTCAAAAGCATCCCGAAATAGATTTTGTATATACTACAGCAGGTGGCGTAAACGGTACACTCAAGGCAGTTAGAGAACATACCCATAAGATACGTGTCTGCACATTTGATGATACAAAAATCACTCGAGATGCGTTGCTGAGAGGAGATGTTCTTGCCACAATCTGTCAACAACCCTTTGAACAGGGATATAATGCTGTTAAGGTTATTTTTGACAGAGTTATAATGAAAAAAGAAATCCAGAGCACAATTTATACTCAGCTTTCAATTAAGGTTGACGAATCATTCTGATTAGGAGATTAATATGGAATATTTTTCCGTTAAGCATTATACAAAGGATAACACCCCGTTAAACGAATTTCGTATTGATGAGAATAACGATATATCAGTAAAAATACATACTAAAGAAGTTAAATACTCAGGGCTGCACACAGAGGCGGTTTTAACAGTTAAAAATAATCAGACTGAGAAATCAGCTTTACGCTTAGTAATTGAAGAGCCTGCGTGGAATGCAGATAATTATGTATTTGCCCCCGCTGCACTTTATAATGGCAATCGTTTTCACAGTCTTTGTAGGGAATATCCTCCAATGCTCACAGAGGAAGAGGCAAAAAAATTCACAAATGAAACGGTAATATCAGATGTTCCTCGACTGAATAAAGACGGAAACGGCTGTGTTCAGTTAAACGTAGGAGATTTATCAGTCCCCTGTATAGGGTACTTTTTAAAGAAAAGCAAAACAGGATTTCTCCTGTTCTTCGAGCAAAAAAATGAGTTCGGCAATTTCGGAATTGCTGTAAAGGAAAACAGCGACATCAGGACTGTAAGCTTTATTTTGTCATCCCCTTGTGTACGTACTCCTTTTAAATACGGAATGTGCACAACAAATGAAAAATCGGACGATAAGGCAGTTACCTTCAACGCAGGAGATAAAGCGACTTTTTCATATACTCAGTACCGCTTTGAATGTGAAAGTATAAGTGAATTTTTAAACACATTCTTTAAATTAAGACAAAAGCATGGACTTCCTGTAAGTCATCCAAATCAGGTTCCTTGGAATTACGCTTTCAGCCTTATTGAAGACAAGTATAATAAACGTAATTGGGTAGACGAATACGGCTTTTATAAATCATCGGAAGCAAGCAGCGGAATTTGCAGTCAGTGGCAAACAGGCTGGGTAGGCGGAGCGATGAATACCCTTTCGGGCTTTGCTGTCGGCAATGATGAAACAAAGAAAAAAAGCCGTAAAACTCTTAATTTTGTTTTTGAAAAGCTACAGCATAAAAGCGGTTTTTTATACGGTATTTTTTATAATGGTAAAGCATACGGAGATAACACCTGCAATTGCGATGATAAAAATATTGTTATGAGCCGTAAAAATGCAGACGCTCTTTACTATATAGCAAAGCAGTTAATTTTCCTAAAGGAAAACGGAAATGATATAACTGATTTATGGAATAACGGATTGAGGAGTCTTGCCGACGCTTTCATTTCATTTTATGAAAAGAACGGTGAAATCGGACAATTCATTGATATTGAAAAGCTTGAGCCTTATGTTCACGGCTCAGCAAGTGGCGGTCTTGTATGTGCAGGACTTGCCTTGTGCTCGTCATATTTTAACTGTCCGAAATATCTTGAAACAGCAGAAAAAATCGGCGAAGAATACTACAAAAATTACGTATTAAAAGGCTATTCAACAGGTGGTCCGGGAGAAATTTTAGCCTGTCCTGACAGCGAGTCGGCATTTGCACTTTTAGAAAGCTTTGTTATACTTTACCGTTTTACAAATGACAAAAAGTGGTTGAGATGCTCAGTTGATACTGCTTCGCTGTGTGCAAGCTGGTGTGTTGGATACGACTATGCATATAAGGAAGACACACAGTTTTTTGAGCGTGGTACTGCAACAACAGGTGCAGTATGGGCAAGCGTTCAGAACAAGCATGCCGCACCGGGCATATGCACAATGTCGGGAGAGTCACTTTTGCATCTTTACAGAGCAACAGGTGATAAGGCTTATCTTGAACTGCTCAAGGATATTTCTCATAACATAACTCAATATGTAAGCACTCCCGAAAACCCTATGTATGCAAGCTATGTGTGGCACAATAATCCTGCTCACCGTCAAAAGATGATGAACAGAATTTATATGAAGACCTTAATTGCTGCTTCACAAAAGAGCAAGCTTGTGAAAAAATTGATTTCACCTATATACAGCCAAGCAGTAAACCCTGTCGGTCGTATTAACGAAAGAGTAAACCTATCTGATTGGGAGGGTACTAATAATGTTGGCGAAGTACCTATCGGCTCCTGCTGGTGTGAGGTTTCCGCAATGCTGACATACGCTGAAATTCCTGCGGTGTATATTCAATCTGACACAGGATTTTGTTTTGCACTTGACCATATTGAGTGCTCCGTTAAGGATATGACAGACAATGATTTTACAGCAGAGCTTTATAACCCCACTGATTATGATGTAAATTACAGGATATTTATTGACTATAAAAAAGACTGTGAAACACCGATATCACCAAATATGACAATACCTGTAAAAAATATTTTTCTTAATTCGGGAGAACGAACACAGTTAAAAATTAACAGGAGATAAATACTATGTTTGAAATAAAAGGAAAAGATTTTTATTTAAACGGTAAGAAATTCAACATTTATTCCGGTACAATGCATTATTTCCGTATTCCCTGTGAATATTGGGATGACAGACTTTTAAAGCTTAAAGCGGCAGGTCTTAACACAGTTGAAACGTATGTTGCCTGGAATGTGCACGAGCCTGAGGAGGAAAAATACGATTTTGAAGGACAAAAGGATGTGGTAAAATTCATTGAAACTGCACAGAAAATAGGACTTTATGTTATTCTCCGACCGGGTCCGTACATTTGTGCCGAATGGGAGTTCGGCGGCTTCCCTGCTTGGCTTTTAAAATATGACAATATGCGTTTAAGATGCTATAGTCAGCCGTATCTCACCTTCGTCAAAAGATATTTTGACGTCCTAATGCCTAAGCTTGCACCCCTTCAAATTTCAAACGGCGGACCTGTGTTAATGATGCAGTTTGAAAATGAGTACGGAAGCTATGGCAGGGATAAGCAGTATTTGTCTTACCTGTGCGATATAATGCGTGAAAACGGTATTGATGTTCCTCTGTTTACCTCCGACGGCGAAGGAAAATATCATCTTTCAGGAGGAGGACTTGACGGTGAATTTAAAACTGTAAATTTTGGTGCATATCCTGTTGACGGCTTCAGGGATATAAAAGAATATCAGCCTGACAAACCGTTGATGTGCAGTGAAATGTGGTGTGGTTGGTTTGACCATTTCTATGAAAAGCATCATCATTCTGCAAATGTTTATTCTAAAAAAACATTGACAAAAATCATAAATCAGTTTTTTGAAATGGACGCCAATTTCAATTTCTATATGTTCCACGGCGGCACGAATTTCGGATATATGGCAGGAGCGAATTACGAAAATGTATATCAGCCTACAACAACAAGCTATGATTACGATGCTCCGCTTAATGAATACGGCGATTACACGTATAAGTATCACGTAATACGTGACATTCTTTGCAAAAAGCAGGAAATTAATCCTCCTCTTCCTCCACCGCCGAAAACGCAGAAAATCGGTAAGGTTGAATTAACTCAAAGTGCATCACTTGCAGAAAACATTAAAAATATCGGTACTCACCATTTCGACCATATTCCTCATTATATGGAGCATTACGGTCAGAATTACGGCATGATTTTATATCATACGGAAATTGAAGGAAGCTATCCCGACACTTCCATTTATGCCGACGGTGTTCACGATGTCGCCTACGTTTATGTGAATAAAAAATTTGTAGGCAGATTTGACCGCAGTGTACCGCTTACGAAAAAGCAGAAAAAATATGGTGTGATAGCACCGGAAAGCTTTGATTTCCCCATTCCTGCATTTAACGGAAAAATCGAGGTTGACATTCTTGTTGAGGCTATGGGACGAATTAATTTCAAAAAGCAAATGCACGACCGTAAGGGACTTGGATATGTTTGCATAGGCGAGCAGTTTATATATGATTTTGACATTTATACACTTCCCATTGAACAGCTTGATAAGATTAAATATGACGGTAATAATCAGTATCCCGCATATTTAAAAGGAACATTTAAAGCAAATTGTAAGGACGATTGCTTCATTAATATGGATGGCTTTACAAAGGGCTATGTTTTCGTAAACGGCAGAAATATCGGCAGATACTGGAATGTAGGTCCTCAACGGGCACTTTATCTTCCGGGTGTGTGGCTGAAGGATGAAAATGAAATAGTTGTGCTTGAGCTTGAAGGGTGCATGCATAAATCAGTTTCAATTATTGATAAACCTTGTTTTAAATAACAGGTGTATGTGAAATAAAAAATAGGGGTAAAAAATATGAGTAATTTATTTCAAAAGGCTAAAACCTTTGTTCTTGATATAGGAACATACTGGAATAAGCCGAGAGAGGGAGAATACGTTTCCAATAAGAATTTGTAAACTTCGTGGTTGGTGCAAGTGGCTCAAATACAGCCTCTTATGCAGGAGGTAATCTGACCTTTACGGCAGGCTGTCTTTTCGTTGGTGCTATTTACGGGCTTAAAATGATGGACTTTGTAATGCTGGGATTTGTCAATCTGATACTGGGCTATTTGTTCTCGCCTATAAATATGATTATCACCGATAATTTGGGCACACCGCCTAAAAAAACAATGAAGCTTATTAATCTTGCTTCGGTAGCATTTCTTGTTGTGGGCGTTTTGTGCTTCTTTATTCCTCAAAAATATTTTGAGGGATTTATGCCTGCTTTGCCTCAGGTAGTAGGCTCAAAATTTTTAATCCAGGTTTTCACTACATACTGGAATATGTTTGTTTTGAAAAAGTTTTCTCCAAAGTACGGAAAATACCGTAGCTGGATTCTTGCAGGAATAATTCCGTATATTGCAAGCCTGATGCTTCTTGTATGGTTTCCGTATAATACTCTTGAGTATCATAACAAGTTCTGGGTTATGCAGTTGTTCTTTGCGTTTTGGAGTTGCTTTGGTAGTTGTTTTGGTCAAATCAGCAATATTCAAAATGTTATTTCTCCGAATACAAATGAACGTACAAGAATTATGTCCATAGGCTCCTTCCTTTATAGCCTTTTGCCATCTATCTATAATATTGTATTTCCTGTGCTTGCGGCTAAAATGGGCGGTTTGACTGATATCAAGGCTTACCGCTATGTTGTTCCGGGATTTGTAATTGTAATGGCTCCTTTAGCGCTTTTCCTTGTTTTCGGTATTAAGGACAGAGTTGTTCAGGAGGAGGCACATAAGCCTCAGGTTGATATGAAGCATGGCTTTAAAGAGGTGCTTCGAAATAAATATCTTTGGATTTCTAATACTTCCACTTGGATTGGTACCTTCTCAACAGGAGCAATCAATATTGTGAATATGCTGATAATTTATGCTCTGCGTCAGGACTGGGTGCTTGGCATTATGGCAACTATTTTGGGAACTGCTTGGACTCCCGGTATGCTTCTTGCACCGTGGCTTATTAAAAAATTCGGTAAGAAAAGACTCATGCTATTCTGTAAATATGTAACTATTGCCTGTTCCTTCCTTTCCATTGCCGGCGTATATATGGATAGCTTTGTAATAATCATTATTTCTACATACATTTCAACTATGCTTACATCTGTTGTCGGTATTGTTACAAACTCAATGACAGCAGATATTTGGGACTATCAGCAGTATATCTCTGGTGAACGTCTTGACGGATGTATGGGTATTTTTGCTTATCTTTCTGCCCCTATTACAACTGCCGCAGCACTTCTTATTCCTTATCTTTATGAGATGCAGGGCTTCACATCTGACTGGAATATTCTTTATGACCCTGCTATACGTAATAAAGTGTTTATTATCACTATTGTTGCAAGTGCAATCACAGGACTTTTGTCTGCTATCCCATATCATTTCTACGATTACACAGAGGACAGACATGAGGAAATTATCAAGGAGCTGCAGGAAAGGGCAAATCAGCTTGAAAATACGGACCGCGAAGAAGAAAGCACTGCTGAAAATGTGGCTGTGCAGTAATGCAGTGTAAAGGGTAAAGGTGATAGTTTATGAAAAAGAATATATTAGTATTTATTGCATTTTTTGTCGCAATAGCAGTATCCTTCGGTGCTTTTGGTGTTTATACGTTTACAAGTAATCAAAACTCATATAAGGATAATGAGGACGGTTGCGGTCTTTACAGATATAAAAGCACCTCCACAGAAGAGGTTTTTGAAGTTCCGGATACATATGACGGCAAGCCTGTAACTGAGCTTATGGCATTCAGTATGTCAAATTCGGAATATCTAAAGGAATTAAATTTAGGTAAAAACATCAAAACCATTGATGTTTGGGCACTTACTAACTGTCCGCTTCTTGAAAGCATTAACGTTGATGAGAACAACCCCTATTTTATATCTGTTGACGGTGTGCTTTATAACAAGGATAAAACTGAATTGATTTGCTATCCAAACGGAAAAACACCACTTGAAACCGACGATTCGGGAGCAGTTACAGGAGGCGGAACTGTTGTTCTTCCCGAAAGCGTTGTATCAATCCGTGATAACGCATTTTATATGTGTTCAAATCTCTATTCCGTTACCTTCAACGAAGGGCTTACAAGCATCGGAAACAAGGCTTTCTTAAAATGTGAAAATCTCCAAGCAATTGATTTGCCTAATACGGTAAAGACTATCGGTATCGATGCATTTTCATATTGTAACTCGGTTACAAGGCTTGAAATTCCGTCATCTATTGAAAGCATAGGTGATTATGCATTTTTCTCAACGGCCTCTAATATTGATAAGGTTGTTGTGCATAAAGAAAGCGCTGACGATTTAACTGTCGGCAAGGACTGGATTCCAAATCAGTCAGACAGCATTAACAAAAAAATACCTGTAGAATATGTTGGAGAATAACATCGATGGAGCAATTTTCATTTTGCCTTGATTACTCAGGTGAAACCCGTCAGGTTTCAAAGCACTGGCAATTCTGCGTCGGAAGCGGACACGCCGCTCTGGCTCACCGTACTGACTATATGAATCAGTTAAAAACGGTACACGATGAGCTTGGAATAGAACGTGTACGCTTTCACGGTATATTTAATGATGATATGAATGTCTGTCAAAGACTTTCTGACCACCTACCTGCCGTAACACGAAACCGAACAAAGCTTTACAGCTTTTATCAGATTGCAAAAATTTATGACAGCCTGCTTGAAATCGGTGTAAAGCCCTTTGTTGAGATTGGTTTTATGCCGTCCCCTTTGGCTTCGGGTAAAAAGACAGTGTTTCACTACAAAGGCAATGTTACACTTCCTAAGAAAATGGAGGAATGGCAGGATTTTATCCGTGAATTTGCACAATTTTTAATAAATCGCTATGGTGCAGAAGAAGTGGAAAGCTGGTATTTTGAGGTTTGGAACGAGCCTAATCTTTCCTGCTTTTTTAAGGGCAATATGAATGATTATTACCGCCTTTATGCTGCAACGGTCAAAGCACTTAAAAGTGTTAACCCTAAGCTTATGGTAGGCGGGCCTGCCACAACAAAAAGCAGTCATCTGACAGAGTTTTTGAATTTTTGCAAAAGTGAAAATGTGCCTGTTGATTTTGTTACAACTCATCAGTACCCAACCGATGAGCTTGGTCATTCAATAAACAGACAGCGTTTAAAGAAAATCAGACAGCTGAAAACAAGCAGTCCTAATGAATCTATAAGGAAACTGCTACAACCTATATTTGACAATGTTAATGATTTCAAACCTGAGCTAAAGGGCTATCTTACAAGAGAGGCAAAGCGAGCACGCAGTGAAGTGGATAATCTTCCTCTTTTTTACACAGAATGGAGCATCAGCTCAAACTGTGTTGCCGCAATTCACGACACCACACGTTCATCGTCATTTTTAGTTAAGACTGTTCTTGATAATCAGGGAATTGTTGACGGTTCAAGCTATTGGACCTTTTCCGATATATTTGAGGAACTGTTTTTCTTCCCTGACCCATTTTGCGGAGGCTTTGGTCTTTTAACTAACGACGGTATAAAAAAGCCTGCCTTCTGGGCATTCAAGCTGTTAGCACAGCTTCCAAACACCCGATATTGCCTTCCTATAACAGATGAAAACGTTGAGCTTTCTGCATTTCGTGATGAAAACGGAGATGTATTCTTAATGCTCTATGCTCAAAGCTTCGACGATACAGATAACAAATATAAGGTAAGTATACACGTTAATAATTCACCGCAATTTTCTCAGGCACAGCTTTATCGTATTAACAGCGAAAGCGGAAATCCTGTATGTCTTTGGGAGGACATGGGCAAGCCTGCAGTTTTAACAATAGAGGAGCTTGAGCATATCAAAAAATCCTCTCAAATGTTGGGTGAAAAAATCTCTCCTAAATTTGATGATGATTGCTGTACTGTTGATTTAACTATTGAAGAAAATGAGGTTGCATTAATAAAGCTACGTAAGGATGAAGGATAGAATAATTAAGCTTTAGCTTACTAATAATCAGCGATGAGTCGATACCCAATCTAACTGCACAGGGAAAAACAGAATTTGTGGCATTGTCGTCACACCACCTGTCATTAATTGAAAAGGTGTTACGTGCAATTTTCAGCATTTCCTCATTACTGTTTATAGCTCCCTGTCCTGCAGGATAAATATGCTGGAGACAAAGAAAATTGCCGTTATTCCAAGCTATTCCCTTTTCGGTATAACGGAAAACCGTTTTAAATCTTTTATGAAACGTGGGATAATCGCTTATGTGATTTAAAATATGCTGCCATTTTTCACGCTTTTCTTTGTCAGTATCAAGAGCCTCTGAAATGTCAATCAATGTCCCAAATATCATTCTCACAAGCCCTAAGGAAAGCAGATTGTTTTTTGCGTGAATATGCTTTTTGTAGGTATGTGGCTTAAAGTTGTCAATGTAATAGGGTACCTCGTGAATAGCGTCGTCATAAATAACATATCTGCCGTTTTCAAACACGAGATAATCCTCCCAGAATTTACCTGCCTCCTTCAAAAACGGATAGATATGCTCCTTTGCAAAGGCAGTATCTCTTGTACTGTTCCATCTCATAGCCATAATAACGGCGGCGTAGGAAGCATTGCTCTTTTGGCCCAAATACATTTTTTCATATTCCTCAGGATTGTCACGGTATTCAGAAAACAACCCCTTCGGAAGTAATCCCACAGGATAAAAAATTCCATTGCAGTTTAAGTGCTTCTTTGCGTATTCACGTCCTCTTGGGATAAATTCCTCCAAGGGTGCAAAATAACAGTCTGACAGCTCGGGATGATTTGATGAGAATACTGCGTAGAATGGTGCTTCATAATTATAGTTTAAATGATAGTCGCCGTGCCATCTTTCAGTTTCCGTCGTAATAAAATTTCCGTAAATACCGGGTGGAAAATTTACATTTCTTGCACAGATTGCAAGATGATACTGGCAGGCATACCAGTTAATCTCTAATTGCTCATCATCGATTTTAAATTCGGATTTGCCGTAAAAATTCTTCCACCAATTAATATGATTTTCTGTTTCCTGACTGTAAGTATTCTCGTCAAAATCAGTAAGATGTGATATTACATCAGATTCAAATGTATCACTGTCAAAATTAGTCGAGGCAGAAACCACATATTTATTTTTTGAAAATTCACGTATACCCGCACAAGCCTTGCAGTCAAATGCGAGAGAATTGTTACTAAATACACGTGTTACTATATGTAAACCGTCTTGCTCTCTTTCGTTGAATTCGTCTGCGTTGCAGTTGAATACAGTAAGACAAGGCTTTGAAATTAGCCTTTCATCACTTGCAGATATTTCGAGAAATATATCATTCTTCACTGCACAGGCAATGATTTTAATTTCAACAAAGCTTTTTCCCTCTGCAAATCGGCAGAAAAGCTCACCTTCGTCCATACGCTGTTCTGTGTAATAGTTTTTATAAAGATTTTTCGGAATATCTAAATCAACATATCCCAAGGGCTTTATTCCTCCGTCGGAATCGGGACGCTCATTTGCTTTCCATAGGTCGCATTTGGATATAAAAATTCTTAATCCGTTATCACCGCTTCCGAGAATAACGGACATATCACCGTTGCCTGTTAAGGCACCGTCAGGGATTGACTCCTTTCCCGAACGCTTTGGATGCTTTGTTATAATTACTGTATGCTTCATAATTATTTCTCCCTAAGGCTTTGAAATAATTATACAATAATTTTTGCATTGTGTGAATGCAGAAATCACTACTGTCAAAAACAGATTTACAAAATCTGACGTAATATAAAAACGCAAAACACAAACAGGAGGCTTGTTTATGAAAAACTGGGTTGTTTATGAAGAAAATACACCTGCCCAAATCACAGAAAAATCAGAAAAGCTGATTTTAGAAAATGGACTTGTACGCCGTGAAATTGAGCTTCGGGGATGCAAAACATCTTCTTTTTTCAATCTGCAAAAGGAAATTGAACTGATAGATGCACCGAGAGGTGATTTTGAGCTATGGATTGACAGAAAGGCTTACGGTGCTGATGCCTTTGATTTTTCCGAATACAGACTTGTACCCTGTGAGGAAAGAGTGCCTTTCAAAAAATCATCCACAATGACCTATGATGGCACTTATCCACCGCCGGGTAAAGCAGTTGAGCTTTGCTATATCGGCAGGGAATTGCCTTTAACAGTAACTGTAAGATATGAGATTTACGACGGTATGCCTGTTGTTATGAAACGCATTACTGTTAAAAATACTGCTGATGACACATTAACTGTTGATAATATCGCAACTGACGTTATGCAGATTACACAAAACAGAGATACCCTTTTTGTTGACAGTGACTATAATTCAACAACTCAGTTTTTAGGACTTGAACTTTCAAAATATGCTAAAAACTATGCACGCTTTCACTATGATATTCTTGAGGTTGCACCTCTTTACCGTATGAATGTTAAGCTCGCAAGGAATGAGGAGCTTTCATCAATTTGTGCCTTTGAGCTTTTATTTGCAAGTGATTATTATGAGCATAGATTGATTGAGGTCAAGGAAATGTACCGCCGTATTGCACCCTGGTGCACAGATAACGTTCTGTTTTTCCACCTTATTTCCAATAGCAGCAGTGCAATCCGTAAGGCTGTTGATCAGTGTAATGAAATCGGACTTGAAATGATTATTCAGTCCTTTGGCTCAGGCGTCAATATGGAAAGCAGTAATGAGCACTATCTTAACCGCATTAAAAAAGCATATGATTACGGTCATAAAAAAGGACTTCGTATGGGCGCATACACTCTTGCCTATGTTAAGAACTACCGACCGGTAAGGGGTGATGAAGCACTTAACCATGACGGCAGTCACATTTGCCGTTGTCTTGCCTGTGATTGGGCAGAGCAGTATATGAAGGATGTTGTTCGCTTTATTGATAAAACAGGGGCAGATGCTGTTGAGATTGACGGACCTTACGGCATGCTTATGTGCTCAGGCGGTAAAACCCACCATCACGACGATTTTA
>JBJFGE010000020.1:0-1336 GCA_051892435.1 Eubacterium sp.
AAGCAAAGATAAATACATAATTGAATTACAACACAACGCTGATGAACTTAAAAAGAACCTTGAAGAAGCGAAAGCAGCCTATGAAAATAAGTTTGATACGCTTGCTGCTGAAAATAATTCTCTTAATGCTGCAAAGTCGGATATTCTGAACCGCTTGGACATCGCTGAAAAGGCTGCAAGTGAAAAAGACAGCATTATTACCGACAAGCAGCTCATCATTGATAGTCTTAACGCCAAAGTTGAAGAATACAAAGGATTTAAAGAAATCAATGCACAGTTAAGCGGTAATATAGCAGAGTTAGAGAAAACATTGAAAATAAAGGCTGATTCGGAAACAAAAAATGTTGCCAGAGTTGCTGAACTTGAAAAACAGATTAAAGCAGCAGAAGAAAGTTATAAAAAAGAACTCTCAATAATATTGAAAGAATGTGAAGCGGATAAAAGAGCTGCTGTTTTAGATGTAAGAGAACAGCAACAGGTGAAAATTGAAAATCAGGCTGAAAAGATAGCCGAACTTATGGAACAAGTCAACAAATTATCCGCTGAGAATATGGAGTTAAAGCAGATGAGAAATAATTGAGCATTATTTATAACAGCAGCATTAAAGATGATGTAAAAAAGTGAAGCGTGCAGAACGGTGAATGTTCTTTTTCTCCGAAAAATAATTGTGATAATTTTGCCAAAGTTGATTTTAGCATAATTGAGAAAAGTAAATTAGCAAGCAACGCATATGTGTACACATATGCGTTGCTTGCTAATTTAGTGAAAGCGATTTATTAATATTTCAAAAAGTGGAAGAGCAAGCATCGTATTTGGATAGCCAAAGTCCAATTTTGAAGAATAACAAGCATAGCAAATGGATAGCCATTTGCCGATTTTCCAATTTTTTTTGCTGTAAAAATCAGCGAAAAAGTAGGTTACAAATTGGTTACAGATGACTTGAATAAAAATACACTTGAAAAATTTATCAGAATATGGTATAATGTAGAAGTGAAAAAAAAGTGGGTGTGTTACACCCATTACCGTTCGAAAAAGGTTTGCGAGACCTTGAACGAACACTAAAACGAAGTTACACAGACTAACTCGAAATAGCTGTAATGTGTTGCAACACACCCAATTTGAATTTATTATATCATACTGGGAATAAAATTGCAAGACATAAGAATTAAAAAAAATTTTTTTCGGTTTTTTTGGTAAAATTAAGAAAAAATCTAAAAAAAATACAGTTAAAGTAAAAAAGTGGGTGTGTTACACCCATTACTGTTCGGAAAAGGTCTGCAAACCTTGAACGAACACTAAAACGAAGTTACACAGACTAACTCGAAATAGCTGTAAT
>JBJFGE010000020.1:1436-3450 GCA_051892435.1 Eubacterium sp.
GTGTTGCAACACACCCGATTTGAGTTTATTATATCATATTTGGAATGAAATTGCAATACATAAGAATTAAAAAAAATTTTTTTTTGGTTTTTTTGGCAAAATTAAGAAAAAATCTAAAAATACAGTTAAAGTAAAGTTGTAGTTTTTGTTGTGTTGTGTCTAACAGATACAGATAATAACTATAACTTTTATTTTTTATATCGAGGAGGTGATACTTAAAACAAGACAGAGAGGAAATGTGATTTGAATGCCGACACAAACAAAAATACAAACACAAACACAAACGCAGCATAAGAAAAATAAAAATAAAAAATCAAAATTGCTAATCATGAAAGACAGAAAAAGTCAATCTGAGAAGATACAGAAATTTTTTAACAATATTTATCCGCAGAATGAAAAATATGAAGGCTGTCGGCAGTTGTGGTTAAGAAATAGTGACGGAGTTTTCAAACAGGTGTTCTGCTGTAAAACGTCAGACTTCTACAATCAATTGCAGAATTTTGTTGTTTATGACAATTGCGATTATTATATAACATCAAATTCATCTTATGCTGACCGCCGAGGAACAGAGTATTTGTTTTCTGCTGACAATCTTGTGTTTGATTTGGATAATCACAGTTCGGATATTAACGCCTATGAGCTGTCACATAATATCAGTAGGCTGTTGCTGTTGCTTGAAACGAAATACAGGGACCAGTTTCCGTGTCCGACAGCAACAGTAATGACAGGGCGAGGTGTTCAGATATGGCTGCATATTGATGGAATTTCCTCAAAACTATTATTTCTCTGGAAATTAGTTGTAAATCATTTTTGTGATGTGTTGGAAATGGTGTGCAGAAAAGAATATATTGCTCTGAACGTCGACAGAGCAGTATCCTGTAATACGGCAGGATTATTCCGTTTGCCGTTTTCGTTTAATACGGCTTCGCTGAAATATGAGAAATACATAGACGAAATTGATGTTAAGCTGCACGACGTGTCCTACAATATAGACCAGCTGATTAAACGATATAATGTTGTTAAAAGTCAGAGGGCGAGAAATAATGATAATTCAGATAAATCAAGCATAAATAAGTCGGATAAAGAGTATAAGGCACTGCATTTGAAGCGAATTAAATTTATTGAAGAATATGTAGAACGCTGTAATTTTGATGTTGTTGGTCAGCGTAATACAATCATATTTCTGTATTATAATGCGTGTGTGCAGGTGATGGAGCGTTCATCGGCGGTACAAAGGACAGAACAATTGAATAAATCATTTAAAAAGCAGTATTCTGAGTCTGAATTTAAAACAGTGGTTTCAGCTGTTGATAAGCATATATATAAATTTACCAATCAAACATTTTTCAATATGTTAGGGTTATCAAGTGAAGAACGGGGGAAATATAAAGAAATGTCTGCATATAAGCCAAAGATTGACAGAGCTGAACGGAATAAGAGAATATTTCAGTTAGCTGTTCAAAGAAAGACTTGTCAGCAGATTGCCGATGAGGTTGGTTGTAGTGAGCGTACTGTTAGAACCGTATTAAAAGATTTTGACAGAAAAGAATTTCTCGCTGTACAAGTTAAGCAATTAAGAGAAACAATGACTATAAAACAGGTTGCCGAAGCATTGAATATATCTACTGATACAGTAAAAAGACTTCAAAAGAGGTAAAACTTAGTGCAAAAATGGAAAAAATTCTGTAGTAAGTATTTTATTTCCCTCCTCCCCCTGTTTCTCTTAAATTCTTAAGGTTGAAAGAGTGATTTGTTTTTATAATTTTGAATAAGAAAAAATGTTGAACAATTTAAATTCTGAAATATTCAATTGTTTTTTGCGTAAAATGTATTTATATTGAATAAATGGAGAGCAAAAACGGTAAAAATTCTGTAGTAAGTATTTTATTTCCCTCCCCCCCTCTGTTTCTCTTAAATTCTTATGGGAAATTGCTGTGTCTGCTTGAAGTCTGAAAGCTCTGCTGTGTCTGCTTGAAGTCTGAAAGCTCTGCTGTGTCTGCTTGAAGTCTGAAAG
>JBJFGE010000020.1:3550-3974 GCA_051892435.1 Eubacterium sp.
CTCTGCTGTGTCTGCTTGACGTCTGAAAGCTCTGCTGTGTCTGCTTGACGTAATGACATATTGTAATATGTCTCTCAGACACTCTTAAAGCCCTCTGAGAGCGTTTGAGAGGCGTAGGCTAAGAGTTTGACCTTTTAGGTTTTATAATTTCACTATGAAGATTTGAGAGCCGTTTCAAGCGATTTTTAATAAAATCAACTATTTCAAAAAAATTTAAGTCGCCGTAAGAGAAAAGTATTGCATTTTGTATTACAATATGATATAATATAACCAAGTAAGGAAGTGATACAAAATGCAGTTTGAGTGGGACGACGAGAAAGAAAAAATCAATATCGTAAAACATGGCATTGATTTTTCAACGGCTGCCAGAGTCTTCAAAGACGAAAACCGCATTGAGTTATACGATGAGGCACATTCTGAATTT